>NZ_JACHIG010000001.1:686519-1373039 GCF_014203095.1 Prosthecobacter vanneervenii | reverse complement strand
AAAGATCCCAAGCCTTTTGTATGGACCGCCACTGCGGAACGCATTTTCGAAAAGATTGAAAAGTTTTGCGGTAAACTAACCTAACACAATACTAGGAAGGCTGGCGTATTCATCCAGGCCATCAAACGACTTTGGGACAAAGAAAAAGTGTGGTGATAGACAGGAAATAGCAGTCCATGTCTGTTTACACGCAGTTGTGCATTTGAGGGCGTTATGCTTTGTTTGCCTGTCGCCCCAAAGTTCGTCATGCAAGATAGGTTGATCACACCTAGTTGGTGAATTTGTTAGCAGTGAGATTCCGACACCCTGTTGAATGTCAAATACGTTTTCTTCTTTCGACCCGTCGGACGAGCATTCCAACTTTTTGCTGCTTCCATGCAAGTCGAGAATCCGAATATCGTTGAAGCTGGCTTTTAGAGATTCTCGCATACGACGATGGGTTATGCCGTCGATGAAAACGTTGTTTGTAATCATTCCCAAAATACCTGTGCCAGTCGCATCGAGTAGGTGTTGTGAGAATCGAAGAAACTTTATAAAATCGTCATCAAGATTGAGTTTTCTTTCATCAAGACCGCGCTTGTAGTCTTCAAGTAGGCCTAAGATGAACGGAATTTTATTGAGTTGGCCGAAATTAGAATAAGGCGGGTTGCCAATAACGATGGTGAAACGCTTATTTCTTTTGATTTTGTTCACCGCCGCGGATTCGTGCGCGAGGGCGTCGAATTCTGGAAGGTGGAGTTGTCTCATCCAAGGTTCCAGTGCGTTGGTGAGGTAGATGCGGGCACGTTCCTCGGTTCCAAAGCGGTAACCAGTCTCGGCAAGCTTGAGCCCAATTTTCATATGGGCGATCGCATATGGGGCCATCATCAATTCGAAGGCGTGAACACGTGGAAGCAGGTGCTTTGGCACATATTCGTTCCAGGCATCACGAACCTGCGCCTCGCTGTAGCGCAGCTTCTTCCACTTCGCTACAAGGGTACGATGGATGACGTCGATGACCTCGACTGGAAAGGTCGCGGTCCCGGTAGCAGGATCAAGAATTTGCACAAAGTATTCGCCCTCGTCAATTTCATGTTCATTATTTTTGTCGTCGAAGGTGGTGGGCAATCTTAGCTGAGGATGCTTTTGCTTCATCTCGCCCCAGGTAGTGGTGTCTGCAAGACCATCGGCAAGACCGAATTCAGTTTGCAGCAGCTCGTGTACACTGCGCACGATATATGAAACGACAGGCTGGGGAGTGTAGAAGACGCCGCGCTGGATACGGAGCTTCTTGTTGTAAGCATTGAGAAAATGCTCGTAGAAGTGGATCACTGGGTCCTCGCCTTGAGTGCGATTGCCGAAGTCATCGCGGATGGCCGGAAGGTCTGTTTTGTCGCCGCGCAGCAGTTCGACAACGTCCTGGATGCCGAGTTCGTCAAAATCGATGCCGCCCTTGCGCCCGCCAACGTTGAGGAAGGTGGCCAGCATCTCTTTGAGGAAGGGATTGGTGACGGGCACCATGTCGATGATATTGCTGGCGATGAGGGCGGTCCCGTGGCGTCCCCCGTACATGTCGGTCTTGGACAGTGCGGCAGTGAAAAGGCCGTAGGTGATGGTTTGCGCGTAGGTATCTGCAAAGCCCTCTGCAGTGAGGTCGTGAATGAGGTTGGTCTGGAAGGCGCGGTGAAGTTTTCTGAGCGGGCCGCTCTCCGTCTCGTGCTGCATGATGGTGCTGGCCGCATCGCGGATGCGTTTAGCGAGGGCTGCCATGGTCTCTGCCAGCATGTCAGAGGTCCTGATGATGTGGTCGATGCGATGCTTGAAAGCGCCCGCCCAGCGCTGCTGCCAAGCGTCGATTTTCTCTCCTTTTTCCGGCCAGCGGAGCCGTTCACGCAGGGTGGTGGCGACAGCATTGAGCTTCATGGCTGTGTCCGCCCCATCCCACCCAAGCACGCGCAGGCTCGGCAGGTCTCCAGACTCCTGGTGAAAGTGCGCGAATCCGATCTCGCGACCGTCGTCGTCCTCGGGACCAAAAGCCGAGACAAACAGGAGGTCATCGGCGTTCCAAGCCTTGCTGGCCGCCTTGTTTGCCGAGGCCCTTTTCTTGACGACGAGGTGGGACAGAATTCGGCGCAGAACGACGACGGGTAGTTTCTTCTTGTCGAACTCAATGAAGAAGATGCCCCAGGGCTGGTCCGAGGTCAGGGGGCGAAGCTGTCGGATGCTCTTGACCTTGGCTGCATCATCGTCTTTGAGGCCGAGATCGGCAGGTTCGTAATCGAAGGTCAATTCCTCCATCTCATAGCCTTCGAGAGGCCAGTGAAGCTCATCCTCCAGATAACGGATAAGGTCTTTGAAGGTGCGGACTTGGCGGAGGTTGGGGACTGAGGACATTGATTCAGTGCACTTGGTGTAATATGAGTGTCGTCGGCTGATCCTGTAAAAGCATCGCTTCGCTAGCGGCTAGCATCTTGGGTATGGAGGTTTCATAGCGACCATGCCGCTCGTTGTATTTGGCAAACTGGGTGTCCTGAATCACAGTGCCAGGACCGTTGTAAACCACTCCCCATCTAAGACTTGTGGGACACAAATAGATGACAAGCAGGATGTCAGGCACTCCTTTGACCCAGATAATCGAGTTTGCTTGCGTCCGAAGTTTGACCTCGACGCTTTTTCCAGTGACTGAGCAAACGCCATCCTGACCGCCTTTAAGGCTTTTGTGAATCGTGACCCCAAATTTGAGGGCGGCAATGAGCTCGCCCATATCGCCTACAAAGCGGCCGTCTGGTGTGAAATCCAAGTTCATCCCGAGAAGGCCCACATGATCTCGCATTTGACGGCAGATTTTGTGGACCTGCTCCAGGTGGCTGTGGAAAGGCTCGGGCAAGGAGTGCTGAGCCAATGCATTTAGTCTGTCTTGGTTCGTGGACTGTTTTGCCATAGTTAAGTCACTTCCATCCAGCACTTCAACACCGGTGAAACACCTGCCGGGGCCTGGAGCGAGCGGAGGTGTGATTTGATGAGTTCTTTCTCCACCTTCTGACGCAGTTTGGAGAGAGCAGCGTGGTCCAGTGAATGATGAACAGGGGTGTCGGGCTGAGAGCGGATGAGATCGGCGATGGTGCGCGGAGTGTCGGCAATGTTCTTCCCCTCAGGATCAGTGCAAAGCCAGACGGTCTCACCAGCGGATTCAGACCAGCGTGCGGCGCCGTCCGCAGCCTCGACGAGAGCGGGGTCGGGATGCGGAATGCGGAAGCAGAAGAACACGGCGCGAACACCTGCCGTGGGTGTTTTGCGACCACTGAACAGCTTGAGAGGCAAGTCAGGAAGCTGAGCCGCGAGGTCCGGATGAAGGCGGGTGAGTTCTTCGTACTCCAGGCGCAGGGCTTCGCTCTCGCTCTCCTGGCCTTCATACTGCTCGTTGATCTCTTTGATGGGGTCAAACTCGTCATCCGGAGTGAGTAGTTTGCGCCCCTCGATGCCAAAGGTGCGGGAGATGACGAGGGTCTTGCGATTCACCCGGTTGTAAAGGCGCAGCAGGCTGTCGAGCTCATCCGGAGGCAGGAAGTTCCAATAGATGATCCGGCCACGTGTGGAGGCGAGGTGCGGATGTGCCTCCAGCAGCGCCTGCTCCGTCTCAGGATTCACCCGGCGGTCCACACGACCGATGCGCTGCATGAGGCGCACGGGGTTCCAGTGCAGGTCATAATTGATGAGGCGGTCGGCGTCCTGGAGGTTGAGGCCTTCGGCAAGCACATCTGTGGCGATGAGCACCTGAATCTCCTGCTGCCCCTCAGCGGCCAGCTGAGCCGGACTCCGCCCATTGTAGAAAGGCGAGAAGCGGTGAATGACACTGCTGCGCACCCGCTGGCTGCAGCTGCCATCGATGCGCTCCACGCCCTCGATACCCGCCTCTTTGAGGTGCCTGTCCAGATACCAGGCGGTATCCGCAAACTCGGAGAAGATGATCACCTTCCGGCCTTTCAAGTCCTTGTCAGACTTGAGCATTTTGATCAGCGCTTTGAGCTTGTCGTCCTTGGCGGGGTCCACCTTGGCGCCCAGATTGAGGAAATCGACGATCTGGTCGAGATCCATGAAGGTGTCGTCCAGGATTTCATCCACCTTGTAAAGTTCCGGATCCAGCTTCTCGGTGGCGTCCAGATCTGCCTGGGTGATGAAATCGTTGTCGTCATCGTCCGCGCTGCCTTCCTCGGAAGGCCAGAGTTCCTGCTGATGGGCGGTGGCGTAACCGATGAGCTTGTCATTCTTCAGTTTCCAGCGCTCAAGCCGCCGTTTGTCATGATCACTGCTGGTATGCACCTCCACCCAGGCGAGCAGTTTCTTCAGCAGCCGCCAGCAGGACTGCTCAAAGGCATGGGCCGAGCTTTCGAAGCGCTTTAAAAACTGAGTGCGGACCAGCGAAACTACCTGGGCCTGGCGGCCCGTGTTGAAAGTTTGCAGCTCAGGAGCATCCGAAGGGCCTTTCCAGTAGGCGAGCGGATAGTAGATGCTGAGCGCAAAGAGAGGCTTGGTGCGGCTGAAGGCCTGCTCCACAGACTCCAGCAGGCGGCCATAGGTGACTTTGAGCTTGTACGGAGCGACCCGCGGGATTTCCCGTGCGGGGAAGACGACCGAGCCGCCTGCGGAGCCGCTCTCGCTCTTCTTGACATAGACACGCGAGCGCTGGACCACGAGCTCGTCGAAAATGGCATCTTTTTGAAGGGCCTCTTCGACGCGGAAGAATTCGCTGGCTTCGTTTTCGGTGGCGGCGGCAGGCGTCTGCAAAAGCGAGCGCTCCAACTGCACGAAGTGCGCACGCAGATTGTGGATGCCCAGATTTCGCGTGCCGGTGGCGAAATAAGCATCCTCTCCATTGGTGGCCAGCTCCAGGATGTGGCGGAAGTCGTGGACACTGTTGTTGATGGGTGTGGCGGTGAGGAAGAACATCTGCTTCTCCCGCCCGCCCTGCTGATGCAGGTACTGCTGGAGCTTGCGATAGCGTGACTGCTCAAGCGCACCCTCGCCTGCGCCGCCGGGATTGCGGAAGTGATGAGCCTCGTCAATCAGGATGACATCGGCATCGCGAAGCGTACGCGCCAGGTCTGCGGGATACTTGCCTTTGCGCTGCAGGTCGGTGTGATTGTAAGGAATGAAGGTGACAAAGCCGCTGTTCAGATCCGGCAGCAGGCGCTCCACCGCAGGTGCCCAGACGTCCTCGCGGGCGGCTTTTGGGGCAAACAACACGACCCTCTTGCCTTCATGCATGACCATTCGCTCAATGATCATGAGGCCAACGTAGGTCTTGCCTAGGCCTACGCCGTCACAGAGGAACGCGCCGCCGTAGAGACGGGCGATTTCGACGAGATTTTTGTACGCGTCCTGCTGGTAACGGGCGAGCCGGGGGAAAATGATGGAGCGCTCGCGGTCCCATTCATCGGGGGTGAGTTCGTGCCCACGCAGCAGCTCATGCAATGCTTTGAACCAGACCTCGAAAGGCGTGCGCGGATTGGTATGGCGCTCAAAGGTGCGGAGCACGTCTGCCGTGATATCTTCGGACTCCTCCCAGTGCCGTTCGTACCATTCCTGGAGCAGCTTTACGTCATTGCCACGAATCTGGACATTGAGCTCCACATTGTCCTCCAGGCCTGGTCTGGTGAAATTGGACGAGCCAACAAGGCCAAAGGAACCGATGACGGCCTGCCTGGCGTGGGTGAGGTAGCATTTGGCATGAAACTTGTCCTTGCGATAGACCCGGCACTGAATCTTGCCGGCGCGCAGCGCCTCGACCACTGCGGGCACGCCGGAGAGGAAGTCATTCGCCCTTTTCTCGCCTTCCAGACTGGCATCCAAGATGGAGGTGATCTTCTTCAAGCCCTCTTCAAAAGCCCGCTTGGTGCGCTTTGAAACTTCATCGCCCATGAGCAGGCGGATGGAGTCGACCTGCTGCCATTTGTCTTTAAGGGCGAGGAGTGCGCCGATCTCAAAATAGCCGGTCGCGATGTCGATGGTCTTCGAAAGCTCACACCAGTCGGCGAGATAATTGCGGACTTTCCATTCGCTGTCGCTGTTGTCGACGATGAAGAGCTCTGAGGCGGAGGCGGGCATTCGTGAAATTCCTATGGGTGTTCAGCAACAAAGCTGGGGATACGTACGAAGGCAAGCCCCAAGCCAAACCCCAGCAGAGCAGGGGACTTCGTTCCCCCATCCACCACCCTTTTTTGCGCCCCTCTTGCGCCTCTTTGTGGCCATCCCTCGCCCCCGCCCCCCCTTTCCCCTCTTTGCGGCCCCCCTCAGCTCTTCCCACCACCGCAAACCACCGCAAACCACCGCAAACCACCGCAAACCACCGCAAACCACCGCAAACCACCGCAAACCACCGCAAACTTCCTCCCCGCCCCCGAGTCTCCCCTTTACAAAAAACCCTCCCCTCGTTACACCTCCCGCATGCCCGTGCGCACCCTACACCTCCTCGCACTCCTCCTGCTTCTCCACCTCGGCGCATCCCCGGCCCGCGCCGCCTCCCGCTTCGCCCGCGGCTTCGTCATTTACAAGACTGCCCTCAGCGACCAGCCCGCCCACTACCAGGGCACCCTCTACCTCAGCGAAGACACCAGCGGCCCCATCTGGCTCCAGTACGACATCGGCCAGACCAAGCCCTTCTACCTCGCCCGCCAGATGTACGTCACCGACATCAAATTCGGCCTCCTCTTCGAGGCCGACTTCACCACCCCCCAGCACGTCCAGCGCTGCCGCGAGATCCAGGCCCAGCTCGCCGCCGCCGCCCGTCAGTCCCCCCTCCTCACCAGCGCCGTCACCGCCGCCACCAAAGCCATCCAGACCGAGATCGACCACTACGAAAAAGACAAACTCGTCCGCCTCAACGGCGTCTGGACCGACCGCCGCCAGTACGACGCCCTCACCGAAGCCCAGCAAAAAGCCCGTCAGCAGGAAGAAGCCCGCCGCATCCAGGAAGAGGCCGACCGCCGCGCCCAGGAAGAAAAAGACCGCGCCGCCTTCGCCGCCATGGCTCAGGACGACACCATCCGCCAGGCCCACTACACCCGCGCCTACACCTCCATCCCCGTCCAGAACCTCCTCGCCACCCTCGCCCCCCTCCTCAAGACCTCCGCCGCCATCCTTGCAGACCAGGCCAGCCTCCCCGTACCCAGCCCCAGCGCCGCCGACCTCGCAGACAGCATCACCCTCCCCACCCTCCCCGAGGCCCCCACCATCGACTCCCGCCTCCGCATCATCGCCCCGCCCCCCGCCACCGGCACCCCCCCCAGCTCCGAAACCCTTGCCGACACCAGCACAGACACCGCCCCCGCCCTCCTCACCCTCCACGACCAGTCCCACACCCACACCCTCATCGCCCAGGCCTGCCTCTACCTCGAATCCACCGGCCCCGACCAGCCCCTCCTCCCCAGCAGCCAGGCCGAATACACCGCCCTCCGCCACATCCTCGACACCTACCATCCCGACATCTGCGCCGCCCTCCCAGACGTCATCGCCGCCACCACCATCCTCCACACCCTCAAAGACGCCGTCGCCAACGACAAATCCACCCCCTACACCCGGCGCGACATCCCCGGCTACACCGTCCTCTACGACGTCTTCAGCCCCGACCCCCACCCCACCCGTCACCTCCGCCTCATCATCATCACCCTCACCCCTGTCAAACAGTAACCCCCACTCCTCCTCCTCCTCGTCCTCGTCCTCGTCCTCGACCCACCCGCGCCGCCACCTCCCGCACCCCCGCATCACACGCACGCGGCATCGGACTCTTCCTCTTCCTCACCCGCCCCCAAATCATAAATCACAAATCATAAATCATAAATCCTCCGCCTCCCCCTCGCTCCCCCAACTTTAAACTTCAAACCTCAAACTTGAAACACCTCCTCCTCGCCCTGCTGCTCACCCTCACCCACCCCGTGCTCGCAGCCGATCCCGTCCCCCATCCCCACGGCGAGTGGTACCTCCTCGGCCACACCATGGCCCGGCAGGCCGCCCCCACCTACCGGCAGTTTCATTATAAAAACAACGCCATCAGCCGCCGCCTCAGCGCCGTCCTCGCCCCCCTCGGCATCCAGGCAGACACCCTCAAAGCCAGCCAGCTCCAGTTCCTCCAGCTCGGGTGGGATCACGGCATCATCGGCCGCCCCCTCGCCATCGTCCCCCCCGAAGACCAGGCCAAAAGCATCCTCCCGCCCCAGCTCCGCGGCTACATCACCTTTAAAAACCAGCCCCCCGCCGGCGCCAATCCCGCCGACATCCCCGGCGGCACCCTCGCAGACAAAGCCGCCCTCTGGAAAAAAGCCGTCGTCAAAGTCCTCATCAAACTCCCCGACGGCAGCGCCCACGGCAGCGGCGCCTTCATCGGCCCCGGCCTCATCCTCACCAACCACCACGTCATCGAAGGCGCCACCAGCATCGAGGTCCAGCTCGAAGAAGACGCCAGCTTACACCCCGCCACCCTCATTGCCGACCAAAAGGTGCCCGACGTCGCCCTCCTGCGCGTCCAATTCACCGACCACGAAATCCTCCCCATCGGCCGCAGCTCCGAATGCCGCGAGCTCGAAGAAGTCATCATGATCGGCTACCCCATCTTTGCCGAAGCCAGCGCCACCTATGTCAAAGGCGCCATCAGCTCCACCCATCGCATCTTCAAAAAAAACGAGGTCCTCCAGCTCGACATCCGCTCCAATCACGGCAACAGCGGCGGCCCCGTCATCACCACAGACGGCCGCATCATCGGCATCCTGACCTTTGGCCTGGGCGGCCTCAATCCCGAACTCTCCCAGTTCACCTTCGCCATCAAGACCGACTTCGTCCGTCCCTTCCTCGAAGAACACGCCCGCGGCCTCTACCAATCCGCCGAGTAGCAGCGCAGGCACATAGCCGCACGCCAAGATCATGAAGAGTCAAAAGCAGAGCTGCAGTGTGACTGCGTCCATGCGCTAAGCACCGCTCGCCAAGGCTCTGCATCGCGGGCCAAAGGCCCGCAGGAGTCAGCCCAGGGCGCCAGCCCTGGGTATTTGGACCAGCAGCATGCTCCTCAAGGTCGCGCTCTGAAAGAGCGCAGGAGAGACCGTGGGATCCTCTGCCACGCCCAGTCCTCCCTGAAGCTGCCTGCGGGCATCTGCAGACCGGTTTACAGCACATGGTGGTATCAAACACCACCCCACCCAGCGCCCTCGCCCCACCCAGCCACTCCACCTCCACCCTCAGCCCCAGTTTACCATTTTCATCTTTCATCTTTCATCTTCCAACCCTCGTCCCATCCCCCCTGCGACCATGCATCTCCAGCAGCCGCAGCCGCACCGCCTCCGCGATCTCCGGCGGCGTCGCATACGGCTTTTCATCCGACTCCGCCTCAGCCCCCGACGCCCCGCGGGCCAGCCCCACATCATACAGCTTTGCCAGCTGATCCAGCGCCCGCAGCCGCACCGTCAGCATCGGCGCTGAAGGCGGCTCCGCAGCCAGCACCGGCGCCGGCGGCAGAGAAAACCGCAGCGGCAGCTCCAGCTGACCATCCGCCCCCATTCGGAGCGACTGCTCCTTGCCCGCAGGCAGAGGCACCTTCGGAAACGTGCACGCCACCGTCTCCCACAGCGCCGCGCAGATCTGCTCCCGCATCGCCGTAAAATCCGCCTCCTCCTTCGGCGCCAGCTCCGCCAGATGCGACTGCGCCCTGCGCCACAGCCCCTGCATCCCCGCCGCATCCACCCCCAGCACCCGCGCCACCTCCGCCAGCGACCTCCCCTGGCGCACATGCAGCTCCACCACCACCTCCTCAGCAGCCATCATCGCCACGGCATCCTTCTCCCGCTCTTCCTCTTCCTCCCTCAGCGCCCTCGCCACACCCGCAGCCCTCGCATCCCCAGAACCTCCCGGCCCCGCCACACCCACGATCTCCGCGCTCACCGGCGTCCCCCCATCACCCATCTGCCATCTCCCATCAGCTTCCTTCCTGCGCCTGCGCACTCTCGCCGCACCGCCGCCCGCCATCCCGGCGCTCCCAGAAAACTCCGCATCCATCATCATAGCCTGTTATGGTATTAAAACATCGAAGCTGGTAGAAAGCCGCACCCAGGCACCCGCCAGGAAAAAACACCGCACCCTTCCACCCCGCCACAGCCCCCTCATTGGGCCCAAAACGCCACAATCAAGCAGAATCGCACTGCCCCGCCCCGGCGACCCAGGAGCGCGGATCTCCGAGTCCGCAGCACCCCGCCACACGCAGCGCCCTTATCCCACCTGTAGCCCGGCCACACCCCACGCCACCGCCCCTCTCACACAATCGGCACAAGATCCTTCGTCTTGCCCCTCCTCAACGGCCCCGTCTGCCCCCGGCCGCAGCGCCCCAGAGTGGTCCGCACAGTCCCCTGTGCGGCCCGCACCACCCAGCGCCCACTCATCACCCAAAAACCCCTCAAGCACCAGCAGCACCCCATGCCGGCTGGTAGGGATGCGCTGCGCGCGTCCCTGGAATCCATCCTCCCAGCCCTGCCTGGCATCCCCGTCGCATCCCCTCATTCCAAAGCCCCCCTTTCGGCTGCGCAGGCCTTAACGGATACGAAAAAAATTAAAAAATTCCACTCCACATCACCGCCCCCTCCAGGCTCAGCCCCTCATCAGCTGCTCCACAAGGTCCAGTCTCTGGCGCCACCGCAGGGCTATATTTCCTCCCGAATCCATATCAGAAGATACCAGAGCCTGATGTTCAGCAGAAGCCAGCACCGCAGGCAGCCACTCAGGCACAGGCTCCAGGCCGGAGACCACCGCCTGCAGAGCCGCCGCCGCCTTTGCCGAGCGCATCGCCCCGCCCTCAGGCCCTGCCGCAGAGTGCCTCTCCGCCATGCTCAGCGACAGCAGCTCCCGCGCATCCAGCGGGCAGCCCGACTCCAGCCGCCGCCGCGCCCCCTCCAGAAACTCCGGATCCACCCTTGAAAGCACCACCGCGATCTGCGGCGAGACCCAGCTCCCCGCATCAAACTGCCGCCACAGCTCCCCCACCACACGGGCATCATGCGGCAGAGACAGCGCCGCCACCGCAGCCACCAGAGTCGGCCGCCAGTTAAACTCCCCCAGCAGGCCCAGCAGATCCGCGCCCGCCACATCCGCCGCCGCACACTCACGCACCAGGCGCACCTCATTCGCACAGTCCGGTGAGTTCAGGTGCAGCAGAGCCAAGTAGCCATGTGCAGACGCAAACACCGGGGCAAAAACTCCAAAATCAGCAGGCATGGCAGCGTGTGTGGCTCAAGGGATCGACGACCTCTCAATCACACACCCGTCATAGGGATGCGTCAATGCTACGCCGCATGCCAGAGCAAAATCATCGACACGTCTTCCCGCCTTCCCTAAACTCTTCACCATCCCATGTCACAGCCACCCGATCCTTCAGCGCCGGAAACACAGCCAGTCCCCCCGCAGCCAGCCACTCCTCCGCCGCAGCGGCGCAGAGGCTGTCTTCGCCGCGCCCTCTTCATCGGGTGTGGCACGCTACTCTGCTTCGGCCTGCTGGTGTTGTTGATCATCTACCAGACTTTCAAAATTGACATCGGCGTCACCGATCTCACCTCGGACAAAAGCGAACGCGCCTGGCTGGTGGGGCAAGGCTGGCCCGCCTCCCTCCACCGTGTCTTCGAAGCCCACAGGATCATCAACTTCAATGGCGACGGCGTCACCGTCAAAATCCGCAGCTTCTCCCCCGAGGACGTCCCGCACGTGCAGGCCCTCATCGGCCGTGGCCGCACCTGGCGGCCCGGCCACGGTTACGACTACTTCATATCAGACATGAGCATATTCAAAGACTGCCTCCCGGCAGACCTCTACTTCGACGAAACCGCACCCAAAGCTCACTACATCCACATCCCGGACACACCGGAAAGGCAAGTCTTCGATGTCATCGACACCCTCCGGGGCATCCATTACGAATTCATCATTCGCACCTGATCCAGCACCATGAGGTCAAAGCACCCCCGAGGCCCCCCACCCCAGCAGTAAGCCCACCACCACTCCCCGTGCCCTCTCTCCACGCTTCCTTCGACTGCCTCATCTGCGGCCCCGCGCAGGGCGTGCTGCTCGGCAGCGTGGCCGCCCCCTGGCTCGGGCTGGGCGGAGCGTCGTCTCTGCTCCTCATCCTGCTCAGCGCCCTCCTCGGCATCCCCCTCGGCTACTACCAGCTCGTCCTCTACCACCGCCTCTTCGGCAAACGCTGACTGCACCGCGCCCAGTCACGCCATCCATCCCAACACCCCCGCGCGCCCCACAGCATCCAGACCTCGTCCTCCTACTCGAACTCGAAGTTGATTCAATACGTTCACCCTACGGGCTCCCTACGGTCGTCTATCTCGCTGCGCTCGGTTGTCCTCGATCCCTCCGCCCCGCCATCATCCACGAGTCCCGCATCAGCCCCATCTTCCTCTTCCTCTTCCTCTTCCTCTTCCTCTTCCTCTTCCTCTTCCTCGCACCGAGCACCGAGCACCGAGCACCGAGCACCGAGCACCGAGCACCGAGCACCGAGCACCGAGCACCGAGCACCGAGCATCGAGCATCGAGCACCGAGCATCGAGCATCGAGCATCGAGCCCCATCCGATCTCAGCCCCCGCATTACACACATTTCTCAGCAGGCTGAGGTTAGCCCTTGCCAAACCCCGCAGCATCCGCCTAAGACAAACCGCAGCCACGCAGCCCACTCCACTCTCAGCGCCATGTCCGCCCCGCACCCCACCCCCGCAGTCCCCAGGCAGCCACCGTACCGCGCCACCCGGCGGCACCTGCTCGGAGCCGCCCTCGCGCCGCTCCTCGGCCACAGCCGCGTGCTGCAGGCCAAGCCCTCCGGCAGCCTCACCGCCTCCCTCACAGCAGACCTGCTCAAGAGAAACGGCTTCGAATACCAGGACTCAATCCATCATGCCAGTGCCAGGAAGGGCAGCCTGGCCTCCACCTGGCAGGATCTCTCCCCCGTGCGCGAGGCCCTCCAGGTCCTCAAAGTGCAAAGGATCACGCTCAGCGACTTCACCCAGCTCACGGACCTCAGCGCCCTCACCGACCTCAAATCCCTCACCGACCTCAGCCTCTCTCAGCTCGACTCCCTGCCAGATCTCTCCGCCCTCGCCGGGCTCCCCAAGCTCGAAAGTCTCCGCATCACCGCCTGTGGCAGCCTGCAGGGGGCCGCGCTCAAGACAGTTGCGCAAACGCCCACGCTCAGAACGCTCTCCCTCACGGGCTGCCCAGGGCTCCTCACCGCCGACGTCCAGAGTGCCGTCGCCGGTCTCACCAAGCTCACCCTGCTCAGCCTCCATGGCCTGCAGACCCTGCAGGACACCGACTTCCTCTACATGCTCACCGCGCTCAAAGGACTGCATCTCGATGCATGCGGCAGCCTCAGCGGCCCCAAAGCGCTCAAAGGCATCGCACACCTCAGCAAGCTCGAATTCCTCACCCTCGAATACTGCACCAGTCTCGACGACATCAGCCCCCTCTTCCAGCTTGGCAACCTCGACACCCTCTCCCTCAGAGGCTGCAGCGCCGTCAAAATGGAAGACTTTGAAAAGCTCCGCGCCTTCATCCGCAAAAAGCACGGCCCACCCCCCGCGCCTGAGATCAACAGCCGTCGCGGTGCCCCCCTACTCTCGACCATGGGCATCATCACCAAAGGAATGGTCGTCGGCCCCTGAGCCGCACCGTGGAGAGCGTCCACACATCGCCCGCCGCACCCAGCGCGCACTCCGGCCCAACGGCGCTGTGAAAGCACGAGCGCGATTTGGAGTGCGGTTGCGCAGATGCGAGGCGCAAGCCTGCATCGGAGCCACCGCTTTCGAGCGTCTCGTGGCGTACGTCGGCTCCCCGGCCTTCGAGTGCCCCATGCCCCGCGAGAGCCTCTGCCTTCGAAAACTCCCAGGCACTCGCACTCTAATCCAGCCCACGAAAAGCGGTAGCTGCGTTCATACTTCACTCCGCGACCGCACTCCAAATTTACCTGCGAAAGCACGAGCGCTATTTGGAACCGAAGCGAAGCGGAGATAGACGACTGAAAGGAGCCCGAAGGGTGAGCGCAGCGAATCAATGCGGTTGCGCAGATGCGAGGCGCAAGCCTGCATCGCAGCCACCGCCTTCGAGCGTCTCGTCGTCTGCGTGAGCTCCCAGATGGGCTCACATCTCATCCCACGCACAGCCGCAAACGGCGCTCACGAGTGAGAAAGCCAGCATCCCATGCGGCCAGCGCGCACTCCGGCGGAGAGGGATCGTCCCGATCCCTCACGCACCCCCATCTCCCAGCGCCCCCGTGCCTCCGCAAACACACGCCATGTGGGTCGGATCAAGATGATCCCTCACACACCGCCCCCGCCACCTGCACATACCAGCATCCAGCATCAAGCATCCAGCATCCAGCCACCCTCACCGCACCACCTCCAGCGTGCGCGCCGAAAAAACCGCCTGCGCCTTGTCCCCCACAGCGTTGGTCAAATGCAGCGTCATCCTCTCCCCCATCAGCGTCACGTCATCGATCTTCACCTTCATCATCTCGCTCGAATTCGTGGGGTGGACAAATTTCGCCCCCACCGCCGTCCTCAGATCCAGACACTCCTTGTAGTCCAGGAACGAAGAGGCCGCGAACACCTCCATCTCCTGCAGCTGGTCCCGGGTCTTCACCACATCCTCCAGTGCGGTCTTCCTCTGGAAAACCTCGATGCAGGCCGCCCCCTCCCACATCTCCCCCGGCAGCCCCAGCACCCGGTCCGCCAGGCACACATAAAAGCGCGACTCCATCCCAAAGCACAAAATACCAGAATGTGGCTCACGCCAGCATACAAAGGGGTACACGACCACCTGCGTGTCCGTCAGCATCCTCACTTTCACCTCCGACCGCTGCCCCTCAAAGCTCGCGCGTCCCTCCTGCGTCACCGCATTCACCATCACCGGCCTCCACGGGCCAAATGCGATCTCATACTTCGTTAGTCTGGCAGGCACGTCAGCCAGCCCCGCCGTGCCACCACACAGCACCGCCGCCAGCATCAGCCCAAGGCCCAGGAAACTCCTCATAGCACCCACCCTACCACCCCGCACACCCCCGCGCAATCCTCCCCCGCGCCACCCAGCACCGGGGTAGGGAGGCTGGTCCCCCAGCCTCCGCCGGGCGTCCCCATGCTCTCGCAGTTTTCCTCCAGCGCACCCGCAACCACCCAGCGCGGCGTGGTCCGCACTCTCCGAGTGCGGCATCCAGCGCCCCCATCTCCACGCACACCGCCCGCGCCACCCAGCGCCGGGGTAGGGAGGCTGGTCCCCCAGCCTCCGCCGAGCGTCCCCATGCTCTCGCAGTTTTCCTCCAGCACACCCGTCCCACCCAGCGCGGCGTGGTTCGCACTCTCCGAGTGCGGCATCCAGCGCCCCCATCTCCACCCACACCGCACGCGCCACCTCGATTTAATTTCCAGCTTTCAGCTTTCAGTTTTCAGTTTTCAGAATCCCGCCCACCCGCCTCACTCCTTCTTCCCCGTGCCCAGCGCATTCGCCGTCGCCGCCAGAGAGATCGACACATCAAAATAAAACTCCCGCTCCGACCCATCCGGCATCTTCGCCAGCAGCCTGTCACACGCGCCCTCCAGCGACTGCTCCAGCACCTGTGCATCCAGCTCATTCAGCAGCGCATACTCCTCCGCCACAGAGATCACCTTCCACGCCGACTCCGCCGTTTTGCCATCCCCCTTGGCCGTGATCGACCGCATCAGGCCGTAGAAGCAGTGAAAGTGGTACATGCTGCCCGCCACATCGCCCGTCTTCTTCAGGAAATGCCCGCGCAGGTAATGCATCTCCGCATCCACCGGCACCTTCACCAGCCAGGCCTTCGCCAGCTCCACCGCCATCTTATAGTCCTTCGCGCGTGCCGCCTTCATCACCGCATCGCGTTCCTCATCCATCTTCCAGAAAGGGCTGTAGCCCGGCTGTGCAGCGAAGGCCATGCGCAGCGCCGTAAACTCCTCCTCCCCCGGAAACCCCGGCACAGCAGCCACCGCAGGCGCCTTCGCCCCCGCCACAGCCGCCTTCCCCTTCCGCGCATCCTCCCCGCGCGCCATACCAGCCCATAACACAAACAAGCACACCATCACAGCCGAAACAAAAATCTTCTTCATGGCAGAAAAGCAGGTTGGATTCAAAAAAAGCCGGTCTCAAAAAAGCCAGCCCCCACACCCAAAGCCAACTCCCGCAAACCGCCAGCAAAAACCGCCTAAAAAACATGCTCGACGCGTCGCTGACACCGATCCTATGCGCCAAAATCAAACCGTCGGAAATCAGTCAGCCCCAAATGCACGAATCATCTTCGAATCCACTGCCAGCAATCGAAGATCGGAGCAGATGGAGGCCCATGTGGGAGAGGCAGAGAATGATGATCTTGAGAAAAACGAGGCCCAAGAAACGGCAGATGCGGCTGGCTGGATGGGTAGCGATACCTTTGTTTCATCTGGCCTCCTTGACGCATCGGGTCAGGCATGGCGAGGTTGCGGCCACAGCCACGCATGCAAGGGGTGGTCGCCGCGATCGCCAGGCTTCTTCATCTTCTTGCGCGGGGGCATGCTCTTCGGCTCGTCGTCAGCGGTGCTGCGGTTGCGTGGCAGCAGCAGCAGCACGATTCCCGCTGGTACGGAGACATAGATCACCATGATCAATGCGGCGATCCAGATGGCACCCACGCTCATGGGTTTTTGGGTTGCTGTGGCTCGTTGCGGTGCGCGGGCATTATCTCCCACGAGCTGCACCCGGACAAAGGCGGGCGCTGCAGCCTTGGCATGGCCAGACTGTGCGCTGGCGGCCAGATGTCCCCGCTCCTGACCGGCTGCCTGGGGCACAGCGGCAAGGCTGGCATACAAACTGACAAAGCATGTTAGAATCAGATTTTTCATGACAAGAGGAGTTGTTTTGAGGTTTCTTTTTCCTGGCTTGGACGAGTCTTTGCTGTAGCCTCAGTGCTCTGGCCTTTGCGTTGGAAGCCGCATGCAGCATGAGCCCTAAAACTGCAGGATATTCAGGGCAGCCCGGCTGTGGCTCCAACAAACCTATTGCCACCTCCCGCAGCTCTCTTTTCTCCTTCCAGGTCTTTCCGGGATATTGGCTGGCTGGCACGCTTCATTCACTTGATCGGCTGCTGCCATTCTCAGTGATGCGCCCAAGGGCATAAGCCTAAAGTTTGTTTGCAATAACGCCAATTCCGGGGATAAGAACAGTATGGGGAATTGCCAAACTTGGCAAAGTTCCGGGGTTTCCGTCACGTTTTTGACAATATGCCAGAGGTCCTACACTCATACGAAAGCGAGGCTCTTCTCAAAGAGCTGCAAAAGCGTCTGAATGTCACAGGGGATTATATCCAGACCCGCACCATTTTCGGCGATCTGATCGACTTTTGGAAAACCCAGGCCAATTCGCTGCGGACGCTGAACATCACCGGGCACGCCCCGGTCGAGTTCAATACGAAGTGGCTGATCTATGCAGACGGCACTCACACCAAGCTTGTTGGGCTGCTGACCAAGATTAACTGGCAGTTTGTCGGCGAGCTCGACCTCTGCGTGGCACGTCTTTTCAGGTTCACCATGCAAGATGAGGTGAAAGCGCAGGCGTGGGATCACCTTCGCAAATACATCACCACGGAGCATTTCAGAGGCAAGCCGCGCATCGGGCTCAGCCTGCCTGCATCCGCATTCCAGTCATTAGGCAGCACGCAGCAGCCCAGAAGCGGGCCCTACCGTGAAGACGTGGCCAAAGCCCTCACCGCGCTGCTCGAAGGGATCGTCCAGCAGGCCCTGGCCAAGGGCTCTCCACAGGCTGTCGAAGCTCTGGCAGCCGCCATGGACAAGGCGGAGGCCGCCTTTGGCCCGCGTAAACCTGCAGAGGACCATGTCTTCTGCATTTTTGATGTTTTACCTGAGACCAAGCTGGTGCTGGAGCAGGCCGCCGATAGAGGGAATGGCAAGTTCAGCGACCGCGTGACCGCGCTCATCCTGCAAAAGCTGCACATTGATGAGCTGCCAGGCATGCAAGGGGCCCGGTAAAAAGCTGGCGCATTGGATGGCCATGCGTCACCCCCCAGTCTCATCCAATCGCACGACCAGCAGTCGTTTCCCCTCTCCGCTGATGTAATGAAAAAGCCTGGACGCTCTTGCGCGCGCGCGCAGTGAATCAAGGGCAGGAGCGAAGCTGGATCATCCTTCCCAGCACACTCCCACGTGGCCATAACGCGCCTCCCACCGTGAGCGTACCTGTTACGACATTGTCACTGTTTCAGCGCAAGCGTAAAGAACATCAGGGGTTAATGCTCAATACCGCTAAGGTTTTTACTTTCAGCAATTGCCTGCATTCTGCCATGTCGCCTCCCCCCTCCCTCGATCAGACACTGCTGGCTCACATCCGCATGCGGTGGATCCTCTTCTGGGTGTTTGTGCTCCTCTACATCGTCCTGGTGGCCGCCACCATTCACAGCGTCTTCATCACCAGCACCCCCACCCCGGAGGAGCGCAGCCAGCTCTTCAAAGTCTTCATCCTGGAGATCGGCCTCGGCATCGCCGCCCTCTTTTACAACATCTTCAGCCTCAAAAACGAAAAGTCCGCGCTCACCACGGCAGAGGCCACCGCCGCTGGCGCCAGCTCCACGCACACAGCCGTCTCAGATGACGACAAGCACCGCTTTGAGCTCAGCCCCCAGCCGGAGCGCATCTTCACTCGTCTCGCCGTCATCTTTGCCTGCCTCAGCGCCGCCATCACCCTGGCGGAGATGCTCGTCGCCAGCATGCCCGCGTGGTCCTTCGTGCTGAACAACTTTCTCATCTTCTCCGTCCTCATCATCCTCACCCTCTTCTTCTTTCTGCGCTACCGCCAGGTCCTGGCCGACTACGCCACCCAGAAAAAGAACCACAAGGACTACGACGACCTCCTCAAGCGCCTCATCTCCGAGCAGTCCGGCTTTTACTACGAGGTCATGCGTGACACCCGCCAGACCATCTACACGCAGTTTGGCAGCGGCATCTACCCCTACCGCTTCAGCTACCGAAACAAAAAGCTGCGCGGCATCATGGAGCGCTCCGTGGAGAAGGTCGTCGCCATCCTCATGAAAATGATCACCAATCATTTTCAGATGCTCAAGATCGACGAAAAAATCTCTCTCTCCGTCAAAGTGCAGGTCACCGGCAAAATGGTGAAAACCCTCTGCGACATGGAGGACAAGGCCGCCGCCCTCATCGACCCCAGGGACCACTACATCATCACCCTCGCGCGCGACCACGAGACCGCCACCCTCTTCACCGAGCGCGAAGTCCGCAAGGAAGCCTACCCCCTTAAAGACAACACCGACTTCAGCCACATCCTCACCGGGGCCTCCGAGTTCCTCTGCAACGACCTCAGGAAGCTGGAAAAAGAAGGCCACTACACCAACAACAATCCCCGCTGGAAGGAGTGGTATAATGCCACCCTCGTCGTCCCCATCATGCACCGGGCCACCCCGGCCGACAAACAGAACATCTACGGCTTCCTCACCGTGGACAGCCTCAACCAGTCGCAGCGCGAGATCTTCACCCGCGATGGCGTGGAGCGCATCATGGCCTTCGGTGCCGACCTCCTCGCCCTCATCTTCCTCAACCTCGAAGTCTTCGACAAAATCCCCCTCGAAGACGAAGCCATTGAAGCCCCCGCCCTCCCACCGCCCCGGGCGTGATGCCCCGGCTCCGCGTGCCCTGAGTGCTCGTGCAGAAAACACAGCAGCGCCCAAGGGGCCTCCTCTCCGGCTTCATCCTTCTCCCTCACACTCCGCCAGCGTCTTCTTCGCATCGGCAAGGTTGGGCGAGCCGAGGCGGGTGTAGATCTCCACCGCACGGCGGGCATGGGGCAGCCCCTCAGCGCCGTGCCCCTGTCGGGCCAGGGCTAGGGCGAGGCGGTGGCAGTCTGCCGCGATCAATTCCTGCCGCCCCAACTTCTCGGCCAAGGCCAGTGCCTCGAGGGCCAGCGCCTCGGCCTGCGGCCAGTCCTCGCGGTCCAGGGCCAGCACTGCCAGATTACCCGTGAAGATAGCGATGCCTTCGTCGTCGCTCACCGCCTGGGCCACGCGCAGGGCCTCATGGTAGTCTCGCTCGGCGGCGGCGTGGTCGCCCGATAAGCGCTCGGCAAAGGCGAGAGAATTCAGAGCCATCGCCAGATCGGTGCTCTCGGCGCCCAGTTGGCGGCGCAGATACACCACTTCACGAAAGGCGGCAGTGGCTGCTGGGTAGTCCTTTTGCAATTGGTGACCAATGCCACGCAGGCGCAGGGCCATCGTTCGCTCCCGTAGGCCTGCCTGCGCGGTGCCACCGGCGGGAAAGGCCCGCTGCCAGTGCTGCGCCGCGCGCCCGGCACTGGCCAGCACGGCCTCTGCCTGCCAGCGCAGGTAGTGCACCCAGCCTGCCTGATAGGCGCGCCATCCGGCATGGCGGTGATCTCCCGCCGCCACCGCCCAGCCCTCCGCCTGCTGGCTGAGAGCCAGCCATTCATCCCAGCGGCCGGTGAAGTCGAGGAAGCTGGCAAGCGCACCACACACCTCCTGCAGCCGCTTATTGTCCCCGGCCAGAAAGAGCCGCAGCGCCGGGGCCACGACGGGCCAGGCGGCGTCCAGCTTGGGGAAGCAGTCGTGGTTACTGTAGCCGTTTTCCAGGATCAGCGCCAGGGCGCGCTTCTCCAGGCGGCTGCCGGTCTCTGCCACGACTTTGGGGCGTCTGGCCCGCAGAAAATCCGCTACCATGGGCACCAGCGCAAAGGTCTCCTCCCTCTCATCCGGCATCACCAGCGCCCGGTTGGCCAGATCTCCCAGCGCCGTCTGCGCCGCCGTTTGCGAAAGCTTGGCCACCTCGGCGATGTGCTTCACCTCGATCTTTTGCGTGAAGTAGCTCAGCGCCACGAGCACCTGCGTCTCCGCCGGCGAAAAGGTCTCCAGCAGATCGCCAAAGATGAACTCCAGCGGGTCATTGCTGTCGCCCGCCTTGCGGCACAGCTCCAGCGCTGCGGCGATGCTGCGGCAGCTCCCGCGCCCGAGCTGCCCCACCACCCAGCGCATCAGCAGGGGATTGCCCCCCGTCTCCACATACAGGCCCACCCGCTGCTCTGTGCTGGCCTTGCGCAGCAGCTCGCGGTCTGCGGCCAGCTCCTCCAGCAGTTCCAGCGCTGCGTCCTGCTCCAGCTTCTCCAGCCGGATGAGGCGTGCCTCCACATCCGTGCGGCGGCGGCTCGTCACGATGGCCTTGCAGCTGGGCGGCAGGTCCGCCACGAACTCATAGAGCAGGTTCATCTGCGCCTTGTCCAGGTTCTCCAGGTTGTCAAAAAGGAGCAGCACTTTTTCCTTTTCCAGCGCCGCCTTGATGACAGCGGCGCGCTCCGCCTCAGGCAGTTCCTTGGCATGCGCCAGCCCCAGCAGCCGCGCGGTCTCGCTCAGCAGCTCTGGATACGCGGGCACGATGGACTGGCTCAGCGCCACCGCTCCCTGCGGCGTGAGCTTCTGAGTTTTCGTCGAGACAAACAGCACCCGGTCAAACTGCGGCCGCGCCAGCTCCGCCGCACGCACTGCCAGCGAGGTCTTGCCCATGCCCCCCGGCCCGTCAATCAGCACGCCCCAGGTCCGCGTCTGTGGCAGCAAAGCCTTGGCGATGACCTCCAGCTCCTTCTGCCGCCCATAGAAATGCATGAGCCGCGGCAGGTTGTCGCGCGTGCTTTCCGCAGGCTTGGTGGCAGGCTGCGCCAGGGCAGGCGCAGGCGTCTTTTCGCCGAGGCTCTTCTTCAGGCGTGCGATGATCCTCTCATGCAGCGTGTAGGCAAACTCCGCCTGCGTCTTCGCGCTGCCAAACTGATCAAAGGCCTTCCCATGCTTGCCGCGTGCAGGCACGTGCAGGTAGATTTGAGTTTCCTGCAGCCCCTTCAGATCATGGTTTTCCAGGCTGATGCGGCACAGGCCCACCGGCAGGCAGAGCTTCTTTCCGTTCACAAAATGCGGCAGCTCATGCTCGCTGATGTAGGCATTCCCGAGAAACGCCGGACTCACCAGCAGCAGGCCAAAATCACATTCTTCGATCGCGCCCTGGATCTCCGCATGCCACTTCTCGCCCGGGAGGATGTGCGTGTCCTGCCAGCGCTTAAACTCAAACTCCGCGCAGGCGCCAAAGAGCTTGTCCAGCTCCTTGAGCAGCTTTTCAGGCAGATCGCCATCCGTGCGCGTGTAGGAAACAAAGTAGCGCACAAGACGCTTGGAAGACGGAGCCGGAGATTTTGCCATAAGAGAGATGCCACCCAGCCTACCCAAGCAAAACCCTGCGCTTTGGCGAGGAAATAATCGACTGGCCCATGCCGGCAACCGGGGCAGTCCTGCCCCGACAGGCCAGCCACACATCCCCTCAAGTCACCCCACGCACCCAGCGCGGCGTCCGTACTCTCCGAGTGCGGCTCTGCGCGGCCTGGCGCATAAAAGCGTTTTCAGAACGGGTTCTAGTCAGAAAGAAGTCAAACATTTGTCACTTGTCAAAGTGTGCCGGTCTTCATATTAAGAACGCGGTTTATAGAAACAATCCACCTTAAATAACATCATGTCACTCGGATACGGTCGTTTCATCAAAGGTCAGTTCTATGTAAGGGAAAAAACATCGCCAGATGGAGACTCCATGCGCTTCATTCCAGACGATCCCACCCTCTTTCAGACCCTGCATGGCTACCAGGAGCCCGACCTGAAAAACCAGGATCCATGGAATCTCCAGCTTCGTTTTGAAGCCATCGACACTCCGGAGCTGCATTATGGCGGTGCCAAGCAGCCACACGGAATCGAGAGCCGCAACGGCCTGCTCACGTGGCTCGGCGAAGATCCCAAGGACTGGGACTGGGAGGTCGCCCCTGCTGCGTTTGAGTGGACGAAACCCGGTGGCATCGTCTGCTCAGGCTTTGAGGCCCATGGCCGCCCCATCTCCTTTGTGCTCAATGAAGAGGGCGCGAGCAAACTCCAGGACGGTGCAGACACCAAGGTGGATGACGTGCTCAAGCTGACCTACAACTACCACGCCGCCGCCACCGGAAATGCCTACCTCGGCTTCTATGACAAAGGGGTCTCCTGGACCACCCGCAGCCTCCTCATAGGAGCGATGAAAGAGGCCCGCGAAGCCAAGAAAGGCATCTGGAAATTCGACAGCACCTCCCGCTTCAAAGTCGAGACCCTGGAAGACATCAGCGAAAGCGGCGCACTGATCTATCCCAAGCTCTTCCGGCGCTGTGTCGATGCCCTCAAATCTTTCGGCGGTCTCTTCCAGTCCGGGCAGGATCTGGATGACTGGCTCGCGGAAAAGGGAGATGAAAACGACCTCATGCTCGTCTACACCACTGATGGTGGAAAGATCAAGCAGGCTCTTCGCAGCGTGATCGCACAGATCAACAATACCATCAGGGTCAGCGTTGATCTCAATACAGTCGACTTCATCTCGAAGTAGTCCGCATAGCGCCCTCCCTCACCGATCCCAATAATCCCCCACCTCTGGCGGCACCTCGACCATCCAGCTGCCGTCGCGTTTGAGGCGGGAGGCGATGCGGCCGTCGAGCTGGTGTTCGATCTCGCGGCGGTAGAGGTTGGCGTCCATGAGGGTCCACTTGTTGCTGCGGAGCTGGAGGAGCTCGGCCACGCGGCTTCTTGTCACGGCACCCGCGCCTTTGTCCAGGGTGGCGCCGGAGCCGATGTCTTCGATGTAAATGAGATCATAGCGGGCGTAGTCGTGCGGGGCGCGGAAGTCGGTCAGGTCCACGGCGGGGATGAGGTGGGCCATCTCCGGGCTGCGCTGACCCGTTGCGGTGGGGATCTTCCACAGGCCGCGTGCGGTGGCGCTGCGCAGGCAGGAAAGGGCCTGCTTGAGGATGTGCGTCTTGCCCACACCGGAGGGGCCCAGCAGGCTCAGCCATCGGCGCGGCGGCTCGCGGCGGATCACCGCGCTGCACCAGGCCTGCACCGCCGGCAGCACCTCGCGCAGCCCGGGGTGGTAAACCTCAAACCGCCACGGCC
Organism: Prosthecobacter vanneervenii; assembly: GCF_014203095.1. Taxonomy (NCBI): domain Bacteria; kingdom Pseudomonadati; phylum Verrucomicrobiota; class Verrucomicrobiia; order Verrucomicrobiales; family Verrucomicrobiaceae; genus Prosthecobacter; species Prosthecobacter vanneervenii. Next base: position 1,349,019 of record NZ_JACHIG010000001.1, on the reverse strand, counting down.
ACTCCGCCACATGCGGGTGCATCTCGGCTTCATCGGGGGAGGCAGTCAGCGCGCGATCTGTGCGCAGGAGTTGGGCGGTGGATTGCATGGGGGCGGGGGAGTTTCAGGTTTAAAGTGGGCGAAGTGCTCAGACTTCAGATTTTAGATTTTAGATTTCAGTTGGTTGCGCGCCTCACGCATACCTCCCGGGCCGGTTCGCGGTGTCGCTGCGCTGGGTGGTAGAACGTGCTGTGGCGTGGTATCCGGTGGAAGGCTGGGCATGCAGGCGCGTGGCGCGCTGCTGGTCATTCGCCTGCCATTTCTGCCACCAGGCGGAGAGCGCGTTCTGCGGGCGCTGCACCGCGTTGCCATCGCGGTCCGTCCAGCGTCCGAAGCGGCTGAGAGGCCGCGCCTCGTGCTCGTGCCACCAGATCTCCGCCTTGTCCGGCGGGCAGCCGATCATCCCGGCCCAGGCCAGCACCGTGGGCAGGTCGGGCGTGTGGCGCACCGCCTCGTCCTCATCCGGTGCAGAGCCGGCGGCATGGCCACGGCTTGCAGTCGGGGCATCACTAACGGTGTGGAAACCGCTGCCAGCCACGGCCTGCGCGCACGCTGCGGCAGCAGGGGACGCGTGCACGGCGCTGCCGCTGAGCATCGAGCCAGCGATGGCGGACTCATGCGCAGCTGCGCCTGCGTTGTTTGCGTCTTCTGGTACTGAGGTGGGTGGTGGGCGGTGAGTGGTGGGCATGTCTGCCGCAGCCTCTCCGCACCTGCCTCCGCATTGCGACCGCATCCCTGCCGCATCGGTCTCGGTCGGGTTATGCTCAGGCCATGCGTCAGGCTCAGCACCGGCACTGCCAGCCGTGTGCGGCGCGGTGGCGCTGCCGTGCCAGCGCTTGTGGGCGGCAGCACGGCGTTGTGCGCTCTTTTTGGCGATCCTCTCCCGCTGCTCCTCGCGGATGATCTCCAGCCGGGCATTGCGGCGGCGGCCATCGGGCTGCAGCGGCAGCTTGGCCAGCACGGCGGGCGTCACGCCCTTGCCGCCCAGGCGCTTCAGCGCGGGCACATCCGCAGGCAGGCCCTGCAGCAGCCACTGGTGGCACAGCAGGCGCAGGTAGGAGAGCTGCTCGGCATCGCTCATGCCCGCCACGCCCACCAGCCAGCGCTCGGGGTAGAAATCAAACGCAGGCGCATCGCGCACCGGCGGCTGGGGCAGGGAGGGTGGATTCTTCATCGGTGTGGGGGTGCTCATGGAAACTGGTATCTCAGGGTAGAAACTGGTGGCTCGTTCTCGGCTCAAAGCGCTGCCGCCATCCCAGCCCGGGGTCCGCCTTCTCAGGAGGGCCCGGATCTCTCTGACCTATCCGGCCCGGTCGTGGCCGAGGGCGACTCCCGCCAGGGCGATGCCCTGGGCAGTCCTGGCTGCGGCAGCGATGCCGGCGGCGCACATCCTGGCGGCAGCTTCTGCGGTGGCTGCTCCAGCGCGTGGCGGCGTTTGCGGCTGTTGCGCCGGTTGCGATCGCTCAGCTGGTGCAGCTTCAGCCGCAGGGCCTCGCCTTCCAGCGTTTTGCAGCTCTCGTGGTGGCTCAGCAGGCCGCGTTTCAGCAGGGAGAAGTTCAGCTTCTGCATGGCGTGGTCATGCCCGGGCACGTCGCGCCAGGTGATCCCCCGCCACGCAGGCGGATCGCCCTCCTCGGGCGGGTGTTGTGAATGAGCGCTGGCCCTGGCATCAGCGCCCGGCGCGTGCGGCGCAGGCCTGTGCGGATCATTCGAGAAACGGGGATGCATGGATGCTGGTAGGATGTGGTAGGTGGGTCAGCTCGGCTTTGTCATGTGGGGTGCGTGGGGTGTGGGGTTGAGGGGTGGGGGGGATCGTGGGGGCCCGGTGATTCAAAACAGAAAGCACCGGCGGAAGGCGCTGTGGCAGCAGGAGCCGCAGCGCTGGCGGCTGCTGTAGTCAGCCCGGCTCAGGGCTTCAGGCTGATCACAGCGGTGGGCTTTTGCGCGTGCGTGTCCCATCCGGCCGTCACGCCGGCGGTTTTCAGCACCTCCAGCGGCTGCAGCGGCTCGCGGCTGCCCAGGTGCCAGGCGCGCACCTCCGCCTCCGGCCCGAGGTGGGATTTCAGCGTGGCGAGTTCGTCGATAAGTTGGGCGATGTTCATGGCAGGATGTGGTATGGGTGTGGCAGGGGGGAAATGGGTCAGGCTTCAGTCGTCAGTGTCTCAGGTGGCCGGGATGCGGGAGATGGAGGAGTCTGCAGGAGTGGCCCAGCTGCGCCGCAACCCGGATGCGCATGCTCCCCCACGGAACCACGCATCCCTTGCCGCCGAGCCCTCTTGGTTGCGGCGCAGCTGGACCACCCCTGCCTTTCTTCCTCTCCTTTCCCAAAAAAACGCGTCTGCCCGTGCCTGCCCCGTGCGTGGCGCATCGGGGTGTGTGCGTGTGGCGGCGGCAGATCCAGGGCACCCGGCGGCAGAAAACGAACCGCCGGGCACCGAGGACCACTGCTCTACCACAAAGCAGCACAACATGGTAACAGACTGAAAATACATAAAACAATGGTGAAACATCAGGCCGCGCGCGCCGTGCGCAGGTCCGTGGCGTCCATGCGTGCCACCACGCGGCGGCGGCTCTCCGGCATGTCTGCGGAAAAGCGCTCGCGCACATACGCCTCCGCCTCCTCCCACAGGCCCGGGGCCAGGTGCTCGCTCACCGACTGGCCGCGTACAAAGATGTCGTTCAGGCTGTCCTCGCTGTGGTCCAGCTCCAGGGGGAAGTGGTCCGGCCACGGGGCCAGATCGCCGGCCACATCGCCCTTAAACTGGGGATTCCGCACCGTGTCCAGCGCGGCGTGCACCTTGTCCGTCTGCTCCTGCAGCGCGCAGGCCAGGCGGTGCAGCTCCGTGGCCAGCGGGTGGCTGCCATGGCCGTCCGGCTTCAGGGCGTGCATCAGTTTGTCGATGTCGTATGTCTTCATGGGTGTTCAGTGTGGTTCGGGTGTCGGGAAAAAAGGGGGCGGAGCGCCTGCCGGAGGCACGGCGGGCAGGCCCGGGGGCAAAGGAGACAAACAGCGGAAAAGGGGCGGAAACAGGGGCCGTCAGCGCAGCGTCCGGCGTGGCACAGCCTGCGGAGGCATCTGCGGCATCGATCTTGAAAACACGTTCACGTATCAGCATGGAATAGCACAATGTGGTATGACGCAGCACACCAGAGCGCGCGTCAGTGCGGCGGGCCCGCGCCCAGCCAGCCCAGCACGGACACCAGCATGAGCACCAGCAGCGTCAGCTCCGAGAGGCTGCGCACAAAGTCGGGGTCTACCCAGCCGCGCCGTGCCTGGCGCATGGCGATCCGCCGCCAGCCATTGCGGCGCAGGCGCTCGATGTCCTGATGGCGCATCCAGGCGCGCCAGCCCAGCACCACCAGCGCCACGCCCAACAGCACGGCAGCGGAGATAAAGAGAAGTGTGGATGTGGTCATGATGGGGAAGGGGAGGGGGAGTTTGCGGTGGTTGGCAGTTGTTTGCGATGGTTTGCAGTGGTTGGCCGTGAGTGGTTTGGGGGCTGTGCTGCGGATGAGGGCGGTAGGATTGTGCTCGATTTCAGGTCTTCCTGCGGGCTCACAGCACCGGGCTGTGGCGGGCCAGGAGATTGCGGATGCTGCGGCTGGCGGCCCTGCGCCGCTCGGGCGCGATCTCCTGCTGCTGCACCAGAAAGTCCGCCATGCTCCCGGCGGTGTGGCCTTTCTCCGCCATCGCCATAAAGAGCGGCAGCAGCGGGCGGAAGGCCGAGCGGCGCGGGTGCTGCGGCGGCAGCGCCCCGGAGGATTTTTGCATGAGCTCCAGCAGCGTCTGTTTCATGGTCGGCAGATGAGGGTTAGGTGGTTGAAGATGAGGCACAAAATGCTATTTAGTGCGATAACGTGGTATGTAGAAGCCTACGACTTCCCGATTTCGACAGCCACCACGCCAGCGTGGGCCGCGCCGTCGCCAGCCACGCCCTGCGCGCAGCGCCCGGGGCATGGGCCGATGCAGGATGGCAGGCCGCCTGCAGCGAGTGCGGCGCCGTCATTCAGCCTCGAACCACCGGGCGGCGGAGCCGCTGACACAGAGTCGCCGCCAAGCAGCCCGCTGACAGATCCTGCGGTGGGAGAAGGCGTGGTGCTGCCCTGCGCGCCAGACGGCCTGCGGCTGCCCGCAGCCTGCACGGTGGCGGAAGCCGCAGCAGCCTCTGCGGTGCACGAGCCCGCACTGCGTGCGCGACGTGCCTGCGGCTGTGGTTTCCCCTGAGCGGGGACGGCGAGAGCCGCGCACGGCGGCACCTCCAGCTGCCCGCGCAGCGCGCGGTCAAAGAGGTGGCGGCACTGCCCGGCCAGCGTGCGGTTGTTGGCAGCCGCCAGCGCCGCCAGCCGCTCATACGTTGCATCATTGATGTAGGCTCCTGCTAATTTCATTGCTGATCCTTGCTGCGGGTGATAATCACCATTGTGGCCGGGTGGTAATCACCCGTCAAATAAAAACTGTTGAATAAATCTTCCGGTGGGTGATCCTTGGTGTTAATCACCTGAGACTCAGACCTTCCCCCTTTTCACATTCTCATGCCCAACCAACGCCAAAGCGGAACCAAGCTGGCCGGAGCCTACATCAGCGCCGAAAAGGACGAGGCGCTCGCGCGGCTCGCCGCGCAGAAAGGCTACCCCAACAAGGCCGAATACATCCGCGCCCTGTTTGAAGCCGCCCTGGCCGAGGCTACGCAAAGCCCCACGAAGGCCCGCAAGGCGGCAAAGCCCAGGAAGTAGCCCCGCGCAGCGCCAGAGACGCCGCACGCACCTGCAGGTGGCCGCACCCATGCACGGGGCCGCGTGCTGGCTCAGCCCCCATCGCCACACCGGCAGATGATGCCGTGGCCGCGGCTTCATTCACAGGGGCAAAGCCACGCCTTGTCAGGCTGCCGCCCCACCCGCCTGGCATGCCCACCGGAGCCTGCCTGGAGGCGCCGAGGGCGTGCGTGCAAGGTCCTGCCATGGGGGGCATGATTTTGATGTTCATGTGAACAAAATACTATCTGAAACCTGATGACGCAATCATGTGCCTGTATTACAACGTTTGTAAATAAACCCTATGTCCGCCTCACGAACCAAAACCTTCCGCCTCAGTCATTCCCTTGCCGACGCTTTGGAGCTCAGGGCCAAAGAACTAGGCTATAAAAGCGCCACCGCCTTGGTGGAGGCCCTGGCCCGCTACGACTGCCTCTGCCGCTCCGGCCACGGCGTCACCAAGCAATGGGCCGAGCTCAGTCCCGTGGAGCAGGACGACCTCGACGACCGCCTGCTGGCCCGCGTACTCAAGAAGCAAGGTATGACCGCCAAGCAAGCCGCCACGGTGGACTGGAAGACGCTGTGAGGGGGGGAATCCACCGCTCCACGCCGTGGCGCTGCCACTCGCGCATTCGATGCAGGGCAGACTTCGAGTGCGATCTCGCTGTGCTACGCCTTTGCCTAGGTGCTCCGGCTTTCTCATGCCCGCACCATGGCAGGTGAAAAGACGCGATGAGGAATGATGCAAAGCAAAGCTCGGGCTTGACGAATGACGCAAATGATACAAGAAATAGTATCAAATGAAAAAACAACCGATACACTCCCAAGGCAAAGCCGCCGCCTCAGGCAGGTCGATCCGCCAGACGCGTGACGACCAAGGCGAGCGCGGTTTGAGGAAAAACGCCGGCCGCTACGCCGTCAGTGAGGCGCCGCAGCATGGCCCGGCAGTGGTCAGTGAAACCCAGCGGCCGTATTCCACCGCGGCGCCAGCGCGTGTCGTTTCGACAAAAGAAGCTGGCAACATCGTCCATTGCCTGGTGCATGCCGCGCCTGAAAAGGCGGTGGTGGAGCACACCCCGGCCCAGCTCATTCGCTCGCTCAAGCTCGGGCTGCCGGTGCAGGAGCTCGATGACCTGCGCAGCAGCCTGGATGTCTCCATGGAAAGGCTGGTGCCCATGCTCGGCATCTCCAAGGCCACGCTGCACCGCAGGATGGCCACTGGCAGGCTGGATCTGCCGGAGTCAGACCGCGTCGTGCGCTTTGCCCGGCTCGTGGGCCGGGCGGTCAGCGTCATGGAGTCTCTGGAGAATGCGCGGCGGTGGCTCACCTCGCCGCAGGTGGGGCTGGGCGGTGCGGTGCCTCTGGAATATGCCGAGACAGAAGTCGGTGCGCGGGAGGTGGAAAATCTCCTCGGCCGCATCGAATACGGAGTCTACGCATGAAGCTGAAGGCCTGGCGCATCGTGAAGGAAAAGCACGCGGCCACCGCCTTCAGTGGCGAGGGGGCGCGGCTTTTTGGCGGGCGGTGGAACTCCCCCGGCGTGAGCCTCGTGTACACCAGCAGCACGCAGGCGCTGGCGGTGCTGGAGTCGCTGGTGCATCTGAATCCGCCGGTGCTCTTCAAGTATGTGGTCATCCCGGTGGAGTTTGACTCCACGCTGGTGGAGACGCCCCCCGTACTCCCGCCCGACTGGGCCGAGCAGCCCGCCCCGCCCTCCACCCAGGCCCTAGGCGACCACTGGGCCCGCGAGTCCCGCTCCGCCATCCTGCAACTCCCCAGCGTCATCATCCCCGCCGAGCCCAACTACCTCCTCAATCCCACTCACCCGGATTTCAGGAAGATCGCCATCGGGAAGCCGGTGCCGTTCAGCTTTGATCCGCGGTTGGTGTGAAAAGAATTTCAGCGCTGAGAATGTGGGTTGAATCTGGCATCCTCATTACCTGGCAAGAACTCGAACCTTGGAAGAGCACAGTGGAGGCGGGGTTGAGCCTGGCTGGTCAAAGGCTTCCGGCCTTCACTGGAGTGTGACTCTTTGTCACTGGCACATCCCGTGCTTCCCGAAAAAGCGTTAGCATGATTGACAGCCGCCAGCCGTAGATGGTAAAACCAGATCCCGTCGCCACCGCCCTTGAATGACCAGCCGCCCGACCAATACGAATTCGACTTCCGCACAGGCTGTCCCACAGCCATCACCGGAGACACCCTCTCTGTGGAGCAGTGGCGCATTTGCACACGAATCAATCGTCAACGAGCGCGTGGAATCCAGGAAACTCATCGAACAACTCCATCCCGGCAATCGCTTTCGCCTGATGTTTGGCAGGCCACTGTTGCCGCAGAGTCAAAGCTCTGGGACGTCCCGCTAGTCTCGCTCGACCGTCTCGGGTTTTACTTCGACGAGCTCAGCGCACTCGCCTCCCGGCAGTTGCAGCGTCTGAATGAAGGCAAGGAAGCCAGTGCCTGGCTCGATGCCGACACCCGCTGCGTGTACAAGCTCTTCGATCTTCGTGCCAACGGCGCCCTCGGGCAGAAGCTCGAGTTTTGCCGTGATGACGACTTCCATTTCAGGCTGGAGCAGGTGGATGCCACGCTGCTCGATACCGTGCAAAAGCTCCGCCTCCTGCACGAAGCCGGTGCCTGCCCCACCGAGATCGTGGGCCTCAGCGACACCGGCGACTTTCTCATCGCCAAGCAGCCCTTCTGTCAGATGTACAAGGACTTTACTTCAGACAGCCTCACCGCCGTCAGCATGATGAAGGCCGTGCGCCCCACCTGCCCGCTGGGCATGCCTGTCTATCTCTTCTGGGGCGATGAAGAGGCCTGGCTCGTCGGAGATCTGCATCCGGGAAACATCCGTATCAACTCCCAAGGAGTTCCTGTCGTGATCGATGCCCTCATCGGCTCCGTACCACCCGCCACCCTCAAGGCCATGCCCCAGCTCACCACCGCCATCCATCAGGCCCGCGACTTCCGCATGACTGGCAAGTACAAGTCTGCCAGCTTCGGGGAAGGGGAGCGGGATAAGGATTTGTGAGGGGGCGGCTCGGAGTAAAGGTGGGAGCCATCATATCTACCCTCCAGCGGGGCTCCGTAGCCGCCGTACGCGAAACTCAGTGCCGCTGATCCTTGCCATCTCAAAGTGGTGCGGTTTGCCCGACGGCCATGGAATCGCCAGACCTTGGCTCGCTATCCACTCATAAATGTCCTCGTGCATGAACTCGGCGCACTCATTCCAGAAACCTTTGAGCAAGCTTACTTCGAGCGGTCTTGAAATGCCTTCGAGTTCCAGCCGCACATGCTGCACACCCGGAGTTACCCAGCGGTCCCGCAAAGGGCTGCCAAGCTTCAAGCCGAATCCCTTCTGCGTGACCACAGTGGCCTTGGATTTTCTATAGGCGGAGACGAGCGCGGTATCGTTGTCAGCATTCATCGTATCATTCCTCCTCCTGTGCGGCCACGGTCCAGATGCGCTTCAGAGGCAACTCGGCTTTCAAGTCGGCATCCAGCTTGTCGTAGTGGGCAAAGAGCGCGTCCAGCAGCTCCTTGCGCGTCCAGAGGCGCACTTTGAAAAAGCTCTGGGCCAGCTCCTTCTGCACGTTTTGTCTGAAGCCGCCCCAGGAGACAAAGAGCCCCTGCGGCGCGCTGAATTTGCTCATCGCCCCCAGCAGCTTGTCCACGGTGGGCCGGTCGATCGGGGAGGACTCAGATTTCACCTCCACGCAAAGCTGCGGAGAGCCAAAGCCCAGCGCGCCCATGCCAGCCAGAATGTCTGCGCCGCCATCTGCGCCCTCCGGGCTGCGGTAGGTGGTGTAGCCCTGCGCCTGCAGCAGACCTTCCACCAGCCGCGTGAGATGGTGCCCGGCAAACTTGGACTCGATGAGCATGGCGATGCGGTCCAGCCCTTCCTGCTCCAGATCGATGTCTTCGGTGTCCAGCTCCTCCTCCACCTCGGCTGCCGCTGCGGTGGTTTTCGTTTTCACTTTGATCCCTTTCTTGCCGGGATCTTCGCCCCAGCCGCTGGTCTTCATGGCTTTCAGGCGTGCCTCAGCGTTGTTGCGCTGGATGCGGCAGATGGTGAGGAAGGCGCCCAGGGAATGCAGCAGATCCTGGCCAAAGCGCTGGCGGGGGATCGCCTCGCCGATCCACTTCACGGTGCGGTAGTGGTAAAAGGGATTGGGCCCCTTGGGCTCGTAGTGGTAGTCTCCGGTGATCTCCCCCACGTAGATGCTCTGCTGCGTCTTGCTCGGCAGCACCACGAGGTCGCCCTTTTGCATGGCGTGCGCAAAGGGCCAGAGCTGCCCCGCCCAGTTGCGCAGCTTGTTGAGTTTGGCGTCCTTGTAGACTTCCGCCAGCGCCTTCAGCAGCTCCTCGCGTCCCTCCAGTTTGGAGAGGTTGAGCTGTAGATCGCCCCACGTCACGTAGACACGACCCTCCTCAAAAAATTTGGATTCAAATTCGCCGTGACGGCCTGCGCGGATGAGCCAGAGGGACATGGATGAATAGTATGAAATTCAATGCAATGATGTCAGTCATCTTATGCATACAACATTGCGATAGGTGCAATCGTGGTTGCCAGAATAAACAGCAGCTGAGCGTACAAAAACGTGTTTCTGATGCGAGGTTTTAAATGCAGCTTAGAAATGAACACGGGCTGCTTTTTTGCCCAACATTCTCCGCGATACAGGATGCGGAGAACGTAAATGAACCAGGGGTAAAAGTGAATCCAGCAGGAGCGGACGAACAGCTCAATTTTATAGATTGGCTTCGCTGTTGTGTCATCAAAGTGCACATCAAAAGTCTTGTCCATTTCGGCGCAGATGTTGTTGTAAAAGCCACCTGCCATCGAATCGTGAATGATTCTATACAGGGAAGTCGCTGCAATCAATATTGAGACACAGGCTAAAGCCCATTTGGGCATTGTCTCTAGTGCGGTGGATTTGGTTTTGAAAGTCAGGACTGCTGTGAGCAGTGCTCCCTGGGTCAGGCACGTCCATTTTAGCGTGTCCCATTGTCGTTCTCTGCGAAACTTTACTTCGGCAAAAATCCTTTCACGCACCTTTACGTACGGATCGAAATGTGACTTTTTGTTGCGGAATGGGTGAGGACGGAATGTCTTATTGAGAAAAGCCATGAAATACGTTGTTTAAGGCTGGAAATAAAATCCGGTCGTCGTGGAGAGTGGGTTTTGAATCATTCTATGGGATATGCCGGGGTGCTGCTTCGACACACAGCTGTGGTTGGCATCGAGGCGAATTGTTCGACCTAGAGGTGCAGAACCTACAAATCAGTATAAATAGCTGGCGTTTTTCATAAAAAAGAAGCGGCATGAATAATTCTGCCTGTTTCGCACTAGACGTAAATGGCCTTTGAAAAAAATGTTAGATCTTGGCGATCGCTCTGACCTCCTCCATCAGTAGCCATGCCCATCCCCACCTACCAGGAAATGATGTTGCCGCTGCTCCGCATTCTCGCGGAGGCAAACGCTGAGCTGCGGCGCAAGGAGGCCACGGAGCGCGTCGCGGATGCCATGGGGATCACACCGGAGGAGCGCGCGTCGCGCATGCCATCGGGTACGCAGACCCATCTTTTTAACCGCATAGGCTGGGCCGCGTGGAGCCTGCAGCAGGCTGGGCTGCTGGAAAAGCCGCGGCGAGGCGGCCTCCTCATCACTGATGAGGGCAAGAAACTGCTGGAGACAAAACCTGCCCTCATCGACAACAAGCTGCTTGCCGCCCGCTATCCCAGCTTCCAGAAGAAAATCTCGCAGCTGCCGAACCATGAAAACGGGGAAGGTGAACCACCCGTGTAGACCGCAAATACCGCCATCATCACAAACGAGCAAACCCCCACCGACCAGATCGAGCAGGCGGAGCTGAAGCTCAATGCGCAGCTGGCTTCTGAGCTGCTGGACATCATGGGGCGGATGGATCCCTACAAGTTTGAGCAGCTCGTCGTCGATCTCCTTTTTGCCATGGGCTACGGCGGCTCTCGGGCGGAGGCGGCGCAGGTCACTCAGAAGTCGAACGACCACGGCATCGACGGCATCATCAGCCAGGACCGCCTGGGGCTGGACGTCATCTACGTGCAGGCCAAGCGCTGGCAGAGCACTGTGGGGCGGGAGCCGATCCAGAGCTTTGTGGGGGCGCTGGCGGGAAAACACGCCAGCAAGGGCGTCTTCATCACCACGAGCGACTTCCACAAAAACGCCATCGAGTACGCGCGCGGCGTCACGCACAAGATCATCCTCATCGACGGCCCGCGCCTCGCCCAGCTCATGATTGAGCATGGGGTGGGTGTGTCCACGGTGCGGACCATCGCCATCAAGCGGGTGGACTCGGACTACTTTGAGGAGGGGTGAGGCGGTCGGCGGTTCACTGGTGGTGCTGCTGCTCTTATGCTGCTGCACTGCGGCGGTTCGCTGTGGCTAGGGCGCATCTATGACATGCTCCTGCTGCGCTGCATCGGTGTGGCGGCATTCGCCGAATCTTTAGCGATGAGGGGTCATGAATCAGTCTAGGGAAATTAAGCGAACCCTTAGTGTTATCTTCTGAGGTGGAGGGCTAGAGTTTGGGTGTTGCCAGGTCATTCCACTCCCAAAATTAACCCCCTCGCTCCTCCCCCCATGAAGCCCTCCTTTGAGCCACTTGTTTTGCCATCCCACCCCGATGTGGGCGATCTGCATCCGCTTTCGCCGTTGTACAAAGCCGTGGAGGTGCGGATCATCGACAGTGCGGACATCGAGGGCAAGGTGGTCTATGCCGGGCCGCGCAGCTGGCAGGTGGAGGAGGCCTTTGTGGTGCGGCCGGCGGCGGCGTAGTTGCCGGGATAGGGCTGACACCAGGGCGGCTGGGCTTTGCGGGGCAGAAAGGTGCGCGGCTGCGCTTGAGAGCTGGTCTTTGCGCACCCCCCGGCCCTTTGGCAGACGCGGAATACTGGGTGATCGCGGAGCGTTGAGGGATCGGGACGATCCCTCTCCGCCGGAGGCTTCGTCCACGGCAGCTTCGCCCCAGCGACGGAGGGGGATCATCTTGATCCCCACACAGGGCGTGTGTTTGCGGAATGAAGCGAGAGCGCTGAGCATTGCGGGCAGAAAGGTGGGCGGCTACGCGTGAGCGCTGGTCTTTGCGAGCACGTGTGGGATCGGGACGATCCCTCTCCGCCAGAGGCTTCGCACACGGCAGCTTCGTCCCAGCGACGGAGGGGGATCATCTTGATCCCCACACAAGGCGCGTGTTTGCGGATGGAGCGGCCGCGCTGGGCATTGCGGGGCGGAAAGGTGAGCGGCTGTGCGTGAGCGCTGGTCTATGCGACCCCGGCCCTTTGTGCAGACGCGTGAGCGCTGGTCTTTGCGTGAGCGTTGAGGGATCGGGACGATCCCACTCCGCCGGAGGCTTTGCCGCAGCGACGGAGGGGGATCATCTTGATCCCCACACCTGCGGCGTGTTCGCGGATGGAGCGAGAGCGCTGGGCATTGCGGGGCAGAAAGGTGCGTGGCTGTGAGAGAGCGCTGGGGCCTGCACTGCATACACCCCACCTGTCCCAGCCCTAGCGGCGGTGGCGGTGGGCGGGGCAAAATGCAGGAATCTTGAAAGCCCCGGCCCGTGAAGTGCTTTTTATCACCTGCCAGACCGCACCCGCCCATGAAAAAGGACCCGGACGCCCGCATGCCCGCTCTCGATTCCCTCAGCCCACCGGGGCAGGGGAGTGCGACCCCGCAGCCCCCGCCCGCACCTGCCGGCCGCGCTTGAAACGAAGATCCGCCCCCAGGCCCCGCGCCACACGCCAGCACCGCATCGCCCCGCACCCCGCCGTCTCTCTACACCCCGCCGCCTCCCTTCACCCCGCCGCCGCCGACACTGCTCCACCTCCCGCGACCTAGCCCCGCACATGCCCACAGCCGCCCGGCCCCGCGCCCGCGATGGGATCCAGCACGAGTCAGAGCAGGCAAACGAGCCCAAAAACGATCCCGCTGCCCCCCACGCCCCGCCCCCTTCCTCTAACATCCCCCGCACCCCAGCCGTTCATACACCGTCCCCGCCGCGTGCGCCCGCGCACCGCAGCACGCCTTTCACCCTCCACCCACCGCACCTCATGAGCACCAAACGGATCGGCATCTCCGCAGTCATGATCTTCGTCATCTTCGCCGCCGGCCTGGCTGCGTGGGTGCAGGAGCGGCAGCGAATGTGGGCGCTGCACACGCTGGCCAGCGCGCATGCCAGCTTTGATGCGTGGACGACCGAGGTGCAGCCCGCGCCGCCCGGCACCGCCGCCGCTGACACCGAGGCGGAGGAAGAAGCCGACGACGCCACAGAGAGCGAGATCGAGGACGACGGCAGCATCGACACCGCCGCCCCGTTGACTCCGCCCAAGGAGAGCGACTCGCAGCTGGCGCTGCGTTTTTTCAATTACCCCACCGTCCTCACCGCCGCGGCCGATGACCCCGGCGTGGCCTCCCAGGCCGAGCTCGGGCGCGCCATCCGCATCATCAGCCCGCGCGTGCTCGTGCTGCGCAGCACCGGCAGCATTGATCCCGCGCTCATGCAGCATCTCGGGCAGGTGCAGCGTCTGCGCACGCTCGATCTCAGCGGCAGCCGCAGCCTTACGGATGCGCATCTCGCCTCGCTCAAAGGCCTGCACCGCCTGCGGCAGATCCACCTGCGCGGCGCGCCCGGCATCACCCTGCGCAGCCTGCCGGTCTTCACCACGTGGCCAAATTTGAAGGTGCTCGACCTCGGCGGCACCGGCATCACCGGCGGCGACCTCCAGAAAGTCCGCCAGGCCCTCCCGCTCGTCACCGTGGTGGAGTAGCACCGGGGATGATGTTTTAATAAAAAACGTAGCCGCATGCCGTGGCGGGGTGGCGGGGAGCTGAGGGGGGCTAGTAGCTTTTATAAACACCTGGGATGCGTGATGTCGGGAATGCCAGGCTCAGACCTGCCTGAATGCTCACGCCATCTTTGATGCCGCCCGTGGTGGGGTAGAAGTCGCGGCCGATCCCCAGAAAAAGATTGCCCATCTGCATTCCCCAGTCCAGGCGGATACCCTCATAGTCCCGCCATCCGCCGTAGCTGTTGCCGCTGTAATAACGGCTGCCACCGTACAGGCTGAGCTGAAGATTGAGCTGATTGATCGGGAGAATGAGCCGGGCCGCTATCCCGTTGGCCGATGTGTCGGAGTCAAAGAGGCCGCTGTATCCCACTGTCACGGCAAACATGTCTATCTTTCGCGGCAGGTAGGCCTTGGAAAAGTCGTCCCTGAGATAGTCCCACCGCCCACCCAATACCATCATCTCGGCTTCGGTCAAAGCCCGGACCTCGGAGGCGTAGCCGGTGGCCCATCCCTGATAGCCGATGTTTAGTGCAAAGGCTGGATTGAATGCGGCATAATTTGGCAGCGGGGCGATGATGCGCTCCGGGATTTCAGAAGCCGCAACCTTCTTGATGCCATATCTGGCCTCCTTGTCTGGCAGACCGACGTAGAAGTCACGTTTAGCGGGGGCCTTCCATGTCATGTCTCCGTAGTCCTGCCAGACATCGATCAGCTCCGCCTGACCGCCAGCAACCGCAAAACGCAGCTCGAATTTGTATCTGGTGAAGGAGTTCTTTTTTGAATTGGAAAGATAGGATTCCACCACATCCCCCACGCTCTGGGTGCAGTATGCGGCCATCACCACAGGCTGGCTGGGTTCGCGGTTGAGCTGGTCGTCGCCATAGAATCTCTTTTCCCATTCATGGTGCTGCAGGAGCTGCCGTCCCACTTCTGGCAGGAGTTTCACACGCTTGAGCTTCTGCGCCAGTTCTGGCACGGTGCCAGCGTGGAGCTTTTCGCTCAGGCGCAGCACCTTGCTCAGGGCCTGATGGCATTCGGAGAGCTTCTGCAGGTGGCAGAGCATGGCGTGGCGGTTTCCTTCGTCATGGATCATGGTCGCATAGACATCCTGGGAGTTTTCATCGCGTGGTGAGATGATGTGCCCCGGGGCAAAGGAGTCCTGCAGAAAGTGGTCTGCATACGCATTCATCAGCAGCGCCGCCCATAGGTTGCCCTCTGCAGCCGTCTCCACCGCCTGCTTGTGCCAGAACCAGAAGGCGTAGAGCACACGGCCTTGGAAGTGGTCCTGGTTGTCGTGCGCAGCGCCCAGATTGCTCAGCCAGTCGCTGGTGAGTTTTTGCAAGTAGGCTATGTCTGTCTCCGCAGCATTCGCAGGCCACTGCTCGCTGGCGCTGCGCCGGTGCAGCAGGCGGTAGTTGTCCTTCATGTAGTCCACCAGCAGCACGATGTCTCCGTAGGTCACAGGAGGGAGATCCGGCAGCTCCTGCACGCCTTGCATGAACAGCTCCAGCACTCTCTTTGCCTCGGCTGTCCTGCCGCCGCCGCCTGCGGCTTTCAGCGCCTCCAGATTCGCGGCGATGGAGATGTTTCCCAGATCCTTGTGCTCATCTCCTTCAAAGGCTGGGCATGGGGAGGGGTGGAATAGCAGGCCCGTCCCCATCGTGAGGCAGACGCTGAAGATGAGGTGCAAACAAAGCGGCAGAGGCCGGCGGCGCAGGTGCTGGGCATTCATGAGACGATTGAGGATATGGGTTTGCTGTGGCAGGCGGTTACTATGTGGGTGCGGCGGCCCCAGGTGCTGCCAGGGGACGGCACGCGTCTGGCTGCAGGCAGGGCTTCTTGTCGGTGGTTCGTGCTTTCCCTCAGACGAGTTGCGGCCTACTTTCCTGACGCAGGAGCCTCCACCACGTTCACCTCCAGCTTCGCGGGATCTTCGGGCGGGACGGAGTTGTCCTTGGGATTGATCTTTTCTCCTGCGCTCACGGTGATGAAGAGCTTGTTGCTGGCGTCAAAGTTTTGCAGGGAGAGGGGGATCTGGCATTGCAGGGCCAGCGGGGTCGTCTCTGCCGGGGCGGGATTGTTGGAGGTGATGCTGTACTCCCCGTCTCCCGTCTGCTGCACCACCGGGGTGGCGGCGTTGGGGCCGGTGGCCAGCTGCACGGGGCTGAGCGTCTGTGTGGCCAGACCGGCGCCGTTCAGGCTCAGCGTGTAGTTTTTGTAGCCGGCGCTCTTGATCACCAGGCTGAAGGAATAGGTGCCTGTGCCATCGGCCTTCTTGGTGATCGTCATCGTGCTGGCCTTCAGCGAGGCGCCGGACTTGGCCGGAGTGGGCTTGTCTGCAGTGGGCGTGGTTCTCTGCAGATTGACCAGTGCGGGCTTGGTCTCGGGAACTTCCACTTGCATCACATAGCTGGCTTTTTCCGGGTCCTTGTTATACTTTTTAAGGCTTTCAAACTCCACCAGCAGGGCCGAGGTGGCGTCCAGGGAAAGAGCCTTGGTGGGCAGGAGGGTCACGGGCTCGTGCAAAAGAGGCAGGCTGTCATGCGCCTTGGAGTCGGCATCCTCTTTGGCAAAGAGTTCTTGGACAGCATTGGCCGCAGCTTGCGCGGCAGCCACGGCGTCGGCAGCTGCCTTTTCTGCGGCCGCTTTTAAGTCGGCTTCGGCTTTTTTGGCGGCAGTGGCGGCAGCCAGGGCGTCGGTTTCTTCTCTGGCGGCGGCCTCTTTGGCTGCGGGGGTGGCCTTGGGGTCAGCGGCCACTTTTTTGGAGTGCTTTGTCTTTTCCGCCGCTGTTTTTTGAGCGGTTTCGGCTGCCTTGCGGGCTTGCTGGTGTGTGTCCTCCGCAGCCTTGTGAAGCAGGGCCTTGGCATCGGCTTCAGCTTTGGCCATAGCAGCCTTCTGGATGGCGGCATTGGTGGCCTCGTCTGCTTGGGTGATGGCGTCCCTTTTGGCCTGTTCATCCGCCCCAGCGCCAGGCTTCGGGGAGGCTGGAGGCAACATGACGCCGCTGTAGGGCCTCCATTCAGTCGGGCTCACATTCAGCTGCACCTTCACCTCGGGCAGGGTGGTTGCGTCCAGGTTTTTCAGGCCTGTGTAGCGCAGGGTCAGCTTGGTGCCGTCGTCCGTGGCCAGCACGCTGCCAGGATGTTGAGCCAGCTTGGGGTGCTTGGCCACCGGGAGGTCCACAGTGTCAGTGGAGTAAAAGCTGCGGCCAAAGATCTGGGAGAGGGAGGACCACAGCATCATCACCAGATCCCGGCTCTTCTTTTCGTAGTCGCGCTCTTTGCTCAGCAGGATGGAATACCCGGCTGGATAGGCCGGGGTGGGCGCCACGGGGTAGCTCAGCGCCTGATTGGACAAGTCCGTGGACATCAGCCAGTTCATGTTGCGGGTCAGCAGGTCCACCGCCAGGTTTTGAAAGCTCACGTAATCATTCAGGCGCACATAGTTGGTCAGCTCCAGCAGGTTGTCCGCCCGGTAGAGTTCGGGCTTGAAAATCTGGGCGTCCACCAGCGGCTTCACTGCATCTGAAAACGCGGTCTGGATTTCACCCAGCCGGGGCTTGCGCAGGAGGTTGCCGGTGCTCGCCTCCCGCAGCTCCGTGATGGCCACTGCATTGCAGGTGTAGAACTGCTCCTCTGTGTCCTTTCCTGCCGTCTTGGGGTAGAGCAGCAGCAGGTGGATCGTGTGTGCCTGCGGGATGACGGCGTACTTCTTTTTGGTGGCCTGCACGCTCGCGCCAAAGCGCACGCGGAAGATGTTGTCCTGCATGCGCGCCACCGTCACCAGCGCATTGGTCTCCTCTCCCATAAATTTTTCCATCGCGTCCTTGTACTTCTGGTAGCTGCCGCTGCCGGAGATCTGCGGCACCGCTGCCGCCAGGGCCGCATTCAGCTGCATGATCTTGCGGCTGGCACGGCTGCTGGACACCGACTCCAGGTCGTCCGTGACCAGCAGCGGGACCACTCGCGGCACCAGCTTTTTTTCATTCCCGCTGTGGGTGTGGCCGTCTGAGAGCGCATCCAGAAAGGTGATGTCCGTGTACACATCATACGGCTGGTCACGGCTGTAGGGCATCAGCGTCACCTGCAGGCTCACCACGTAGGGCTCGTACTTTTTGTTCAGCGGCGCGTTTTTGATGGTGTTGTTCAGCAGCGCCACATTCTGCATCAGGGCCTGCGCCGCCCGGTATTGCATGATGGTCTCCTGTCCCAGGGTGGCGCTGCGCGGTGTCACACCGCTGATGCCTGTGGCCAGCGCTGCGCTGGGGTCTGCGGGGATCAGGGAGGTGGGCGTGGCGGGCGCGTTGTTCAGAGAAGGCGCATTGGGGGCTGCTGGCCCGGAGAGACGCACGGCGGCATTGTCCACGTCCAGCAGGCTGGAGGAGGCCGCCCCCACGACGGGCAACACCTTTGTCAGCGCCGTGGCCCCATCCAGGGTGAATTTTGTTTCCAGTTCCGATTTTATCTCTCCCCACGGGCGGATGCCCAAAAAAGCCAAGTGTACCGACGCCACATCGTCCTGGTTTTTTGGCTCTCTGAAGGTGAATAAAGTGCCGAGCCCGCTGAGCCAGTTCTTGGGGTTCAGGTTGATTCTCGAAAAGAGCTTTCCGTTCAGGTTGTCGGGTTTCTGGTTAAAGCCGGAGGTCACGTCCACTCTGGGCTGGTCGGAGGGCCTGCTTTCCGGATGGGCGGTGTTCCTGGCATGCTGGTAAAAGTGTGGCGCCACCATGTCTCCCTCTCCCATGCCGGCCTCTTCCTCCACCGCCTCCTCCTTGCCCCCGCTGCGCTGAAAGAGGCGCTTCCAGAAGCTCTGCTTGGGCGGCTGCGCCTGCGCCGCTGCGGGCGGGGATTCCCCCAGGCAGATGGTTTCTCCGGAAAAGACCAAGGCACACGACAGTAGAACAAGTGCAGAGCGCATCATAAGCGAATGAGTAATTCTGAGTCCGGGCCTGCTTTAATAGGATTATGAGAGTGGCGTCAATAAGGAAAGAGACTGGTTTGTAGGATAGATATTTATTATATTTAGAGTTAACCTTGCGAAATCTGGACCGTTTCGAAAAACACATTCAACACCCTTTGCGACACGGGCCAGCCTTCCTGTCTCCGCCATCGTCCTCCTCCCCAGCCACGACCCCGCCATCTTCACCCGCTTTCCGGAGCAGTCTCCCGGCATCGCCCGCATGTTTGGGGTTGAGGTCAGATGAGGTGGCAGCACACTCTGGCATTAAATACCATCCAGCGTCATCCGCAGACCCATCATGAAAACCAGCCTCGCAGCCTGCATGCGCCGTCTTTCGGTGCTCGTCCTTGTCATCAGCCTCGGTTGGGCGCTGCCGGCCTGCAGCAGCAGGGCTGGCCGCACTGCCAGGGCAGCTCCAGCTCAGGCGGCGGGGGACACCACCACAGCGGCTCCGGTGCCCAGGCTGGGCGTCAAGCCACCGCCCATGGTCCCCGCACCCGATGGCAGCGCACGCGTGCTCATCACCGAAACGGCCGTGAAGCTGCAGCGAGTGCTGCGAGGAGCGGAGGAAGAGCTTGTTTCCCTGATCCCGGATGAGACCGCGTGGGGCGCACTCTGGTCACCCAAAGGTACGCGCGTCTGCATCCTCACCGAGTACAAGCGCGGGTCCGGCATCCAGGTCTTCACCCCCACCACGCAGCCCGCTGCTGAGATCGAGCTCGATCTGCAGCTGCTCGAGCACTGGCAGACCGAGCGCTACTCCAAGGAGTACCGGAGCGGCCGCTTCTACTACATCACACCCGTGCGCTGGATCGATGAGGACCATCTGGAGATCGAGTTCAGCGGCAATCTGATTCCGCGTGAAGGCGATGGCGATCCGGAAACGTGGTCAGGCTTTCGCGGCCGTGCGCGTGTCGCCCTCGATGCACAGAAAGGCAGAGTGGAAGGCGCCCCCGACTGGCTGCCTCTTGAAGGCGAAAGAGACCATGCTTCCCCAACCACACCCAGGGGATTGGCACAACCATGAAGAGGCCCGGCGCTCCCGCACCCTGGCTTGATTGCGCCACGATGCGGCGTCCCGGCCCTCTTCCATTCTCGGGCTGATTCGTCAGCCCTGCGCGTAATGCGCTGCGGCGCGGCGCACTTTGGTGGCATCGCCACCCTGACCGGCACCATCACCCGCTGCGACATCGTCAGCCGTCCGCCCGCCATCATCCAGTTCAATCTCAACCTCGCCGACGCCCAGCCCGTGGTGCCGTGAGTGTGTGTGCGTCATGCGCGCCATCGGCTGAGGGGGGGAGCATCTTGATCCTCACGCGCATCACCCGACCCTGCCGGATCATCGCGTGCTGAAGACGTCCTTTGTCAGCGTGAAAACAGCCGGTTGCGCGGCCACCGCAAAGCCCGAGGCCGTGTACTCACGCAGGCGCGCCTCGTCCTGCAGATCGGGTTTTGTCGTGGCAAACACCGGCAGGATCGGCGTGCCGTCGGCGCGCTCCTCATAGCGGCCCTTCTTTTGCTGCACCAGCAGCAGCCCGCCCACGCGGCCGCCGGGGCGCTCGCCCACCACGATGTCGATGTGGGTCAGCCCGTCCATGCGCACCCAGCGGCCCGCGTAGCAGCGCCGGTTCCCCGTGCCCGGCACCGCTGGCCCGCCAAAGTCCTCGCGGATGCCTTCCGTCCTGGATTTCCCACCGTGATCCACGATGGAGTACCACGAGCCGTCCAGCACCGGCTTCCCGTTCACATACACGATCAGCGCGTCGTCAAAGAGGCCCACAAAACGGTACTCCCCTGGCGCGGGCGGGCGCACATCCGCCGCGTAGTGCACCATCCACGCGCGCGGCTGCACCTCCTTGTCCACCTTGAAAGCCTTCGGCCCCTCCGTGGCCGCCATGTAGGGGATCAGCAGGTAGGTGAAGCTCATCTTCTGGGTGGAGTGGAAGAACTGGTCCAGTCCCTTGCCGCTGAATTTTTTGCCCGCCGCCGTGTTGATCACTCTGGCAAAATCCGCCTCGCTCGCCAGGTCTGCCAGCGCCGTGGGCACGCGTGCGGGGGACTGCTTCATGTCGTAAAACACACCCGGCATGCCATCGGCGCCCAGCCTGCCAAAGAGCGTCATCCCCGCAAAGCCCTTCACCGCACCGGCTCCCAGACCGCTGCCAAAGCCCGTGCCCAGCCCGCCCGTGCCCAGGCCTGCGGAGCCCAGCTTCAGGCTGCCGCCCGGCAGCGCGTCTGCATCCGGCAGGTCCAGCGTGCCCAGCGGCAGCTCCGGCAGGCTCAGCGCCGCCGTGGTGCTGGCAGATACCAGCCTCTGGTGGGGCATGCTCTTCTGCAGGCGCTGCCGCCGCTTTTGCTGCACCTGGTGGCTCAGCGCCGTGCTGGCAGGCGCACCGCCACCTGGCAGAAAGTCCACCGCCTTGTCAGACAGTGCGTGGGTCGTCACCACCACCAGACTCGCCGCCAGCAGGATGAGCCCGTGCACCAGCAGGGAAAACGCCAGCGACCCGCCCCCCGCGCTGCGCCACAGCCGCACCAGCCGCCCCGGCCCGCGCGCCGTGTCACCCTCCAGCGCCGTCCGCCGCAGCGCCTCCAGGGCAGGGGACTCATGCTCTGACATGCCACATGCTGGTGCATCCACTCCTTTCACCGCAGGCTCGGACCTCGGAGCAGGCACGGGCGCAGGGGCTGGCCTCGGCGTGGCGCGCGCAGCATGCGCGGCCGCCCCGCCCGCCACCTGCGCCACTGGCAGCTCCTCGGCCATCACCACGGCCACAGGCACCGGTGCTGCCGTGGTGCCCGGCACCAGCGGCGGATGCAGCGGCGGCATCGGCCAGGCGGCGGGCGGCATGGCATAGCCTGGTGGCATCTGGTAGCCCATCCACGGCCCCGGCGCGGCGGCATACCCCGCAGGGTAGGCATGGCCCGGCGGCGGCATGGGCGGCATGACTGGATATCCCAGATGGTTCACATACCCCTGCGGCGGCGGCATCATCATAGGAGCGCCCGGCATGGCAGGCAGGCCCCCGGCAGCCGGTGCCGCCTCTCGCGGGGGCAGTGGCGCGGTCGGGGCCGAGGACAAAAGCTCCGCCTCCGCAGAGGCGGCAGACCAGCACGCAGCACGCGGCCGGGGTTCAGGACGGGGGAAATCAGAGGGCAGATCGCTCATGGCGCCGCGCATCATTTGCCAGCGCCGTCATTTCTTGGGGCGCAGTTGCGCTCGGTTCCTTTCCTGAATGCTTTTTGCCCACTCCTGTCCGCCCTTCGTACCAAAACCATCCGCTACTCCCCCGCCGCCTGCCGCAGCCGGGCCACCAGCTCCGCATCTGCCTTCACCGTGGCGGGGAGGTCCATAAACTGCGCCTGCAGCGCGCCGATGCCGGACTGCACCTGCTCCAGTGCATCGGGCGTCAGGCTTTCCTGGTACTGCCGTAGAAAAGCGCGCATCACACGCTGCTGCGCCATGGCCTCCAGGTAGTCGTCCATCTCGGGCGTGATCTGCAGGCCCCACGCCTCGGCATTGGACTGCAGGGTCGCCTCATACGCCGATGCCCGCAGCGCATAGGCGCTGACCACCTCGGCAGGTGTTGTGGGCCTAGCCGTCGCCTCATCATTAAAATTCGTTGTGGCATCAAGCACTGCCATATCGTGCGCCGCACTCGCGGAAAGGTGCGCTGTCTCAAACACCTCGGCATACCACGCGCTGGTCTTGGGATCGTCCAGAACTTTTACCCAGACTCGGGCATTCTTCAGCACCATCAGCTCAAAGAAGCGCTGGTTCATCACCGGATCATTCTTCAGCAGCGCCTGCCACTGGCTGGCCCCTGCGGGGTGCTGCTTCACCGGCATCTCGTCCAGCCAGTTCAGCAGCGGCGGGATCTCCCGCAGCGCGGGGTGCTCCGCCTCCAGCTGCTCCATCATCCGGCGGCGCTCCAGGTGCAGCGCTATGAGCCTGCGCAGGCAGTCGTTTTTCTGCTCCAGCACCGAGGGGGGCGAGGCGGCGGTCGTGCGCGCGCCGCCGCTGCTGTCATCGCCCTGGGCGTGCGCTTCCTGCACTCGCGCATGGGGCAGGGGAGACTGCGCACTGGCAGGCGCAGGCATGCGCGCCGTCTGCATTCCCGCCATGGTCCAGCCCAGGCCCAGAGCCAGCGCCATCCCGCCCAGAGTCAGTGCAGCCCTCCGGAGCGCCGGGCCGCTGCAAAGCCAGAGCCGCGCACGCGCATACCAGCTCATGGCATGAAGAGGATTGCATTCACATTCACGTGTGCATTCCGCCAAAAATCACCGCCCTGCGCAATCAAATTCAGCTTCATGGCCAGGGCATCGCCATGAAACACGCCCGCCCCTCAGCCCGGTGCGTAATGCGCTGCGGCGCGGCAGACCAGGCCGTGCTCATCAAACCAGAAAAACTCCGCCGCTGTGAGGTTCATCACGGACTGGTAGAGCAGGCACAGCGAGTGCGCGCCTGCCAGCACCTGTCGCAGCTCGAAGCGCAGGTCCGGGTAGCGGGTCAGTGCCTGGCTCCAGTAGGCGGCCACGTCGGTCTTTCCCACCAGCCGGTTTGGCACCGGCGTGGCGCCCTCTCCCAGCACACGGGAGATGAAGGGCGACTCAAATTCCACGCCCTCCGCGTAGTGCGAGAGGATGCGCGGCAGGTCGTGCGCATTCCAGGCGTCTATCCATTCCTGGGCAAAGGCATGCGGATCATGTGGCTGTGGCATGGCGCAGAGTGTGACGCAGCCTCTGCAAATGACAATGCGCGGGTGGGGGCATGAGAGGCGCACCTGTCAGGCCCGCCGCGTGTGATGAGCCAGACCCTGAGGGGCTGAAAATGGGTCTGAAGGTGAAGGCCCGAGCCGACGAAGGGGGGATCCTCTTGATCCCCCCTCCTTGCAGCGGCTTCGTGGTGGTGCGAGGTCGCTGGATGATGCGTTGGCCCGGCTTTGTGGAGACGTGAAAACGCTGGTCTTTGAGTGCGCGTGAGGGACCGGGACGATTCCTCACGCCAGAGTGCGGGCGGGCCGCATGGAAGGGCTGGCTTTCAACCTGGAGACCCGTTTCCAGCGGCGCGCGGCATTACGCCTCCTGGGCCTTGTTGCGGCGCTTGCCACGGGCCTGGCGCAGCGCCAGCACTCCGGCAAAGGCGGCCAGCAGCGTCACTGGAGGGGCCGGTGCACCGGGGGCGGCGCTCACGGCAGAGATCGCACTCGTTGCGGTGCCCGAGTCTGTGGGCGCGCCCGTGCTCCAGCTCGGAGTGGCCGTGGTGCCCGTGACCTCCATGTAGGCCGCCAGCGAAGACTCGGCGGTCAGCTTGGCGTCATAGGCTTCCTTCATGGCAGCCATCATGGCGTCGTAGGCTTTCTGGGCCGCATCGGCCGCCCTGGTGACCGCCAGCTTCGCGGCTTCCGCCGCCTTGACGGAGGCGATCCGGTTCGCCTCGGCTATCTGGGCGTCAGACGCCGCCTTTGTGGCTGTGGCCTTGGCGGCATCGGCTGCTTTCGCGGCAGCGCTCCTGGCCTCCTCGGCCTTCTGGGCCTCCTCTGCAGCTCTGGCGGCGGCAGTCTTGGTGGCATCGACCAGCTTTGTGTCATCCGCAGCCCTGATGGCAGCCAGCTTTGCGGCATCGGCCTTGCCGGTATTTTTCGGATCCTTATCAGCTTCGGCCTTTGCCTCTGCGGCTTTTTTGGCGTCAGCCGCGGCTGTTTCGGTCGCCTTCTTGTAGTCCTCAGCCGCTTTGCTGGCCGCTTCTTTGGCAGCCTCCGCTGTCTTGGTGGCGGTGGTCCTGGAGTCCTCCGCTTTCTTGGAGTCCTCCGCCGCCTTGGACGCCGTGCTCCTGGCTTCGTCGGCCTTTTTGGCATCCTCCACTTCTTTAGCCGCTGTCGTCCTCACATCATCCTCCGCCTTGAGGGCCGCGGCTTTGGCAGCTTCTGCCGCTTTCGTGGCCGCGATCCTGGCTTCCTCCGCCTTTTGGGCGTTTTGCTCCGCCTTCATGGCCACGCTCTTGGCGTCTTCGGCTTTTTGGGAGTCCTCTTTCTTGGAGTCTTCCGACTCCTTTGAGTCCTCCTTCTTGGACTCCTCAGACTCCTTCGAGTCCTCAGATTCCTTTGCCAGTGCAGCGCTTGCCGCAGCGGCGGTTTTGGATGAAGTGCCGTCCTCCGCAAAGGCTGGCAAAGTTGTGGTGAAAAGAATGACAGATAGGATTGTTGTTTTCATAGACATAGGATGATCGCCTGCTTTGGACCTCCGAAAACCCCCACAGATGCAGGGGGATGTGATGGCGCATTCGTGGCAGCGCTTTATGCTGGGAGCGCCGATGTCCATATCGGCTCCGGGCGGGGTGTCTCTGCGGCTTTCATTCGTCAAGATGGCTTGCTGTGAACGCGGTGCTTGCTGTGGCTGCGGAGCTAACCAGAGCCTGTTAAAAACCGGCGCTCCCAGTAAAGAATTCGCTCCCCGAAAATTCTGGGTTAACCCAACATACCGTTTCTCCACTCCGGGGCGGCACTCTATCCTTGGGTTAACCCTTCCCTTTCTTTTTCACAGGCTCATCCCTGGCCCCCACCCCCCCATTTCTTCTTTACTCAGCGCATGTACGGCATGGTCAACAAAGCGGTTCAGGATCTGCTCATCTCAAAGCACGGCATGGAGGTCTGGCTGCGCATCAAGGCCAAAGCGGGCGTGGAGGACGAGATCTTCATTTCCAATCAGGCCTACCCGGACGACGTCACGTACCGGCTGGTGGGCGCTGCCTCTGAGGTGCTGGCGCTGCCTGCCGCGCAGATCCTGCACGAGTTTGGCCGCTGGTGGGTGCTGGAGACGGCCCGGCATGGCTACGGCCATCTTCTCAAGGCAGGCGGACGAAATCTGGGCGAGTTTCTCCAAAACCTGCCCAATTTCCACACCCGCATCATGATGATCTTTCCCGCGCTGCAGCCTCCGGAGTTTCAGTGCACAGACGCCGCGCCCGGCCAGGTGCGGCTGCACTACCGCAGCCACCGCAGGGGGCTTTCCGCCTTTGTCATCGGCCTGCTGCACGGCCTGGCGGAGATGTTTGCCGTCACGGCGGAGATCTCCCAGGAGCAGAGCCTGGATGCCGGCGCGGACCACGATGTCTTCCTCATCACCTGGAAAGAAACGGAAACCGCATGAGTGCGCGCGTAAAGCCAATGCCAGGCATGCCCTGGGCGGGGGTGGAGGAGGTCTTCCCCTTTCTTTTTGCATGGGATCAGTCCGGGAGCATCATCCGCATCGGGCCCTCTCTGCGGCGCGTGGCTCCGGGGCTCACCACGGGCATGCAGGTGGAGGCGTCCTTCAGCCTGGAGCGGCCCCAGGGCGCCCTGCGCTCCGCCGGGCTGCGCGGCACCCTGCTGCTGCTGCTGCACACCGGCTCCGGCCTTCAGCTGCGCGGGCAGGTCATGCATCTGGTAGAAGCTGGTATCGAGGTCTTTCTGGGCACCCCGTGGCTGCAGACGCCGGACGAGCTGGACCGCCTGGGCATCACGCTGGCGGACTTTGCGCCGCACGACTCCGCGCAGGATCTGCTGCACGTGGCGCAGGTGCACCGCATCGCCAATGAGGAGCTGCGCGTGCTCAATGACCGCCTGCGGCACAAGCAGCACCGGCTGATCGAAAAAGAAGCCGAGTCCCGCAAGCTGGCCATGGTGGCGCAGCGCACGGACAATGCCGTCATCCTGGCGGACAAAGACGGCCTCATCGAGTGGGTGAATGAGGCCTTTGAGCGCATGACCGGCTGGCGGCTGGAGGAGGTGCGCGGGAAAAAGCCCGGCTCCTTCCTGCAGGGCCCGCGCACCGATCCACACACCGCCGAAGAGATGGGCCGCAAGGTGCGCGAGGGGGAGAGCTTCCGCTGCGAGATCCTCAATTACCGCAAAGACGCCACCGCCTACTGGGTGGACATCGAGGTGCAGCCCATCTGCGACAATGATGGGCACGTGACCCACTTCATGGCCGTGGAGGCCGATGTCTCCGGCAAAAAACGCAACGAGATGCGCCGCCAGCTGGAGGCCGCCGCCGCCGAGGTCATCACCAGCGGGGTGCGGCTGCCGGATCTCATCCCCGCCATGCTGCGTGCGCTGGGCCGCCAGCTCCAGGCCACCGTGGGCATGTGGTGGGTGCCGGACCTGCGCGGAGAGGTGCTGCACCTGGCAGAGGCCTGGCAGCTCCCAGGCACCGAGGCGGAGGTCTTCATGCAGGCCTCCCGCGAGATGAGCTTCCCCCCCGGCAAGGGCCTGCCAGGCCGTGTGTGGGCAGGGCACGCCAGCCACTGGATCACCGATGTGCGGCAGGATCAAAACTTCCCCCGCCGCCACGCGGCAGCCGAGTGCGGCATCACCGGCGCGGTGGCCTTTCCCGTGATGGTGGACGGCCACATCCGCGGCGTCATGGAGCTCTTCAGCGTGCACCTCGATGCGCCAGACCCGGATCTCCTGGAGGCGCTGCGCCGCATCGGCAGCCAGCTGGGCCTCCTGCTCAAGCGCCTGGAGGCCGAGGCCGCCCTGCGCCGCAGCGAGCGCGCCATGAATGAGGGCCAGCGTCTGGCCCACCTGGGCACCTGGGAGTGGGATCTGCATACCAATGCGCTCTCCTGGTCCGATGAAAAATTCCGCATCTACGGCTTTGAGCCCCGCAGCTTCATGCCCACGCTGGACCACGTGCGCCAGTGCGTGCTGCCGGAGGATCTGGAGCGCTTTTTGAGCGTGCTGGACTCCGTGGCCAAGACGGGCCAGAGCCAGGAGGTGTCCTACCGCGTCACCCGTCCGAACGGGGAGATCCGCCACGTCACCACCATGGCCGCCGCCGAGCTGGATGAAAAAGGCGCCCCCTGCCGCCTCGTGGGCACCATGCAGGACATGACGGACCTCATCCGCACGGAGGATGCCTACCGCCAGGCCCAGCGCATCGCCCATCTGGGAAACTGGACCATGGACCTCGCCAGCGGCCAGATCCGCTGGTCGGATGAAAAATACCGCATCTACGGCTACGAGCCCGGCGGCGTGGAGGTGAACATGGAGCTCTGCCAGCGCGCCATCCATCCGGATGACTTTGATGCTGTGATGCAGTTTGTGGACACCGTGGTGCGCACCGGCCAGCCCATGACCACCATCTACCGCATCCTCCGCCCGGACGGCGAGGAGCGCCACCTGCGCAGCAGCGCCGAGGTGGGCCGCGGGGCCGATGGAGAGCCGCGCGAGGTCATCGGCACCGTGCTCGACATCACCGAGCTCGTGCAGGCGCAGCGCACCCTCCAGCAGACGGAGGAGCGCTGGCAGTTTGCCCTGCAAAACAACGGCCTCGGCGTGTGGGACTGGAACATCATCACCGGCTACGTCCTCTACACCGACCTCATCCAGCTCATGCTCGGCTACGAGCCCGGAGAGTGGCCCCAGCACGTGGACAGCTGGGCCTCCCGCGTGCATCCAGACGACCTCCCCTCCGTGATGGAGGCCATGAACCAATGCCTCAGCGGCGCGACTCCGGACTACATCTGCGAGCACCGCCTGCGCTGCAAAGACGGCTCCTGGAAGTGGGTGCAGGACGTGGGCCGCATCGTGGCCCGCACCAAGGACGGCAAGCCCGAGCGCATGATCGGCACGCAGATGGACATCCACATGCGCAAGCAGTCCGAGGAGGCCGCGCGCCGCCGTGCAGACCTGCTCAATGGCATCCGCGCCGCGCAGGAGCACTTCATCGGTGCCGTGGATGTCGGCCCCGTCTTTGCCGAGATGCTGGATGTCGTCGTCTCCCACACGCGCAGCGGCTTCGGCTTTGTGGGCGAGGTGCTGCGGGACGAGGCCGGCGCGCCCTACCTGCGCTCCTACGGCCTCACCGACATCGCGTGGAATGAAGAGACGCGCAGCCTCATGCGCCAGATGGGGCCCATGGGCATGGAGTTTCGCAATCTCAAGACGCTCTTTGGCATCCCCATGGTCACGGGGGAGGTGCTGATCGCCAATGACGCCGCCAATGACCCGCGCCGTGGCGGCCTGCCGCCCGGCCACCCGCCCATCCGCACCTTCCTCGGCCTGCCGGTTTACAATGGCCTGGAAATGGTGGGCCTCATCGGCCTGGCCAACCGCCCCGACGGCTACGACAAGGAGGGCGTGAAGGAGCTGGACCCCTACCTGGCCGCCGTCAGCAGCATGATCGTGGCCCGCCGCGAGGAGCAGCGCCGCTGCAAGATCGAGGAGGAGCTGCGCGCCGCCCGTGACAAGGCGGAGGCCGCCAGCCGTGCCAAGAGCGAATTCCTGGCCATGATCTCCCACGAGATCCGCACGCCTATGAACGGCATCCTCGGCATGGCCGGACTGCTGCGCGCCGGGCACCTGGACGCCCAGCAGTCGGAGATGGTGGAGGCCGTGCAGCACAGCGGCGGCGCGCTGATGAAGATCATCGACGACATCCTCAACTTTGCCAAAATCGAAGCCGGGCAGATCGAGCTGCAGGTGCAGCCCGTGGCGCTGGATGATCTGGTGGAAGGCGTGGCCGACCTGCTCCACCACGAGGCCGCCTCCAAGGGGCTGGAGCTCACCACCGTCATCTCCCCCGAGCTGCCGGACGTCATCCTGGGAGACGCCGGGCGTCTGCGCCAGGTGCTGCTCAATCTCGCCGGAAACGCCGTCAAATTCACCGACAAAGGCCACGTCACCATCCGCGTGGAGCCCGCCGGAGCAGGGCAGGTGGCCTTCCGGGTGGAGGACAGCGGCATCGGCCTCCCCGAAGGCGCGCAGGAGCGGCTCTTCAAGCCCTTCAGCCAGGTGGACGGCTCCCAGTCCCGCCGCTTTGGCGGCACCGGCCTGGGCCTGGCCATCAGCAAAAAGCTGGTGGAGGCCATGCGCGGCCGCATCGGCGTGGAGAGCCGCCCCGGCCCGGGTGCCACCTTCTGGTATGAAGTGCCACTGCAGCCCGCGCCGCCGCACGCCGCCGCACCGGAGGCCTGCGCCTCCACGCCGCGGGTGGTGTACATCGCGCATGCCTCACCGCGCCTGGCTGAGAGCATCCGCGCCGCGCTCAGCGGCCCCGGGGTGGAGTTTCACACCCTCGGCCGCCGGCAGTTGCGCGCCCACCTTTCCACCCTGCGCCATCCGCACGAGGTGCTGCTGGTGGACGCCGCGTGGGTCAGGCCCGCCATGCTCAGCGCCCACCGGGACTCGCCCGCGCCGCAGCACCTCATCCTCATCGGCCGCACCAGTGCCGACTGCGCCCTGCCTGCCGTGGCGCTGCCGCTGCGGCGTGCCGCCCTGCGCCGCGCCGTGTGGCAGCTCTCCGCCCCCGCCTGCACGCCGGAGACCACCCCGCAGCGCCGCCGCCTGGGCCTGCGCGTGCTCGTGGCCGAGGACAACCGCGTCAACGCCCGCCTGGCCTGCCTGCTTCTGGAATCCTTTGGCTGCACCTACACCGTGGCCGCCAACGGCCGCGAAGCCGTGGCCGCCTTCCGCAGGCAGCCCTATGACGCCATCCTCATGGACTGCCAGATGCCCATCATGGACGGCCACGCCGCCACGCGCAAAATCCGCCAGATGGAGCAGCTGGACGGCACCCGCTGCAAGATCATCGCCATGACCGCCAGCGCCCTGCCGGAGGAGCGGGAGCGCTGCCTTGCCTCCGGCATGGACGACTACCTGACCAAGCCCTTTGACACCGAAACGCTGGAGGCCCTGCTGGCAGACCTCGTGCGCCCGGCACATGATGCCGCAGCGCCCGCCGCAGCCGTGCCGCCGCCTGCGCCGGAAAACGCCACCGCCGCCGCGCTGCAGCGCCTGTCCACGCAGCTCGGTGCCCAGGAGGCGCGGCACATCGCCGCGCTCTGGCTGGAGGAGGCCCCCGGCAGGCTCTCGCGCCTGCAGAAAGCACTCGATAAGTCCGACTGGACCGCCGCAGGCCGCGAGGCCCATGCCCTGCGCGGAGCCAGCGCCCTCTTTGGCATGACCGCCGTGGCGGAGAACTGCACCGCCCTGGAGACCGCCGTCCGCAGCCACCGCCCCATCCCAGCCGACTGCGCGCAGAAACTCCAGGCCGCCACCCAGCAAGCCATCACCGACCTCCGCCAGGTCTTGTGAAACCACGCCCCGCCTCCGCGCTGCCAACAGGCTTTGTGTCTCGCACCGCCCAGCGCCCCATTTCACCACCCCACCGTCGGATCCTGCCTAGGCAGCAGGGCCGGCACTTTTGCGCATGACAGGAATACGCGCGCGCCGCTGAGGCGTGATTTTTTTGATGACCGTGAGGTCATACAACTCCACCTGCGGAGGCACAGAGCCATATGGTGATACGCCTCCTGCTCCTCCCTCTCTCGATCTTCTGCATGGCTGCCGCAGCGGCAGCCCTCACACCGCAGGAGGCGGAGGCACGGCTGCGCATGGCCCGGCAGCTGGCGCGGGAGCGCAATGACGCCCGGCTGGTGGAGTCTGTGGAGAAACTGGCGCGTGATTTCAAGGCCGGGCTCCCGGCTGATGCGGAGGAGCAGCTCCGCAAGGCGGAGACGGCCACCGGACTGGACCCCGGTGGCTGGTCCATGGCTGGGCAGCCGCTCTACCATCCCACTCCGGAGATGGAGGCAGCTCTGAAAGCCACCGCGCCCCGGCTCACCACCGCCATGGCTGCGGAGGACGCGCAGGCGGTGCGCCGTGTGACTGCGGAGATGGCGGCCATCCTCGGAGATCAGGCTGGGCTGCCAGACGGGCGCCGCATGGGGTACAAGCCCACCGGGCGCAGCCTCTCCCGCGCCGAGGCGGTGCAGCTCTTTCTCAGCGCCCTGCAGACCCAAGGCCGCACCGTGCGCGCACTCATGGCGGGTGAGATGCTGCCGCACCAGATGCTCCGGATCTATGCCAGCGTGCTGGA
Source organism: Prosthecobacter vanneervenii (assembly GCF_014203095.1). Taxonomy (NCBI): domain Bacteria; kingdom Pseudomonadati; phylum Verrucomicrobiota; class Verrucomicrobiia; order Verrucomicrobiales; family Verrucomicrobiaceae; genus Prosthecobacter; species Prosthecobacter vanneervenii. The sequence continues at coordinate 1,317,582 of NZ_JACHIG010000001.1, read as the reverse complement.
AGCCTGCGTGACGATGCATCCGCATGTGGCCACCTGCGCCCCTGAGAAACTGCCGGAGCTCGAAAAGCTGCTGCGTGGTACTGCCAGCGTGCTGCTCAAGCTGCAGCAGCCGCAGGGGCACTTTCCCTTTCCAGACTTGCGCGGCATCAACATCCGCTTTGGGGACATGACGGAAAAGCAGCTGCAAAAGAATGCGATCGAGATCAAAGACGGCTGGATCTTGACGCCAGATCCCGATGGTGGATCCCAGTTTGACACGGGGGTCTGCGGTGTGGCGCTGCTGCGTGCGGGCAGGCTGCTGGCAGATGAGGCCTGCCTGGCCGCCGGCCAGCGCGCCGCGCAGTGGGCTGCCGCTCAAAAGTGCTGCCCCAATTTTAACTACAACGCCTTTTCCGTCTCCCTGCTGGCATGCGCAGGCATGAAGGAGGAGGCCTTGAAAAAATTCCGCATCGGCGTGGCGCCGGGTCAGGCAGCCAACGGCCGGTGGATCGATTCCCACAACGCACGCACGGTCTATCATCTCATCATCCTGCGAGCCCTGGCAGACCTCGGCCCCTCCGAGGAAGTCGATGCCGTGGCCCAGCCTGCCATACGTGCCCTGCTGGATGAATTCGACACCCTGGGCTTCACCGTTGAGGCACTTCCGGAGCTGCAGGCGCTGGCTAGTCAACGCCCTGCCGATGAGCGCCTGAAAAAGGCCGTGCGTGGCATGGCCTCGGTGATCATCGGCAAATGCACCAACGGCACTCGTGTCAAGATGGGCAGCCAGCCGCAACAGCTCGCAGCCTTGGCGACGCTCGATGAGGAGTGATGCCACACACAGCCGAAAACGTGTCTGATCTTTAGACGCCTGCGCACCGGCTGAGAGGGATCGTTCCGATCCCTCACGCGCACGCAACGCCCAGCGCTCCTGCGCTGCCAACAAACCTTGTTTACCGCATCGCCCAGCGCACTCGCGTCATCACCCCACCAATCCGCGAACACACGCCCTGTGTGGGGATCAAGATGCTCGCCCTCCGGCGGCTCGGGCCTTCGCCCTCACGGTGCGCTCCGCCGCAGAAACTCCAGGATGTCTTTCCCCCGGCTGTGTGAATTCAGCTTTTCCAGCAGCGTGTTCAGAGAGAGCTGCAGCGGCAGCAGCTCAAATCGCTCGCTGTCCTGGCGGAGGTACAGCCCGCCGGTCTTGGACAGGCAGTTTTCAGGCCCGCCGGGGTACAGCGCCAGACGGCGGCTGCTGCCGCTGCCATGCACGGCGGTGTGCGGCGTGCCGGGCTCCGACTCGGCTACGACATAAATTAAATCATCGCCCCGGTAGCCGTACGTCACCGTCACCGTTCGCCCCTCGTCGCTTGTGCTCCACACGCCCACTCCCAGCGGCGTGGGGTTCAGGCACACCGCCAGCACCAGCAGGATCAGCGGCCACCACCCGGCCACTCTGCGCCACAGCAGACCGCGCAGCTGCAGGCGTGAGCGCGTGCGGCGGGCTGTCTCTGGAGCTGCCGCAGGTGCGGTGGCGGTGGTCATGGTTGGGTGGTTGAAAAGCGACATGCGGGTTGGAAAAGTCGCGTGCGTATTTTCTAAATCACCGCCTTGGATGTCTAGCTTTTCCACGGCAGGCAGCCTTGCAGGCCGCACAAATCAGCGTTCGATAGGTTCTATGCCGATGATTTCAGCCGCCGAGACAGCGCATAAGCCATCGGGCCATGTCCGATGATCTCCATTTCATCGAAAATCTTGAACCTGAACGCACAAGCCGCCCCATCGCCGCGCCCGGGCTCAGCCACACACTAAGCCCGCTGCCGGGCCCAGTCATGCAGGCGCTGCGGTGTCAGAGAGGGTCGGCACGACTCCACGTGTCATTCCGCGACGACTCCGCCCTCACCGCCCGGCATGACGCAGGCCTTCGAGAGAGTGAAGCATGCGCGATGAAGGAAAGTCTCAAGCGCCCGCAAAACGCCCCTCAAGCCAAGCCGCTTTTTGCGGCGCTGCCACACCTCACTTTCTGGCCGCCACGCAGACTCATCGCGCCGCCTTCACCTGGTCCCACACACGCGTGTACTTGGCCAGGTCGGCACCGAGATCCTGGATGACCTCGCAGCGGTCGCGGACCTCCGGCGCGATGGTGATGGCCGGGTTTTGCAGGAAGGCGGGGCTCACCTTTTCCAGCGCCGGTTTGTTGGGGCAGTAGTAGCCCATCCACTCCATGTTTTGCGCGGCGGTGGCGGGATCGAGCACGAAATTGATAAACGCATGCGCGAGCTCGCGATGGCGTGCGGTCTTTGGAATCACGAGCGCATCGCACCCGATCGTCACGCCCTCGCGCGGGATCAGGATCTGCACCGCAGGGTTTTCCATCTGCACCTGAAACAGATCCCCGCTGTAGCCATGCACCAGCAGAAACTCCGCGGAGTCGATCCCGGATTTGTACCCCTCGTTGTCAAACAGCGCCAGGTTCTTCTTCCAGCGGATGAGCACATCCCGAGCGGCGTTTAGTTGTGCGTCATCGCGTGTGTTGAGGCTGTAGCCGAGGGATTTGAGCGCGGCGCCGATGCTCTCGCGCATGTCGTCCAGCAGCGTCATGCGTCCGGCCAGGGCGCTGCGGTCAAACATGGCCCACGTGGCCTCCGCAGGCGGCAGGCGGCGAGCCTCCAGCTTGTCCGCACGCACTGCGATGGTGGCAAACGCAAACGTGTACGGCACGCTGTGGTGCATGGCAGGATCTGGCACCTTGGCCAGCACGGCGGGGTCAATGTGGGGCAGATTGGGGATGAGCCGGTGGTCCAGCGCGGAGAGCATGCCCTGCGCGTGCATGATCTGGATCATGTACGCCGTGGGGATGACGAGGTCATATCCCGTGGCTCCGGCCTTGAACTTGGCGTACATGCTCTCATTCGACTCAAAGGTGTCCACCACCACGCGGCAGTGGTGCTGCTGCTCAAACTGCCGCAGCACCTCCGGGCTGATGTAGTCCGCCCAGTTGTAAAGGTGCAGCACCGGCGTCTCCGCATGCCCATGCAGGCCGAGCCCCGCCAGCCCCAGCAGCACGAGCACGGCGCGGCGCAGCAGCGGCAGCAGGGTTCGGTGTTTCCAGTTCATGACAGGTGCAGGGCAGGGGAGCGGAGAGAGCCCCGTACCCTGCCGCGCATCACGCCCCCGCCCAAGGGGAAACTTTTTCAAAATCGGCGCGGCTCAATGCGCACGCGACCCACGCTGCCCCGCCGCAGCCCACCCTCGGGCGGGCTGGGATCTTCCCAATCCCTCAGGCACGTGCGTTACTCTTCACAGCGTCATCCGGTTTCAATAAATCGTAATAAAAAACCACAAATGCGTGTGAACAAAAGAGGCGCGATGTGCTTCCAATCATCATAACCAAGTCGATCAACCAACCACTGACCGATCCTATTCCCGAAACCTCTCAACCCAACCAACCCGTTATGCCTGCTCCAACCCTTCTCGACCGGGAGCCTGAACCTGGCACCTCGCTCTCAGGCGCTCCTGCCACTCCCAAAACCACTGTGGCCGCCATCCATGCAGACGAGCAGTTTTGCAGCACGCTGGTGGACCGCGCCCTGCTCAGCGGGCCGAACCGCCGCCTGAAGGACCTGCAGCTGCTCTTCAGCGTGGCAAAGGATTTCATGCAGGGCTTTCGCGCGCTGCACTTTGTGGGCCCGTGCATCACCGTCTTTGGCTCGGCGCGCTTTGCGGAAGACCACCCCTACTACAAGCTGGCGCGGGACATGGGCGCGGCGCTGGCGCGCATGGGCTTCACCGTGATGACCGGCGGCGGCCCCGGCATCATGGAAGCGGCGAATCGTGGCGCGAAAGATGCTGGTGGGCGCAGCGTGGGCTGCAACATCCGCCTTCCCTTTGAGCAGAGCCACAATCCCTACCTGGACCGGTGGGTGACGATGGATCACTTCTTTGTGCGCAAGACCCTGCTCATCAAATACAGCTACGGCTTCATCATCATGCCCGGCGGCTTTGGCACGATGGATGAGATGTTTGAGGCGCTGACGCTGATCCAGACGCGCAAGATCAAGAACTTCCCCATCGTGATCATGGGCACCGATTTCTGGCCGGAGATGCGGCAGTTCATGGAGCACATGCTGCGCGGCGCCACCATCAGCCCGGAGGACATGGACCTCATCAAATGGACCGACAGTGTGGACGAGGCGGTGGCGCATCTGCAGGAAAAGGCGGTGACGCAGTTTGGCCTGCGCCGCGACCGCGTGCCTGAGTGCAATCCGCTGCTGGGTGAAAAGGCGCTTGAAGGTGTGTGCTGATACAACTAACACCCAAGCGCGCATGTCAGAACACGTCTTCACACTCTCCAACGGCCTCAAGCTGGGCTACAGCGAGTACGGGGATCCACGTGGAGAGGTGGCGTTTTACTTTCATGGGTGGCCGTCCTCCCACGTGCAGGGCAGCCTCTTTGACGAGCCCGCCAAAAAGCACGGCATGCGCCTCATCTGCCCGGACAGGCCGGGCATCGGCCTCTCGGATTTTCAGCCCAAGCGCAAGCTCGCCGACTGGAGCACCACGCTGCAGGAGCTGGCCGCGCATGTGGGCGCGGACAACTACCACGTGATCGGCTGGTCCGGCGGCGGGCCCTATGTGCTGCTGACGGCGCTGAAGCTGCCGAAGAGGCTGCTCTCCGCCACGATCATCTGCGGTGCGCCGCCGCTGAAGTTTCTCGGCGACCGCCAGATGTTCTGGCTCTACCGTTTCATGATCCAGCTGCGGCGCTTTTTCCCCACGCTGCTGGGGCTGGTGCTGCGCCTGGGTGGCGTGGCCGCCAAGGGCAGCCCGGAGAAGGCTCCGCTCTGCTGGCTCATGCGCCTGCTGGGCCCGGAGGACCGCCGCGTGCTGCTGCAGCCGGGCATCTTTGACGTGGTGCGCGCCGCCACCCTGGGCGCGCTGGACCGCGGCCCGCGCCATGTCATCGCGGATGCCGACATTTACCTCACCGAATGGGGCTTTGAGGTCAGCCAGATCAATTTCCCCATCCGCTTCTGGCATGGGAAAGAGGACCGCAACATCGCCTGGACGTATACGAAGCAGATCTCCGAGCTGATCCCCCAGGCCGAGACCCGCTGGACCGAGATCGACGGCCACTACTCCCTGCCCATCACGCACGCCGAGAAGATCATCCTGGCCGCGCTGCAGAAGGAATAGGCGGGGGGGCTGCCAAGGCTACCCCAAGGCATCGGGGTCTCCCGACCCCGTGCGGATGGGGGGCGAATGCGGGCAGACGCTGCGCAGAGTGCAGCCTTGTTGTCTTCTCCATCTTGGAGCAGATACCTCACCGTCTGCGACTCAGAAGTGTCCGTTTTTCCAGACCTCAAAGTCTGCCAGTGTGTCCACTGTGGCCTTAGCCGAAACCACCTCTGCCAGCGCAGCAATGAAATCAGGATGCGGATGCCCGGACTCGCGAGCCACTCGCACATTTTCTTCCAAGTGCCAGCCTTCGGAGTTACCGCCTGCCTCCAGGAGGGTTTTCAACTTTCCAAGGGCATCAGGATGTCTTTCCCACAAGTGAGCGCAGGCATAGAAAAGCAGCTCAGATTGGAGATTTAGTTTTGGGGGATTTTGCTCCCAGGCTTTGGCTAGCATTATCGCCCCATCTTCAAGGCGTTTTTGGATGAATAGCAGCTTCGCATAGTTGCCCAAAGTGTCGGCATCCGTTGAGTTAGCCTCCAGAGCGCGCTTGTAAAAGACCTCCGCTGTGTCGTGATCTTTGCGCACATCGGTCAGTAAGCTCGCATAGTTGCCCAAGTTGTTGGCATCTTTTGGGTCTGCTTCCAATGCACGTTCATAAAATAAACCTGCATCGTCCATGTTCTTTTTATGAAGACGATATGCCAAAATGCCGACAGCCCAAGAATCAGCAGGTAGCGTCGCCGCTAGATATTGGCGGAGTTCACCTGCCTCGGGGCTCAGGCAGAGATTCATCAATTTGTTGGTGACCAAGCCTTCCACAGCCGTCTCTCCGTCGTCCAGCTTTTGCAGCTTCTTCAACAGAAGGATCACCAGATCGAGCCGTTTCTCATCCGCTACTTTAATGATCTCTTTTCGCAACGATGCGGCAGTCAGGCCGAGCATGCCGCTGACGGCGAGCTCAATGGCTACGTAGGCCTCGTACAAATAACCACGGCTGCGGCGGAAGATGTGGGGCTCTTCGGTGAGGGCGAGACGCGGATGGTAGGGGATCTGCAGGAAAGGCTTCAAGGGTTCTTCCCACGCCTCGGACAGAGCTGCCGCGATTTCACCCTCCCGCTTTTCCACCAGTTCATCTTCGCCATTGGGTACGGGGCTGAGGATGACCTGCAGGCTTTTAGGCTTGCCGCCGGCCATGCGCAGGGAGCGCAGAAACTCCTCGGTGCCTTCCTGATTCTGCCGGTTGAAGCCCATGACGACCACGAGGTGGTCTCCGAGATCGCGTGTACAAATGCCGGACTCGTCTGAAAAGCCGGTGCGGCTGTCGATGAAGACAAAGTCAAACATTCCCGAGGATGCGATGACGTGCTTGAACGCGGCGATGAGGGGCTGGCCGCGCCCTTCGCGGTAGAGCTGCCCCAGCGCCAGGGCATCGAGACGCTCCTGATAGTGGCCATCAAAACTGCCTGCGGGCATGATCCTGAGCAGCCCGTCCTCGCTCACGCGGATGCCGTCGGGAATGGTGTAAGGATACGAATACTTTTCGACGACAGCCTGAGGTGACAGGGCAAACAGGTCTGCCTCCATGCCACGGGTACAGGCATCGCTGAGGAGGTCTACAAAGCCGGGGAGAGTCTGCTCCATGAGCTTGGCTTCATGGCGCATGAGGTAGGAGATGCCGGGGGCTTCGAGGTCCATGTCCAGCGCGAGGACACGAAAGCCACGCCCAGCCATGATGCCTGCCACATTGATGAGAGACATGCTGCGCCCCACGCCACCTTTGAAAGAGTAAAAGGTGATGAAGGCCGCGCTGCTTGGCTGGGTGGGGTCAGGCATGGTCAGGCTGCACTGAGCAAAGTTTGTGGCGTTTGCTGCAAGAGACGCGCAGAGGCAGGACGGGGGGCATAGATCGGCCCACCTCTCTGAGCGAAGAATGAAGCCAAAGCAGTATCGAGCAACGGCCTGGAAAAGGAAGTCGTGGCCGCAGGCCTGCTCTCCACGACGGCAGGATTTTCATCCACCCAATCCTGGAGGGCTAGCTGGATCTGCGGCTGACAGGAAGACAGGAATTGTCTGGCAGTTTCCACCATCTTGGACACCTCGTTCGGGTTAAGCAGCTTGGCATGCTGCTTGAGAATAATGTAGAGGGAGTCGGCGACGGATTGCTGGTCTGGCAGGGACGGTAGTACGCACATGGCAGGCTTATACCCATGCCCCAGCAGACCAGAGACGGCAATGAGGCTCATTGCGCCGGGCAGCCTAGCTGCCAGGGATTTCCAGAACTCCAGCGGAAGCGCTGCCCGAAGATCCAGCAGGGTGAAGAGGATGGACTTGACCTGGCTCTGCGGCAGAGCTGACAGGACAGCATGGTTGGCTGCCAGCGTGTAGAGATCTGTGACGAGATCGGTGAGATTCAGCCCTTTGGCCAGACGCAGGAGAGCGGCAACGTAGGCGTCGTCGGCTTCATCCTGCGGCTGCCTGACATAGCGCCGCACCAGCACGCGGCAGGCCTCGCACAAGTCCCGCCTCGTAATCTCCGTGAGGCTCCGCTCCAGGCGCAGAATGGGGTCTTCGGGAGACTCCCCTGGCACGATCATGGGCAACGGCTCCTGAGCATGCAGGGCGCGCGCCATCCATTCAAGCACAGCCTCGAAGGATTTGCCTTCGAGGTGCTTGAGACCGAGATTGGCCAGTTCTGGTACGGACGCGCTCATGGGTTATACAGCCAAATAAAGCGGAAATGTCAGGGTGTCGCCATTGATTTCACGATGAACCATCTCCGGCACGGGGGCGAGCCCAAGAGGATTGGGGGGAAGGGGCTCGGTGAGGCCGTGGTGTGCGGCAGCATCAGGATTGGGGCGGAACCAGCAGTAGCTTCCAGCTTCGCCAATGGTAGGTCGGTGCAGAGGATTGGGCGCTCCGGTGCCGACAGACTGGTAGGTGATGAGGATGAGAGTCTCTGTTTCGGGGCACTCTCCCAAGCCCAAGGCCGTGCGGACGGCGTCAGTCGTTTTGGGAATGTGATCAAACGGGCTTTGCGTGGTGTGTGTGGCGTCAAAGGCTGCCCACATGACATACCGGCCCAGGCGTGCTTGCTGCAGGATTCGGGTCTCACGTGGTGTTGGCATTCCAGAGGCCAGGTGGATATCCCGCAACATCTGTTCGCACATGTCTGGCGTCAGAGTGATCGAAGGAGATTCGCTGATGATCTTGGCATAACCGCCGATGGGAACCGCCCTGCCCAGGTGCGTAGGAAGCGGTGGCGGCATGGCTGCGCCTCTGAACTGGTTTCTACGGCATGCATTGACCCAGCCAGACTCGGGAGAGACGGTGACACCAGCCAGCTCCGTGGCGAAATCCGTGAGCAGGGCGGTGAAATCAGCAAGCTGGAGCGCCACCTCTGCCCGGATGTTTGCAGCCACGCGGCGCCATTTGGGACAGGGGCCGGTATCCCAGGCGGACAGCTGCGTCTCCACAGCCGTTTTGTGGGCTGCAGTCAGTGAATCGAGCGCGGCAGTAAACATAGTCTGTCAGAAGCACCACTCGGGGGAAGAGCAGCACTGGATAAATGATGCAAGAAACGCCCTCAGAACAATTGCCAATTTAACTTTTTACCTAAAACAATCAAAACAAAGACAGAGGGGATAAAGCATGCCTCTGTTCGGTGTCACTTTTACTGCACTTTTAACGAAGCGGTCTTATTCTCAATGCGGCACATCCATGTAGCCACACGCCGCCGCTGGCTGCGGTGTTGCAGTGGTTGTTTCCGGTGCGGGCAGTGATGCTGGGCTTGGCTGACAAGATTTGGTTGCGGCTTTTTTCGATTTATGATTTTCTCGATTTTTTCGCCTCCCTCTTTGTGCCTTCTGACATTTCCTCCAACCGAATCGGCAAGCTGGATGCCCTGCGTGGTGCGGCGGCGCTGATGGTTTTTCTGGCGCACTGTCCGCCCGGTTTCATGGAGAATGTCTGGTGGCTGCAGCCGCTGCGGGATGGCTACGGGGCGGTGCTGATCTTTTTCCTGCTTAGCGGCCATGTGCTGGCGCTGCAGCTGGAGGGCAGGCAGCCGCCGGGCTATGCGGGCTTTTTGACACGGCGCGTCTTCCGCATCTGGCCGGCGTATGCCGTGGTGCTGGTGCTGACCTTTGCGGGACTGTACTGGACCCAGACACCCGTGAAAGGCGGCATGCCGGGTGCCGTGGCCCGGGTGCCGGGCTGGCAGGATCTGGTGGAAAATGGTCTCTTTCTGGGAGATCCCGACGCGATCAATTCCCCGGCGTGGTCGCTGTATGTGGAGATGCGGCTGTCGGTGGTCTTTCCGCTGCTGCTGCTGGGCACGCGGCGGCTGGGGTTGATGGGGTCTCTGGTGGCGGGCACCGTCTTCTCCGTGGCGGCCACACGGCTGGTGCATGTGCCGCTGCCGGGCTTTCTGCTGTCTCTGGCGGAGGCGTCCCGCTATGTGGTGCTGTTTATGGCCGGTGCCGTGCTGGCGCGTCCGCAAAATGCGGTGGAGCAGCTCTACCACAAGCTACCATTCAGTGCCAGGGCCGCGGCGCTGGCTGCGGCGGTGGCCATGATCGGCTGCAAGTTTCATCCGCTGCTTGTGGGCATTCCGTATGTCAACTACGTGGGCTGGGTGGGATATGGCGTGCTGTTTGTCTTCTGCCTGTACTCGGGGCGCGTGGGGAGGCTGCTGCACTGCAGGCCGCTGCTGTTCCTGGGTCATGTCTCCTACGGGCTGTATCTGCTGCACACACCGCTGATCCTGCTGTTGGAGTCCCACCTGCCGCCCGGGTGGAGGCCCCTGGTGGTGCTGGCTGCCAGCGTTCTGGGCGGCTGGCTGCTGCTGCGCTGGGTGGAGGAGCCCTGCATGGCCCTGGGCCGCAGGCTCAGCAAGGCAAGGCGCGTCGGCTGACCAGCATCAGGCTGCAGCAGCGCACCGATGAACGACGTGGCGCAGGAGCTGCGCGGCCATGGGGCTCGCATGCGCGAAGAGAGCTTTCTTCAAACACGGCGCGCACTCTCCTGCGGAGCTCTTTGCTGGGAGCGCCGATGTCCTCATCGGCTCCGGGTGTGCGGCCACATGGCTCGCATCCGCGAAGAGGGCTTTCTTCAAACACGGCGCGCACTCCGTGGCGGAGCTCTTTGCTGGGAGCGCCGATGTCCTCATCGGCTCTGGGCGTGCGGCCACATGGCTTGCATCCGCGAAGAGGGCTTTCTGCGAACGCGGCGCGCACTCCACGGCGGGGCTTCCCTGCGCCTGCACTCATGATTCACCCTGAGTGATCCCACGCCATTTCAGCAGGCGTGAGTTAACCCAAAATGAACTTCATTCGCGGTTCAAAGCACCCGCGCATGCAGCTTATGATGCGCCAATGCTGGAACAGCAAGAAATTGACAAAGAGACGATTAAAATCCCGAAGTACCCGCGCAAGGGCTGGATCGGCGTGGACTTGGACGGCACGCTGGCACGCACGGACACCACCCTGCACCCGCTGCAGATCGGGCCTGCGGTGCTGCCGATGCTCAAGCGCGTGCGCTACTGGGTCAAGACCGGGCGCACGGTGAAAATCTTCACCGCCCGCGCCGGAGATCCTGGCAGCGAAAGAATGATCCACCAGTGGTGCGAGCGTCATGGCCTGCCCAGGCTGGAGATCACCAACCGCAAGGACCATCAAATGATCGCGCTGTGGGATGACCGCGCCGTGGGCGTGCTGCGCAATGCAGGCGTGCCGGTGGTGCCGCTGCCGATGGGCTTATGGCAGATCGTGCGGCTGCGCCTCTCCCAGATGCTGGGAGGCAGCGCGCTGGTGCAGCATGAGTGCTGCCGGCAAAGCCTGGAGCAGGGCTAGGCGCTGCGCTGCACGGGCGCCACCACGTGCCTTCGTTGTGTTAACCCATCAGTCCACTTTATTCAGGCACTGGATTCGGGCAAGGAAGCAGCGGTGACGGGCGCGCCCCCGTCTAGAGAAGGCAATTAATCAATACGATAGCGATGACTCCCAAAAGCGTTCTGTTCGTGGATTCCCATATCATGTTCCGGGAAATTATGATCCCATTGCTGGAGCGGGAGTTTCCAGGTTACACCTTCATCACGGCCTCCAGCATCAAAGAAGCCACGCCGCTGCTCGAGCACCATGCCTTTGATCTTTTGATCACCGACATCTCCGGTCTGGAGAGCCCGTGGCTTTCGATGATCCTCCAGGCACGGGATCAATCCCCCGGCACCAAGGCCATCATCCTGACGTCTGAGATGAGCTCTTTCTGGGTGCACCGCGCCATCCGGGAGGGCGTGCTGGGCATCGTCACCAAGACCTGCCCTGTGAGCGAGCTGGTCTGCGCCATCCATTCAGTCGTGGAGGGGGGGAAGCATCTCTCGCCGGAGATTGCGCAGAAGTTCATGCAGCACATCAGCTACTCGCAGATAGGCAATCCCATGAACCTGCTCAGCCCCCGGGAGCTGGAGATTTTTGTGCAGATTGGCCATGGGCGGCGCCTGAAGTCGATCGCCAAGGAGCTGGGCCTTTCGCCCTGCACTGTCGCGGTGCACAAGCACAACATCGCCCGCAAGACAGGCATCATCACCAGCGCGAACATTGCACGCTACTGCCTGGAGCATGGCATGCTGGGGCTGAAGCCTGAGCAGACTCTGCTCAGGAGCCCCACGGCAGAGCCCGAGGCCGCAGCCGCGTAGGCTCGCAGCCGCGCTGCCTGCGCCTGCCGGCCAGAATGGAGGGGCGGCTATTTTCTAATACTCTGTGGTATGAATAAACATGGAGCACGCGGCATGTCTTGTGGCGTGGCACTCATGCTGCGCATACGCTGGGCGGTGCGGTAAAAACAAAGCTTGTTGGCAGCGCGGGCGCGCTGGGCCTTGCGAGCGCGTGAGGGATCGGGACGCCCCCTCTCCGCCATTCGGTTACTCTGGCGGACTGGGACTCTCGTGGTCATGCAGCACACGAGCAAAAGGGAGGCTTTTGCAGAGGCTTTCAGCTGGCGGCGGCAATCGCTAACCACCGCCAGCCCAACAGCCTCACACACGGGTTACACAGCCTGTGCGGAGATGTTAGAAGTTGGCGCATGCATCGCAGGCATGCCAGCCATCGCTTGGGGTAACTCACCTTGGAGAAAATGAGGTTAACCCAAGGCGGCACAAGCACTGCCGGGATTTCTTCCCGTAATATAATGGCTGTTATGATTATTCCACTCGCCCCCAACTCCCATTTTCAGGCTCCTGCGCCTTATTATGCCGAGGCAGGCCCGCATCAAAACACCTTCTCATGGGCGGCGCTCTACGCCCTGGACACCGCGTGCTCGCTGCTGGGCTGCAGGCATGCCTGGGTGACGAGCCACGCGGCGGATGCGTGCCACATCGTGCTGCGCAGGGAGCAGACGATGGAGATCGGTGCCGGGCTGGAGGAATTGATCCTCCGACAGGCGGAGACCGCCGCCCCCGACAGTGTGCAGACGGTGCCGTGGGCCGGTGGCATGCTGCTCTTTGCGGGGCTCTCCTTTGGTCTGGCTGCGGATGGCCGCAAGTATGTGCTGGGCATGCAGTTTGAGAATGTCATTGAGATGACCGAACGGCGCGCCGGTGTGCTGGATGGCCTGCGCTGCAGCCTGCAGACCTACCTCGGCCGGCTGAGGCCAGCTGCTCCACAGCCTGCCGACCCAGAAACATTGGCCACCGCAGCTCCAGGCAGCCAGCCCGTGACGTGCTGCTGCTGCCGCAAAGTGCATACGCCACAGCATGGGTGGATGCACTGGGACGACCTGCGGCTGATGACCACCGGGCGCGGCAGCTCCCATACCGTGTGTGAGAAATGCGCTGACGAGCTGTATTCTGATGTGCTGCAGAATGGATTGTAGTATTTTTAAAAATCAATGAGAAATAAAGCCCCACGTCGAGCCAAAGGCAGTCCTACGCGGATCGCACTGGTGGAGGACGACCCCGTTTACCGCGCCTACCTCTCAGGGCTGCTGAAGAACACACCCGAGGTGGAGCTGGTGCATGCCTGGGAGAGCGCCGAGGCGCTGGTGGCAGACAGGCGCTTTCTGGAGGTGGACCTGCTCTTCATCGATCTGGAGCTGCCGGGGCTCAGCGGGGTGGAACTGATCGCGAATCTGCAAAAGCTGCCCACCCCACCGCTGTGTGTGATGCTGACCTCCTCCAGCGAGCCTGAAGACGTCTTTGCGGCCATGCGCAGCGGCGCCTCAGGCTATCTGGTGAAGACGGCGGACCCGGAGATTTTTGCGGAGCGGCTGCGGCAGATCATCCAGGATGGCGTGAGCCTGAGCCCGGTGATCGCGCAGATGCTGATGAATGAATTCCGCACCTCTGCGATTTCCGCCGCCGACAGGAGGAGTTCCCTGCGCAGCCTGACCACGCGTGAGCGCGAGGTGCTGAGCTCCATGGCCAGGCACGGCAACGCCAAAGAGGTGGGCGCCGCCCTGGGACTGAGCCACGAGACCGTGCGGGTGCACATGAAGAAGATCTACCAGAAGCTGCACGTGAAGTCGAAGGAGGAGGCACTGGAGGTGCTGGCGCAGCAGAAGAAGGATTAGCACCAGGCGCGGCGGCGGACGGGGCTCATCTGGATGCCTCCATGTGAGGCGTCTTTGCGCATGTGCGGTGGTGCAGCGCCATGCGTGAGCGTGAGGGACTGTGACGATCCCTTTCCGCCGGAGCGCGGGCTGGACGCATGGGATGCTGGCTGACGCCCCCAAGCAGGAAAAATCAGGGGCCTGCCCACAGGTTTTTGGTTTTATTCTTATGGGCATGCCGCATTAATGAGTTGACACTCCCGGCATTCCCCGGGAAAAACGGCGCATGATTTTCAAAAATCTTTCTACCGGGGCCTCTCGTGCGCGAATGATGTCGGGCATGGCGGCGGCAGTGCTGGGGGCGGTGTCTCTCACGGGCTGCAGCCTCTACCGCTTCAATGTGCAGTATGCGCCCAATCCGGCCACGCCGCGCCGCTTCGCGCCGGAAGAGGAAAACGAGCCCAAGCAGATCAATGTCTTCTTTGACGGCACGTCCAACAACTGGAAAGCGCGCACGAATGTCAGGCGCAGCTTTGAGCAGCAGGCGCTGGCGGAGGACCCGCACGCCCCCTGCATCTACGTGGAGGGCGTGGGCGTGCGCACGCTCACGGGCAAGGCCTTTGGCTGGGGCATCAAAGACCGCGTGATCGATGCGTATGCCTTCCTGGCCCGGTACTGGAATGCGGGCGCCAAGGACAGGATCCACATCTTTGGCTTCAGCCGCGGGGCCTTCGAGGCGCGCATGCTCTCAGGCATGATGGCGCACTGCGGGCTGCCGGATGCCACGCACGCCTTCACCCAGGACGTGGTGCAGAACAAGCTGCGCGAAAAGCAGCTCAAGGCACTGGCCACCGCCGTGTACGACTACTGCGAGCTGCACCTGACCGACCCCGAGCCCAAGGCCGGCAGCAGCATCCCGCTGAAGGTGTGGAAGGACACCCTCAAGGCCAATCAGGCTGAGCTGCAGCGGCAGCGCTTCTGCCAGGGCTGGGTGTTTCATGCACCGGAGATCGAGCTGCTGGGCATCTGGGACACGGTGCCCGGGCTGCCTTTCACCAAGCTGCGCAACGACGGCGAAGTCATCCCCGGCAGGCCGCAGCGCTACAAGGTGCGCCCCTACCCGAACATCAAGCTGACCGTGCACGCGCTGAGCCTGGATGAGAAGCGCAGCCAGTTCCACCCGCTGATCGTGGGCCCGCCCATCGATCCCTCCTGCAAGGTGTATGAGGTGTGGTTCCCCGGCGCGCATTCAGACATCGGCGGCGGGTATGAAGACTCCAACGACATGGCGGGCACCACCCTGGCGTGGATGGACGAGGTGATGAAAAACGAGCGGCTGATCAAGCGCACCCACAGCTACTACCGTGACGCGCATGGTATTTTACACCATCCGGAAAAGAATGCGTTCAGCAGCATCGGGTCGCACGAGCAGGCACGGCATGTCCCGTATGGGTCGCACGTGGACTTCTCGGTCTTCAAGCGTGCCAATCTGGAGTCGCACCCGGAGGAGGGCCAGCCCGCCGGCGTGCTGTATCAGCCCACGCTGCATGTGCCGCAGCCTGACGGAAGCATCAAGACGCTGAAAATCGCCGGTGCTAAAAACTACCAGCCCGCAGCAGCCCGCCAGATGCTGCAGAGCGTGGGCCTGGACCTGTATGATCCGAAGCAGAACATCGAAAACCGCCCCGAAGGCGCCCCGCTGACACTGAGCCAGATGAACGTGGAGGTGAAGACCGTGGCCAAGCCCGCGCCCCCGGCCGTGCAGCCCTCCCCAGCCCCGGCCAAGCCGACCACCGCCGCAGACGCCGCGTACCCGCAGTAGGCGCGCGGTGCAGCAAAGAGCCCGGCATCCAGAGCGGCTGCCGGCCAGCAGGGAGCCACCGCTTTCGAGCGTCTCGTGGCACACGTGGGCTCCCCTGCCTGCGAGTGCACATGCCCCGCGGGAGCCTCTGCCTTCGAAAACTCCCAGGCACTCGCATTCTCATCCAGCCTCCGAAAAGCGGTAGCTGCGTTCGTTCCTCCCTCCGCGACCGCATTGATTGATTCGCTGCGCTCACCCTTCTGGCTCCTTTCAGTCGTCTGTCTCCGCTTCGCTTCGGCGCGCTGCGCTCGCCCTTCGGGCAGCCTGCGGCTGTCTATCTCCACTTCGTTCCGGTTCCATATCCTGCTGCGAAAGCACGAGGGCGATTTGGAGTGCGGTTGCGCAGATGCGAGGCGCAAGCCTGCATCGGAGCTACCGCTTTCGAGCGTCTCGTAGCCTACGTCGGCTCCCCGGCCTTCGAGCGTCCCATGCCCCGCGACAGCCACTGCCTCTCATGGCTCCAAGAAATTCGCCAGCCGTCCTGCCCACGGAAAGCGGTAGCTGCGGTCGTTCCTCCCTCCGCGACCGCACTCCATATCCTGCTGCGAAAGCACGAGGGCGATTTGGAACCGTAGCGAAGCGGAGATAGACAGCCGTAGGCTGCCCCGAAGGGGTGAGCGCAGCGAATCAATGCGGTTGCGCAGATGCACGGCGCAAGCCTGCATCGGAGCCACCGCTTTCGAGCGTCTCGTGGTTCGCGTGGGCTCCCCGACCTGCGAGTGCCACATGCCCCGCGAGAGCCTCCGCCTTCGAAAACTCCCAGGCACTCGCATCTCTACTCGGCCCACGGAAAGCGGTAGCTGCGTTCGTTCCTCACTCCGCGACCGCACTCCAAATTGACCTGCGAAAGCGCGAGTGCGATTTGGAGTGCGGTCGCGCAGATGCACGGCGCAAGCCTGCATCGGAGCTACCGCTTTCGAGCGTCTCGTGGCACACGTGGGCTCCCCGGCCTGCGAGTGCCCCACCCACACACGAAGCACCGCGCCTTTCTCCCTATCCCCGTCCTTACCCCCATCCGTCCCTCAAACAAAAAGCCCGCAGGCTCATGCGAGAACCTGCGGGCGTGAATGTTTGTCGGTCGGGTCTGAGTCTGGCTTGCAGCCTTCTCAGCCGGTCTTAGGCGGCCTGGGCTTCTTCAGCCGGGGCGGAGGAGGAGGACTCGTCGCCACGGGTGTTGGGCTTGGCGCCGCTGAGCTGCAGCGGGCGGCCCATGAAGTCCTTGCCGCTGAGTTCCTGCACGGCGCGGCGGGCTTCGTCCACGGTGCCCATCGTCACAAAGGCAAAGCCCTTGGAGCGCTGGGTGCGGCTGTTCACCACCACTTCGGCGTTCTTCACGGCGCCCACGCCGTTGAAGAGCTCAAAGAGATCGCTCTCAGTGGCGTCGTAGGAGAGATTGCCCACATAGAGGCGCTCGGTGGTGATGTCGGCCGGATTCACCGGAGCGGGGGGCTCGCGGCGCTGGCGGGGCTCCCGGGGTTCACGCGGCTCGCGCTGCGGGCGGGGATTGTCATTGGTGGAGCGCGGGGCGGAGGAGGCGGAGGCAGGGCTGCGCTCGCTGGACTGCGGGCGGCTCTTCGGCTTGGAGCCCAGGCCAAAGAAGCTCAGGATCTTCTGGAAGAGGGAGGGCGGGGCGCTGCGGCTGTCGCCACGGGCGGGGCGGGGGCCTTCAGGGCGGGGACCACGGGAGCGGTTGCGGCTGCGGCGGCGATTTCCTCCGCCATTGCGGTTCGGGTAGTCGGACATGTTTCAGTATTACGTAGGGGTGGGTTGCGTTGTCAGGCAGGGCCGGGGTGCTGAGGGGGCGGCGGGCGGGGGACGTGCGGCTAGCCTCGTCCACGGCACCGCGGCACGCGGCGGACCGCACAAGCGGCCTGCCACAGCACCACCACGGGCTGCTGCGGTTTTCAAAGCCGGACCGCGCGGGCGGTCCTGCCGGCTCAAAATTCGTCCCCGCACGCACACACACCTGCGGCGCACCGGGACTGCCTTTCGTACCTTCCATCCGCTGGAACGTTTCCTGCAGCGCATTCATGGGTCTGAAGAGGCGCATCGGGGAAAGAGGTTCGGAGGGGATGGCTTCGGAGCACTGGTTGAGTGGCCCTGAAAACAGCGCGCTGATGTTAATCGGGGCAGGGGGGTGGTCAACCGCGAATCACGCACCCCCGGCTTGCCCTTCGCCGTATCCCGTACCATCATTTCATCATGGTCAAACCTACCATCTACATCAAAACCGGCTGCCCCTGGTGCGAGGAAGTCACCGAATATCTCGATGCCCGACGCATTGATTATCAAGCCATCACCGTCACCGGCAACCGCGAAGCCATGCAGGCCATGATCGACCTCAGCGGCCAGAGCAAAGCCCCCACCATGGACTGGGACGGCGAGGTGCTGGCCGACTTTGGCGTGGACGAGCTCGTGCCCTTCCTGCGCAAAAAAGGCCTCGCCTGAGCCCGGCCCCCATCCTTGCGGGGAAGGGGGGCGAGCGTGCCCGTGGCGTGCCAGCCCGGCGCTTTTCAGCCCATCTCGTGGCGCTTACAGACCACCCAGCGCAGCATGTCCACCCAGCGCGGCGTGGTCCGCACACTCCGTGTGCGGGGCCTGGCACAGCCGCCATGCCCCCGGGTGCAGGCACGCCTCAAACCATCATCACTTGCAAAGGGGCTCACGGACTTCGAGAGCTGACAGGCCTGGATGCCTTGCTGGGTGCGATGAATTGCCAAAGTTTACCCCACCGCGCACTCTGCGTGATTCGTAGCGCATCAGTCACAATTCATCCTTTCCATACTCCCAAACACCTGCATCTTCGGCCCGCCATGACTTCCCCCGATTCCCGTCCTGCCTCCACACGCGCCCTGCTGCTGCCGCTGCTCCTCATCGCCGCTGCCGCCGTCTATCGCTGGGCCCGGCTGAAAGGTTTCATCACCACTGAAGCGCTGGAAAACTTCACCCCCTGGATGGCGCTGGCCTTCACCGGCACGCTCGTCTTTCCGCGTCGCGTCACCTTCCTGCTCATCCCGCTGATGCTGGTGGGCATCGATGCCGCCGCCACCGGCCCCGCCTCCGTGCTGCACTGGGAGGCTCTCTCGGTCTATCCATGCTTTGCGCTCGCTTCCTGGCTGGCCGGACGCTGGCGCGGACAGCTCAGCCTCGTGGGCAGCCTTCTCGGCGTCGCGGGCTGCACCATCGCCTTCTACCTCGTCACCAACACCATTTCCTGGATCAGCGCCCCCGCCTATGCCAAGACCCTCTCCGGTCTGCTGCAGGCCCTGACCACCGGAGAGCCCGGCTACGCCCCCACCTGGAGCTTCCTCATCAACTCCCTCGTGAGCGATCTCGGCTTCAGCCTCCTGCTCCTGGCCGCCTACAATACCGAAGCCTCCCTCCGCCACCAGCAGCGCATCCCCCTGCGTCAGGTGCAGCCCCTGGCTGCCTAAGCTGCTAGGATCTGGTATCATCGGCCGGGGGGATGCCCCCCCTGGACACCGCAACCCGCCACCGCCATCCAAGGCCGGGCGGTGCGCACTTGAAAGGCTGTGTGAAAACGAAGCTGCCTCAGGGCAGCCAGCCCTGCCTGCGCTGGGCATGCGCGCGCCTGGCGCGAGAGGTGGGGATGCTTGTCCTCAAGCCTCCGCCGGGTGTCTCCACGTATCCTTTTCGGAAATCTGTTTGGCCATATGCTATAGAATGTCTCGATGCCATGACTTCCGCGCCCGAGCCAATGACCAACACCAGCGCCCTGCGGCGGCTGCTGGGGTTTGCGCGGGGGCACTGGCGGATCGCGCTGCTGCAGCTGGCGCTGGCGGTGGGGGGCACGGGGCTGATCTATGTGTTTCCAGGGGTGGTGCGCTGGTTTGTGGATGAGATCATCCCCCAGCGGCGCGGCGATCTGATCTGGCGCGCGGGCGGGCTGGCGCTGCTGGCTTTTGCGCTGCGGGAGGGGCTCTTCTATGTGCGCACGCGGGTGAACTGCACCTTTGAGCAGCGCATGATCACCGACCTGCGCGGGCGGCTGCACCGCAAGATGGCGCGGCTGCCGCTGGGGTGGTTTGACCATCAGAGCACGGGAGACATCCTGACCAAGCTGGCCGATGATGTGCCTGCCACACAGCGCGTCATTTTGGAGGGCATCGAGCAGGGCAGCACCGCCCTGCTGCAGATCGTGGTCACGGCCATCGTCATGCTGGTGGCGGACATGAAGCTGGCGCTGCTGGTGCTGGCGCCCACGCCGTTCATCGCGGCGGGCGGGTGGATCTACTCGCGCTGGGTGTCTCCGCGTGCCACGGCGGCGCGGGAGGCCACGAGCGCGCTGAATGCCACGCTGCACGACACGATCACGGGCATCCGCCAGATCAAGAGCTACACGGCGGAGGAGATGCGGCAGTGGAAGTTTCTGGCGGCCAGCCAGCGGCTGCAGGAGCGGCAGACGCGGCTGATGGCGGCGTGGGCTTTTTATGCGCCATCCATGACGCTGCTGGGAAACGCCGGCCTGGTGCTGCTGCTGATGGCGGGCTCGTGGTGGTGCGTGCAGGGGGCCATGACAGCGGGGCGGCTGATGGAGTTTCTGCTGCTCGTCGGCTTTCTGTATGAGCCCATCTCCCGCCTGCATGGGGTGAACCAGACGCTGCTCAGCGGACTGGCTGCGGCCAAGCGCGTCTTTGCCATTCTGGAGGACGAGCAGGAGGAGGATCTGGATGCAGGCGCCGCGCCGGAGCCTGCGGCCATCCGTGGAGAGATCTCGTTTGAAAACGTGAGCTTCAGCTACCGTGCGGACAAGCCGGTGCTGCATGGCATCTCGCTGCACGCGGCGCGGCACCAGACGGTGGCCATCGTGGGGGCCACGGGATCGGGAAAGAGCACGGTCTTCCAGCTGCTGGCGCGTTTTTACGATCCGCAGAGCGGCCGCATTTGGCTGGACGGACAGCCTTTGGAAAAGATGAGCAAGCGCACGTTGCGGCAGGCGCTGGCATATGTGACGCAGGAGGCGTTTCTATTTGCGGGCACGGTGCGGGAGAATCTGCTGCTGGGCAGGCCGGACGCGGACGATGACGCTCTGTGGCATGCGCTGCGGGAGGCGAGTGCGGCGGACTTTGTGCAGCGGCTGCCCGAGGGGCTGGATGCCGAGGTGGGAGAGCGCGGCGTACTGCTGAGCGGCGGCGAGCGCCAGCGCCTGGCTCTGGCACGCGCCTTTCTCAAAGACGCGCCCATCCTGCTGCTGGACGAGGCCACCTCCGCCGTGGATGTGAAGTCGGAGCGCCTGATCCAGGACGCGCTGGCACGCCTGCGCGCCAACCGCACCAGCCTCGTGATCGCCCATCGGCTGAGCACCATCGTGTCTGCGGATGTGATCTACGTGCTGCATCACGGGCGCATCCTGGCGCATGGCCGACATGAGGAGCTGCTGCAAACCTGCCCATATTACCGCGAGATGGCCGCACTGGCCTTTGAGGGCGATGCGGATACAGGTTTTTTAAAAACGGCATGAGGGAGGTGGCGCGGCGTGAGCCCGTGGGCGGGTGAAGCGCTGGAAGACGGGCGGATCATCTTGATCCCCGCACGTGGGGTGTGTTTGCCGAAGCCTCCGGAAAGCAGCGCGGACTTCAGCGGCTGTGTGAAACCTCTCCGAGCATCGGTCGTCGTGCTGCCCTTCCACCGCCTCGTTGGGCAGGTGGCTGAGCCTGCGCTGCACGCCCTTGATGGCCTTGCGGAAGTCTCTTCGGCCTCACGGGCTTGCGGGCACCACCACTCGCAGGCGCACAAAGCGGCGGCGTGTGCTCTCGGGCACGGCGATGTCCACGCTCACGCTCTCGGTCGTGCCTAGATCGGCCACCACGGCGGGTGCGCCCACACCAGCGCTGCTCCAGGTGCTCAGGTCGTCGCTCCATTCCACCACGGAGGTCACGAGGCTGAAGCCCTTGCGGCGTGGGTAGGCAAACTTCAGCACACTGCCCTGCAGCGTCGTGCCGGTGGTGGCGGTGCTGCGCTGCGTGGGGGAGGTGCCCAGGCAGTACTCCAGCGCATTGGGCAGGCCATCGCCATCGTCATCCGCCGCCAGGGTGGAGGCGCTGAGGCCGTTGTCGCTCATCCAGGAGATCACCTCATTCACCACCACCAGCAGGCCGGGGCCGGTGATGAGGGCGGTCTCATGCTGCGCGCCGGAGCCGATGCCGCCCCACGTGCCGCTCAGGTGCTGCACACCCGCCAGCGTCAGCGCGCGCACGGTGTCCGTGCCGGAAAAAGCCAGGTGCAGCACCGCCCCGGCGCTGACAGAGACCTGACCGCTGTCTGCCAGGCGCGCGGAGCCGATGCTCAGCGTGCCTGCCGCCACCACGGTGTTTCCAGTGTGGCCAAAGGCACCCGCCAGGCTCAGGCTGCCCGCGCCCGTCTTGGTCAGCGTGCCGCTGCCGCTCAGCTCCGCCACGGTGGACACGGTAAAGCCATTGGTGTCGATGATGAGTCCCCCGGCCTGGATCTCCGCCGAGCCGCTGGTAAAGCCATTCAGCAGCACGCTGCTGTCTGCCAGCGCCCGCAGCGTGGCGCCATTGAAGACGATGCCGCTGGTCACCGACCACCGCGCGATCTCTCCGGTGGTCAGCGTGCCGCCATTCAGCACGGCGTTGGCGCTGCCGCCATCATGCCCCAGGATCAGCGACCGGGCGGTCACCGCACCGCCTGCCAGCACGAAGTTCCCGCTGCCCGTGCTGGCCACCACGATGTCCGCCTCCGGCGTGCTGAGCGCGCCGCCTGCCGTCACGCCCAGCGTGCCGCCCAGGACGTAAGTGAAGCCGGTAAAGCTGCTGCTGCCGCTGAGTGTCTGCGTGCCGGTGCCCGTCTTGGCCAGCGCACCTGTGCCGGAGAGGCTGCCGCTGAATTCGCCCGAGGCATCTCCCGCGCCTACGGTAAAGGTGCAGCCTGCGCCGATGGCCACCGCGCCTGCGCCGGAGAGCGCACCCACCGTCTGCGAGGCACCGCCCAGCCACAGCGTGGCGCCACTGGCCACGGCCACGCCCGCATTCGGGCTCAGCACATTCACCGCGTCTGCGGACAGCACCCCCTGCGTGATGACCAGCGCGCCGCTGAAGCTGCTGCTGCCCCACAGCCAGTGCATGGGCTCGGGGCCGCTTTTTTCAAAGGTGCCCGTGCCGGTGATGCTGCCCGCCCAGTTGTTCGTCACCGCCGCCACGTTCTTCAGCCGTGCCCCGCCCAGCACCACCGTGCCGGAGTCAAACTGGCTGGTGCCCGCGTTGTACGAGTCCAGATTCGTCACCGTCTGGTCATGGCCGTTGAGATCCAGCGTGGCATTACCGTTCAGAAACACCGCCGAGCAGGTGGCCAGCGCATCATTCACCCCCAGGCGCAGCGTGCCGGCGGAGATCGTCGTCGGGCCGGTGTGGCTGGTGGCGGCGTTCAGCGTCAGCACAGCGCTGCCGGTTTTGACAAAGCCGCCCGTGCCGCTGAGCACCGTGTTCATCGTGGCATCGGCCGTTAAGTTATACGTAGCCGTGCCTGCACCCATGGCCAGCGTGCCGTCTCCGGTGCTGGCGGGAAAGGTGTGGGCATAGCCGCCCAGGTCCAGCGTGGCCCCGGCGGAGAGCGTCACCACACTGGCTGCAGGCAGCGCAGGGGCCGCCGCCAGGCGCAGCGTGCCGGCGGAGATGGTGGTGGGCCCGGTGTAGGTGTTGGTGCCGTAGAGCGTCAGCATGCCCGCGCCGCTCTTGGTCAGCGCACTGGCCGCCGTGCCGTTCACGATCTGCCCCCTGAAGTCGCTGCTGCCTGCCCCCGCTACATTCAGCGCCGCCACCGCGCTGCCGCTGTTGGTGATCAGCCCGCCCGTGCTCACCGAATTGATCGTGCCCACCGTGGCCCCGATGCCGCGCAGGTCCAGCGTGCCGCCGATGCCTGAAAAGCTGCTGTCAAAAATCAGCGCCGTCTGGCTGGTGATGGCATCGGCGGAGTAGGAGACCACGCGCGACGTGTGGCGCAGGTTGATCGTGCCGCCATTGATCGTGCCCGTGCCTATGGCCACCAGCGTGGCGCTGTCCCGAAACGTCAGCCTGCCTTGAGTGATGGCATTTTGCGCACGAGGAGTCATGACTGAAGTGCTGGAGATGACCACTTCGTCCGTGGGGCTGGCAAACTGGAGCCCGTTGAACTGAAGGTTGCCGCCGAGGCTAAAGCCGGAGCCATTGAGCTGCAGGTTGTTGGCCACGATATCGGTCATGGCCAGGTTGCGCGCCGGACTGTTAAAGATGGCATTGAATCCACTCCGCCATACCGTGGCATCGCCTGTCCAAATGCCGGTGCCCTCAACCCAGCGTGTCAGACTGGCGTCTGCAGTCACCGTGCCCGTCGTCGGGGCGGCAGGCACTTCCGGGATGGTGCTGTCGTCGATGCGGTAGATGAAAAGGCCGGGGGTGGCCGGAGTCGTGTTGCTCAGCGTGGGCAGAGCGGTGAGGCCCGCCGTGCAGGAAAGCGGATGATTGTAGTAAGCCGCATTGTTTCCGGCATCCAGCCCCATGCAAGGATACCTGGTGCCGGTGGCATCTGCCAGCAGCCAGTTGACCCCATTCTCCGGATAGAGAAACAGCGCGTAGCACGTGACGCCGTTTGTGACGACCACCGCCTGGAAGGTGTTCAGCTTGTCCACCTTTTGGGCATAGTAGCCCACGTGGTCCCACGTGGCGATGAAGGCAAACGTGGCCTGAAACCCCGCCGCCGTTGGCACACGAGAGGTGATCAGGGTGCTGATCTGGGCCAGGTCCGCCGCATCCTGCTCCACGCGGTACCACACCGTCCCGCCGCCCACGCCGCGTGTATCCACATCGCACCACAGCGGGGCTATGATTGGCGTGGACGAATAGGGAAAGAGGCTGGCTGAATAGCTGGAGATGGCCTGGCCAAATGACAGGCAGCCGTTGTTGTTGACGTAGATGCTGCTGCTCCGCGTGCTGGCGATTTTCAAGGTCGGATTGCTGCCGCCCGGGCCCTGGCCGGTCCAGGCGATGAGTTCAGAGGCGTCATCGGACTTTCCCATGGCCGTGTCTCCCGCCGCCGTGCCGTAGGGAAAGAGGTCTGCGGCTCCTGCAGCGCCGCTCAGCAGGCAGATCTGCCACAGCAGCAAACACGGGATGAAATGCAGCGCAGGGGACAAAGGCAGACGGCAGGCAGGAGCAGGGCAGGGCATAGGTGGGGAATCTCCGCCACAGTAGGAGCCGCCATGCCGCGCTAAACCCCCCTTTGGTGGGGTGTTTTCCCGGCCTCGCCCGCATCGCCGCATTGCCAGTCGTGGCAGAGTTTGCTAAGAGAAAAGCACGCGCACCTTGAATCCCCCCATCCCACCTCTTTCCTCGCACGCCTGGAGCCGCTTGGACGCCGCTCTGCGTGCCCTTTATGCCGAGGGCCTCACCGCCGAGAGCTGCGTCCTGCGCGCCATCGACGCCGTCAAGGCGCTCGTCCCCGGGGAGTTCATCACCTACTCCAAAGCGCACGCCACCGGCGCCTTTGACATCGTCTTCTCAGACGACAACGCGCCCTCCCTCGACGTGCTCATGAACTACATGCAGGTCAAGAACCGCTACGACCTCTGGAAGTCCGACCTCTCCGTGCGCGGCGGCAGCGTGCTCTTTCTGCGGGACTACTACAGCCGCCGCCAGTTCCGCGACCTCGACATCTACGCCACCACCTACAAGCTGGCCGGGCTGGACAACCACTGCGCCATCCCCCTCTGCGCCGACGAGGCCGGCGGCGGCAGCCTCTTTCTCAGCGTACAGCGCCGAGGCCTGGACTTCACCGAGGAGGACCGCTCCGTGCTCACCCTGCTGCTGCCGCACCTGCGCAATGCGCGTGCGCTCGGCCGTGCCCGCACCCAGGCTGGCGAGCCCCACATCAGCCACTTCAGCGGCCTGGGCCTCAGCCCCCGGGAGATGGAGGTCTTTTACTGGATCGTGGAAGGAAAGCGCAATCCCGAGATCGCCACCATCCTGAAGGTGCGCATCGACACCGTGAAAGGCCATGCGGAAAGCATCTTCCACAAGCTGCGCGTGGAAAACCGCCACGCCGCCATCCGCCTGGGACTCCAGTGCGTGCTCCAGGCCCAGGCCGACGAGATGCTGCCCCACCGCCGCCGCAAAGGTACCTTCTTCCTCAGCCCGCAGTGAGGGTGGGGGGAGTAGATGCTGGCACAAGCACGAGGGCTATTTGGAAGCGAAGCGAATTTGGAACCGTAGCGAAGCGGAGATAGACAGCCGCAGGCTGCTCCGAAGGGGTGAGCGCAGCGAATCAATGCGGTCGCGAAGATGCACGGCGCAGGCGTGCATCGGAGCCACCGCTTTCGAGCGTCTCGTGGCGTGCGTGGGCTCCCCGGCCTGCGAGCGTCCCACCCCTCCCGAGAGCCCCTGCCTTCGAAAACTCCCAGGCACTCGCACTCTCATCCAGCCCTCGGAAAGCGGTAGCTGCGTTCGTTCCTCACTCCGCGACCGCACTCCATATCCTGCTGCGAAAGCGCGAGGGCAAATTTGGAGTGCGGTCGCGCAGATGCGAGGCGCAAGCCTGCATCGGAGCTACCGCTTTCGAGCGTCTCGTGGCGTGCGGGGGGCAAGCTTTTTGCGAGTGCCGTGGGAGCGTGTGGCTGAGGATGGGCTGTGGCATGTGCTGACTGACACGGCCTTCGAAAAGCGGTAGCTGCGTTTCCCCCTTCGCTCTCCGAGCTACGGAGGACGGGCTGTGCCTCACTTCGCGACCGCATTGACTCGCTGCGCTCGCCCTTCGGGCAGCCTGCGGCTGTCTATCTCCACTTCGTTCCGGTTCCAAATAAGCCAGCGCGCTGCCAAGCGCACATGCGGCTCACTTCCGCAGCCACCTCGGGATGAGAAGGATGATGGCCAGGCTGGCGGCGATGCCGAGGATGAGCGCGGCTTTGGGATTGCTGGCAGAAGGCGCGGCGGCGGTGGTGCCGGAAGAGGAATGGTCGGGAATGATGGCGACGACTTCGGGCACTGCAGCTGCTTTGACGGGAACTGCTGGCGCAGGGGCGGGCGTGGGCGCGGTGGCAGGAGCTGCGGTGGCGGCGGGGCTGAGCTTGACGTCGGCGGTGACGGCGGCGGCCATGGCGGGCGCGGGTTGGGCAGTCGGAGCAGTGTCGGCAGATGAGGGAGCGGTGGAGGCTTTGGCGAGCGCTTTTTCCCAGTCGATGTTGAGCAGGATGTCCCAGCCGGGGCTTTCGTTTTTCAGGCGGCAGCCGCAGCGGCCCACGAGGAACATGCAGGCGTCCTCCAGCGAGGCATCGTCGAGGATGGCGAGCGGCCAGGCACCGAGCACGCGGCCACGGCCAAACACCGCGCCGGCAAAGCTGGTGGTGGCGGGATCAAAGGCGGCCTGCGGCCCGGCGATCATGCGCAGCAGCAGGGCCTCGGCGGGGTCGTCGCGCCGCAGGCGGAGGGTGGCGAATTTCAGCCGCAGGGGCGGGCCGGGGCCGAGCTGACTGTCGGGGTCGTTCGGGTCCTGGATGGGCAGGGAGGCGACTTGTTCGAGGAATTTGAGCCGCTTCTCCACGCGCTCGGCTTCGGCGGTGTCCAGCGGCGAGCCGCTGTCGGCGATGACCCAGATGACGGAGTCTCCAGCGAGGAGCTGCTGCACGATCTTCTGGCGCGCAGGAGAGTCGAGCACGGCGGCGAGGCTGGCGGCGTCCAGCTTGCCGGACCAGACCTGCTTTTCGGCATCGCCCCGGGAGTAGCGCAGCACGGTGTCTTTGAGTGCGGGGTCCTTGGCGGTGGAGAAGTCGAGGTTGGCCTTGCCATTGGCACGCAGGGGGCGCAGCAGGTCCTGCACCTCAGGCGTCTGCGAAACCGCAGCAGGCATGACGAGATGGAATTTGTCGGCCTCCCAGCGGTCCAGTGCAAAGCGGAACACCGGGATGGTGCAGGCGCAGGCGGCGCTGGTGCCGAGAGCGATGAGGAGGGAGGCGAGGCGCATGGGGGGGATCGAATGACGAATGAGTAAGCCCGAATGACTAGAGAATGACGAGGGGCGAATGACGAAGGATGGCGTCTATGGTCGAATCGAGACCTTTGGCCCGGCGCGTGGCGCGTGGACGTAGGATGGGTGTGGCGCAAGCCCGCCCGTCCATCAGCGCGCTGCAAATACCACGGCGTACGAACGTCCTGATGGTCGGGCGGTTTGGCGGAGGGGGTTGCATGAGGCTAAGGAATCGGAATGCGCCAAACACACCCAACCTACGTTCCGGAGAGCGCTTCGGCATTCGGCATTATTTCGTCATTCGGATTTACTCATTAGTCATTCCCTTTCCCCCTCACTTCCCAAAGCACTGCAGCCTTCCGTCCATGGTGCTCACAAAGACGCAGCCCTGGGCCACGGTGATGCCGTCCCACACGGGCGGGCTGGTGAGTTCGAGGCCGGTGCTTTGCTCGCCGGTTTCGGTGTTCACGGCCCACATCTTGGCACCGCGTTTGCCGTCCAGGGCTTCGTCCTGCTCCTTGAGCTCCTGCAGGATGGCGGGGTCCTTGGCGGCGAGGCGCTCAAAGGCGTACTCTTCGTCGAT
Organism: Prosthecobacter vanneervenii; assembly: GCF_014203095.1. Taxonomy (NCBI): domain Bacteria; kingdom Pseudomonadati; phylum Verrucomicrobiota; class Verrucomicrobiia; order Verrucomicrobiales; family Verrucomicrobiaceae; genus Prosthecobacter; species Prosthecobacter vanneervenii. The sequence goes on along the minus strand of NZ_JACHIG010000001.1, from coordinate 1,289,467 downwards.
CATGTCGGGCGCGCCGCTGACGAGCACGGTCTTGCCGGCCAGCGCCATGCTGCGGGCCACGATGGGTACAAAGCGGTCCCAGGTGTGCTTCACAAAGCTGCCGCTGTTTTTGTCACCCTTGCCGCCACCTGCGGCATCGCCTTTGAACCAGAGCGCGCCGCCCACCTTGCCCTTGCCAGACTCCACGCCTGCGCCCACGCCGTGGACTTCATTGCCGGAGCTGTCGCGGGAGTCGCCGTTGTCAAAGTTGCACACCAGCACGGCATCGGCGGGTTTGGCGTCCGGCTCTTCAAAGCGGCGCTGCACCTCGGCGGCGGTCAGGGCCTTGTGGTAGATGGCCAGCTGGTCCAGCAGGCCGCTGTAGGCTCCGGCGCTCTCCTCGGCCACGCCGCTGCCATTGCCCACGATGAGCGGGTTGGCGGGCTTGGCGGAGATGAGGTTTCCGGCGGTGCCTTCGGCCACCAGCTTGCCATCAATGTAGAGGGTCATCTTCTTGTCTGCCGCCAGCACGCCGGCGATATGGTGCCAGCCTTCGCCAAAGGCCTCGGCGGAGACGATGGTGCTGACCTTGCTGTCGTCGCGGATGTGGAACTGCGGCTTGCGATCATGGAAGTCGAGCCCCACACCGAGGCGCGGGCCGCCGTGATTGATGATCGTGCCGCTGGGCTTGTCTGGCAGCACCCAGGCCTCCACGGTGATGGCGGTTTCCTTGGGGTCGAGCGCAGGCACATCGGGGAACTGCACGCTGCCGGGGATGGGCGCGTTTTTGGCCTTGGCTCCGCCTTTGGCATTGCCCTTGGCTTCGCCGCCTTTGCCCTTGCCCTTCTTGCGGGCTTCGGCCTGGGCCTTGAGAGTTTCGCTGTGGCCCACCTGGGTTTCCTTGGCGGGCTGCACGGCCAGAGGCTTGCCGTCTTTGTCCAGCACCACGCTGTTGCCCTTGCGCTCGGTGGTGGCGCTTTCGGTGTCGTAGGCTTCGTCCGGCGGCTCCTTGGAGGTGGCGTAGAGCGTGTACTCCATGGTGGTGGTCCACTTGTAGTACTGCGCCTCGCGGCCGTAGGAGTACACGTTCTTGTCATCGTGCACCAGGATGCGGCCTGCAGGCGCGTACTTGCCTGCCTGGAAGTAACCGCCGTGGCCACCGGCAAAGCTCTTGCCATAGACCCAGTAGCTGCGGTGGAAATTGGAGTCATCCAGGAAGCCCATCGGCGCAAAGAGGTGCTTGCCCTCGCCTTTGTGCGCGCCGCCCTGCTTGTCAAAATCTCCGCTCACAGGGCCGACCTCCACGCGCAGTCCGGCGGGGTCGATCTTCTGGGTGCGGAGGAAGGTCCACTTGCCATCGCTGCTGAGGATGTCGTTCAGCGCCACGGGCATCTGCAGGGTCTTGTGGCGGTCGTTCAGATCGCCGCCGGTTTCGGGGTCGCGGTCGTCGTAGTTCACCTTCACCTTCATCTCGCCGGTCTTGGCATCGATGCGGTAGAACCACAGGCCGCCATCGAGGAAGCAGGAGTGGCCGGAGACAAAGCTGACGAGGCCGTTTTCCACCAGCACGCTGCCGTGCACGGGCCACACGCTCTCCATCATTTCCCACGCGCCGTGGCTCATCATCACGGGTGCGCCCTGGAATTTCCACACCAGCGCGCCGTCCTTGGCGCGGAGGCAGTACACATTGCCGTCATTGCCACCCACATACACGCGGCCCTGCCAGTAGGTGGGCGGCGAGTCCATGCGACCACCGGCGATGAAATGCCAGGCCTCTTTCCCCGTGGCAGAATTGAAGGCATGCAGCGTGTGCTTGTCCACCTCTGACACAAAGGTTAGCCCCGCAGCCGTGGTGGTGGTGCTGAGCGGCGGTGTGAGCTTGACCTCCCAGGCCATGCCGAGATCCTTCTTCAGATCCTGATTGGAGTAGCCGCTGCGCGCATTGTCTGAGCGGTAGGTCGGCCAGTCCTTGGAGTCGGCGGGCTTTTCTTCGATGGGCTCGGCATACGCGGGGCCTTTGGTCAGGCGGGCGCTGTCGGCGGTGTGCGGTGGCATGGGGTAGCGCGGGGCGGAGGCCATGGCGGCCATGCCGTCCAGCTTGGCCTCGGGGTAGCAGGCGCAGTTGTGCGGACCTGCGTAGGTCAGGCCGTTGCAAGGCAGCACGCCGTAGAGGCAGGCACCGCGCACCCAGTGGTTGAGGTCCCAGTGCTGCTTGTCCATGTCCACATACTCGATGCCGGTGCGGGAGGGGATGATGTACTTCTCCGTGGCCTTGGCCATGTAGCAGCGGTGGTGGAACCAGTAGGTGCCCTGCGGCACGTCGGGGTAGAACTGCTTTTTCACCGCACCCGTGAGCGGATCGCGCCCGGTGTACTCGCCGGTCTGATTTCCCTGCGTGGTGCCGGCATTCCATACCAGACCCTGCGCTACAATGACATCTTCCATGCTGCGGTAGCCGCTCTTCTCATGGGAGGAGCTCCACAGCTCCTTGCCGGTGTCCGCATTGATGCCCTTCATCAATCCATCGCCACCGGCGTAGAGGATCACATCGTCATTGAGCACCACACGGGGGGCGAAGTTGAACTCATAGAGCTTGCGGCGGGCCTCGGGCACATCGGCAAAGAGCACCTTGCCCGTCTTCACATCGCGGCTGGTCAGGCCGTCGCCATTGTAATAGACCATGCGCTTGTCATCCAGCGCCAGGGTGATGGGCCCCACCTTGTCATCCACAGACCAGACGGTCTTGCCGCTCTCGGCGTCCACGGCCATGAGGTGGCGGGTTTTGCCGTCCCAGTTGAATTCCGTCTCCACGCGCTTCTGGTCGCTCTGCTGCTTCACGGCGAATTCCTCATTGAGACGCCAGGGCTCGGGATTCACCAGCGCGTAGAGGGTGCCATTGCGGTAGAGCAGCTCCTCAGCGCCCTTGGTCTGCGGGTAGTCGCGCACCACCTCCCCAGTCGCGCCATCGAGGCAGGTGATGGGATCGCTGATGCCGAGGGTGACGTACACTTTGTCGCCGATGGCTGCCAGTCGGCGTGCCAGCTGGGTGGGGCCGGACTTGAGCGGCCAGAGGTGGGTGCTCCACTGCGGGATGGGCTTTTTCCACAAGACGGTGCCGTTAAAGGCATCTCGCGCGATCAGCGCAAACTTGGCCGGCATGAGGATGGAGATGCGGCTGCCCTCGTCCATGATGTAGAAAATGCGGCCCTGGGAGCTGACCTCCGCGCTGACGGAGGACATGCGGTCGTGGTGGCGGCTCCAGCGTGGATTTCCCACCCACTGCATGCGCGAGGGCGGGCCGGTGAGCATGTCCTTGGAGGTGGGATTGCCCTTCGAGTCATACGCATAGTGCGTCCACTCATCCATGCCCTTGGGCCAGGGCTTCACGATCTTGTCCCAGCCGCCGCCTTTCTTCCGCACCATCGCCACGCCGAGGGGCGTGAGCACGCGGTCGATCTCCGCCTTGGAAACCGCGGCCGCGTCTTCCACCACGAGGAGGTTCACGTAATTCTCGATGTAGGGCAGGTGCTGGCCCGTCCAGGTGTCCACGGCCACGGGGCCGTACTTGCCGGTCTGGTGGATCGACTCACGGATGGCGGGCAGCGCCGCTGCATCCTGCGTGAGGCCCTGCACCTGGTAGCGCTCGCTGGCACGCAGAGCCAGGGTGGTCTTGCCATCGCCACAGCCCACATGCACGACGATCCCGCCCTTCACCCCGGACTGGGAGATCAGATCGGCGGCATCATCCGCACGCAGCGCGGCGGTGGAGAGAAGGAGGCAGGTGAGGAATCGTTTCATGCAGTTGAGGAACAGCGCGTAACGATGCCAGCGGGGCGGATGTTTCCGGGGTTTTTTCAGGACAGGAGCGCGGAATTTATTCCGCAGCTCTCCGCTGCCCGCAGAGCTCTTATTCCACCCCGGCGCTCTCCACACCGAGGATCACCGTGCTTGTGCGCCACGCAGGCCACGCAGCACTGGCGCCTGACCGTCTTCAGCACGCTATGTCCGCGCCCCCTTCCATGATGTTTATGATGCCATCGCTCTCAGGTGGCCTCCGTGCCGGGCTTTGCGGGGGGCGGACTTCGGCTAAGCGCCTTTGGCCGCGAGTGCTTCGAGCTTGCAGAATGTCGCCTCATAAGCTCGCAATTGCCCGGCAGTCGGCTTCTCAGCATCTGAGATCGCCTCCTCATCTGATTCTGGGCCACTCTGAGCACTTTTACGGGCATCCAGAACAGCTTTGTAAAAAGCATCAATGCGGTCAGGAGCTTTCGTAGCCAGAATTTTCAGCAATCGATCTCCAAAAACGAAAAGCATGGTGTTGGTCTGTTGCCAGCTACCCTCCGAGGTTTGCGCAGGATTGCCTGCGTAAAACCGAATCATCGATTCCATCTCCTGGTCACCAACAACGTCAGCAGCAAAGGTCATCCTGGCTGTGAAGATACCATCAATGAGATAGTTCAGCGTGCTCTGAGCTGATGCATTACTGATTCCTGGCAGGATACGCGGGCTTTCATCTGTGTTGTTTGAGTGCAGCAGATTGACAAGAGAGAGCAAACTGAATGTACCTCCAGCATCCTGGCGTTGCATGATCGCATCCAGTGATTGCAGTGATGCATCAATGACGGTTTTTCGTTCACCGCTGGTTGTTGCTTGAGCTGCTCGAAGTCCATCACCGATGATGCGAAGTTCATTGGCATAGCCTTCGATTGTCGCAGTCATTATTTTGTGCATCGCAACCCGATCTCCGAGCCAGCGCGTGGACATTCTTATTGGCAGGTCACTAGCAAAAAGGGGTAAAGCCGCGAGCAGTTGGAAAAGGTGAAGCAGCGGTTTCATGAGTCCACAAGGAGTCGGGGTTGGAAGTAGTGGCGCACAAGATACAAAGCTTAGGCACAATGCGTCTTGCACATGCATAGATTGCCAGTCATCTGAGCGACATCAAGTGCTGCAAATCATTGCGTGAGAGCGTGGAACTCGAAGCTGAGGGCGGATGTTTCCGGGGTTTTTAGGGGGCTGGGAACTGCGCAGGCAAACAGCACCCCGGGAGCGCGGAATTTATTCCGCAGCTCTCCGCTGCCCGCAGAGCTCTTATTCCACACTGGCGCTCTCCACACCGAGGACCACCGTGCTTGTGCGCCACGCAGACCACGCATCACCGGGCTCGTGTTTGCGACCTGCTGCGGACTAAAGTCCGCGCTCCTGGGCGGCGTGGCACGCGCATGCGGCGGTGCCGTTTTCGATGCACTGCATCACCTCCCCACCTCCCTTAAGTCATATTCCAGAAAGTATCATTGACACCGCGCCCTTCGTCCCCGCATGATGCGGCCTCTTCTACCCCCGCATGCTTCGCTTTCATCTCCTCGGCTTTCCGGTGCAGATTCATTGGATCTTCTGGTTCAACACCGCGCTGATGGGCGGGGCGCTGGAGGCCAACACCCCGGCGGAGCTGCGCAGGCTGCTGGCCTGGGTGGCGGCGGTGCTGGTGTCCATCCTCATCCATGAGCTGGGGCATGCGCTGACCATGCGGAATTTTGGCGACCGCCGCGTGGAGATCATCCTCTTTGCCTTTGGCGGCATGGCCATGGGCAGCCGCATGCGCTCGCGCAATCAGTCCCTCATGATCACCGCCGGCGGGCCGGTGCTGCAGATCCTGGCCGGGCTGGTCGTGGGCTGGAGCCTGACGCTGTGGCGGCCGCCCACGCTGTGGCTGCACCAGTTTATGGATGCCTTTACCGTGGTGAGCCTCTTCTGGGCGCTGCTGAATCTGGTGCCCGTGCTGCCGCTGGATGGCGGGCGGCTGTGCCAGACGGCGCTGGGCCCCGCCCGGCACAAGGAGACGCTGACGATCAGCCTGGTGTGCGCCGTGGTGCTGGCGGGGCTGTCCTTTGAGCGGGAGCTGTGGCTGGGCCTGCAAAACGGCGTGCTCAATCTGCTGGACATCCACGCGGTGAACCGCATCGGCGGCGGCCTCTTCACCCTCATCCTCTTTGGCATGATGGCGATGAACAATTGGCGCCAACTGCGCGAAGAGCCGCAAATTCCGTGGATGAATGGACGTTGAGGGTGCATGGACTGTTTTCGTCCGCCCATGCGCTTTCCCCGATCCCTTTTTATCCTTCCCCTGCTGGCCGCAGCCACCTGCGCCCGCGCCGAGACCGCCAAGCCGGAGCTGATCTCCCCGCAGGTGAAGGCCGCCGTGGACAAGGCCGTGGGCTGGCTCATGAAGCAGCAGAAGTCCGCCGGACTGATCGTGGATGAAAAATCTGATGCCAAGCCCAAGCGCGGCGACCTGCCCTCCCACAGCGCGGCGATGACGAGCCTGGCGCTGATGGGGCTGGCCTCCGTGGGCCACATGCCGGACGATCCCACACCCGAGGGCCAGGCCTGCGGCCGCGCCCTGCGCTATGTGGTGGAAGGCGTGGAGCCTGACGAAAACGGCTACCTGGGCCGCAGCGACCGCTCGCGCATGTACGGCCACGGCATCATGTCTCTCATGATGGCCGAGATGATCGGCCACGCGCCGGACGAGGCCACGGACAAGCGCCTGCAGCAGCTGCTGAAAGGGGCCGTGCAGCTCATCATCCGCTCCCAGCAGGTGCCCAAGAGCGAGGCCAACCGCGGCGGCTGGCGCTATGAGCCCAGCTCAAGTGACAGCGACATCTCCGTGAGCGTGTGGCAGGTGATGGCCCTGCGCGCCGCGAAGAACGCCGGATTTGACGTGCCGAAGGGCGCGATCGACAACGCGGTGGCCTACATCAAGCGCAGCTACCGCGTGGAGCGCGACTCCAATGGCAATCCCAAGGCCGACAACGCGGCCTTCAGCTACGAGCCCTACGGCGGCCGCCAGACCTTCTCCACCACGGCTGCGGGCCTGCTCTCCCTGCAGGTGTGCGGCCAGTATGAGGCCCCCGAGGTGCACGGCTCGGCCAACTGGCTGGTGAAATCCCCGCCCGAGATCAATGAGCCCTGGTTCTTCTACGGCTGCTACTACTACGCGCAGGGCATGTACCAGCGCGGCGGAGACTTTGCCGCCGCCGCCCGCCAGAAGACCGAGCAGACCCTCATCTCCGCCCAAGGCCAGGACGGCAGCTGGTACCCACGCAATGGCAACGAGAAGAGCGCCGGCGCTGTGTATGCCACCTCACTGGCCCTGCTGAGCCTGAGCGTGCATCACCACTTTCTGCCGATTTATCAGAAGTAAGGGCGGGGGGGAAGTTAGACCACGCAAAGTTAAAAACAGGTCTGCTGGGTGAGGCCGCCATCACACGCTGCCAGCCCGCATTCTGGCGGAGAGGGATCGTCCCGATCCCTCACGCTCTCACAACGCCCAGCGTTCTCGCGTGTCCACAAAGCCGGGCCTCCCGCATCATCCAGCGCCTGCGCACATCCACGTCAACACGCTGCCCCGAAGGGGTGAGCGCAGCGAGCCGAACGAAGTGAGACAGACGACTGAAAGGAGCCCGCAGGGTGAGCGCAGCGAATCAATCAATGCGGTTGCGCAGATGCGAGGCGCAGGCCTGCATCGGAGCCACCGCTTTCGAGCGTCTCGTGGCACACGTGGGCTGACCAGCCAGCGAGTGCCCCATGCCCTGCGAGAGCCTCTGCCTCTCATGGCTCCAAGATATTCGCCAGCCGTCCGGCCCACGAAAAGCGGTAGCTGCGTTCGTGCCTCACTCCGCGACCGCACTCCATATCCTGCTGCGAAAGCACGAGGGCGATTTGGAACCGTAGCGAAGCGGAGATCGACAGCCGCAGGCTGCCCCGAAGGGGTGAGCGCAGCGAGCCGAACGAAGTGAGACAGACGACTGAAAGGAGCCCGCAGGGTGAGCGCAGCGAATCAATCAATGCGGTTGCGCAGATGCGAGGCGCAAGCCTGCATCGGAGCCACCGCTTTCGAGTGTCTCGTGGCACACGTGGGCTGACCAGCCAGCGAGTGCCCAATGCCCCGCGAGAGCCTCTGCCTCTCATGGCTCCAAGGTATTCGCCAGCCATCCCGCCCACGAAAAGCGGTAGCTGCGTTCGTGCCTCACTCCGCGACCGCATTGACTCGCTGCGCTCGCCCTTCGGGCAGCCTGCGGCTGTCTATCTCCACGTCGTTCCGGTTCCATATCCTGCTGCGAAAGCGCGAGGGCGATTTGGAACCGGTAACAGCGCAACGAGTTTGCCACCAGACTGTTACAATTAATTTCGAGACATTCAGGCACCGTTTATGCTATTTCTCAGAGGTTGTCTTAAATCCTAAATCCAACATCCAAGCCCCACTTTCCATGACAGCCCATGGCGACAAATGCCACAACTAGCGCTCCTTTCGCCAGCTTCTTCCAGCTGATCCAGCGCACGCTGTGGGCCCTGCGCCAGTTCGCGCCCTCGCGGCAGGCGCCGGAGGCGATTCAGCGGACGCAGCAGGAGCGCCTGCGCGCGCTGCTGGCCCAGGCACGTGCGGGCTCCGCCTTTTACCGGGAGAAATTCCGCCACCTGCCGGAGGACTGCACGGACCTGCAGGCCTTTCCCATCACCACCAAGGCGGAAATGATGGCGCATTTTGATGCGGTGGTGACGGACCCGGCCGTGACACGCGCGGGGGTGGAGGGCTTCATGTCAGACGCCGCGAATGCGGGCCGCCTCTTTCTGGGCAAGTACGCAGTGGCGCACACCTCGGGCAGCCAGGGGCAGCCGGCGCTGATCGTGCAAAATCAGCAGGTGCTGGACCTGCTGTATGCCTTTCAACTGACACGCGGCCAAGCGGCCGGCGCAGGAAGCGCGGTGGGGCGCCTGGTGCAGACGGTGCGCCGCCTGCTGCGGCCCACACGGGTGGCGGTGCTGAGCAGCGCGCAGGGGTTCTTTCCCTCCGCATGCGTGTGGCAGCACCTGCCGCGCTACCTGCACTGGTGCATGCGCTTTCTCTTTGTGCCTGCCAATGACCCGCGCCTGCTGGACAAGCTGAATGAGTTCAGCCCCAGCGTGCTGACGGCCATGCCCTCCACCCTGGAGCTGCTGGCGCTGAATGATGAGGAACTGCACCTGCCCCGCCTGGAGCGGCTCATCACCTGCAGCGAGCCCCTGACCGCCAAGACGCGCGAGCGCCTGCGCCATGCCTTTGGCGTGCCGGTGCTGGACAACTACGCCTGCGGCGAGTGCCTGTTTCTGAGCAATGGCTGCCCCACCGCGCCCGGCGCGCATCTCAACAGCGACTGGGCCATCCTGGAGGTGGTGGACGCACACAACCAGCCCGTGCCGCCCGGCCAGCCAGGCCACAAGGTGCTGCTGACAAATCTGGCCAACACCGTGCAGCCTTTCATCCGCTACGAGCTGGGAGACGGGGTGACGATGGCCACGGAGCCCTGCGGCTGCGGCAGCCGTCTGCCACGCCTGCAGACGATCCGGGGCCGCACGGAGGATGTCTTCTGGCTGCACATAGCCCAAGGCTACCGCGCGCTGCTGGAGTATCCGTTTCAGCATGCCTTTGACCCGCTGCGCGAGGTGCGGGAATGGCAGGCTGTGCAGGTGGAGCGCAATCACCTCATCATCCGTCTGGAGTCGATCCCGGGCACCGTGGTGGATGTGGAAGCCGCACGCCGCCGCCTGGAGGAGCGCCTGCGCACGACCGGTTGGCCGCTGGCGGAGCTGCACCTGACCTTGGAAGCCGTGCCGAACCTGACCCCGGACGAGCCCACGACGAAATTTCGCCACATGGTGTCCCACACCGGCCCGCCCGCTGATCTGGACACTGAACACATGGACCTCCAGGCCGAGAGCACCGGCAGCCCATGTGCAGGTGAGTGAGGGGGGCGAGGCGCTGCGCTGAGGGCTTGGATGGGTGCAAACAAGCGCCCTGTGTGGGGACCAAGATGATCCCCCTCCGTCGCTGGGACGAAGCTGCCGTGGGCGAAGCCTCCGGCGGAGAGGGATCGTCCCGATCCCTCACGTGCACGCAACGTCCCACGCACCCGCGTTACCGCAAAGCCCCCGCCTTCCAGCGCTTCACTCGCCCACGGGCTCACGCCGCGCCACCTACCTCATGCCGTTTTTAAAAAACCTGTATCCTCATCGCCCTCAAAGGCCAGTGAGGCCATCTCGCGGTAATGCGGGCAGGCTTGCAGCAGCGCCTCATGCCGCCCATGCGCCAGATCAGATCGCCGCGTCGCTGCGGGATGATCTCATCCACAAACCAGCGCACAATCCCCGGAAACACATAGATCAGCCCCGTGCCCCCACTGCCAGCGCCAGCTGCAGCAGCGCGATCCGCCAGTGCCCCCGCGCAAACCCCAGCAGCCGCCGCAGGGCGCTGCTGTTGGTCATGGGAGCGGGCTTGTCTTCCATGCAAAGGCTAGACGAGCGAGCGTGGCGCGGGATTCAAGCGGATGTGGAATCCAAGCACATGTTGGTGTTCGTCGCGCAAACCTGTTTGGAAGAGGAATAGTCGAGCCGCCATGCAAAAAGCTGGCAGTTCAACCGCCAATATGACATCCTCAGTTTCTGATGAATTCATGCGCATTTCGCAGCGTTCCCTTGCTGACGATCATCATTTGTTGGGTTGGGGTTGTTGCGCAAGGTGTGGTGGCTGAAGAGCACACACCTGCCGCGCTCACCCTGTCCGAGTTTTACAAGGTGACGGCCAGCGAGGTTCAGGACGCATGGAAGGCACTGGGCAATAACTTCATCGCTCCGGTGGATCGATGGCCGATGTGTGACGTCACCGTTCGAGACGGCAAGCTTGCCGTTCGGGTTCGCAGGCTCGCCTATCCAGAAACCCAGGAGTGGCGTCCGCAGAAGGTCAGCTTCGATACGGACATGACACGCATCAACAAAATGTTCAAAGAACCCACTCACATGATGCCCGTGGGAAAAGACTGGCTCTGCGCCTATGCCTACGGCGAGTTTGGCAATCGCTGCTGGCTCTTCTCCAATGCAGGAGAAAGGAAAACTTTGCTGACAAAGAACCAAATTGTCACACTGGCGACCGTAAAAGGCCGGTATTTCGCGACGACATATGATTCAGAAAAGTATGCTTTTGATTTTTTAGAGCTTGTTCCAGGCGGGACTCCTCAGCTCAAGCCGCTGAATGCGTTTCAAATCAACGGAAGCGGCTTGTTAAAAATTCTGCCCAATCCAGACAAAGAAACTCTGTTTCTGATCGATCAAGCTCAGCTGTTTCGCTGGAATGTGACTACCAATGCAAGCAGTGTCATTCGCGTATCGGATGAATGCTTCGCATATTTGGCCCCTGACGCTCACTCTGCTTGCGAAGCCGAGGGGTGTTTTTGGATTGGTGGTCCAGGTTTCGTTTGTGGGATCGATCCCACAGCCGCCGGTCTCGCACTCCGGCTCTTCGTTCCCAAGGATTGGCTGAGTGGCGCCAAATGATTCGCTCTCAGCACAAACCTTGGCTTGGAAAAGCAGCTCAGCCCACCAGATGCACCTGCGGCATCGGTACCACAAACTTGCCGCCCATGCGCCGGATCAGATCGCCGCGTCGCTGCGGGATGATCTCATCCACAAACCAGCGCACAATCCCCGGAAACACATAGATCAGCCCCGTGTCCCCACTGCCAGCGCCAGCTTCAGCAGCGCGATCCGCCAATGCCCCTGCGCAAACCCCAGCAGCCGCCGCAGGGCGCTGGTGTTGGTCATGGGAGCGGGCTTGTCTTCCATGCAAAGGCTAGACGAGCGAGCGTGGCGCGGGATTCAAGCGGATGTGGAAGGGATGCGCTGCAGCCGCATTCATTTCCAGAACTGCCACCACTTGCGCTTTTTGGACACACTGGCCACGTTTCCGGTCTTCCACGCGGCATAGCGACTGTCCATCACCTGCCTGAGACGCCCATAGGTATCCTCGTTGAAGGGGATGTGATACTCCGAAGGCAGGTCTCCTTTGAGGGTGGCAAGTAGATCGTCGATGTAACGTCCGGTTTCGTACTCAAAGTAAGCCGAGGCAAAGGCATTGCCCTCATCCGTGAGCATGTCATCGATGAGGCAGAGGTCCAGCTTCTCAAAGTAGTCCAGGGCACTGAGCTGGCCGTCGCGCACTGCGGCATAGTCTTCAGGCCATTCGGTTCGCAGCCACTCGCTGACGAAGTCGTTTTCAATGCACCAGCGAAAGAAAAAGACGATGTGATGCGAGGCATGCTCCTCGGGCAGCCCATGCTGGTCCACGGTCTCAAAGTGCCACTTTGCTTTGTCGTATACCTTGGGCTGGTTCATTGCAGAATGGGTGAAAGGGTGAGGGGGCGGGGCCGGGCTCAAGAGTGCCGTAAAGGTGGCGCAAGCACGAGCGCGAATTTGGAGTGCGGTTGCGCAGATGCGAGGCGCAAGCCTGCATCGGAGCCACCGCTTTCGAGCGTCTCGTGGCCTGCGTGGGCTCCCCGGCCTGCGAGTGTCACATGCCCGGCGAGAGCCTCTGCCTTCGAAAACTCCCAGGCACTCGCATCTCTACTCGGCCCACGAAAAGCGGTAGCTGCGGTCGTTCCTCCCTCCGCGACCACACTCCAAATAAAAAAGCTCCGGTCCTTGCGGCACCGGAGCTGTTTTGAAAAGACCTATCTGCGCGCATCACGCACCCACCAGATGCACCTGCGGCATCGGTACCACGAACTTGCCGCCGCGCGCCAGGAAGTCGCTTTCGCGCTTCAGGAACTCGGGCATGAAGTGCCACGGCAGCACGAGGTAGTAGTCCGGCTTGGCAGCGCGGGATTCCTCCTCGGAGATGATCTTGATGTGCGTGCCGATGGTGTAGCTGCCCCACTTGATGGGATTGCGGTCGGCGATGAAGGGCACCAGGTCGGGCGTCACATTGCAGTATTGCAGCGTGGTGCTGCCCTTGGTCGATGCACCATAGCCGTGCACCACCTTGCCTTCGGCCTTGGCCTTTTGCAGGAAGGCGGTCAGATCGGTGCGGATGCGCTCGATGTTGTCGCGGAAGACGGCGTAGGGCGCGTCGGAGTCCAGCGCCATCTCAAACTCGCGGATGCGCAGCTCCTGCACGCGGGCGGCGGCCTCGCGGGAGGGCTTGACCTGGCCGGCGTTGGCCACCACCAGGCGGAAGCTGCCGCCGTTCACATCATTGAGATGAACGTCGATCACTTCGAGCCCATGATCGCCAAACAGGCGCTCCAGCACGGCCAGCGAGTAATATTCCAGATGCTCGTGGCAGATGGTGTCAAAGCTGTTGATGTCCAGCATGGCGGGCAGGTAGCTCTGCTCCAGGATCCAGATGCCGTCCGTGGCCAGCACATCGGCGATGTCCTGCACAAAGGCGTGCGGGTTCTCCAGATCGTAGAACATGGAGATGCTGGTGACCACGCGGGCCTTTTCCGTGGGGTGCTCGCTGCGGAAGGCGCGGGCGGTGAAAAAGTCATTCACCACGGTGAAGCCCTTGGCGCGCGCCTTGAGGGCCACGTCTGAGGGGTCGATGCCGATGTGGCGCAGGCCCTGCGTGCGGTAGCTGGAGAGCAGGGTGCCGTCGTTGCACCCGATGTCGAGCACGATGTCCTTGGGCTTCAGCGTCACGGTTTCCTCCACCAGCTTGGTGATGCCGGTGAGGTTGTCGATCATGGACTGATTGATGCCGGACTCGTAATAGTAGCGGTGGTAGAGCACCTTGGGCGGCACGGAGTGGCGCATCTGCACCAGGCCGCAGGCGTTTTCGTCCTGGGAGGGGTCGCAGCGCACGAGGTCCAGCGGCACCTTGCGCTTCACCAGCGCACTGCCGTCTGCACTCGCCAAAACTCCGCCGATGAACTGATCTCCCAGGCTGACGACAGGGGTGAGGCTGCGGGAGCCGCAGATTCGGCAGGTATTGCGGGTAATGAGGACAGGACGGAAAGCTTGGATGGCCATGGGTGGTCCTCCAATTGGCATTGCTGCGCTGGAGTGTCCAGCCTGACTTTGCAGCTCGGATGAAAGTTAGACCTGTTCTCGAATAGCCTGTCACCTTGCCCGGGCGGCGGAGCGGCCCAATGGGCTGCGTGGGTCGCTTGCCTGTTATTTTCAAATAGCAGGCGGCGCTCCCGCCTTGCCACTGGGGCCGCTGCGCTCGCCGGTTCAATCGGACATTCTGTTCGAGAGCAGGTCTAGACCCGGGCGGTGGCGCGGTTTTCCAAAAACCACTGGTAGGTGCGGGCCACGCCTTCGCGGAAGTCGGTGCGGGCCTTCCAGCCCAGCTTTTCCATGCGGCTCACGTCCAGCAGGCGGCGGGGGTTGCCATCCGGCTGGGTGGTGTCCCAGCGGATCTCCCCCTCGTAGCCGACGATGCCACGGATGATCTCCGCCGCCTCGCGGATGCTGACATCCCAGCCGCAGCCCACATTGATGATGTCGGGGCTGCTGTAGTTTTCCAGCAGGAAGCCGCAGGCGGAGGCCAGATCGTCCACAAAGAGGAATTCCCGCTTCGGATTGCCGCTGCCCCACAGCGTCACGCTGGGGGCGCTCTGCAGGCGCGCCTCGTGAAAGCGGCGGATCAGGGAGGGCAGCACGTGGGAGTGCTCGGGGTCAAAATTGTCGTAGGGCCCGTACAGATTGGCCGGCATGGCGCAGATGAAGTCGCGGCCGTGCTGGTGGCGGTAGCCCTGGCAGAGCTTGATCCCCGCGATCTTGGCCACGCCGTAGGGCGCATTGGTCTCCTCCATGGGGCCGGTCATGAGGCTGTCTTCCCGGATGGGGATTTCAGCGGCCTTCGGGTAAATGCAGGTGCTGCCCAGAAAGAGCACCTTTTTCGTCTCAAAGCGGTGCGCGGCGGAGAGGACGCAGTTTTGGATCTGCAGGTTGTCCAGCAGGAAGTCCACCGGGTGGGTGTAGCTGGCCTTGATGCCGCCCACCTTGGCGGCGGAGAGGATCACGGCGTCCGGCTTCTCGGCGGCAAAGAAGGCGTCCGTGGCATGCGGATCGCGCAGGTCCAGCTCCTCGCGGGTGCGGGTGATGATCTGCCACTGGGGCTTGTCCTCATAATAACGCAGCAGCGCGCGCCCGACGAGACCCCGATGACCTGTGATGAAAAGTTTGCCGCCTGTGATAGCCATGCCTTCTGCCTTAGCGGAGGCGGCTGCGGTGTCCAGCAAAGGTTGGCAGGAAGATGCAGGCCGGGGCAGGGGAGGGCATCTCAGGCGGGGCTGCCCGTCCCCAAGCCGGGGGCGACGCCGCTCTCCAGCCGGCGGGCTCTCTCATACCCTGATGCGATGAAAATGGGTCTGAAGGCTGAGGCGCGTGCCGACGGAGGGTGATCATCTTGATCCCCCTACCTGCAGCGGCTTCGCGGAGACGCGCGGGCGCTGGGAGGGGCGGGAGGCTCGGTTTTGTGGAAAGGCGAGAATGCGGGGTATTGCGAGAGCGTGAGGGATCGGGACGATCCCCCTCCGCCAGACAGCGGGCCGGAGATAGCCCCCCTTCCCAAGCACCCAGGTGCGCGGCGCATGCCGGGAGCAGGGTTGGGCTGCTTGTCCCCAAGCAGCCGCCTCCCGCAGGCCCCCCAGCCCACTGCCGCCCGGCGCGGAGTGGTGCGCTCTCTCCGAGAGCGCCATCGCACGTCCTGTGTTCTCCTTAGCTTGGGGTAAAATGAAACGATATTATGGTAACGTTTTGGGGTCGTCCCTGACAAGCCTCCGCTCATTCCTGATCCGCACACCCGACACCCTCACTGCTGCCCTTTCCTTGGGTGCCGAGCCGCTCCGGCCTGCGATTGCTGGGCAAGGACGAGGCGAGAATTGAGGAAAGTGTATCGTTAAAAACGTTACTCTTGAGGCGTTCCAAAGGGGAAGTATTCACAGCTTGTTAGTCTGTGAACAGTCTGCAGCTTTCCTGGGATTTGCTGCCATCAGTAACTTTTATGTAACGCTGTGATGCCTGAGGGTTCTTATTCACAAGATTGGTAATGAATCGTTTAAGCATCAATGATAACGTTTTTCAAACCTTTCTATCATTACAATGGGGCCGCTCTCGTTTCAGTCCGCAAGGTGAGTAACTTGTCCATTCCGACCGGTGCCCGTCACAGGCCCGAGATGATGCCTGCGATCAGTCCCCAGCGTGGCTGCCGCGTGGGTGGAAACGATGAAGTGGCTGGCTGGGCGTTATCCGAAATACAGCCCCCACGCTGTCTCATCCAGGATCCGAAGGGATGGGTTGCAGGTGCCGAAGGCTGTGGGAGAGGTGGGAACCATATCTTGCTTTGGGGGCGCTGAGAGTGGGTGGGTTTTGCCGGTGGATGGCTTGGGAGGTGCTGGTTATAGAAACGGGTAAAACGTTACAATTCGAGATGCAGCAATGGCTAGCGGCTGCCAGTCGGGTCCTGGCTTGGGCATGGTTGGGCTGCTGCGGCGTTTGATCAGACGGGGCAGGAATGCCCCGGATACTGGATGACCGGCTGCGTCCGCTAGCGGTGAATTCCGTGGGAATGCGGCCTTTAATGAAACGAAATAAGCGTTTCATTATGGGTGTGCTGAGTCACGGCTCCGCTTGCCGCCTCCAACAAGATCAGCTCAGGGGGCGTGATGAGAACTTGGGATGATGCTGGAGCTTGAGTGGCAGATCTCAGGGCTCGACACGCCCCGGTGGTTTCAACGGCGTGCCTCCATCCTGCCCCTTTCAACGGCTCAGAGTGTATTGGCTCCTGAGTCACCGATGTGCGTATTGATCCTCAATGAGGTGCGGAATTGTGAAACGGGCGAAAAGTTACCAAATGGTGCAGGGCACTACGTTTGGACTGCGCAAAGGGGAGTTTCACTCCCTGAGTTGGGGTAATTAAAAACTAACGATTAAAGCGTTTCTTGAATCATGGGGCAGCCGCTTTTTTGGCATGATGCCATAGCAGTCCGCCTGTCGAGTGACTTGAAGGTGAAACGATGCAATCGTTCCACATTGGTGCATATGAGCGGCACGCTCTTGCTCCTGGCAAGAGCCTGAGACTAGACCTTAGTTGAGCAGCAGAGCGCAGCCCCGGGTATCTGGGACGATGAGTCTTTGCAACTCTGTCAGCGTTACGCAGCCACTGCAGTAGTCCCAGGCCAGGCCGCTGGAGGCCAGCAGGTGGGGGGCGATTTGGGCTTCCTTGAGCTTGGCCGTGCGGTCCACATCAAAGCATCCGGCGCGCGTGTAGGCGGCGGCATCGCCAGGGGAAAAGCCTGCTTCCAGCCATTGCCGGGCGGCGATTTGAGTGCCGCCGATTGCTGATGCCATTTCGCAAATATCGTGGATGCTGTGTCTCATTCCGCAAGTATGCATTCATTTGAATGCTGTTCAAGTAAACAGTTGTTTGTTTTGGAGAGGTTAAGGATTCCTCGCCAAGGCGGGAGGAGGGGCAGGGCGATTCGAGTCTTGGCGGGGCTGGGGAGCAGACATGCTTCTGGGTTACACGAGCATGCGCCAGCAAAGTGGTCCGCACAGTCCTCTGTGCGGCACGCGCTGCCCAGTACGTGCTTCTCTGCCCACACCCTCCGCGCAGGCCCTTCACCACAACATCAGACAATCAGCATTGGGTTTCTACGAAGCTCGCTCATGTCTAGCAGTTCAGGGGGCTCACTAACCGCACAGAGGATTGCCTTCGGCTGGCTTCGCGTTGTGCGGACCACTTTGGGGGCGCGCGCCTAGGCGCTGGGCGTGTATGGGCCGGGTGGGGAGGAAGAGCGGCGGGTGGGAGGTGTGTGCCAGGCATGGGGTCAGGAGACCCCGGCGCCTTGTGGCCGCGGGGGCCCTAGCTCAGGGCCAGCGCGCCGCCCTCGCACAGCTCCTTTTTGCCAAAGGTCTGCAGGTCGTGGCCCATGCCCTGAGCCACGGCCATCCAGAGGCGGTTGTGGGCGGCTTTGTCAAACTTGAGGCTGCGGCCCATCTTGAATCCGCATCCGCCACCGATCATGATGTAGGGGATGTTGTCCAGGGTGTGGGTGTTGCCCTTGCCGAGTTCGTTGGTCCAGACGAGCAGGGTGTTGTCCAGCATGCTGCCGCCGCCGGTGGCTTCGGGGGTCTCGCTGAGGCGCTTGGCCAGGTAGGCGAATTCTCCGGCGAACCAAGTGTTGATTTTGAGCAGCTTTTCGTAGCTGTCCTTCTTGTCGTCGGGGTCGTGGGAGAGGGAGTGGTGGCCCTCCTCCACGCCGAGCCAGCGCATCTGCGCCATGCCCACGCTGCGCATGTACTGCAGAGTGCCGATGCGCGCCATGTCGTTGGCCAGGGAGTTGACGAGGAGATCGATCTGGATGCGGCTGATCTGCGGGGTGTTGTCGTTCACCAGCTCGATGCTGGGGTCCACCTGCGGCACGGGGTGGGCCAGCTTGCCCTGCTTGTCGGCTTCGGCAAGGTCCTGCTCCATGCTGCGGACGAGGGTCATGTGCTGGTCCAGCAGGGCTTTGTCGCGCGCACTGAGCTTGGAGGAGATGCGTTTCAGGTCGTCGCGCACGTCATCCAGGATGCTGACGAGGCTGTCCTTGTCCTTCATCTTGCCGTACACCTTTTTGAGAATCTGGTGCGGGTCGTCGATGGGGGCCACGGGCTGGTTGCCGCCGGCGTAGCACATGCGGGTCCAGGGATCGGCGCGCTCCGGCACGGCCACGCCGAATTCCAGCGAGCCAAAGCGGGTTTTGGTTTCCTTGCGGCTTTGCAGGAAGTTTTTCAGCTCCTGGTCGATGGAGATGCTGCTGGCCCAGCCGGCGGGATTGCCGCCGCCGCCCATGATGTTGCCCTTGAGCAGTTCGTCGCAGGTTAGGAGGCAGCTCATGCCGCGCATGTGGCTGTCGCCATCGCCCTTCACCTTGTTGGCGATGCCGTGGAGGATGAGCATCTTGTCCTTGAATGCCTCCAGCGGCTTGAGGATGGACTTGAAGCTGAAGTCCGCCCCTTCCTGGTCCGGCCAGAACTCATTCGGCAGCGTGCCGTTCGGCGAAAACATGATGATGAGCCTCTGCTTCCGCTGCGGCGTGGGCGCACCCGTCAGACTGGGCAGCCCGGCAAGAAACGGCAGCGCCCCGGCGGAGATGCCGAGGTCGCGGAGAAATTCGCGGCGGTAGAGGTTTTTCATGGGGGGATGGGGGTATGAAAGCTACGCCACGCAGCGGCGCATCTTGCGCACACCTCATGGCCGTACGGGGGTGAAACTCAAGCATAATACGGGGCTGCGTCAGCCACAGCCTCCCAGAAGGAGAAAAGCGGGCGCTTGGCGTGAGTGGAGCATGCTTCCGTGCGGATTTGTCTCGCTATTCAAAGACGCTGCCGGTAATACGCGTGGCTGTGTCTTTGAAGTGGATGACGTGCAGAGAAATTGAGCAATGAAAACGATCATCAAAATCACTTCGGCTCTGCAGAATCGTCAGGACATCCTGTTTCTTCTCAACCGAGGGCGGCGGATCGGCCTATGAGGTTCTCTTTTTTTCAGGCCTTGGGCATTCTGAGCGTGGGAGCCCTGCTCGAATCGTGCGTCCCTTTTCGCGGTGGCCGCATGGCAGAGCCCGAGGCGCTGCCGCTGAGCCAACGGGATATGCAGCGCGCCACGGCCATTTTGAATGCACGGCGGCCTGCCGGCCTCAGGGAATGGACACATCGGAAGATCGGAGACGCCAGGGCGCTGGACTATGCGGCCCTCCGGTGGGCGGTCTTGTTTCAGTCCCGCAGCGCCATGGACGTGACCCTCGTCAAAAGCGCGGAGACAGACAGGTCAAAAACCTTTGAGATTGTCGCGGAGACGAAAGGCGCGCTGGGCAAAGGCATGGCGGTGCCGGTGACATCGGATGGCTATTTCCTGACCGCGAGTCATTGCGCGCACAGGCCCAGGCTTGCCCTTGTCGCCCTGGCTTCGGACGGCGAGCTCCATTGCCTGACGCCGGACATTGTCTGGCGCGGTCGCGTCGAAAAGGGCGAGCCCGATCTCACCCTGATCCACGCTCCCGTGACGCCGTACCAGACTTACAAGCTCGCTGGATTTGACGAACTGAAAAACGGCTCGCAGATCTTTACCTGCGGGAATGCGAGCGAGAAACGCCCTGTGATCGCCTACAGTGGCGGCTCAGTGACCCGCCTGGGCCCCGTGATGGCAAATCCTCCCGGTGCCCGCTGGCGGCCGCTGGAGCACACTGCGGAGCTGACACCCGGAGACAGCGGCGGCCCGTTGATCGAAAAGCACGGTCTGGTGCTCGGGATCAACACGCGGGCCAGCTTCGAGCTCGGGCGTGACAAGATGCGGCATTATCGCGGCATTTCCGTGGCTCCCGACTCCGCGTGGATTCAATCGCTCATTGAGAAGCACCGGGCGCGGCACCGGGCGTTTTTCTTTCTGGCTGGAAAACGTGAGAGTTCTGGGGCCCGCTGATCTGGGTGTGTCCTGCCTCCGCCTGCTGCCTGCGCCTATTCATCCGCCACGGCGGAGATGCCGAGGTCGCCGGGAAATTCGCGGCGGTAGAGGTTTTTCGCTGGGGGATGGGGGGCGGGCTGCCAGAGAGGCTCAATATTGATACCACCGCCGAGGAGCCTATCTAGCACGGAGGCGGGGGCATTTATGATTTATGATTTATGATTTACGATTGATGATTTCAGAGCCGGAGTGCATGGCGGTCTCAGCCAAATAATTAATCAAAAATCGTAAATCTGCCCGCATCCCCCTCGCTCACTTCTCCTCTCACGGCACTTCCTTGATCTGGATATGCCGGTACTCCATCACGCCGCGGTCTCCCTCCAGGCCGATGGGGCCGGTGGCGGGGAGCTTGAGAGCGTCTTCTAGGACTTCGCCGTTGCAGGTGCAGTGGGCCACGCCGTCTTTCACAGTGACTTCGATCTGGTTCCACTCCTGGGGCTTGTAGGCTTTCAGTTCTTTATAGGGGCCGGCCACCAGGTAGTCGCGGCACTGGAGCTGGGGCTTGCGGATGAAGATGCCGCTGTCGGCGTTCACGCTGGCGCGGAATTCGAGCTTAAGGATGAAGTTCTTGGGGAACTCGGCCACGGTGTAGAGCTGGCCGGTGAGCTTGTCCATCTCGGTGGGGAAGGTCACGGCGATGACGCCGTCCTTGACGATGTACTTGCCCGCATCGGCGGCCTCGGTCTTGCCATCGTGCTTGGCGGTGATGGCGCCGGGGTTCGGATCGTCCTTCTTGGTTTTCTCGCGGAAGCACCAGCCGGTGAGGTCCTTGCCATTGAAGAGGGAGGTGAAGCCCGCCTCAGGCTGCCAGTCCTCGGCATGCAGTGGGAGAGTGGCGAGGGCGAGGCAGAGGGCGGCGATGCGTTTCATGGTCGGAGTGGTGGGTGGAATGAGAGAGCAGATAAACGCAGCTTTTTCTGCGGACCTGCGGAAAAAAGCAAAACAAAACGAGATGGGGGGCACCTCAGAATATGGAGTGCGGTCGCGCAGTGAGGCACGAACGGAGCTACCGCTTTCCGTGGGCCGGACGGTGGGCGAAGGCCGCGAGGCATGCGAAGGAAGGCTCCGCATAGTGGTCCGCACAGTCCTCTGTGCGGCACGCAAGCACCCTGATGAACAAGCCACAACATGCAGCGCAGAATCCAGCGCTCATTTCTTGTCATGCAGGAAGCATGCAAAAAAGCAGGCGGCACAGGCTTGCTATTTCACGTAGAAAAACGCGCGAATGCCAAGGGGCTGTGAGAACGCTGGGTATATCGAGCCGCACAGAGGATTGCCTTCGGCTGGCTTCGCGTTGTGCGGATCACTAGGCTGGCGCCCACGCGGGAGAGCTGGGAGGGATTGGTTTTCGCAGGGAGCCGCGACTGTTGGTGAGTGAGCGGGCTATGGGTGCGCGGGGGCTGGGGGGAGCGTGCGCGGGCTGCGAGACGTTCGACGGCGCTTGGAGGACCAAGCGCCCTACCTTGTGCTGGGTGCGTGGGGGCTGCTGACCTCACGCACGCCACGAGACGCTCGAAAGCGGTAGCTTCGTTCGTGCCTCACTGCGCGACCGCAGTCCAAATTTGCGCTCGGGCTTTCCCAGCCTCACTTCGGCACCACGGTAAAACCTTCCTTGCTCGACCGCAGTCCAAATTTGCGTTCGTGCTTTCGCAGCCTCACTTCGGCACCACGGTGAAGCCTTCCTTGCTCGACCGCAGTCCAAATTTGCGCTCGTGCTTTCGCAGCCTCACTTTGGCACCACGGTGAAGCCTTCCTTGCGCGACCGCAGTCCAAATTTGCGCTCGTGCTTTCGCAGCCTCACTTCGGCACGACGGTAAAACCTTCCTTGCTGTCCTTGATGAGCCAGCCGGCGGCTTCGAGTTCTTTGCGCAGCGTGTCGGCGGCGGCCCAGTCTTTGGCCTGCTTGGCGTCCCAGCGCTGCTGGGCTTTGGCCTGGATCTCGGCGGGCACGTCGGCCACGGCGTCGTCGGCCACGGGGGGCAGCACGATGCCGAGGGCGCCGAGCATGAAGTGCAGTCCGCTGCGTGCGGCGGCGGCTTCGTCGGCGGAGAGCGCGGCGGGCTTGAGCTTGTTCAGCACGCCAAAGATGCCGCCCATGGCGCCGGGGACGTTGAGGTCATTGAGCAGCACCTCCCAGGCTTCGGCAAAGGGGCCGGCAGAGTTTGCAGCGGAGAGGGCAGGGGAGACGGCGGCGAGTGCCTTGTCCGCCTTGGCCAGCTTTTGCAGGGCCTGACGTGCGGAGTCCAGGCTGTGCATGGTGAAATTCAGCGGGGCGCGGTAGTGGCCGGAGATGAGCACGTAGCGCACCTCGGCGGCGGTGTAGCCGCGCGCGGCCAGATCGGCCAGCGTGTAGAGATTGCCGATGCTCTTGCTCATCTTGCCGCCGTCCACCATCAGGTGGGCCACGTGCATCCAGTGATGCGCGAATTTCCCGTGCGTGCTGCAGCAGCTCTGGGCGATCTCGTTTTCATGATGCGGGAAAATGAGGTCCACGCCGCCGCTGTGCAGGTCGAAGTCCTCGCCGAGGTATTCGAGAATCATGGCGCTGCACTCCAGGTGCCAGCCGGGGCGGCCTTCGCCCCAGGGGCTGGGCCAGTAGTTGGCGCCGTCTTCGGGCTTGCGGGCTTTCCAGAGGGCAAAGTCGGTGAGCGAGTCCTTGGTATATTCGTCGCTGTCGGTGGCGCTGGCGGCCTCGCTGGCACCGAGGCGCAGCTCGCGGTCTTCCAGGTGGCTGAGGCGGCCGTAGTCTTTGAAGGAGGCCACGCGGAAGTACACGCTGCCATCCGCAGCGGCGTAGGCGTGGCCGCCGGAGATGAGCTTTTCGATCATGGCCACCTGATGCGGGATGTGCGCCACGGCGCTGGGCTCCACGTGCGGGGGCAGCAGATTCAGCGCGGCGCAGTCGGCGTGGAATTTCTGCGTCCAGCCCTGGGTGAAGTCGGTGAGGCTCTGCCCCGCCTTCTGTGAGTCGCGGATGGTTTTGTCGTCCACGTCGGTGATGTTGCGCACATGGAGGGTGGGCGTGCCGGAGGCCTCCACCACGCGGCGCATCACGTCCTGCGCCACGAAGGTGCGGAAGTTGCCGATGTGCGCCGGGCCGTACACCGTGGGTCCGCAGCAGTAAAAGCGCAGGGTCTTGCCGTCGAGTGGCGTGACAGCGCGGTCGGTGCGGGAGAGGGTGTCGTGGAGTTTCAGAGCGGACATGAGGGGCGGTGAAGGTGAATGACGAATGCGGAAGGTCAAGGCGTCAAGAGGAGGTCAGGAGGTCAAACAAGGGGCAGGCGGTCAAGAAGCGGCATCGAAGCGCCATCGTCCTCGTCCTCCTACTCGAACTCGTCCTCGGTACTGCCACTTTATCCAGGTCAACGGCGCTCAGGCGTCCCCTAAGCCTCACAAAGGCCTCTTCCCACGACCACCCATCGCCATTCATAGTCCTCATCCGCTGGCGGAAGTTCAATGATCGAGGACGAGTAGGAGGACGAGGACGAACCAGACACCGAACCACCTTGACCCTGGGCGGCGATGGGGTATCCTGAGTCCTCTCCAAAACGGGGGCGTACTGGTTTCGACGGGTCGTCTTAGTTCGGAGCTGCATGCCGAGGATGATTCGTTGGCCTCGTTAAACACCGGATCAAAAACATAAATGCAAACTCTAACGAGCTAGCACTCGCAGCTTAAGCACTGCGACATCCTTCAGGCAATGTCTGGTAGCCTGAACGATGCCACTACCAGGCTGGTTTGGCGGCCGGGCGACCGGGTCACAAACGAGACCAAACAGGACGCTGGGTGAAGAGTAGGCTGTCTCAAGCCGCCTCCCACCGAGACCAAAGATGAGACTGAGCATGGAGACGCTACGGGCAACGGTGATTCGGACAGGGGTTCAACTCCCCTCGCCTCCACTTTTTCTATTTATATCACTAATCATCAGTCTAAAGCACTGATAGATCGCGGGGGGAATCAGATGCTTGGCTGGAGCTAGGCACAGCTCGTTGCCAAACCCATTGATGCCTTCCATAAGTAAGTGGTTTTGATATTTGAAAATGAGCTGTTGAAAGGTGATTTTTCATCGGGCATTCTTTTCCTTTGGGGTGGAAAAAGATGTTGCTTATGTTCCGTTGAAATGGGTACTGTTAATAAGGAACATGAGCCTAGCACAGTTGTCTCAAAAGCTTCGTCAAGCTCGCTTGGTGATGCGGCAGCATTCATCCGAGGAAGCTTATGCTCAAATGGATATCCTCATGGGGAAGTCGATGACTTTGACCGCTTCGAAAAAGAGTGGGAAGCGCTCATCCAATGGGCAAAAGAAAGCGGCTCGATTTTAGCCGCAAGCTCTGCTGACGATGCTCGTCCCGGTGGCAGAGAACACGATGTGAGATTTGACGACGGCACTGGATTATGGTGGAAGTATACCAAAATTAATTCGTCGGGATATACTGTCAGTTGGAAAGAAGATGCTACGCCCTACATGCACAATGCGAGTCCCCTTGAGTACTTCTCAAGAATGCAAAGACAGAACGAGCATTTTGGTGATGATGTGATTTTGGCAGGTTTGTGCAACGCTGCAGCGCACGATTGGAGGATTGTGACGACTCAACCTGGAGTGAGTGGGAAAAAAGCTACTCTCTTGGAGCTGAAGGAGGCTTTCGAATTGGCGGAGTTCGAGCTGCTTCCTTGGACAGGTATTGGCTATGAGAACTCTTTGTCTTTTCGCAAGGAAGGAATCGATGTGTGGGATATACATCCCGCCAACGTGTTGATTTCACCCATCGATGGGCTGCCGGTGCCGTTCGACGTTATGATTACAAACACCCCTTGATCCCGACAGTGATTCTGGGTGACTTTTTTCAGCTTAGGGCTGGCCTGCGATGGAGAAACACCCTGGCTGGTTCGAACCAATCAGCGGCCTGTTGTTTATGTGGTTCGATCACTCATTTAATTTCACGCAGCGGAGGTGGCTGTGCTGATTTGCTGCGTGGTTCGCGCAGGCGCTGCCTCATAATCCTACTTGCCCCGTGGGGCTTGGGGCTGCATACTCATGGGCACAAACCATGCGACTGACCAAACGAGGTGAATATGCACTGCGCACCCTGATCCGGCTGGGCATTGCCGAGCGCCAGCAGGAGGGGGTCATTTCTGTTTCCACCCTGGCGGAGCAGGAGCATCTGCCGTTCAAGTTTCTGGAGGCCATTCTCTTTGAGCTGCGCACCGCGGGTTATGTGGAAAGCCTGCGTGGCAAGTACGGCGGCACCCGGCTGGCCAAGCCGATGAAATCCATCAAGATGGGCGAGGTGGTGCGCCTGATCGACGGCAAGCTGGCCCCCATCGGCTGCGCCAGTGAGACGGAGTATGAAAAGTGCACCTGCCCGGACGAGACGCACTGCGGGCTGCGCATGCTCATGATCGATGTGCGCAATGCCATCGCCAATATTCTGGACCGCTACACTCTGGAAGACGTGGTGGAGGTGACACTGCGAAAACAGCAGCAGCATGCCGCAAAAAAGACGGCCAAGAAAAAAACCGGACGCGAAAAGCATGCGGACCCGGCCGATGGCTTCCTGGCCACGCTGCTGGATTCCGTGGCCTGAGCCGCAGGCGGTCCAGCACAGGACGGTGCGATCTTGAGGCTTGTCCGGCAGGAAGGCCCACCAGTTCCGCTTCAGCACCGGGGGGATTGAAAGCCCATGGCACCACGGAGTTCTCAGAGTGGCTGTGGTGTGGTTTCGGAGGATAAAACCCCTGTTGCATGGCGCGAAACTTTTTCTTATTCATACTTGCACAGTGTATATTTAAGAATAATACATCCGTTGTAACTGCTATTAGAGCCCGTTCACCGGCACGCCCATCCGCAACTCCCAGCTTCCTCCCGAAAGCCATGTCCCATCAGCCCGCAGAATCCGAAGCCGATTCCTGGATCGAGATCGTCAGACAAAAGGTGTCCGCACTGCGCTTCGGCTCGGTGCAGATCATCGTGCACGAGGGCCGCGTGACGCAGGTGGAGAGCACGGAGAAGACACGGCTCGCCGCAGACAGCACTCCTGCGCAGCTCAAGAGATAAACCTCCGCCTTTCCGCTCCACTTTTCCCATCATCCTCAACCCCGCCAGCACCACCATGTCCTACTACAACAGCATCGTTGAAACCATCGGCCGCACCCCGCTGATCAAGCTGAACCGGATCGCCGCAGGAGTGAACGCCACCATTGCCCTCAAAGGCGAATTCAAAGAGCCCCTGGGCAGCGTGAAGGACCGCATCGGGCGCGCCTTGATCGAGGACGCTGAGGCTGCCGGAGTGCTCACGCCGGGCACCACCATCATCGAGCCCACTTCGGGAAACACCGGCATCGCACTGGCCTTTGTAGCCGCCTCCAAAGGGTACAAGCTCATCCTTACCATGCCTGAGACCATGAGCCTGGAGCGCCGCACGCTGCTGGCCCTGCTGGGTGCCGAGCTGGTGCTGACTCCCGGCCCCAAGGGCATGAAGGGGGCCATCGAGCGTGCCAACGAACTGCATGCCGAGATCCCCAACTCCTGGATCCCGCAGCAGTTTGAAAATCCGTCCAATCCTGCCATCCATCGCAAGACCACCGCCGAGGAGATCTGGGCGGACACTGAAGGCAAGATCGACATCTTTGTGGCTGCCGTGGGGACCGGCGGGACCATCACCGGCGTGAGCGAGGTGATCAAGGAGCGCAAGCCCGCGCTGCAGTCCATCGCGGTGGAGCCCGCCGCATCGCCCGTCATCACCCAGACGCGTGCAGGCCAGCCGGTGGTGCCCGGCCCGCACAAGATCCAGGGCACTGGCGCTGGCTTTGTGCCGAAGAATCTCAATATCAGCATCCTCGACGACGTGATCACCGTCACCAATGAGGATGCCATCGCCACCGCTCAGCGCCTCGCCCGCGAGGAAGGCCTGCTGGTGGGCATTTCTACAGGAGCCAACGTCTGGGCCGCGCTGCAGGTGGCGGCGCGCCCCGAGAATGCGGGCAAGCTCATCGTCACCGTAGGATGTAGCACGGGTGAACGCTACCTCTCCACGGCACTCGCCGACGAAGCCCGCAGTAAAGTTGGATCCTAGAAACACACCGCACCATGTCAGCCCTTCCTTCACCCATTCTTCATACCGGGGACAGCATTCCCCGCCCCCTCATACGCCGCCGCCATTTCGTGCTGCGTGAAGACACGCCCGAGATCGAGCGCAGCACCTTCATCCCCAAGATCATCTCCAAGCCGGTGAGACCCGGTTTTGGATTCAAGTTTGCCATCTTCGCCGGCATTCATGGCGACGAAGAGGCAGGCACCCTGGCCGCCTTTGAGCTCATCCGCTGGGCCTCCGAGCAGCCGGTGGAACTGCATGACTACGAGCTGCACATCTACCCCGTGTGCAATCCCACGGGCCGCCGCTCCAACACGCGCCACTCCAGCAACGGGCTGGACCTCAACCGCCAGTTCTGGAGCGAGTCAGACGAGCCCGAGGTGCAGTATCTGGAGAGCGAACTGCGGCGTGAAAAGTATGACGGCATCATCTCGCTGCACTCGGACAGCGAGAGTGACGGCCTCTACGGCTTTGTCGGAGGCTCCTTCCTCAGCGAGCATCTGCTGGAGCCCGCCCTGCAGAGAGCCGCAGCGATCCTGCCGCGCAATGAATCGCATGTCATCGACGGCTTCCTTGCGGACCGTGGCATCATCCGTGAGGGCTACCTGGGCATGCTCACCTCTCCGCCCGAGCAGAGCCCCAAGCCGCTGGAGATCGTCTTTGAAACGCCCGCTCTGGCCCCCATGCCCCACCAGGTGGCAGCCACGGTCAGCGCGGTGAAGACCATCCTGGCACGCTACCGCCATCTGCAATCCTACGCGCCCAATCTCTGATCCTGCGCGCATAAGCCACCAGCAGCCATCTGGTGTTAAACAATCCGGCCCGGTGCGCCCAGAGTGTGCCGGGCCGGATTTTTTTTCATCGCTGAGAAGCGTGTGCGGTGAACAAGTTTTTTCTAAATCCTACTGGACAAAGATGATATTGGATTTAACCCATACAACACAGGTAGGATATTTAATCCCCGCACAGGGGAAAGGCAGAAGAAAAGCACCATGCTCCAGATGACACACAGTTCTCTTTGCCGGCTCTGCGCCATATCGCAGGCCGCGAGCTGTCGTGCCTGAGCCTATGCGTGAGCCCCGGCAGGGCAGCGCCTCCATCCCCTGAGCAGGGCAGCCTGAGATGGCTCCCGCTCCCCCAGAGACTGATCCGCACACAGGAAGGTCTGCCTCAAAAAAACACCGCGCGCACTTTCTCCCGAAAGACGGCGGAGGCCGCCCCAAGGCCACCCCCAGACCATGAATCCCCCCTCTCATCCATCCTCTTCATTCACACGTCCGGCCATTGGACGCGCACAGCATTCTTTACTGCTCTTTTCACTGCTCCTGCTGATGGTGGCCCAGGCTTCAGCCCAGACCAGCGGCACGTGGACCAACAGCACCGGCGGCATCTGGGGCACGACCAGCAACTGGTCCGGCGGCATCATCGCCAGCGGCACGGATGCCGTGGCCGATTTCAGCACCGTGGACATCACCGCCGCGCGTACGATCAATCTGGGGGCCAGCTTCACGGTGGGCACCTTGAAGATTGGCGACTCCGCTCCGTCGAACAACTGGACGCTGGCCAACGGCACCGGCGGCCCTTGGACGCTGACGCTGGCTACTTCCACCGGAGTGCCCTCCATCGTCGTCACCAGCAATGTGACCATCATATCGGCATCCCTGGCCGGCACACAGGGCGTCAGCATCAGCGGCCCTGGCTCACTGAGGCTCACCTCCACGACGAACACTCTCACGGGCGGCTTCCGCCTGCAGTCAGGCGCGGACCTCCAATTCGCCACAGGCTCTCTCGGCACCAATCTGGTGGATTTTCAGGGCTCATCCACGCTGACCTGGAACGGCACCAACACCCAGGACTTGTCCGCGCAGATCAAAATCGAAGACGGAGTCACGGCCACCATCGCTCCTGGAGCCAATAATGTGACCTTTGCCACCGCCATCCAAACAGGTGCGCTTGGTACTGGCGCGCTTACCAAGACCGGCGCGGGCATCCTCACCATCACCGCAGCCAATACCTACACCGGGCTGACAAAGATCAGCGTGGGCCGCGTGGTGCTCAGCGGCGGAGACAACCGCCTGGCTGTCACCGGCACCATCGGTCTGGGGCAGGGGGCCAACAACGGCGTGCTGCAGCTGGGAGATGCCAGTGCCGCGGTGAATCAGACCACCACCTCTCTCACGATCGCCGGTAGCGGCACCACCAATGCCGTGGTGGGCGGCAATGCAGCAGTGTCCACCCTCACCATCAACAACTCCGCCGCCGTCACTTACGCGGGGCTGCTCGGCGGCTCCGGCACGAATGAAAACAATCTCGCGCTGAGCAAGACCGGCTCCGCTGCGCTCACGCTCAGCAATACCGCCAGCACCTTCACCGGCGGTGTCATTCTCAATCAGGGCACGCTGAATTTTGTGAATGGTGCTCTCGGCAGCAGCGGCACCATTACCTTTGCCGCAACCTCCAGCTTGCAATGGGGCACCGCCACCACGGTGGATCTCTCCTCCAGAATCAAAATCGCCGACGGCATCGTGGCCACGGCGGACACCAATGGCAACAACGTCACCTTTGCCACGGCGCTGCAGACCGGCACGCTGGGCACCGGTGCGCTGACCAAAGGGGGCGCAGGGACTCTGACGATCACCGCCGTCAATACCTACACCGGCAATACGCGCATCAACAACGGCCGTCTCATCCTCACGGGCGGAGACAACCGCCTGTCCTCCGCCACGGCGCTGCAGTTTGGCAATGCGGCCAACAGCGGCGTGCTCCAGCTCGGAGACGCCAGCGGCGCCAGCAATCAGACAGTTACGGGGCTCTCGATCAGCGGAAACGCCAGCAGCTTGAGCAATGGCATCGTGGGCGGTGCCGCCAGCATTTCCACCCTGACGCTGAACAACGCCGCCGCTGTCACCTGGGCGCAGGCCCTCGGCGGTGCAGGCACGAATGAGAACAACCTCGCGCTGATCAAAACCGGTGCCGGCACGCTGACTCTCTCTGGCACTTCGAACACCTTTGCGGGCAATGTGACCATCTCCGGCGGCACGCTCATCATCAAAACCAGCAGCGCCCTGGGTACAGCCAGCAAGACGGTGACGATCAGCGGCACCACTGCAGCGCCCAGCCTCAGGCTGGATGGCAGTGCAGGGGATCTCAGCCTCGCTGCCAGTCTGAGCTTCATCACCAGCAATGACGACGCCACCACTCCCGCCATTGCCAGCACTGCAGGCAACAACGTCATTGCTGGCGGCATCACCGTTGCCAGCGGCGGCTTTGGCACCGGGCAGACACGCATCTCCGTCAGTGCAGGATCGCTCACGGTGAATGGCGGCATCAAGGCGGATGCCGCTGCGGGGTCCGCACGCACCGTGATTCTCGACGGCGCTGCCAGCGGCACGGTCAACGGGCTCATCGCGGACAATGGCGGCGTGAAGCTGGGCGTGACCAAAGCTGGCACGGGTACCTGGACGCTCTCCGCCGCCAATACCTACAGCGGAGACACCATCCTCAGCGCGGGCGTGCTGAATCTCACCACCGCGCAGACTGGTGGCGGAGTCCTCAGCGTTGCGGATGGGGCCACGCTCGGGCTTTCGCTGGCGGCGGCAGGCCAGACCCTGCAGGCCTCCAGCATCACCCTTGGCTCATCCACCGGAGCCGTCTTGTCCTTGAGCCTGGGCAGCTTCAGCAATCCCACCGCGCCAGTGCTCGGCACCACCACCTTCACCACCGGCGGCCTCAGCACCATCAACATCAGTGGCACGGGGCTGAGCGTGGGAGTGTTTGACCTCATCCGTTACAGCGGCAGCATCGGCGGCTCCGGCTTTGCCGGGCTGGCGCTGGGCAGCACTCCGGCGCGCGTGACGGCTGCTCTGGTGAACAACACCGCTCTTTCCACCCTGCAGCTCAACATCACCGCCTTTGATGTGCCCAAATGGACCGGGGCCACCAGCAGCGACTGGGACATCAATGACGGCGCAGATCCCACCACCGGCAGCGGCACGGTGAACTGGAAGGAAACGACCAGCGGCAATGCCACGCGCTACCTCCAGTTTGTCTCGGTGGTGGACAGCGTGCGCTTTGATGACACGGCCACAGGCTCCACCAATGTCAACCTCACCACAACCCTCACGCCAAACTCCATCACGGTCAGCAACAACACGCTGGCCTATACCTTCAGCGGCGTGGGCAGCCTCAGCGGCAGCACCTCCATTCTCAAGCAGGGCAGTGGATCGCTGACCATCATCAACAGCGGCTTCAATGACTTCACCGGCACCACCACCATCGCCGCAGGCAGCCTGATCCTCGGAGATGGAGCCACGGCAGGCGTGGGCACCTACGGCAGCGGGGCCATCATCGACAACGGCACGCTCATCTTCAACCGCCCCGAGGACTTCAGCTTTGCCAATGTCATCAGCGGCTCAGGCAGCATCATCAAGCAGGGCGGGGGACTGGTGCTGCTCTCGGGAAACAATGCGGGCTTTACCGGCGGCATCACCATCAGCGCAGGCACGCTCAAGCTGGGCGGTGCCAGCGCCCTGGGAGACACGACTGGCGGCACTCAGGTGGCGGCGGGCGCGGCGCTGGATGTCACAGGCTTCAGCGGCATTCTCGAAAACATCCAGCTCAATGGCGGCACGCTCAAGACCACCAGCGGCACCGCCAGCAGGATCGACTCCGCGCTCGCTCTCAGCGGCGGTGGCACGGTGGATGCAGCCAGCGCCGCCACGCTGACTCTCACCGGCGGCATCAGCGGCACAGGCGGTCTGGTCAAAACAAGTGCTGGCACCCTCATCCTCACCGCAGACAGCAGCTATACTGGCGGCACGACCATCAGCGGCGGCACCTTGCAGATCGGAGCCAGCAGCGGAACGGGCACCACCGGCAGCCTGGGGAGTGGAGACATCACTCTCAATCCCACCAGCGGCAGCGCCACGCTCACCATCCTGCGCGCTGACTCCACACTGAACATCAGCGGCGTCATCAGCAGCAGCGGTGCGGGCACCAATGCCATCGTCATCGGCTCCGGCGGCACCAGCGGCATCGTGACCTTCAGCGGGGTGAACACCTTCACAGGAAATGTCACCATCACCGGCGGCGCGTTGCGCATCACCAACAGCAGCGCCCTCGGCATCGGGCCAAAGACGGTCAGCATTGGAAATGCCTCACGCCCGGCACTGCTCATCGACGGAACCAGCAGCGCCATCACGCTGGACAGCAGCATCAGCTTTGCCATCAGCAGCGATGGCAGCGTGGTCAATACCGCCTCCAATCCCGGGGCCATCGTCAGCGTCGCAGGCAACAACGTCATCAATGGCGCCATCGCCTTGGTCAACGGCGGTGGTGGCAATGGCAAGATCGTCTCCCAGTCCGGCACCTTGACGATCAATGGCGGCATCGACTCCACCGGAGCCACGGGCGTGCGCACTCTGCTCATCGGCGGGGCAGGGAATGGCATCATCAATGGCGTGATTGCCGATGCCTCCTTTGTCACCAGCCTGACCAAGGACGGCTCAGGCACCTGGACGCTGAATGCCGCCAACACCTTCAGCGGTGCCGTGGCGGTCAGCGCAGGCACGCTGAAGGTCGGCACCTTGGCTGCCGCTGCCACTGCCCAGCCTCTGGGCACTGCCACGAGCGCGGTCACTCTCGGCACCGCCACCACCTCCGGCACGCTGGAGTACACCGGGCTGACAGACGCCACCCTCGCACGAGGCATCACCGTGGGTGGTGTGGGCGGCGGCATCATCAAAAACAGCGGTGGTGCCGTGCTGACGCTCAGCGGCACGCTCACACGCGCCTCACGTCCGCTCACCCTCACGGGCGGGGAGATTCACGTGACCGGCCAGATCGCCGGTGCCTCTGCGGCGCTCAATATTGACAACGCCACCGTCGTCTTTTCGCAGACGTCCAACAACTACGCGGGCACCACCAATGTCTATAACGGCGGCGTCTTGAAAAACGGAGCCAGCGGCGTGCTGCCAGATGCCACCACGCTCACGCTGGGAGATGCCACGAGCAACAGCGCCGGCACCTATGATCTCAATGGCTACAATGAAACCATCGGCGGCCTCAGCAGCGCCGGCACCGGAGCTGCGGTCATCACCAATGGGGCCGCCTCCGGCACCTCCACGCTCACTGTCAGCAGTGCCGGAGTCTTCAATGGAGTGATCCAGGACGGCGCTGCCGCGCAGACCGCGCTGGTCAAGACCGGCACGGGCACCACGCTGACGCTCGGTGGTGCCGTCACCTACACTGGCAAGACCACCCTCAGTGGTGGCACGCTGGCCCTTGCTGGCAGCGCCAGCATCAATGCTTCCTCATGGGTTCAGGTGGACTCCGGTGCCACGCTCGATGTCTCGGGCGTCGCCGGAGGGTATTCCCAGAATGGAAGCACCGGCGTGCGCGCCATCAGCGGCACCGGCACTGTGGTTGGCTCCCTCGGGGTGGGTGGCGCCGTGACTCTCAGTGCCGGTGCCAGCTCTGATCCCACCAGCATCGCCACGGCTGGCGATGGCCTGGGCACGCTGACGGTCAATGGCGACCTCACACTCCTTGGCGGTGCCAGCACCCTGCTGCCGCGCGCGCTCTTCCAGATCGGCGCCGCCACTGGCAATACCAGCGACCCCACCGTGCCGGCAAACGTGCTCGCCTTTGGCAGCACCGCCTCCCCTAGCGTGGACCTCATCAATGTCACCGGCACGCTGCACCTGCATGCTGGTGGCGTGCTGGACATCTCCCTCAAAAACTACACACCCGTCTATGGCGATGTCTTCAATCTCCTCGACTGGAGCACGCTGGATGCCGGCGATTTCAATGTCGCCACAGACCTCGGCCTTCCGGCGCTCAGTGATACCACGCTGAGCTGGGGCACGGACCTCTTCACCACCGCAGGCGTGCTCTACATCACCGCCGCTGTGCCCGAGCCCTCGCGGGCGCTGCTTGTCCTCCTCAGCCTCACCGCGCTGGGCCTCCGCCGCCGTCGTTCCCTTTCAACCTCCGTTCTGCCATGAAATACCACGCTGTTTCATTCTCCAAGAGCCGCCAGGGCATGGCCCTGGTGGTGGTCGTGCTCATGCTCGCACTCATGCTCACCTTCATGGTCGCGGTTTTCTCCGTGTCTGACGCCGAGCTCAAAGGAGCCAGCCGCTACGCCAGCGGCCAGCAGGCGCGGCAGCTCGGAGACCTGGCGGTGGATGTGGCCATCTCGCAGCTGCGCAAAGGCACCACGCCAGCCACAGGCACCCAGGGCCGCGAGGTGTGGACTTCACAGCCGGGCATGATCCGCCAGTATCAGGCCTCGGGGGACCTCCTTGCTGCTTACAAGCTCTACTCCAGCTCCCAGATGGTCGTGCCCGGTGGCAAGGACGTGGAGAAGAAGCTCATCTCCGACGCACCTCCCGCCAACTGGCTGGATCTCAAGGCACGCTACGTCGATCTCAACCGCCCCGTGCACCGTGTGGCGGCAGACGGCACCACCTCGCTGCAGTTTCCCATCATTGATCCGCGTGCCATGACGGGGGGCACAGACACCGTGGGCGGCTTCTCCTACACCAGCAAGCTGGCAGACGGCACCACACTCTCCGGCGTGCAGACTACCGGTGGCGATTCCCAGCGCCTGCCCATGCCGGTGGAGTGGCTCTACATGCTCCAAGATGGCACGCTGGGCACGCTGGATGCGGACAACAAGTTTGTCGGTCCTGTGCCCGCCACTGCGGCCAATCCCATCGTGGGCCGCATCGCCTTCTGGGGAGACGATGAATCCACCAAGGTCAACATCAACACCGCCTCCGAGCCCACCGCCTGGGCCGTGCCCACCTTCTTCCATGAGGAAGACGCCGGCTATGCACGCTACCAGCCTGCCAATGGCGAGCTGCAGCGCTACCCCGGCCATCCTGCCACCACAGCTCTCAGCCCCATCCTTTTCCCCGGCAAGACCCTCACCAAGGAGGACAAAGACATCATCTACGGCCTGACACCCAAAATCGGCGTGGGCGGCAGCAACAGCGCCACCGTGCCCTACTCAGACTCCAATATGGCCCAGGTGCAGCTGGCCCAGTACCGCAAGGAGCGGCTTTACGACAATCTGGACGAGTACCTCTTCCAGCAGGACCGCACCTTCAACAAATACTGGCAGGACAGCGTCGGCAATGACAGCAGCAGCAACATATCGTTGCAGCGCGCCAACAGCATGCTGCAGCGCAAAGGCTTCTTCCTCACCGCCCACAGCCGTGCCCCGGAGCTGAATCTGCACGGACTGCCCAAGATCGCGCTCTGGCCCATCCATTACAAAAGCGTGCTCCAGTCTGGTGCGGACTACAGCTACAGCACCGCCTATGACCAGCTCGTGGCCTTCTGCTCCACGCTGCGCCAGCAGGGCGGCAAATCGGGTGGCCTGCGCAGATACATCTTCCAGCGTAAAAATGCCGACTCCACACAGGACATCAGCGGCATCACGGAAAACAAGGATCTGCTGAACTATCTGTACAATCTTCTGCAAAATCCGATGCCCGGCTTTGCGGCCAGCCCGGCGCAAAACTATCAGACCAAATATGGCGATGACCTGCGGCAGATCCTTGTCGAGATCTTTGACTACGTCCGCTCCACGAATCTGTACGACGGCAACATCTCTCAAAGTCTTCCCGGTGGGAACGTTACACAAAACTACCTGCTGGGCTACGCCACCGGCTCCACGCGAAATTTCAGCTTCAAGACCTTCACCGACTTCCGGCAGTCCGGAGATGCCGCCGCCGACGATCCAGACGCTAGTCCAACAGGCACCAAGGAGATGCTCGGGAATCCCGGACACGGCCAGGTCACGCCATCACAGTGGAATGCAGGCAGCAGTGTGTTTCAGGGGATCGGTCGCATCCCCACCATCACTGAAGTGGGGCTGCATTTCATCTGCGCCGCCGACAACACAGACGACCCCGACAACCCCTACGCCGAGACGTTTTCCAAAACCAACGTCCCTCTGGGCAAGCCCGGCGGCCGCACGGCTCTGGCACTGCCAGCCCCGGAGGGAAATGCCTTGCAGGCGCGCTGGTTTTCCAACTTCCCGCCCGTGCCTGTCCCCAATCCTTTCTTTGGCGAAAAAGCCGACACCAAGACCTGGCCCAAGACGGGCGGCTTCCCTTACGGTCCAGATGCCAATCATCCTGGCTATCAGCCTGCCAACTGGAATTTCCAGCTCGACAAAAGCACCGCTCTGCTGCCCGGCTTCCGCCGCATCCAGGCCCGTGTGCTGATGGAGTTCTTTGTGCCGGGCGCGGGCTACACGCTCATCGAGCCCGAGATCACCGTCGTGGTTTCCGGTCTCAGCAAATTCCTCGTCAATGGCAAGCAGCTCTTCCCCAACGACAGCGAGAGATTCTACACCGGACGCCGCGCCACCAACAATGGCAGCCAGCTCACCGGTGGCTACGGCACAGGGCTCAAAGGACTGCTGCGCGGACGCGAGGCCATTTCCCGCCCTCCCATGCCTGCGGACAACA
The DNA here is from genome assembly GCF_014203095.1 of Prosthecobacter vanneervenii. Classification (NCBI taxonomy): domain Bacteria; kingdom Pseudomonadati; phylum Verrucomicrobiota; class Verrucomicrobiia; order Verrucomicrobiales; family Verrucomicrobiaceae; genus Prosthecobacter; species Prosthecobacter vanneervenii. The sequence continues at coordinate 1,252,592 of NZ_JACHIG010000001.1, read as the reverse complement.
ACTGGGGCAACACTGAATGGATTATCAAACCCGGCACAGGATCTGACACCAGCACCTGCGTGCTCAACTACAACCTGCTCAGCAACTTTCTGGACATCAATGTGGGGCGTGGCGGCCTGGTCCCCATGGACATTTCAAAGGCAGATCTGACCATCCAGATCTACAGTGGGCACATCGGTCGCCTTCCCGTCTCCGGAGATACCGCTGCTACTCTGGTGCAGACTCTCAAGCCCAGCTTTCCAGCCAATACCGTGGCAGCTCCCACACTGGTGCGTCAGTTTAACAAGAATGTGGCCGTCACTGCCGACATCATTGACGCTCCTGCCTGGTGGACTTTTTACAGCCGCGGAGCCCTGGGCTTCAGCCTGAATAAAAACCAGGTCAATGCGATCAAGAATGACACGCTGAACAACTATTACAGCACGCTTGCCAAAGTCAGCGCCAACCCCCAGCGCGGCCGCATCTTTCGCGACAACCAGGATGTGCGCACAGGCAATGCAAAAACAGGTTTCAAGGCTGCACGCGGCGCTTTTTTCTTCGGCTTTGATGCAGAGGATTCCTCCCAGCGCTTCTACGCCCCGGAGAAATCCGCCTCCCTGGCACAGGCGGAGATCAATGAAGGCAGTGACGTGGTGCAGACTGTCTTGATCAAGCATGGGGACTACCGCCTGACCTCCGCCATGAGCGTGGTGGACGCCAGCCAGTGGGCGCCACACCGCTTCTACGGGCAGCGCAGGCTGGCGCACAGCTTTTCCAGCTTCGTCTCCGACCAGCTCCCGGGCTACGACTACGGCACTACATCAGACTATTCAGGCCGTCTTGTTTCTGGCGCCGACTATCCCGCCAGTCGTATTCCAGACCTGCCCTATACCAGTGATGCCAGCATCTCAGCGCAGAAGTACGGCGACTTTGACAACGGCCCCGGCCCGGCACGCGATGGCCCCTACATCAACAAGCCCGACGAGGGCAACCGCAACATCATCCCCAACAACAACGGCGTTCCTTACTTCAGTGAAGCCGGTCAGCAAACCACGCTGGACAACACCCTCTTCTCCCCCAACCGCCTCATCTCATCTCCCGTCATGCTGGGCTCACTGCCCACCGGCGTGATTTCTGGCAAACCCTGGCGTACGTTGCATTTCCGCCCGCAGCAGAACCACCCCGGCGGCCCGGCCAGGCTCGGCGGCATCGACCCGCCAGACCACCTCCTGCTGGAGTACTTCTGGATGCCCGTCGTGGAGCCCTATGCCATCAGCGAGCCCTTCTCCACTGCAGGCAAGATCAACCTCAACTACCAAATCCTGCCATTTACTAACATCCGACGTGCCAGCGGCCTGCACGCGCTCTTTGCCAGCGAGCGCATCCCTGCCGTCCCCACCAGCGATGCCGCCAGCTACAAGGTCTTTCCCAAATCCGGAGACCCGAGCACCTTCTGGTCCAGCGCCGATGGCAAGAAGTGGTATTACAAGATCGACCCCGAAAAGACGCTCGCCCAGTTTGAGTCCCGCTTCAAAACAGGGTCCGCCTTCCTCAGCCCCAGCGAGATCTGCGACATCCACCTCGTCCCCGACCAGGAAGTCAGTGACTGGACAGAGATGGAAACCTTCTGGAGCAAACGCCGCCTGACTGGAGACAACACCCGCGAGCGCCCCTATTCCCGCATCTACCCGCGCCTCACCACACGCTCAAACACCTACCGCGTGCACTACATCGCCCAGGTCATTCGCAAAGCGCGCTCCTCTCCGTCTGATGTCGTCACTCCAGCCGATAAATTTGAGAGCGAGCACCGGGGCTCCGCCGTGGTGGAGCGCTACCTCGACCCCGCGCAGGCAGACCTGCCGGACTTCACCACCGCCACCACCGGCTCAGACCTGAGCCTCGATAACTACTACCAGTTCCGCGTCATCGAAAAGCGCAAGTTTGGCAACTGATCCCTCCCCCACATTCATCCCCCCAAAAACATCCCATGAAAACCCCCAGCACCTCCCCACGCCTTGTTCCATCGCAGGGTTTCTCCCTGCCTGAAGTCACGCTCGCGCTCGGTATCGCTGCGTTCGGCATCACCACACTTCTAGGCCTGTTGCCGCATGGCCTGAACAACATCCGCAAGGCCGGAGACGTGGCCACTTCCAGCCGCATCACCCAGCAGATTCTCGGCAGGCTCGATCAATCCCAGGCCACCACCGTCAATGCGAAGCAGCGCTTCTACTTCAATGCCTATGCCATGCCGGTGGACCCCGCTGGCCGGAAGAAAGATGACATCGCCTACGTCGCTGAAGTGGCTCCCCTCGTGAGCGATCTGCGCCTGCCCGGCGTCAAAGACAGCAGTCAGAACGACGCCTTTCTCCGCAGGGTGACGGTGAAGCTCAAGCAGACACCGGCTGCCGACTACGTCTTTGATGACGCCAATCCCTCCAGCTACAAGCTGGTCTCCTACGTGGTGGCCAAAACCGGCAAATGAAAACGCGCCCTCATTCACGCAGAGGTGGCCGGGCCTTCACCCTGGTGGAGCTGCTGCTGGCCACCGTGCTGCTTTCCATGCTGCTGCTCGTCATGGTCGGCACCGTGGACACCGTGCGGCGCAGCACCACCACTGCCCGTGGCAAGACTCAGCAGTACCGCGAGGCGCGGCTGGCGTTTGATCTCATCACCAGCAGCCTCTCACGCGCCACGCTGAACACCTACTGGGACTACTACTACACCGACACCGCCTCCAACGCCGCCCCCACCAGCAGCGTCAAGCCGCCCAGCGCCTACGTGCGCCAGTCTGAGCTGCAGTTTCAGAGCGGCAAGGCCACCACGCTGATAGGAAAGAACGCCACACCAGCGACAAATCCAGGGCACGCCTTGTTCTTCCAGGCACCTCTCGGCCTCACCCAGGATCAGCGCACCCAGGGCAGTCTGCTGAACTCGCGTGGCTTTGCCATTCAATATGGAGATGATGCTGCCAACCGGCCCCCATTTCTCGCCGACTACTCCATCCCCCGGCGCTCACGCTACCGCCTCATCGAATACCGGCCGCCTGCTGAAAAGACCACCGATTCTCTCGGCAATCCCATCTACACCCATCCAGCCGACTGGTTCCGCCAGGACCTCGACAAGTCAGCGCGTGTCGTGGCTGAAAACATCATCCTCCTGGTCCTCTCACCGCAGGTGTCTGCAGACTCCGCCCGCGCCGCCGGAAAGCCTGCGCACTGGATCGCGCCCGGTTACACCTACAATTCGCTCGATCTGAACAATGCTACTCCGGACGTGGAGAATGTCACCGTCTCCAAAAGTGGAGAGGTGGTGCAGGGCACCCAGCATCTGCTGCCTCCCGTGGTCGTCGTCACTATGATCGCGCTGGATGAAGTCTCCGCCACGCGCTGGGCTGCGAGCTCGGGGGACAAGCCGGTCGATTTTCTCAATCAGGCCGGAGCCTCCTTTACCGATGCCGCCTCCTTTTCCACCGATCTCGACGCTGTGGAGGCATGGCTGAGAGCGCAGAAGCTGAATTTCGAAACCTTCACCGCCACCGTCATTTTGCGCAATGCCCGGTGGGACTCCCGCACCTTTTAATCTCCGCCGCCTATGCACACACGCCGCCACACCGCCGCCTTTACCCTCGTGGAGCTTCTCGTCGTTCTGGTCATCCTCGCCATCATCGTCGCTGTTTCCGCACCTTACATCTCGGGCATCGTCACCGCCTCACGCCTGCGCACGGCTTCAGATGCCGTTTACGCACGGCTGCTGGAGGCCCAGTCTCTGGCCACTCTTTTCAATGCAGACACCGAGCTGCGCATTTATGAGGCGGTGGATCTCATTGAGCCAGACAGCCCTCCCACACTGCGCAAGCTGCGGATCTTCACCGTCACTTCTCCGCAGGATGGTGCCGCCAGCGCCGCCGAGGTCTTTGAGCCCGCCGGTGCAGTGACCACGCTCGAAGACGGCATGGTGATCAGCAATGAGCGCACCTTGTCCTCCATCCTCGACCTCGGCTACCAGACTCATGGCAGCGACATCTATGGGCGCTACATCGCCCTGCGCTTCCATCCAGACGGCAGCACCCAGCTTCAAAATGGGAAGCCGTGGTTTCTCACGATCCAGGAAAACAAAGCCGTGCCGCCGGGGCAGAAGCTCAAAAACTTTATCACCGTGCAGATCGATCCCGCCTCCGGCAGCCTGCGCACCTTCCAGCCCTGAGGCGGTGCGTTCGCACTCCTCTGCATGCCATCCTGCATGCAGAGCAAAATGCGTTGAGAATTTCGCGGCAAAAGCGGCGTTTCCCTCGGCATGCAAAAACGCCGCCATTTTCTCCGCAGCACTGGAACACTCATCGCCCTGCCGGCGCTGGAGTCGCTCGGGTTTCGGGCCTTTGCGGCACCCAGGACCAGCACGCCGCCCAAGCGGATGGTGTTTCTCGGCTTTGGCTGGGGCGTGACGAATGAGACGTGGTTCCCCGATGTGAAGCAGACGGGCGCTGACTGGCAGCTCTCTCCCGGCCTGCAGCCGCTGGCACGCCACCAGAAGGACATCACCGTGGTGCAGGGCTGCTCCAACAAATTCAGCAATGAGGCACACTGGGGCAGCACCTTCTGGCTCACCGGGGCCAACCGCTATGCCGAGCCGGGGCAGAGCTTTCACAACAGCGTGAGCGCCGACCAGGTGGCCGCCGCACATCTGGGCGCGGACACACGCTTTGCCTCCATCCAGCTCAACTCCGCCGATGTGCCCAATTCCGGCCACGGCCCGGGGCTCTCGCTGGCGTGGGACATGCGTGGCAAGCCCCTCTCCGGGCTGGAGACGCCCGTGGCCGCCTTTCACCGCCTGTTTTCGGATGACACCACGCCGCTGAGCGAGCGCCAGGCCCAGCTGGCGCAGCAGCGCAGCGTGCTGGATGCCGTGCTGGACGATGCCAAGAGCGTGCAGAAGGGCCTGACCAAGACCGACACCGACAAGCTGGACGAGTACTTCCAAAGCATCCGTGACATCGAGGTGCGCCTGGGCAAAGACGAGCAGTGGCTCAGCGTGCCGAAGTCCAAGGCGCAGATCGCCGAGCCCAAGCCCGGGCTCGCGGGAAAGGAGGAGATCGAGATGATGTACGCGCTCATCGTGGCCGCGCTGCAGACGGACACCACGCGCGTGCTCACCTATCGCCAGCCAGTGGGTGCGCTGCTGCAGAGCCTGGGGCTCAAGGTGGCGCCGCACGACATGAGCCACTACACCACCGGCCCGCGCATGGAGGCCTCCCAAAAGCGCGATACCACGCAGAGCCAGCTTCTGGCAGGACTGATCGACAAGCTTAAAGCGGTGAAGGAAACCGACGGCAGCAGCCTCTTTGACCACACCTGCCTCGCCTACGGCAGCAACATCCGCTCCGTGCATTTCTTGGACAACTGCCCCACCGTCCTCACCGGCGGCGGCGCAGGCATCAAGCTCGGCCAGCACCTCGTCCTCTCCAAAGACACTCCGCTGGCCAACGTGTGGCTCACCCTCCTCCAAGGCATCGGCACCCAAGCCGAGCGGCATGGAGACAGCACGGGACCCATCTCCCAGCTCATGGCGTGAGGTTTTACCGCATGTTCGTTTTCACACCAGGGAATCTTGGAATGTCTGCCTTCCGTTTTTTTTCGCTCTTCTCTCTCGTTCTTTCTCTTTCCGCCTTTGCCGAAGCACCCCAGGCGCGGTTGGATGAGAAGCACCGCGCCTTTCTCAAGGACTACTGCATCGACTGCCATCGTGCTGGAAAGGAGAAGGGCAAGGTGCGGCTGGATGACATCGCCTTCACGCTGGACTCGGTGGCGCGGGCGGATCTGTGGCAGAAGGTGCTCAATCAGGTGAACTCCGGCGAGATGCCGCCGGAGGATGAAAAGCAGCCGGAGAAGCTGGCGAAAACCAACTTCCTTGAGGCGCTCTCCGACACCCTCGTGGCTGCGCGTCAGTCGCTCGGGGATGTGCATGGAAAGATCACCATGCGCCGCCTGAACCGTCGCGAATACAAGAACACCATCCGCGATCTCCTCGGCGTGGATCTGCGCGTCAACGAACTGCCTGCCGACGGCGGTGCGGGCAGCTTTGACACCGTGGGCTCGTCCCTCTTCATGTCGAGCGACCAGTTTGAGCAGTACCTCGCGCTGGGGCGTCAGGCGCTGGACGAGCACTTTGCGCGGTATGTCACGCCTGCTCCGGCTGTGCCACGCATCATGCACACCGAGGCGGAGGAAAAGAATGCCAGGATCGCGAAGGCGCTGGCAGCACGTCTGGATGACCGGCAGCGCTATGAGAAGTGGACGGCGGCCGTGGAGGTAGCGGCGCAGCGGCCGGAGAATGCGGAAATTCTGGAGAAGGTGCGCGCGGAGAAAAAGAACGACGCAGCACATCTCTACTCGCAGTGGCGGCGCATCAAAGGCGCGCCTGCACCCACGGACTTCGGCTTTGTGGACGAGGTGAATGCAGACCACGCGGGGCGTCGCGACTGGCTGCACTACGTGCCGCATCATCGCGCCTATGTGCAGCACCCGCAGACAAAGACGGGCGCGTTTCTCACCATCGAGGATGTCGCGGTCAATCCGTATCAGGCCTTCCGCATTCCGGGCGACTGGCCTGCCGGCGACTACGTGGTGCGTGTTCGCATCGCAGCCACGGGCGACACACCTGCCGCACGGCACTTTGTACAGTTTGGCTCGCAGCACGACTCGGGCGTGCGCGCGGTCATCAGCAGTCATCAGATCACGGGCATGATGGATAAGCCCCAGGTGCTGGAGATTCCGCTGAAGTTCTCTCAGGAGAACGGCCGCGGCTTTTTCTTCCAGGAGAAAGGCAGCTACGAATCGGAGAACGCGGCGCGGCAGGTCTTTGAAGAGGCCAGGAAGCGCAACGGCGTCGGGCCGGAGTTCGCGCTGTGGCTGGACTGGATCGAAGTGGAAGGCAAGGACGGCGCGCTCGCGGTTTCCGCGAAGAGTTTCAAAGAACATCGCGAAGTCGAAGAGCACGCAAACCGCATGGTAGGCGGCACTTACAACGGCTACTTCAAAGGCGGCTACGAGGCGGCGAAGAAATTTCTTGAAACGAAGCAGCCGCAGAAAGGCATCCCTGACGAGCCAGAGGCGAAGTTTCGCATCCGCAGCTTTGAGCAGCATGGCCCGAGTTTTGAGCGCTATCTCAAGGACCCGCTCACCAAGACCGGGGCTTATTTGTCGATCTACAACGTGCATCCCGAAGAAGTCATCACGCTGCCGCCTGACCAGCCCTCAGGCTGGCTCAAAACCAAGCACGAGATCGAAACTGTGCCGCCCGGCGAATACCTTCTGCGTTTCCGCATCGGTGTGGTGAAAGGCACGCCCGCCGCACGCCACTACGTGGAGCTGGGCAGCCGCATTGAAAAAGACGACTTCACTTTGTTGAAGACCTTTCAGATCACCGCCACCACCGACGCGCCGCAGACCATTGAGCTGCCCGTCAGCGTCACCGCACAGGGGCCGCGCACCTTTGTGCTGCGGGAAAAGCGCGATGTGAAGCTGGACCACGAAGTGTACGAGGCCGCACGCAAGGAAACCGGCGCAGGCCCGCCCTCCGCGCTGTGGATCGACTGGGTGGAGTGGGAGGGGCCCATGCTGCATGACACGAAGACCACTCCGGAGATCCCGCCTGTGCTTCTGGCCAATGACCAGGGCATGAGCGAGCACGATCACGCACGGGCCTGCATCGCCGCCTTTGCGCAGCGTGCCTTCCGTGGTCGTGCCCCCAGCGCAGGGTATCTGGACAAACTGTGCGCATTGTATCAGGCCCGCCGCAGGGCAGGGGACACGCAGCAGGCCGCGCTCAAGACCCCGCTGAGCGCCGTGCTGGCCTCGCCGCATTTTCTCTACCTCGTGGAGCCCGGGCAGGAGCAGAAAGCGCGCACGCTGGACGCCACCGAGCTGGCCACGCGCCTCTCCTACTTCCTCTGGAGCGCTCCGCCGGACGATGCGCTGCTGGCCCGCGCCCGCAGCGGCGATCTGTCAAAGCCCGAAGTCCTCGCGCAAGAAGTGGCACGCATGCTGGCCAGTCCGAAGGCGGATGCCTTTGTCAGCGGCTTTGTGCATCAGTGGCTCGGCATGGAGCGGCTGGACTTCTTCCAGTTCGACACCAGGCAGTTCCGCGACTTTGACGAAAGCGCCCGCGCCGCCGCTCGGCAGGAGGTGTACGAGACCTTTGCGCACCTGCTCCGAAACCACGGCAGCCTCTCCCGCCTGCTGAAGAGCGACGAGGTTTTTATCAATGGCCTGCTGGCCACCTACTACGGCATCGAAGGCGTGAGCGGTGATGCGTTTCAAAAAGTGAAGCTGCAGCCCGGATCGCCCCGCGGCGGGCTGCTCGGCATGGCGGCCATCCTGGCCATGGGCAGCAATGGAGAGCGCACCAGCCCCGTGGAGCGCGGTGCGTGGGTGCTGCGCAAGCTCCTGCACTCCCCGCCGCCGCCCGCACCGCCCAATGTGCCGCAGCTCACGCGGCTGGAGGGCAAAGTGCTCAGCACCCGCGAGCGCCTGCTGGCGCATCAGGAGGAGGCGCAGTGCCTGCAGTGCCACCGCAAGATCGACCCCATCGGCTTTGGTCTGGAAAACTTCAATGCCGCCGGCAAATGGCGCACCGAGGAGAGCCAGGAAAAGAAAGGTGTTGGCGGCAAAACCACCGTGCTCAAGACCTGGCCCATCGACCCCAGCGGCGCGTTTTACAACGGGCCATCCTTTGCAGACTACTTCCAGCTCCGCGACCTCATCGCCGCGCGCAGTGCAGACTTTGCCAAAGGCTATGCCGAGGCCCTGATCGAGTACGCGCTCGGCCGTCCCTGCGGCTTCACGGACGAGGCGCTCGTCTCACGCATCCTCTCCCGCGCCCAGGCGAAGGAGTATGACCTGGGCGAGTTCATCCGCGCGCTGGTCACCAGCCCCGAGTTTCAGCGCAAGTGAGCGTGCCCAGCTGCACCCTTAGTCGTGTGGTTGTGGAGTGAAGTGTGAGCGCAGCTACGGCTTCTAGAGAGCAGCGCGGCAACCGCATATCACCAAATGCTCGGAGTCAGCATCTTTGCGGCTCTTTTGGAGTTCTGCGGCATTTGCATGCCATCCAGCTCACACATGCTGCGGAGATGGGCGGCTGTCTACTTCCAGTGCAGTGGATCACCGGCCAGCTCGGCGAGGTACATCTCCAGATTGGTGTAGCCTTCCGCGCTCAGGGTGGTCTGGTTGCCATCTTTGGCGTTCTCCGGGTCCAGGCGGTGGCTTTTTTCCCAGGCGTCTGGCATGCCGTCGCCGTCTGTGTCCTGAGGGGCTGGCTGGGATTTGAGCACAGGCCATCCGCCCACTTGTTTGGGGCTGTCGATCTGGCGGTGGGTGCGGTCGCGGATTCCCTGCACTACGCGTTCGTCGGCGGCATCCCGCGCTTTGGATGCGCCCGCCCTGGCCAGCACGGAGTCATAGCAGGCGGTGGCGGATTCCGTCATGGGGATGTCCGCTGCGGCTACGGGAGAATCCTTCTGCACAAATTTCTCGCGTGGCACATCCGCCTTGTACTTGCCGCCGCGCGTGCCCCACTGCACGGCGCTGTAGTTGTCACGAATGTACGCTTCGTTGCCCTCAAAGAGGTTGCCGCTCATGTAGCCCACGGTGCAGTCCGGCTTTTCGGACTTGGGGGCCACGGGCAGGGTTTGGGGTTCCTTGTTGGGGCCGGGCCGCCAGTAGTTGTTCACGAGGCTGAACTGGCCGTGGCCAAGATTGCAGGGGCCGCTCCAGTTGTAGATGACGTTGTTGCGGAAATCAAAAATCGCCGTCGGGTTGAATGGCTCCGGCCCGCCGCCCAGCGTGGGGTGGCGGTCGCGGCTGCTGAAGAGCAGGTTGTGGTGCAGGCTCACGTTTCCCTGTGTCTTGCGGATGGACATGAGCATGGCATGCGGGCCCTTTTCATGCACCGAGTCATGCAGGGCTTCGCCGAGCAGGCACCACTGCAGGGTGAGGTCGGAGGCGAAGTACACATCCATCGTCCCATCCACACCCCAGGTGGCGGTCACGTGGTCCAGAATGGCGCGCTTGATTGGTTTTTTCGTTTCGCCGAGGTCGATGCAGTCTGCGGCTCCCTTGCGTTCATCTCCGAGCCGCACACGGATGAAGCGCAGCACGAGATCCGAGACATTGTAAAATTTCAGCGGTTGGTTTTTCAACGTGATTCCATCTCCAGGAGCCGTCTGCCCCGCGATGGTGAGGCCAGATTGGTTTTCAAGCCGCAACTCCTTCTGCAGTTCGATGGTGCCGCTGACGTCAAACACGATCGTGCGCGGGCCAGTCATGGTCTCCAATCCTTCACGCAGCGAGCCCTCGCCTGAGTCTGCGAGGTTTTTGACATGGTAAACATCTCCACCACGCCCGCCTTTGGCCAGTCGCCCATAACCCTCCGCTCCGGGAAAGGCGGTCAGCTCGGCAGCGCCAGCCTGGGCTGATGAGGAGATGAGCAAAATGACGGTGGAGAACAATGGAGTCAGTTTCATGCTTTGCTTCCGGAGAATGAGCGTAGCAGTGAACCCCGGGAGGGACGTTGAGTCAAGACAAGCTCAATCAACAGCATTCACGCCCGCAGCAAGGTGCCTGCTGCGCTGCTTTCAAAAAAGAGCCCGGCGTGCCGCCGCCCATCGCATGAGCGCGTGCATCAGGTGCCTGTCTGCGCGGGTGCTTCCGCAGCCTCCGCCTTCTCGATGTCCTCAAAAGACCGCCGCACTTTCTCGATCTGCCGGCGGTAGTGCTCGGCGTCTCCGTAGTCGAAGAAGAAGCGGTAGCGGCTGTGCATGGACTTCATGCGCAGCGCGTGCTTGATGGGGCACCAGTACTGCTCCGTGCGCGCGGCCACCTCCGAGGCGCAGGCCAGCACGCCGTTGGCGTAGCCGCAGTACTCGCAGTTAAACTTCTCCGCCCAGTTCAGGTAGGCCAGGTGGCGGCGGTCCAGCTTGATGTAGTCGCTGCGCTTCACCTTGGGGATGCCGTAGATGGGAAAGCAGATGGCCTGATACACCACCATGAACACATCCAGGAGGACGATGGGGATGATGCACGACCAGATGACTGGCGTGGTCAGCAGGATCATGAAGCGGGAGTCGCGGATGTAGCGGGTGAAGCGCTTGATGAGCCGCCGATGCTGCGCGCGCGCCTCCTTGGTGAAGCGCACCTTGCCCTGGCGCACCTCGTAGAAGAATTCCATCTCCTTCTTCTGCAGCTCCCGCAGGATGTCCTTTTCCAGCACCTGCATTTGCTGCAGCAGAGATTCGAGTTTTTCGTTCATGAGAAAAAGAATAGGGATGTTTCCGCCTTGGATTTACTCTCTTTTTGCGAGGATCTTGCGTGGGTGACCGGCTGCGCATGCTGGTTTCTGCGAAAAGACAGCGCAGCACGACATGAAAATATCGGATCTCAGGCTGGTCTGAGGTTGGAGTTTTTCTTGCGATCCGGACGGGGAAACACCATTCATTCCCGGATCATGAGCCAACAAACCTGGGATGTCATAGTCATTGGCGGCGGGCCTGCGGGAGCCACGGCGGCGGTCACGCTGCGGCAGGCGGGGCGCTCGGTGCTCGTGCTGGAAAAGTCCAAGTTTCCGCGCTTCCACATCGGCGAGTCCCTGCTGCCCTACAATCGCGAGATCTTTGACGACCTCGGCGTCTGGTCCAAGATCCAGTGCGCAGGCTTCATGGTGAAACGCGGCGCTCAGTTCTGGATGGGCAATGGCCGGCTGCACACGCGCCTCGATTTCTCGCGCGGCTCCTTCACCGAATTTCCCGAGTCCATCCAGGTGGAGCGCGCCAAATTTGACGACATCCTGCTGCGCCATGCGGAGTCCCTCGGCGCTGAGGTCGTGGAGCAGGCGCTGGTCACGGAGCACTGCGTCTCTCCGGATTGCGCCACGGTGAAGTACCGCACCGCCGACGGCACCGATCACGAGGCGCGCGCCGCCTTCCTCATGGATGCCAGCGGCCTGAGCAACTTCACCGCCAACCGCGAAAACCTGCGCGAGTACTATCCCGGGCACAAAAAGATCGCCATCTTTGGCCACTACAGCGGCGTGCAGATGCCGGTGGGAAATGAGAAGGGAGACATCCTCATCATCCGCCGTGAGAACTCCTGGTTCTGGATGATCCCGCTGGAGGATGACAAGACCAGCGTGGGCCTGGTGCTGGACCAGGCCGACTTCAAGGCGCTGAAGCAGGACCCGCAGCAGGTCTTTGACGATGCCGTGCTCAGCACCCCCGCCGTGCAGGACCGCATGATCAATGCAAAGGCCATCACGCAGGGCCATGTGCTCACTGATTTCTCCTACACCAACCGCAAGCTCGTCTCCCCCCGCCTCGTGCGTGTGGGAGATGCCTCCGGGTTCATCGACCCCATCTTTTCCAGCGGTGTCATGCTGGCCATGAAGAGCGCGCAGGATGGCGCGCGTGCCGTCAGTGCTGCCATCGCCTCCGGGCGTGCCATGACCTTTGCCTTGAAGCGCTACGAGTGGGGCACCCGCCGCCATGTGGGGCGCTTCTGGCAGTTCATCGAAAAATTCTACACCAAGCACTTTGCGCAGCTCTTCTTCCAGCCGAGCAACCGCTTCCGCGTGGTGTGCGCCATCAACTGCACCCTAGCCGGACGCACCCGCCCTTCCTTCGCCACCTGGTGGCGGCTGAAGTTCTTCTTCATCCTCGTGGCACTGCAAAAGCGCTTCAACCTGGCCAAGCCGATCAAGATCAGCTGAGGTCTATCCCGGAGCGCTCCCTCCTCACCGCAGCTTCACGCGCAGCATCGGCGCGGATCGCGTGCCGTTTTCCTTCGTCGCAAAGGCGTGCACGAGGCCGCTGTCCTGCGTCTCGTTCGTCTCGCGGCAGATGATAAGCGTGGCGATCTGATTGGTGTCGGCGCTGAGGAAATCGGCCAGGTCCTTGCCGCGCAGCTTGCGCGTGCCGCGGTTGATCCCTTGGGCGATCTCGAATTTACCCAGCAGCTTCACCTTCGCAGCCAGAGGCAGATTACGCTCCGGCTGCAGCGGATCATGCGCCGGGGCCTGCTGCCAGGTCAGGCCGCTCTCCTCCCACGCGTCCTGGCTTTCATCCAGCACGCCATACACGGCAAAGGTGCTGTCCGGCACAAAGCTGGCAAAGCCCAGCTCGCTGGGCTCGATGGTCAGCACCAGCTCGGCGTCCTCGATCTGGCGGCCGCTGAACTGGCTGAGGTCAAAGGCGATGTAGCCTTTGCGGTTCAGATCAGGCTTGGTGTCGCGGCTGTGCTTCACACGGAAGAAGGGGTGCGTGCCAAAGTCGTGCGGCGCTTTGTCAGAGGACTGGATGTAGCTGTCCTTGCCACGGCCAAAGGCGGTGGTGATGGCGCGCCAGCCGTCCCCGGCATCCATCACGATGGAGGGCTGCCAGCGGCTGGGCTCGGCATCATCGTCATCGCCGGCGGAGGGGTGCATCTGCTTCTGCGACCAGCCGTGGTCCACGCGCTGGCCTTTTTCGAGCTTCTTGGATTGGGCACCGGATTTGTCGTCCACCTCCACCAGGCCCTCCATGACCTGCACGAGGTACTTGCCATCCTCTCCGGCGCTGAGGCCAAACTTCGTGCCCCAGTCGATGACCTTGGCATCTTTGGTATCAATGCTGAAGCCCTTGGCCTGCGGCGGCACCTCGGCCACCAGCGTGCCACGGCGCAGCTTGCAGTTCATGCCGTCCATCACCTCCACGGTGGCAGGGGCCTCCAGCACCAGCTCCGCGCCGCTGTCAAAGCGGATGACGGCCAGGCCCTCCATGAGGTCCAGCATGCCGGGCTTGAGCCTTGCGCCCTCCACGGTGGGCAGGCTGCTGCCAGCCCACTGGCACTGCTGCGCACGCACCAGCGTGGCCACGGTGCCGTCCCGCAGCCCGGGCAGCCACACGAGGGCAAAGGTCACACAGGCCGCTGCTGCGGCCGTGATGCCGTACCGCCACCACGGCGTGCGCAGCGGGGCAGGGCGGGCTGGCTCGGCGTGCCCGGCATCGGGCGCAGGTGTGGCGCTCATGGCAGCATGCCAGGAATCATCAAAGCACAGCTCGGCGCGCTGGTGCAGGGCCTTGGCAAAAAAGGCGCGTGCTTCAGCATCGGCGCGCAGCTCGGCCTCCAGGGCGGTCACCTCGGCGGCGCTCAGCTTTTCATCGGCGTAGCGCTCGCACAGCTCCATCAGGCGAAATTCATCGGCGGGCTTCATGCTTCGGCACCTCCTTGCAGCTGGATTTCTTTTTCCACGCAGGTCATGAGGCTCATGCGGATGCGGCTCAGCGCGCGGTACACCGCGCCTGCCGTGCTGCGGATGCGCTCCGCCACGCCGTCGATCTCCAGGTCCTCGTAGTAGCGCAGGGTGATCAGCTGGCGGTGCGCGGCGGGCAGCTTGGCCACGCAGGCGCGCAGGGCCTCGCTGCGCAGGTCGCCGCTGTCGCTCAGCTTGCTCACCTCATCGTGCAGCAGCTCCAGCATGTCATCGCTCAGCGGGGTGGCCTCGCGCTTCTTCTGGCGGCGGTAGGTCAGCACCTGGTGAAAGGCCGTCTTGCGCGCCCAGGCCAGGAAATTCGTGCCGCTCTCAAACTGCTCAAAACTCCGCCACAGGATCATCTTCGTCTGCTGCAGGATGTCATCGGCATCATGCGGCACCGTCACGAGGCTGTACACATACACACCCAGCGCGCGGTCATGGCGCGTGAGCAGCTCGAGAAACTCCTGGGTGCGGTCGGGGGAGGACATGGCGTGGGCGTGAGGGCAGCGTAAAAGCCGAGTACACCTTCTACAGTCGCCTGCGGCAGGCATTTGGACAAAATATTTCCTGCTCGGCTCCTGCTCACAGCCCCAAGCTTAATCTCGACTTAAGCGCCACGACAAAAACGGCGAAAATGCCCGCTTGGAGAGCCATCGACCATCCCTTTTCATCTCCAGCAAGCTTGAGGCACACTTTCGACAAAGCGAACAAAATCAGAATTACCCACACGGGCATGCCAGAAGGCGGCGCTGCCTCTTTATTCGACATCACGGGTGGTATGCACAACAAGAGCGACAGCCCAAAGAGTATATGCCCTGCCAGATGTAGAACGGCACCTTTCATAAATTCGCAGGCTCAATGAGGCGGAGCATTCCCCAGCATTACCACCGCTTCACTGCGCCTTCACCGGCTCAATCGCCGGATCGATCTTCTTCAGCGCCACCCACAGCGCAGGGTCTTCGGGGTGGCCGTTGAAGAGCACCTTGCCATCGGGGGAGATCAGCACCATGCGGGGGATGCTCTCGATCTGCAGCTCCTTGGTAAAGGGGCGCTCTGGAGGCTCCACCAGCCAGGGCATGGGCATGCTGAGCTCATTGCGGAGGCGCTCGGCCGTGGATTCGGCGTTTTCGTCATCTTTGTTCACCGCCGCCACCACGATGCCGTGGGCGCTCAGCGTCTCGGCCTTGTGCTTCAGCGCGGGCATGAGCTGCATGCAGGGGCCGCACCAGGAGGCCCAGAAGTCCAGCAGCAGCGCCTTCTTGCCGCCCAGCACGTCATTCAGCGTGGTGGCCTCTCCACCCGAGGTGGTCAGTGGCAGCTTCAGGTCCACTTTCAGATTGGCCATCTCGTCGGCCAGGCGGTGCTTGGAGATGCTCTGCAGAAAGACCTGCCCCTGCTGTGGGTTCAGCCAAAGGGCCTCCAGGATGTGCTGCTTGAAGCCCGCCTCGTCCTGCGAGGATTCGGCCTTCATGGCCTTGATGTAGGAGATGAAGGAGCGCACCGCGTCCGCATTGGGCATGGCCGCCGCCGTGGCGGGGTCAAAGTTCTCCGCCAGGATCTCCACCTCGGGCAGGATCTTCACCAAAAAGTCCGTGTTCTGGGAGCGCAGTCCCCACACCAGCTTGGCCTCGATGATCTGCTGGCGCGGCACGCCGGACTTGTTGGCCTCCTTGGCCACCTCCAGCAGTTCCTTCTCGCTGATGCCCGCGGCAAAGAGGCGCTGGGCTTTGGCCTTGGCGGCAGTCACCGCCGCTTCAGCCTCGGCCTCGGCGCTGGGGGCTGACTGCGCACCGGCCAGGCCGCTGCTGCAGAGAAGGAGGACACAGATCGCAAATTTCATGATGCCAGAAGCGTCTCGATTTTTGTGCTCAATGTCGAGCGGAAAGTGACCTTCTGAACTCGGAGTGAAAGATGTCTGCGGGGCTGCGCGACTCCTGTAACTCATTACCCATGAAACACACACTGACCCTGTCCCTCCTTCTTGCCGCTGCCGCGCTCACGGGCTGCAAGGACCAGAACACCCCGCCTCCTGGTTTCACCGCCCTCTTCAACGGCAATGACCTCTCCGGCTGGTATGGCTGGGGCACCCAGGACCCCACCGACCTCGCGAAGATGACGCCCGAGGAACGTGCTGCGTACAAGAAGAAGTCCATCGAAGGCGGCCTCGTGGACGCCAAGGGCAATGACAAGGGCGACCACGTCAACGCCCACTGGAAAGTGGAAAAGGGCGAGCTCGTCAATGACGGCAAGGGCCTCTACCTCACCACCGACAAGGACTATGGCGACTTTGAGCTGCTGGTGGACTACAAGATGCTCCCCCTGGGAGACAGCGGCATCTACCTGCGCGGCATCCCCCAGGTGCAGATCTGGGACTACACCGAAGAGGCCAAGTTCAAGCTCGGCGCCGACAAAGGCTCTGGCGGTCTTTGGAACAACAAGAACGAAGAGGGCAAGTACCCCACCAAGCTCATGGACAAGCCCTTCGGCCAGTGGAACAGCTTCCGCATCAAGATGATCGGCGAGCGCGTGACCGTGACCTTGAACGGTGAAGTCGTGGTGAAAAACGCCGTGCTGGAAAACTTCTTTGCCAACCGCAAGGCCGGCTACCTGGCCTACGGCAAGAAAGACGCCAAGGCCGCAGACGCCCCCGCCGAGAAGGTCCCGAATGGCTTCTTCCCCGATCCCGCCTTTGCCAGAGGCCCCATCCAGCTCCAGACCCACGGCAGCGAGATCCGCTGGAAGAACGTCTATATCCGCGAGATCCCCGCTGAAGAAGCCAACAAAGAACTGGAAGCCGGCAGCGATGGCTTCAAGGAATACGTCAACGGCAAGGACCTCAGCAACTGGCAGGGTGCCGTGGACAGCTACGAAGTGGTGAACGGGGCCATCACCTGCAAGCCCGGCAAAGGCGGCGACCTCCTCATCAAGGATGAATTTGAAAACGGCACCATCCGCGTGGAGTTCAAGCTCCCCCCTGCTGGCAACAACGGCATCGCCCTCCGCACTCCCCTCGGCGGCCATTCCGCCTCTGATGGTCTGGAACTCCAGGTGATCGACAGCGACGGCTACAACGCCAAGCAGGCCGCCGCCGGCAAGAAAGGCCTGGAGCCCTACCAGTACCACGGCTCCCTCTACCACTGCGTGGGCGCCAAGCACGGCTACCTCCGCCCCGTGGGCGAGTGGAACTTCCAGGAAATCCAGGTCGATGGCCAGAAGATCAAAGTCATCCTCAATGGCACCAAGATCCTCGACGTGGACATCGCCACGCTCGACCGCAGCCAGATCCCCCACCCGCCGAAAGGTCTCGACCACACCAAGGGCTTCATCGGCTTCGCCGGCCACAGCGATCCCGTGGTGTTCCGCAGCTTCAAGGTGAAGACGAAGTAAGGCACGAGATCCCTGAGAGCTCAGTTTTCAAAACCCGCCGGATCGAGAGGTCTGGCGGGTTTTTTGTGGGAAAGTAGCGCGGGCAATCCTGCCCGCAAAGCAAGCGCTCTCCACGGGCAGGATTGCCCGTGCTACTCATCGCGTTGGTTGCAGAACATCTCCCGCGCCAACGGCGAGAAGGACTCAGCCCTGGGTTTGCCGCAAACACCACCACCCTCAAAAGGGCGCGCGCCAAAGGTGCGCGGGAGAGCGTGCTTCAATCCCAGACAAGCCTCTCACCACGATGTCACCCAATATCTTTGTACATCACAAAGGTTCCCATATGGGATCAGGCAGCCCAGACAAAATCTCGGGGTCGATGCTGGCTCTGACAAGCTGCGTAAATAGAGGGTCTGGCTCGCGAATCTCAAACAAGCCCATCACAAAATCATCAGGCAGTCTGGCGTCTGAGAAAACTCCCAGACGTGAACGTGCGCGGTGGGTAATGGCTCTGCACACTCTGGCTAAACATGCGTAATGCTCTTCAATCGTCTGGTCCCAGAAGGGGCGCTCCACGCCTTTGAGGGATTCCGTCAGAGTTGAGTAATAGGGTTGCATGGTTGCGACGGTGCTGTCGATGCAGGGCAACTGCCAATCTGCAGGCGACCACCGGAGTTCTGGCTCCATTTGAGCGGCCCGGCTTTCCGTATTCATGGCAAAGCACGGTGAGCCAAAAAGCGTGTAGTCTGTATAACACAACCACAGCGCCGCAGCATACCATCGTTCGTCCGGATGTTCACCCGCATGCCTCACGATGGCGGTTGATGCTGAATCCACCCAGACTGTTTCGATGTCATGCAGCAGGCTCATTGGGTGACGATTGGGGGCAAAGGGAATGAAAAAGAATCAGACAACATGGTGAAAGCGGACTGCTCTTGAGTCCGCTTTCACTTTCATAAAGTCTGCTCTGTCCGTTCAGCTTGTGCCCACCTCACGCCGCCTCAGCCAGCGCCTCGGTCTTCTCCGCTGTCTCCTTGAATTCCAGCTCCTGCTCGATGCGGAGATTCTCCACGATGTAGGCCTGACGCTCCGGCGTGTTTTTGCCCATGTAGAAGGAGAGCATC
This sequence comes from Prosthecobacter vanneervenii, assembly GCF_014203095.1. NCBI lineage: Bacteria > Pseudomonadati > Verrucomicrobiota > Verrucomicrobiia > Verrucomicrobiales > Verrucomicrobiaceae > Prosthecobacter > Prosthecobacter vanneervenii. The sequence goes on along the minus strand of NZ_JACHIG010000001.1, from coordinate 1,233,846 downwards.
TCCTTCACGCTGCGGTGGTCGGAGGGCAGGGCGTTGCCGTCGGCGTCGGTTTCGTGGTCGCGGATTTTCACGGGCTCCAGACGCATGTGCGGGCCGATGAAGTGCTTGAACTCATCCGGGCTGATCTCTCCCAGACCCTTGAAGCGGGTGATCTCGGCGCTCTTGCCGCAGCGGTGGATGGCCCGCTGGCGCTCCTCGTCGCTGTAGCAGTAGTAGGTCTCCTTCTTGTTGCGCACGCGGAAGAGCGGCGTCTGCAGGATGTACAGGTGCCCCTTGCGCACCAGCTCGGGGAAGAACTGCAGGAAGTACGTGATCATCAGCAGGCGGATGTGCATGCCGTCCACGTCAGCATCGGTGGCCAGCACCACGCGGTTAAAGCGCAGCTCTTCCAGGTCCTCCTCGATCTGCAGCGCATTGGCCAGCAGATAAAACTCCTCGTTCTCATACACGATCTTGCGCGTGAGCCCGAAGCAGTTGAGCGGCTTGCCGCGTAGGCTGAAGACGGCCTGCGTCTCCACATCGCGGCTCTTGGTGATGCTGCCGGAGGCGCTGTCGCCTTCAGTGATGAAGAGGGTGCTTTCCTCGCGGCGCTTGTCCTTGGTGTCAAAGTGGATGCGGCAGTCGCGCAGCTTCTTGTTGTGCACCTTGGCCTTGCGGGCGTTTTCACGCGCGGCCTTCTGGATGCCGCTGATCTCCTTGCGCTCCTTTTCGTTGGAGTTGATCTTCTCCTGCAGCGCTTTGGCGATGTCCGCATGCTTGTGCAGGAAGTTGTCGAGCTGGGCGCTGATGACGCTGGTGACGTGCCCGCGCAGGTTGCGCCCGTTGGGCTCCATGTGGGTGGATCCCAGCTTGGTCTTGGTCTGCGACTCAAACACCGGCTCCTGCACCTTCACGCTGACGGCGGCGATGAGGCTGCCGCGCACGTCGGCGGGGTCGAACTGCTTTTTGTAAAACTCACGGCATTCCTGCACGATGGCCTCACGGAAGGCCGCCAGATGCGTGCCGCCCTGCGTGGTGTGCTGGCCGTTGACGAAGCTGTAGTACTCCTCGCCGTAGCCCGTGCCGTGGGTGAAGGCCACCTCCACGTCCTTGCCTTCCAGATGCACGATGGGGTACTGCGGCTCTTCGGTCAGCTTGGAGCGGATGAGGTCCATCAGGCCGTCCTTGGACTTGAACTTCTCCTCGCCCGCCGGGGTCTTGAGGAGCAGGGCCAAGCCGGGATTCAGCCAGGCGTAAAAGCGCAGCATCTCGCGCACAAAGTCCAGGCGGAAATGAGTGTCATCGGCAAAGCTCTCCGCATCGGCACGGAAGGCGATGCGGGTGCCGTTTGGCTCATCGCAGGGCTTGGGTTTGCCCATGTCATAGACCACGAGCCCCTTGCTGAATTCGATGGAGCGCGTCTGCTTCTCACGCACGGCCTGGATTTCGAAGAATTCGGAGAGGGCGTTCACCGCCTTGATGCCCACGCCATTGAGGCCGACGGATTTTTTGAATGCTTCGCTGTCGTACTTCGCACCCGTATTGATCTGCGCGGCGCACTCCATCAGCTTGCCAAGCGGAATGCCGCGCCCGTAGTCGCGCACGGTCACGGTCTGGTCCTCGGTGATGGTGATTTCGATGGAATTGCCAAAACCCATCACGTGTTCGTCGATGCAGTTGTCCAGCACCTCCTTCAGCAGCACGTAGATGCCGTCCTCCGGCAGCGATCCATCTCCCAGCTTGCCGATGTACATCCCCGGGCGCAGACGGATGTGCTCGCGCCAGTCGAGGGATTTGATGGAGTCTTCAGTGTAGTTGTGTGCAGGAGCTGGGGCGGCCATGGCGGAAGGGCAAAAATCGGAATTCTAATCCCTGAAATGACAGAGAGGGCGGGGGGTGTCAAGGGGGTGTACTGCTCATACGAGCAGCGAGAGGGCAGGGGAGGCCCGCTGGTGAAAGGGGAGCGGCAAAACTAAGATGATGCACGAATGAGAAAAAAGCACCGCCCAGAGGCTGCGGAGGGCAGATTCCTGAGGACGCGCAATGCCTCGCTATTGGTCATTTTCACGCCTGATGAATCTGCGCGCATTTTCGCGCCTCCTGCTGCGTATCTTCATGGCATTCACTTTGGATGCTGCTAAGCATGCCACCCCCTCATGCGTTTCACCACGATGACCAACCCCCCCCCGCTCTGCGCGCTGCTCGCGTGCAGCCTCCTCATCGCGTCCTGCAAGCCACCCCAGGACGTCGAAGCCATTTCCGAGTCCCGCGAGATCTCCAGCCACGCGCCGCAGCCTCATGCAGACATCGCCAGCGCCACGCGTTTCTTTGACGACGGCAAGGATGAAGAACCCGCACGCCGCCCGAGCTTCCGCGAGCTGCTGACCTGGACCATCCCCGCTGGCTGGAGCGAGGCCGCCACCCCGGACAACATGGGCATGCGCCTGCTGGACCTCCGCTTTGGCCCCAATCAGGAAGGCGAGTGCTACATCTCCCTCATGCCCGGCCCCGCAGGCGGCCTGGAGGCCAATGTGAACCGCTGGCGCACCCAGATGGGCCAGACGCCCTACACGGCCGAGGAGATCGAAAAGCTCCCCAAGAAACCCTTCTTCAACCGCGATGCCTCCTTTGTGGCCTTTGACGGCGACTTCAAAGGATTCGGTGCTACCGAGGCCAAGACCGGCTACCGCCTCCTCGGCCTCATCCACTCCGCCGATCAGGCCACTATCTTTGTGAAGCTCACCGGCCCCAAGGCCCTGGTGGAGCAAAACGCCGCCGCCTTCGACGCCTTCTGCCAGTCCATCAAACCGAATCTGCCCAAGCAGGAATGACGTAGCTCCCATGCCGGCCGCCGTGTGAGTCCCGCGCTCCAGTGGCCGCATTCGTCATTCTGATTCCGTCATTCGTTTCTTTTTCTCTTCCCGTCGTGTCCTCACCCTCCCAGCCTCCATCTCCTCTGGCGAAAGTCATCGCCTTCCTCTCCAGCTACGGCCTCGCCACCGCGGTGCTGCTCATGCTGCTGATCCTCACCTTCCTCGGCACGCTGGAGCAGGCGGAGCACGGACTCGTGGCCAGCCAGGCGCGCTACTTTGAGTCCGCTTTTATTGATCGCATCGACATCGGCGCATGCTGGCGCGCGCTGGCGCTGAATGCGTACAAGGACATCGGCAATGTGGAGCTGCCGCTCTACATCGTGCCCGGCGGCTACACGCTCATGGCGGTGCTGTTTGTGAACCTCCTCATCGGCGGCATCATCCGCATCCGCAAGTCTCCCAAGACCATCGGCGTCATCATCTCCCACTTCGCCATCCTCTTCATGATCGCCGCCGGCGCGGTGACGCACCACTTTGCCAAGGAGGGAAACATGACCCTGCGCGAAGGCGAGACGAAGGATGAGTTTGTCAGCTTCCACGACCGCGTCATCGAGATCGAAAAGCTGCAAAAGGACCCCAAGGCCAAACGCAGCGTGCTGGTGATCGACGAGTCCCGCTTCCGAGATGTCACCACGCCCGGCCAGGGCCGCACTTTCACACATGAGAGCCTGCCCTTTGATCTCGTGATCACCGGCTGGAAAAAGAACGCCCGCCCCAAGCGCGCCACCGAGCCCGGCCGCCGCGATGAAGTGGACGGCTACTACATCCAGGAGATCAGCAACCTCGACGAAACCGGTGCCGCCATGGCCGACGAGCAGCTCGCCAGCGCGTGCATCGCCATCGCCAAATCCAAAAGCGGCGGCCCTGTGCAGAACGGCATCCTGTGGGAAATGGCCGCCGCGCCGTGGACCGTCACCGCCGGAGAGGACAAATACCTCATCTCCCTCACGCACCGCACGTACAAACTGCCCTTTGCCGTGCGCCTGGACCATACCGAGGAGGAAAAGCACCCCGGCACCGAGCGCGCCCGCCGCTTCAGCAGCAATGTGACCAAGCTCTCCGACGGCCACGAGGAGAAGCGCCTCATCACCATGAACGAGCCTGTGCGCAGCCAGGGCTACGCCGTTTTCCAGAGCACCTTCAGCAGCGGCGAAAACGACGGCAGCGGCGGCGTGAAAAGCTCCGGCTTCATGATCGTGGAAAACCCCGCCGACCACTGGCCGCTGATCTCCTGCATCATCGTGGCCGAGGGGCTGCTGCTGCACTTTCTCATGATGCTGGCCCGCTTCATCAAGGTGAACCCCTGGTCCTTCTCGCTCGGCCTGATCGTCGTCTTCAATGCAGCCTTTGCGCTTGCCATGTGGAAGCTCCTTTAATCCAGCAAACCGCCCTCCGGCCCACGTATTTATCAGCATGAAAATCCTTCGCAATCTCCTGCTCGCGGCTGCCGCGCTCACCGGCCTGGCACCCGCCGCCGATCTGCCGCCACTGGATCTCTTCCGCGACAAGGAAGTCGTCGAGAGCTTTGCCTCCCTCCCCGTGCAGGAGTCCGGCCGCATCAAGCCCTTTGAAACTCTGGCCAGCTACCGCCTGCTGCGCTTCCGCGCCCGCCGCAGCCTCTGGCTGACCGACAGCGGAGAGATGGACGGCAAGCCGCTCACCGATCCCGCCACGCAGAAGCCCATCGTCAAAGAAGGCAACAAGCCCGTGAAACTCAGCGCCGTGGAGTGGATGCTCATGAGCTGGTTCCGCCCGGACATCGGCAAAACCGTGCCGCTTTTCAAGGTGGACAACTCCTCCGCCATCAGCGAGCTCGGCCTCACCGCCAAGGCCAAGCGCGACCAGTACAGCTTTGCGGAAGTGGAGCCTGCGCGTCAGCTCCTGATGCAGAAAATGGGCGAGTACCGTGGCATCCCCGCGCGCAAGCAGTCCCCTGAGCAGCGCATGATCGTGCAGCTCGCGGCCAACTTCCTCGACTACGAGATGATCCTCGGCCACTTCGACTTCATCCGCATTCCTTTCGGCGAAAAGCCCCAGGGCCTGCCCGCAGGCATCGCCCCGCCCATCCGCCTCTCCAAGAGCCTCAACACCTTTGTGGCCGCCATCCGCGACAACAACGGCCCGCCCATGCAGATCCCGTGGTTCCGTGACTTTGCCCGCGGTGCGCTCGGCGCCATGATGAGCGGCAATCCCGAGCAGCAGTTCCGCATCTTCCCGCCTGCGCCTGATGCCGGCAATGTCTGGGACGGCCCCGGCACCATGATCTTCACGGCCATCAATGGTGGCAAGGATGTGCCCGCCGCCGAGCTCAACTGGCTGGCGCAGTATGAGGATCTCTACCTCGCGCTGCCAGACGCCGCCAAATTCAAGACCGCCTCCAAATCCCTGCTGGAGAAAATCCAGGCCGCCGCCAAGCAGCGCGGTGAGGGCGGTTCCATCGCTCTGGAGCGCCATGCCACGCGGGCGGACTACTTCTTCTATGCGCAGTGGATCTTCCTCGTGGGCTTTGTAGCTGTGGCGCTCACGTGGGTCTCTCCCGGCTCGGGTTTTGAAAAAGGCTCACGCATTGCCGCTTGCCTGCTGCTCGGCACCGCCACCACGCTGGCCGTCACGGGCGTGGTCATCCGCTGCCTCATCATGCAGCGCCCGCCCATCACCACGCTGTATGAGACCATCCTTTTCATCGGTGCCTCCTGCGCGCTGCTCGGGCTCATCGCCGAGAGCATCACGCGCCGTGGCCTGGGCCTTCTCGTGGCTGCCATCAGCGGCACTGCGTGCATGTTCCTCTCCATCCAGTTTGAAGCCTCCGAAGCCACCGATACCCTGCAGCAGCTGCAGGCCGTGCTCATCACCAACTTCTGGCTGAGCACGCATGTGCCCATGATCAATCTCGGCTACGCCGCCTCCATGGTGGCTGCGCTGATTTCCATGATCTACTTCGTCCAGCGCCTTTTTGGCGTCTTCCGCACCGGGGCGGACGATGCACGCCTGCTCACGCGCGTGGCCTACGGCTTCATCTGCGCCGGGCTCTTCCTCTCGCTGGTGGGCACGGTGCTGGGCGGCATCTGGGCCAACTACAGCTGGGGCCGCTTCTGGGGCTGGGACCCCAAGGAAAACGGCGCGCTCATGATCGTGCTCATGAGCCTCGTCATCCTGCACGCCCGCCTCGGCGGCTACATCCGCGAGATCGGCCTGCACTGCTGCAATCTCATTCTCGGCTGCATCGTGGTCTTCTCGTGGTTCGGCGTGAATCAGCTCGGCGTGGGCCTGCACGCCTACGGCTTCACCGACGGCACCTGGCCCAAGATCTACGGCTACTGGCTCAGCCAGCTCCTCCTCCTCGGCTACGGCCTCTACCTCTCCCTGAGCGAGCGCCAGTCCAAAAAGCCCGACGCCGCCGCAGAAGCCGAAGCCGCGCCCGCTTTGAAAAAAGCGCAGGGCCATTGAGCTTCGCCGTGAGCCCATCGCTGGGCGTGCCGGTTCTTTACTGGGAGCGCCGGTTTTTAACCGGCTCTGGAAGCTCCGCCACATTCCCTCAAGCCACCTCAGGGCCACTCGCCCGGAGCCGATGAGGACATCGGCGCTCCCAGCAAAGAGCTCCGCCGTGAGCCCAGCGCTGGGCCTGCCGGTTCTTTACTGGGAGCGCCGGTTTTTAACCGGCCTCTGGGAAGCTCCGCCGCGAAGAGCGCACCGCATCTCTCCCTGCTGCATTCCCCACGCCACCTCAGGGCCTCTCGCCCGGAGCCGATGAGAACATCGGCGCTCCCAGCAAAGAGCTCCGCCGCATATCCAGCGCTGGGCCAGCATGCCGCTTCGCCTCCAATCAGCGTTCCCTTTTTCTACCCACACTGCTCCATCGCCAGTCACTCGCTTCCCCACACAGCCCCGCCTTCACCGGGTTTTGCTCGATGTATCTTGTCACGTTCGTCAAATGATCCGCATCGCGGATAAAGCGATCATGGTACTCACGCTGCCAGACTGTGCCGCTGCGTCCGAGATGGGCGTTGATCTGCTTGGCGGTCCATGTCTTCCAGGAATGCACGATTCCTCCCAGCGGCCATGCCACCTGAGTCTCAATCAAGACGTGTACATGATTCGGCATGATGCACCACGCCAGCAGCCGGTAGCGAGCCGCGTCAAAATGCAGCAGCGCATCTTCCACGATCTGCGCCAGTGAGTCTTCACGCAACCAGCAGGCACCGTGGCCTGCATCTATCCAAGCCTCGATCCTCCGTTTGGTTTCCACATCGCGAACGAGTTCAGACTCATGTGCCAGATCCTGCTGCCATTGCCGAAGCTTCTCGGCGGGCAGCGCATCAGCGAGTCGAAACGTGATCGCCTGGACGAGGCCCGGATGGTCAAAGTGAGGCAAATAATCCCGTGAATACCACTCACGATGGGCGGCCTGTGTCATGTCGTCACGAGTGGTTGCGCGTGACTGGCATTTCAACTCCCATCGTGCAGTGATCCGCAAAAAGCGTCGCCTGCTGAACTCTTTACTGGGAGCGCCGGTTTTTAACCGGCTCTGGAAGCTCCGCCGCAGAAGCCCGCACCGCATCTCTCGCCGCCACATTCCCTCACGCCGCCTCTGGACCGTTCGCCCAGAGCCGATGAGGACATCGGCGCTCCCAGCAAAGAGCTTCGCCGCGAGCCCAGCGCTGGGCCTGCCGGTTCTTTACTGGGAGCGCCGGTTTTTAACCGGCTCTGGGAAGCTCCGCCGCAGAAGCCCGCGCCGCATTCCTCCCAGCTCCTTTCCCCCACACCGCCTCAGGACCGTTCGCCCAGAACCGATGAGGACATCGGCGCTCCCAGCAAAGAGCTGCGCCACGCGTGTGACTCAAGGCCACGCCACAAATCACGCTCCCATTCAACGCACCCCAATCCCCAGCAGCCTTCTGCGCAGGAGATCGAGAGCCGCCTGGGAGGTCAGGAGTTTGAAGCGATCGCGCGATCCCGGGGAGAAGCGTTTGATAGCCCAGGTCTCGGCACCTTTCGAAGCCAGGGCGATCCACACGGTGCCCACCGGTTTCTCCGGCGTGCCACCCGTCGGTCCGGCGATGCCGGTGACAGACAGGGCATGATCGGCACCGCTGTTTTTCAGCGCGCCTTCAGCCATCGCGCGGGCCACTTCCTCGCTCACCGCTCCGTGCGTTTCGATCAGCTCCATCGGCACGCCGAGGTGCTGGTGCTTGGCTTCGTTGGCATAAGTCACCCAGCCGTGACCAAACACACGCGAGGCCCCGCTCACGTCCGTGATGCGGTTGGCGATGGTGCCGCCGGTGCAGGACTCGGCGGTGGAGAGCCACTGCCCACGCTCCGCCAGCAACTGCACCACCACTTCCTCGATGATGCGCCGGTCTTCGGAAACAATACAGTCGCCAAGCGCGCCGCGCACCACGTCCGCCGCGGCATCCACTGCGGCCTGCGGGCCTGCGAGACGCACGTCCACATCGCCATTGCGAATGCAGTAGCCGAGATCCAGGCCGGGAATGGCTTCGAGCTGCTTTTCCACCGCTTCCACGATGTCGGACTCGCCCACACCGGTGACCTTGAGATACAACACGCGGCGGGAAGCACCGTCCGGCAGCCACTGGCGCAGACGTGTCTCCACCTCGCTCTCCACCATCGGCTTCAGCTCGCGTGGTGGTCCGGGGAGGAGAAAGATGTGCGCATTCCAGCCCAGCGCTGCGCTCAGCTCGGCAGGGAAGTAGAGTCCAGGTGCGGTGCCAAAGGCATTGGGCAGCACCGAGGCACCGCGTGGCACCATGGCCTGACGCTGTGTGGCTGCGCTCACGGGTTTGCCGCGTTTGGCAAAGTAGGCCTCCAGGTGCTGCATCACACCGGCATCCAGCTCCATGTCCAGATTCAGCAGCGCGGCGGTGGACTCGCGTGTCAGGTCATCGTTCGTGGGGCCCAGCCCGCCGGACACCAGCACCACATCGGCTCGCTGCGCCGCCTCGGCGATGGCGGTGCGGATCACTGCTCCATCTGGCACGATCGTCTGCCGTGCCACCTGGACGCCCAGCGCCGCCAGCCTCTGGCCGATCCAGGCCGCGTTCGTGTTGATGGTGTCTCCCAGGAGGAGTTCGGTGCCGGTGTTGACGAGTTCGACGTTCATGCACCAGTCCTTACGCTTATGGAGGCGCTTGGATCAATGCTTCTTTCGTCGGCGGGGCAGGGGGGCTTCCGCTCTTTGCTGGGAGCGCCGTATCTTTGCTGGGAGCGCCGGTTTTTAACCGGCTCTGGGAAACTCCGCCGTAGAAGTCCGCTCTGTGTTCGCAGAAAGCCAACTTCGCTGATGAGAGCCCCCCGCCCGGAGTTGATGTGGATATCGGCGCTCCCAGCAAAGAGCTCCGCCATACCTACCTCTTCTTCTTCCTCTTCTCCTGGCACCCCAGCTCCGACACCATGCCATCCAGCACGGCGAGGCCGAAGGAGATCTTTTTAAAGAAGGAGGGATTGTGCGGCACCAGCATGAATTTCGGGTGCTGGCTCCACAGATCCCGCAGCTTGCGGTCCAGCTTTACCGCCTGCTCCAGCGACTCGTTGCGGATGGGGTTGCCGCCTTCGATGCTCATGTGCCCCACGGCGGCGCTTTCAAAGAAGATCACCGCATCATACCGCGCCAGCTCGCGCTCCAGCGTGCTGCCGATATCTTCAAAGAATCCCTCCGGACCGCTGGGCCAGTACGCTGCGCCGTCCACGGTGCCGCGATCGCACAGCAGGATCTGCTCCGGGTGCTGCGCCATCACCGCCTCCTCCAGATGGATCTGCACATGGTAGATGGCGCGCTGTGCTGCATGGATGGCTTCAGTCTGGCTCACGCGCGGGAAGCCGCCGCTGAAGACCATCGTGGCCGCTTCCGGCACCATCACCACCTCTTCTCCCATCTCGCGCCGGAAGAGATCGCCCGCCGTCGTCTTCCCGCCTCCCGGACCTCCGGTCAAAACAATGCGACAGTGGCCGTTGGAGTCGTGTTTGGATTTGCTGCGGGTCATTCGCCTAATTTCATCCGGCCAGCACGCGCGCGTCAAGCATGCGCACAACTTTGGCCAATCGCCGCATTGCATGCCTTCCGCGCTTTCGCTAGGCTCGCGTCATTCTATGATAAATCTCCCGCGTCTGGCCCTGTTCATCGCTGCAAGTCATCTCGTCGCCTGCACACACGCACCCATCCCAGCCGAAGGGCTCAGCGGGGCTGAGCGTGTGTACTTCATGTACTTCGACACCCAGGTGAAGCCCGTGCTGGAGCAGCACTGCCTGCAGTGCCACAGCGGGCGGCAGGCAGTGCCTGCGCTGAATCTTTCCAACAAAGCCGCGGCTTTCAGCAAAAATGCCGGCGGGCGTGATTACATCGTGCCAGGAAAACCTGACCGCAGCCTGCTCATCACCGCTGTGCAGCGTGGCGGCACGCACCCCAGGCTGATGCCCCGCACAGACATCAGTCTCACGGAAGATCAGATCGGCGCACTGCGCGAATGGATTGATGACGGCGCCTACTGGCCCGAGGGAAAAGAGGGGGAGCTGCGCGCTCAAAAAAGCGTCGAGAATCCCTGAGTGCACAAAAATATAGTCACTCGCCGCAAAGCGAGTAGCCGCTCCATGCGGCCTCGTCCATCATCATTTTGTCATGGGAAAAGAATACAGCATCACACCTCAGAACGTCCCGCACGTTGAAACCAAGCACCGCCGCATCTGCTCGCCGCTGCCGCATCCGGACTCCATCGCGACTCTGGAAAAACTCCGCCGCTGTGAACCTCTTTCCATGCGCGGCATGCCGCCCATCGTGTGGGACAAGGCCCAGGACATCTACATTTTCGACAAGTACGGCAACAAGTGGCTCGACTGGAGCAGCGGCGTGCTGGTGACGAATGCCGGCCATGCCGCCCCCGAGATTTGCAAGGCCATGATCGACCAGATCCAGAGCGGCCTCATTCACAATTACGTCTTCCCCAGTGAAGAACGTGCTGAAGCCGCTGAGATCATCGCCTCCGTTTCCCCTGAAGGATTGAAGAAAGTCTTCCTCCTCAGCTCCGGCAGCGAGGCCACCGAGTGCGCCATCAAGCTCAGCCGCGCCCATGGCATCAAAGTCGGCGGCAGGTCAAAGATCGGCATCATCGGCTTTACCCGCGGCTACCATGGCCGCACGCTCGCCAGCCAGCAGGCCGGCGGCATGGCTGGACTCAAGGCGTGGATCGTCAATGAAGACCCCGCCATCATGAACGCGCCCTTCCCGGACGGCTACTGGACGGAGGACACCAGCTTTGACACCTTCCTCAAGGCCATCGAAGACAAGGGATTCACTGGCGACAACATCGCGGGCGTCATCATGGAAAGCTATCAGGGAGTCGGCCCCGAATTCGCCCCCGTCGAGTACATCGAAAAACTCCGTGCCTGGTGCGACAAGTACAACGTCGTGCTCACCTTTGACGAAGTGCAGGCCGGCTTTGGCCGCACCGGCAAGTTCTGGGCCTTCGAGCACTACGGCGTCACGCCCGACCTCATCTGCTGCGGCAAGGGCATCAGCAGTGGCATGCCTCTCAGTGCCGTCATCGGCCGTGAGGCCATTATGGACCAGTTCCCCCCCGGCAGCATGACCAGCACCCACACTGGCAACCCCGTGTGCTGCGCCGCCGCCGTGGCCAACATCAAAAAGCTCCTCGACGAAGACCTGACCGGAAACGCCGCCCGCCTCGGCCCCATCCTCCTGGAGCGCTGCAAGGCCATCCAGAAGCGCCACCCGGACGTCGTTGGTCACGTCTCCAGCGCCGGACTCGTCGCCGGGCTGCAGATCACACTCCCGGGTAAAAAGGAGCCCAATCACGATCTCGCGCACCGCATCATCGAGATCTGCTACCAGCGCGGCCTGCTCCTCTTCGCCCCCGTGGGGGCATGGGGTCAGACCGTCAAGATCTGCCCACCGCTCACTGTCACCGAGGAGGCCCTCATCGAGGCCTGCGACGTGCTCGACGGCGCTGTGGACGATGCCGTGGCTGGAAAATAGGCAAACGCGGGAGAGAGAAACATCTCTGATCGCTCTCTTAAAAGGGGCCACCCAGCCGGTGGCCCCTTTTCATGAGCGCCTTTCTTCTTCGCTGTCTTTGAAATCAGGCACAGCTGAAAACGGGTCTCATCGGTGGGGGCCAGCATCCCATGCAGCATCCCATGCGGCCGGCCAGCGCTCTGGCGGAGCGGGATCTTCCGGATCGCTCACGCTTCCGCATCACCTTGCGCCCTCGAACATCCGTGAAAACGCGGCAGGCGGGGGGATCAAGATGATCTCCCTCAGCCGACTCGTGCCGCCACCTTCAAACCCATTGTTTAACATATCCTGTTATGAGACCGGTTCTCAAAAAAACGGTCCCGGTCCTGACGGCGGTGCTGTCGCATATCGACGCTTTTGTATAATGATCATAGACCTGGCTGGGGCCCGGCTGATACAAGAATAGGCTTGAGTGGTGGCGTATATTTACAGCCCTAGGAGTGGATGTATGACGATGGTGTAGCGCAGCATGCTACGCATGGATGTGATTTCGGCTTATTGGGTGTGCTGCCGACTCAAATGGAGGGAATGTTGGCTGAAAAGCCGTCTGCTGGCGCTGTGGATAGGCCATTCCATGGGTGGAAAAGATCCAAAAGTAGCGGGGGGAACCTTAGGTTTTGTTTTAAAATGATGGGGTCAAATTTGTTAATAAAGACGAAATATAAAGATACGGCGAAAGTTAAGCTGTTTCGGTGTGAATAGTGTTTGTTTTTTGTCAATAACTACCTTTGGCTAAAGCTGCATTTTTGCGCTTTCTGGGCTCCATTCACTAGGAGAATACTGCTTTTTGCCTCAATGCCGTCAATCTTTAGGTGGCTGAAGATTAGGGAAGTGGAGGGACGTCAAAATTATTTATCCAAAAGTGAAAAACTGTTGCCAAACGATTCCAAATTTCGTTAGCATGCAGGTTCCCCACTCCAGCCACCAAAAAAAGGAATTATGTCTAAGCATCTGCGTTCGCTTCGCCAGCACGTCGGCTCGTTGCCGATTCATATGCTACTGTCATGCCTGGTGGGACAGCCGATTCAGGCGGCTGCCGTGCTATCAGATGATGATAACGCCAGCTCTCTTTCTTGAGACACGGCCACGAACGATCCGAATTTTCATAATATCTCCCCCAACTGTTAGTCAAGCCAACCAGCAATGAAGAAATCCAGCCCTCTTTTTGACCGCCTGCGCCGTCACGTCACGCGTCCGGTCACACTTGTGTTGACTGTGCTGTTTCCTTTTTGGGCCGGGCAGGTCCAAGGAGCCACATTTTATTGGGATCCTGATGGCACTGCTGCCGGCAACAACGCTTCGACTGGCGCAGGCTTGGGAGGAACTGGCACCTGGAACACGACCAGTTCTTTTTGGTGGGATGGTGTTTCAACGGATGGTGCGTGGGCCAACGCCACTTCACCTACAGACACCGCTGTTTTTGCAGGTGCCGCTGGCACCGTCACGCTGGGTGCTCCCATCACCGTCGGCGGTCTGACTCTTAATGTCGGTGGTTATTCTCTCTCCGGCAGCACCCTGACGCTGACACCTTCCACCGGCCTCACCTCTCCAGTGATTGCCGTGAACAACAATGGCTTTGGAACCAACGGCACCACCATCTCGTCCACGATCGCGGGTACCTCTGGTTTCACCAAGACGGGTAACGGCACCTTGCGCCTCTCGGCTGACAACTCGGCCACCCTCTCCGGGGACGTAGCCATTAAAGGTGGTAATGTGGTCATCACCAATGCCAACCAGCTCGGCAGCCTCACTGGCAATGCCATCTCCGTCACCGGCATTGCCAATACCGGCAACCCCGGCTTTACGGGTGGCGCGCTCATCCTCCAAGGCACTGGCAATGGTGCGGGTGTCACCACCGGCAGTATCAGCCTGGGCCGCGAGGTCAGCATTTCTGGCCGTGGGCCGGGTGCGTCTAATTCCACGGGTTCCTTGGTGAGCATTGGCTACAATACGCTCGCGGGAGGCATCACCCTGGGCTCAGTTGCCACGGAAGCACGTGCCTGGGCCACGCACGGCGCCACGACGGTCAGCGGCACCGTAAACCTTGGCACCGGCAATGCCCAGCTATTCTACGGCAACGGCAACTGGATCATCTCCGGGCAGGTAACAGGGACCGAGGTTGCTAATGACCGCTTTGTCAAGACCGGCAACTTGGTCAGCACCACGATGTGGCTGCAAAATGCGAATAACAATTTTGCCCAGGCGGTGCGCATTGACAGTGGCACCGTGCGTGTGCAGACGGGCGGGGCGTTGGGGCAGAACACGGGCACCGGCCAGATCGACTTGAACAACGGCACCATCGAAATTCGAACGGATGCTGTGGCGGGTTTCGCGGGTCGCACAGCCAGGGTGCGCAATAATACCACCGGTACATTTTTCATCGATCATGACATCACCGGCAGTCTCAGCATTGGTTCCTCTCTGCAAAACCAGACGTTGGCGATGGGTGCGTTGATCCGTGACACGGGAGCGAATGCCGCAAACTTCACCATCAACGGGCGCAATGGTTACAATATCTCCTTTACCAGCGCCACACCCACAGCTGGCGATTACCGTGGCATCACAGTGACAAACAACTCCAGCGGCACTGTCACGCTCACCGGTGGCAATGTGTGGAATGCCAACGCTGGCACAGCGAGCACCTACACAGTAACAGGCGGCGGTGAAACAATTATCACGGGCGCGGTTGTTGCCAGTGGTTCGGCCAACGTGTTGACCAAGTCAGGCAGCGGAACTTTCACCCTCGGCTCTACAGCGGCCACCACCTCCACCTTTACTGGCAATGCCAATGCCAACGACGGTACTCTTGTCATCAGGAGCATCAATGCTCTCAATCCGACCTCCACGAGTGCGGGTCGTGTCGTCTTTGGCGGTGGGGCGTTGAGTTTCATCGGCGTAGAAGGCACAGGGGCGGGAGAAACATGGACAAACAAAATCGCTGACCTCAATAATGCGAACTCCTACATTCTGGCTGATCAGTCCGGCTCCGCTCCGACCGCGTTAATCCTGCCAAATAACTTTGCAGTGACCAACACTGCGGCGAAAACACTCAACCTCGGGGGCAGCGCTCCTGCATCCATAGTCAACCAAGTCAGCGGATTGATCACCAATGGGGTCAACCTGACCAACGTGCTGAAATTCGGCACTGATACATGGGAGATCGCAGCGCCTACGAACTATGGCACTTCAAGCACCATCAATCTTGCAGCCACTGGCGCGACAGCCAGCACTACCGTTACACTCGCTTCTGGCTCAACGGCGGGTTTGTTTGTCGGGCAGCCTATTTCGGGCGCAGGCATTTCGTTTGGTGCAACTATCACGCAAATTCTTGACGGGACGACCTTGATCCTGTCATCCAGCCGCGCAGCAAACACGGCTGCCGGAGCCGCTGCAATAGGAACTGCCAATGGCATCACCACCGCCCTGACCACCACGGCGGCCAGCACGGGCACCACCAATCCGGTGATTACGGTGGCCAGCACCGTGAACTTGGTTCCTGGCCAGAAGGTCACCAGCACCAACCTCCCGGCATCTCAGAACTGGTATATTCGTGACATTACCTCTGCCACCACCGTTACTCTCGTGAGCGGCACTGGGGCTAGCCTTGCGGCGGGTGCCGTGCTGAGTGGGGAAGTTATCACCCCTCAATTGAGCATCAACTTTGGTGGCAACCTCACCATCACCAACGGCATTTTCCGCGCCAACTCGGCCACCGCCACCAGCGATATCATCAACTCCACCAGCAACCTCATCTTCAACACCGACAGCGTGACCCTCATGGGCAACGCAGGCGGCACGTTCAATTACGTGGGCTTTGCCACTGGAAGCAGCACGGAAGTTCTGGGCCGCCTCGTTCCTACCGCTGGCCACGGCGTGATTTCGATCACCAACGGCACGGGAGCTGACACCCTGACCTTCCTGGACATCGGAACCCGTGGGGCGGGTGCCACGCTCGACTACCAGCCCGGCATCGGCACCATCAACTTTAACGGCACCGCCCCGGCCGGTACCAACGGCATCCAGAGTGGCTACGCCACATTCAACGGGCTGGACTGGGTCAGCAGCGGTGCTACTGTCAGCCAATACACCGGCTATACAGCTTGGTCAGGTTCCCTCGCGCCGACCAGCACTTTGAACTACTCCATCTCCGGTGCAGCCAGCACGACAGCAGTCGCCGCAACGGTCAACAGCCTGAAACTCACCGGTGGCGCAGCATTGACTTTGAATCAAAGCCTCAGCTTCTCCACCAATCCGGGCGGCATCTTGTTTGACAACTCCGCCGGCTCCGCCTCCATCACGGGTGCTTTTGCGCTCGGCACAGCGGCCCAGGAGTTGGTTGTTATCACCAATGGCTCATCGCCGGCGGTGGCACCCTCCTCGGGTGCTGCGCTCACCACGGGCAATGCCTTGAGCATTGGTTCTGCATCGTCCGGCACGACCATCAGCAGCGGCGCGGGTGCGCTCACCAAGGCGGGCACCGGCACGTTGATTCTTTTTGGCAACAACGCCTACACCGGCAACACCACCATCAATCAGGGGGCCATCCAGATGTCCGGTTCCACGGCCGCGCTCGGTGTGCTCTCCACGGCAGGCAATCAGACCGCGATCCGCCAGGGCGCTATTCTTGACATCAACGCGGCTGGTGCTTCGACTGCCCTTTACACAGGCGGCCCCAGCTACGCTCAGATCAGTATCGGTGCACTCACCGGTACAGGCCTCATCACCAATTCCGGCGCAGGTGCCAACACCCAGTCATCCATCTCCCTCGGCGGCACCGCCACGACGGGAACCACCACCTTCGGCGGCACGCTTCAGGACGGTGCGGGCAAGCTGAACGTCATCATCAACGGCACCAGCGCTCGCTCTCAGGCTATCCTTGGCGCGCAGTCTTATACGGGAGTCACTGTCATCAACACCGGCAACCTCGCCGTCACTCGTCTGGCAGATGGTGGCCTGGCCAGCGGTCTCGGCGCTTCCTCCAACGCGGCCTCCAATCTCATCTTCAACGGCGGAACGCTGACTTACACCGGTGCGGCCGCAGCCAGTGCCACTACGGGTGGCGGCATCTACCAGACCACCCAGTCCCCGTCCATCAGCACAGACCGCCTTTTCTCTCTCGCAGGCAACGCCACCATCCAGTCCTCCGGCACCTACGGCAACGAGTCCGCTGCGGCTGGCACCGGTGCCAACAACGCCAGCATCATCTGGAGCAACACAGGCGACATCGCCTTCGTCACCAACGGTGCCAAGACACTGACCCTCGGCGGCACATCCATCGGCGACAACATCTTCCGCCCCCGCATCACCAACAACACGCTGGATTCCACTGCCACCGCCTTGACCGTCAGCGGCGGTCTGTGGATTTTGAATCCTGCCGTGGCGAACACCTACACGGGCGTCACGACCATCAGCGGTGGTCAGCTTCGTGCGGTCGAAGGTGTGGGCGTTACTTCCACAAGCAATCTCACTTTGAGCGGCGGTGTTTATGAAGTGGCAGGCACCACTTTCGCCCGGACGTTGGGCACGGGTGCCGGTCAGGTGCAGCTGACGGCTGGAAACACCGGCTTTGCCGCAGGCACGACCAGCCGTCTGGTGGTGAATCTGAGCAGCGGCGCAGCCCTTACTTGGGGTTCGGGCAGTTTCAATCCTGCAACCTCTCTCGTCCTCGGTTCCTCCACCGCCCTCGGTGAAACGGAACTCACCAACGCCATCAACCTCGGCACGGCTGCGCGCACCGTCACGGTCAACAATAACGGCAACACAGGTGCCATGGTGACTGCGGGCATCCTCTCCGGCGTCATCAGTGGTGGCTCCGGCGGCACGCTGACCAAGGCAGGTGGTGGTGTCCTCATCCTTGGGAACGCCAACACCTACGTGGGCACCACCACGGTCACGTCCGGCAGCTTGGTGGTTTCCTCCATCGGAGGCGATGGTTCAGCCAGTTCTCTGGGCTCCGGCACCGGGACCTCGGGGACTTTCATTTTCAACCCCGGCGACTCTGACTTGAACCCTCTGATCTATGTTGGCTCAGGCGAAACAGCCAGCAGAAACCTCACCCTCCAGGCCAGCGCCAGTTTCACTACCAACCGAAACTTCCGCATCGACTCATCTGGTTCAGGCGCTCTCGTCTGGAACACCGGAACTTTCGCAAACACCACTCGTGGTGACACAGTCGCGCGTGTCGTCGTTCTGGACCTTCGCGGTTCGAACACCGACAACAATATGATGAACCTCGTGCTGACTGACAGCACCAATGCGACCTCCCCGAACCAGCTCTCAGTTGCCAAAAATGATGGCGGCACCTGGATTCTGAACCCGGCCTCCAGCAACACCTTCACTGGCGCTATTAGCGTCGGTGGTGGCAACTTGGGACTCACCTCCAACGGCATTGGCTCGGCCTCGGGCATCACCCTCAGCAATGCTGGCATCTTCGCCTATGGCGGCGCGCTGACGACAACGGCTCCCCTGACGCTGGCGAATAACTCAGCCGCCGTTTTTGCTGGCCGCAATGCCATAACCTTCAATGCGACCGTCACCAAGGCCGCTGGTGCCAACGACCAGACCATCAGCAACAACTTGGAAGTCGGCGCTCTGCTAACCTTCAGTGGCAACTACGTCAGCCTCGAAAACCCGACCGCAATCTCCACCCGCATTCTCAACATTCGCGGTTACGGCTCCACGGTCTGGAACGGAGTCATTGCCGACAACAGCAACGTCGCAACCTCGACCGGCACTGCTGGCTCACGCACGGCGCTGAACATCGCGATTGACCCCAATGCCAGCTTCACCCTGACGGGCTCCAGCGCAAATACCCACACTGGCGGGACGACGCTCTCAGACGGTATTCTTATCGTGGACAAGGTGGGTGCTTTTGGAGCGGCGGCCTTCGGTGGCACGGCTACCTTTGCTTTCAACGGCGGCACCCTGCGTGTTGGCCCGAACCTTGCCAACCTGACTGGTGGTAACGCCATTACAAACGCTGTCACCATTGGGGGTTCCCCACCCAAGGTGGACGGCAGCAAATCGATCGAGTTCAGCGGCGGCGTAGCGCTCGGAGCCAGCCGTACGCTGCAAAACGAAACCACCAGTGGTGCCCAGCTGATCATCTCGGGGACAGGCATCACTAACACGGCAGCCTCTACCCTGACCATCTTCGGTGCGGGCAATACCTTGATCAGTGGTGTATACAACGCAGGCACCGGGGCCAGCGGCCTCACCATGTCCGGCACAGGCACCACCACCCTGACCGCTGCCAACGTGGCCACCGGTACGCTCACCGCCAGCCGCGGCACCACCACTCTCAGCGGGGCCAGCGGTGCGTGGGGGGCTGGCAACATCGCCATCACTGCAGGTGGCACCCTGGTGATCGACAATGTCACTGGCGGCACCAACAACAATAACCGTCTCTTTGACACCGGCACCGTGACCACCACCGGTGGCACCCTCAACTTCATCGGCAACGGCACCACGGAAACCACGGGCGCTCTGACCGTGAACAGCATCGACATGGTCATTGACACCACTGGTTCTGCCGGTGCCAACACGCTGACCTTTGCCTCGGTGAACTTCGCCAACTCTGGTTCATCGTTGAACCTGGCGAAGGTCGGCAGCCTCGGCTCGAACAACAAGATTCTGTTTACTACCAGCACGGGACTCAATCTGAGCAACAACGTCGCGGCACGCGTGTTCCTCGGCGGCGCAGATTTCGCCACCTACAACGGCACCAATGGCATCGTAGCCTTCTCCGGTTACGCTGCCGGAACGGATATCAACACTGCCTTGGCCACCGATACGGTGAAGGTGACCAGCTCCTACACGGTGGATGACATCAGCGTCTCCAGAACGCTGAATGCGCTCTCCATCTCCGACACGACCGCCCGCAACATCGGTGTCCTGGGCGGAGCCGGGGATTTCACTCTCACCCTGACATCCGGCGGCATCATCGCCGATGGTAGTGGTCTCACCCACACCATCAGCGTCCCGCGCCTGAACCTCGGCGCTAATGCCTTTATTCAGACAACCACCGGCACCACGCTGGACATCACGGGTGCCATCACCTCCGCCAGCAGCGTAGCCAAAGCTCTGCCTGGCACCCTGCAGTTCTCTGCCAAGCAGTGGTACAACAGCACCACCAACGTCAACGAAGGCACTCTCATCCTGAATGCTGGCAACAACACTCTCTTCCCGGGGATTGCCGGGCTCAACATTGACAGCAACGCGACGGTCGACCTGAAAGGCAGCATCCAGTATGTGGGCAACCTCGGTTCTCCCGGGGTGCTGCCTGGCACGGGTGGCACCATCATCAGCAGCACCGGTGGAGGCCTGCTGGTGGCGGGCAGCGGAAACACCACCTGGGCCGGCACCATTAGCGGCACTGGCCTCAGCTTCGTCAGGACTGGGGGCAATACGACCACCACCCTCGAACAGGCACAGACCTACACCGGTAGCACGCTGGTGATGGGTGGTGTCCTCGCCCTGGAGAATGATGCCACTCTCCTCAATACCTCGGCCATCGATCTCAACTACGCTGCCCTGCAGCTCAACAACAACAACAGCCTTCAGACACAGAACAACAACCGCATCGGCGATACCATCCCGATCACGCTGCGCGGCGGTTCCATAACCTACACGGGTCGTCTGACTACGGCCGCCACGGAGACCTTCGGCGCTGTCACCTTGGCCCAAGGAGCCAACACCATCACCGCCAACACCGGCGGCGGCACCATCACCTCTGTGGACATCACATTTGCCAGCCTGACACGCAGTAACAACTCCACGGTCAACTTTACCGGCACCAACCTCGGTCAGCAGGGTAACAACTCCCGCATTCTGTTCACGACCCCCTTGGCCACGACCAATGGTGGAATGATCGGTGCATGGGCCATCGCCAACAGCTCAGACTACGCCGCTTACAATGCCGGCCAAGGCATCGGCGTCGTGGGCCAGGGCGGTTTCGTTGGTTATGACGGTTCCGCTGGCAGTGGCAATCTGTGGCAGATCCCGGCCGTGGCCGCCACCACCACCACCCTCGCGCCTGGTACTACCAATGCGGCCATCCTTCGCCTGGCCGGTGCGTTCACCAACGACATCGCCTTTACCAACGCTGGGGACATCCTGAACCTCGAACTCGGTGGCCTGCTGAGGAGCGATAATGCCGTCAACTCCACCATCGGCACCACAGCCATCCGCGGCGTGCTCACCAGCGGCATTGGCGAGCTCATCACCTACAACAACCAGAACACAATCACCATCAACTCGGTCATTCAGGGTGCCACCAAGCTGGTGAAGGACGGTGCTGGAACCCTCACCCTTACCGCTCCGAACACCTACAGCCTCGGCACCGTGGTCAACCGCGGTACGCTGAACATCAGCCCCACCACCGCGGGCGACGTCGTCATCCCTGGCGGCGGCTTTGTCATCAACGGCGGCGTTCAGGGCACGGGCACCACGGTCAACCTGAATACCAGCAACGCCATCGCGGCCTCCACGGATTTGACGATGAATGGCCGTGCCAGCCTCACTTTCGCTGCCAGCGTCAACCAGACTCTCAACAGCGTGACCTTGAACAACAACGGGGGTGATGCTGCTCCGACTCTGACTGTAACGGGGACCTTGACTCTTGGAAGCAGCAGTCCGGTTACCGCAACCTCGAGCAATGCCAACAGCACGGCCACCATTACCGGCGGCACTGTCGCCCTCACTTCGGCCAGTAACACCTTCAATATCGCCCCCATCGCCGTGGGTGCGCAGACTTACACCAGCATCCAGCCGACGCTTTCGATTGCTTCCATCATCACCGGCACCGGGTCTATTACCAAGACCGGAACCGGCCTGCTGCAACTGAGCGCCCAGAATGTGTTCAATGGCCTGACAGTCTCCAGCGGCGGCATCGTCGTCGGTGCCAGCAGCACGAACAGCACCGCCACCGTCGTTTCCGGTCCGCTCGGTATTGGTCCGGTGGCAATGGCTGCAGGAACCACGATGCTCACGGCGGGCAGCTTCAGCATCGGCAACGACATTTCCTTTGCCGGCAGTCCCACCTTTGACGCGACGGCGATCACCGCCTGGACGCTGACCCTCACCGGCAATCTCACGGGCGCAGGACTCAGCGGCGGTACGCCAACAATCAATGTCATCAACCCGGGCACCACCGTGGCGCTCCTTGGAAATCTGCCTGCAGCAAGCAGCTACACCAAGACCGGCCTCGGCACACTCATCTTCAATGCCACGAATTACACCGGCAATTTCAATGCGACTGCCCTTGGCAATTCGAACCTGGTCACGCTCATCCACGACGGTGACCGCACCGGCTCGGTCCAGACCCTTGCTCTAGGCAGCGTCATCTTTGATTCAGGAATCGTTCCTAGCATCACCTTGAACCGCGGCGGCTCGCTGCCATTCCCGACCGCGTCAAACAAGATTCTGGCACCGTCGAGCATCTCAAACCTGGGCCTCGGTCTCACGGTGACCACGAATTCGGGTTACGGGTTGCAGGTTTCAGACGCCATCGCCTTCACCGCCACGCCGACCTACAACGTAAGCGGAACGCAGGCATCGAATGTGACGCAGGGGCTTTACCTCACGGGTAACCTCACCGGCACGGGCTTCAACAAGACCGGCAGCGGCACCATGGTGATCGCCAATGCCACACCATCGAACAACACTTTCTCCGGCAACATCAACATCAACCAAGGCACGGTCGCCGTGAACGCCGATGCGCAGCTTGGCAACTCTGGCAACTTCATCGTGCTCAGCCCCACGACTGGCACCTCGGCTTTCCGTGCAACGGACAACATCACCACCAGCCGCGTGATCCAGCTTGCGAACACGGCGAACACACGCGCGATCGAAGTCACCAACGGCAAGACGCTTCAGCTGAACGCTGCCTTTGACCTTAACGGTGGCACAGGAGCGACTGCTTCGCTGAACAAGCAGGATCTGGGCACGCTTGTCATTAATGCCTCAAACTCTGGCTGGAGCGGTAACGTCAACATCGTTCAAGGTGCGATTCTCGTGAACAATCCGGCGCTGACCTCCCCCCTCGGCACCGGAACGATTTCCGTCTCACCGTCGGCTGGTGTCGTCGGTGCGGCGCTCCAGCTTGCCGGAGGCGTCACGGTCAATAACGCACTGAACCTGCAAGCCACCGCAAACACCCTCAGCGCAGGCATCAATTTCCAAGGCGTGCTGGACAACGTTTCCGACACGAACACTTACGCCGGCGGCATTGCGGTGCCGTTTGATTCTACAATCGGCGCTCGTGCAGGCAGTACTCTCAACATCACAGGCCTGATCACCGTCACCGGCACGCGCCGTCTGCAGTTCAACGCGGAAGGTGACATCAACGCTACCGGTGGCCAGTCAGGTGCCATGTTCGGCTTCGACAAATATGGCTCCGGCACGCTGACGATCACCACGGCATTGTTCGGTGGCACGATCACAACCGGTGGCGTGAAAGTGGAGAAGGGCACGCTTGTCTTGAGCGGCGCAGGCACGACGAACTCCAGCGGCGCGGTCAACATTGTTTACCAAGGTGCGACGATGCGCCTCGACAACAGTGGCACGAACACCAGCAACCGACTCACAGCCAGGGCGTTGACGCTGCAGGGAGGCACGTTCGATTTCATCGCCAACAACTCCACGGAAACGGCCGGTGCGTTTGTCGCCGACCAGGGCGCTAACACCATCAATAACGGCGGCACCGGCTCATCCGCGCTGACTTTCTCCACATTCGCCGGCAATGCAGGCGGCACGCTGAATGTCACCGGTACTTTTGGCACGGCGACCAACTTCTTGAAATTCACCACGGCTCCGACTCTCACTCCTGCCAACACCGGCATCTTAAACCGTGTGACGGTCAACGGCAACGAACTCGCCACCTACAGCGCCTCGCTCGGCGTGATTCCGTTCACCGGCTATGCCTCGGCGACAAACATCCTCAGCGCCACGGCCACACAAACGTTCAAGGCCACGTCCTCCACACTCAACTCTCTGACAGGCAACCAGACGCTGAATGCGCTCACCATCAATAACACGGCCGCAGTGGGCGGTCTTGGCGGTCTGAATCCCGCCACTTTGACACTGACCAGCGGCACGATCATGGCCAATGGCACCGGTGGTGCCTTCCTCAATACGCCGATTGTCTCACTCGGAGCCGAGGGGCTTGTTTACGTTCAAAGCGGCCAGTCGCTGACGGTGAACAGCGGCATGACCGGCACAGCAGGTCTGACCAAGAGTCTTCCCGGAACCCTCAACATCAATGCGCAGCAGTTCGTAAGCGGCACGACTTACATCAATTCGGGCTCGGTTGTGCTGACGAGCACCGGCATCACCAACCCGATGCTTTACAATCAGAGCCTGGCGGTGAACTTTGGCGGCACGCTCGATCTGAATGGCAACAACCAGTTTGTCGGCGGTCTCTCCAGCGCCTCGGCAGGCGGTGGCAACGGGATTTCAGGCGGCACGGTGACCAACAACGCCAGCAGCCAGGCCATCTTGACGGTCAATGGCAACACCAACTTCGCCGGTGTGATCTCCGGCAACATTTATCTCAACAAGACCGGCACGGGCGCGCTAAACCTTCAGAGCGCACAGACCTACACGGGACCGACGCTCATCACGGGAGGCACACTCACGCTCAATGACAACGGTGCGCTGCCGAACACCAGCCAGCCGATCTACATCAATTACGGCGGTCTTACGCTGGCAAACGGCAACCTGTATAACGTGAACAACAGGGTGAATGACTCGGCACCCATCACGATGGCTGGCGGCACGCTGAGCTATTCAGGTCGTCAGCAGCTCAACAGCACCGAAACCCTTGGTGCCATAACACTGACCGAAGGTTTTAACTTCATCAGTGCCGCCACTGGTGGCACCAATGTCAACTCGGCCATCCTCACCCTCGCCTCGCTGAGCAGGTCTGCGGGCTCCGCTGCCACACTGCGCTTCAACGGAAGCTCAAACTCCCTTGGGGCCATTGGCA
Source organism: Prosthecobacter vanneervenii (assembly GCF_014203095.1). NCBI lineage: Bacteria > Pseudomonadati > Verrucomicrobiota > Verrucomicrobiia > Verrucomicrobiales > Verrucomicrobiaceae > Prosthecobacter > Prosthecobacter vanneervenii. The sequence continues at coordinate 1,208,966 of NZ_JACHIG010000001.1, read as the reverse complement.
GCACGCCGAACGTCCTCATCACCAGCGCGCCGACGCTCACAAACAACATCATTGGAGCTTGGGCCATCGTGGACCGCGAGTGGGCCAGCTATGACTCGACTTATGGCGTCGGTCAGCTCAACCAGAACGGTTTCGCCGGATACTCCGCCCTCGGCTTGCTGAGCAATCCAACTGCCACGGACAACGTCCGCTTCACTGCGGCGGGCACTACGACTTTGGTCGCGAACACAACGGTGAACACCCTCAACTTCGCATCCCAGACCGCGGCCACGGTGCTCAATCTCGGTGGCAACACTCTGACAGTGCAGGGCGGCGGCATCCTCTTTGCCCAGGCGACCGACAATGTGGATTTCTCCATCCTCAATGGCACCATCACCGGACCTTCGGGCGGCGGTGACCTCTATCTCACTCATGCCAACTATGGCGGAACGAACCGCACGGTCACTCTCAACGCTCCAATCGCGGATAATAGCGGGGCGATCCGGGTGATTTTCACCTCGGGACAGGTTGAGGCTGCTGGTGTGGGCAACACCATCATCAACTCCGTCAACACCTACACCGGCGGCACGGTCATCAACAGTGGCAACATTGTTCTCGGTGCAACCGGCCAGATGGGCACGGGCGGCCTCACGGTCAACCAGGCCATCTTCACCCAGACGGCGGGTGGCATCATCCCGAGCAGCAACACGCTTACTCTCGGCGGTGCCTCACTCGTCAATCTCGCGGGCAACAACACGCTGGCTGGAATCATTGTTAACAACCTGGGCGGCTCGGCGCCGACGGTGAACCCGACGGGTGTGCTCACCCTCACCGGAGGCATCTCCTCCACCTCCGTCAATGCCGGGAATGCCGCCGTCATCGGGACCGGCACGATTGATCTGAATGGTGCCGCAAGTTACTCGATCAATGTTGGTGCCACACTTGTAAATGGAGTGCAGGTGGCACCGTGGGGAGCTGACTTGACGATCAATTCCGCGATCCAGAACGGTGGCATCGTTAAGTCGGGCAACGGAATCCTCCAGCTCGGCAGCACGGCGAGCACCTTCACAGGTGGCGTGACCGTCAATTCCGGCGGGATCATCATCGGCGCGAGCAGCAGCCCAAGCACCTACAGCGGAATTCCCGGAACCGGCACTGTCGTGACAAACGGCCCGCTCGGCACCGGAACTTTGACCCTGGCCAACAACGTCTCGGTCGTCTCCACTGCAGCGAATGCCGTGGCCAATGCCCTCACCATTTTGGACAGCGCGAACTCGACCGGCCCCGGCAGCGGCACGGGCAGCACGATCTTTAACGGGACGAACAACATCACCTTCAATGGGGTCACAACGCTGCCCGAAACATGGAACGCCACGGTGACCGCACCCCAGATGACGGTCATCATCGCAGATGCGAGCCCGTCGGATTCCAGCGCGATCATCAACAAGTATGGCCTCGGTACTCTCAGTGTGGGCAATTTCGGGGGAACCCTCAATGCAGCGGGCGGTTTGATTTTCACCGCTGACGGAAACACCCTTGGGACAAACGAAAGCCTTTCGGTGGGTGCCAACCTCAACGTCACCAGCGATGTGTCGGTCACCGTCAACCGCTCAGGTTCAGCACCGCTTGCCCGCAACAAAAACATCCAGCAGGGCAATCTGACCAACAATGGCAGCATCCTCGCCGTGCAAAATCTGAACGGCTATGGTGTCGAGTTCACGGGCACCACGACACTCAGCGGCGCATCGCACATGTCGGTGGCCACAGCCACCGCCTCCAATGTGGTCCAGGGCCTCACTCTCAGCGGAGTGGTTTCGGATGTCGGCGGCTACACGCTCGTGAAATCCGGTGCAGGCACCCTCGCTCTGACCAACAGCGGAAATACATTTGGCGGCACAGGCGCTACCATCGACATTCTGAACGGTATCGTCGCGGTCAATTCCGACGGGGCTCTTGGCAATATCAACAACAGCATCACCCTTGATGTGGATGGAACAACGGGCGTCGGCCTCCGCGCTACCGGCACCTTCTCGACCGCTCGCAGCATCATCCTCAATGCGCTGAACAACGCCATGGAAGTCACTGCCGGGAACACGCTGACGCTCAACACGCCGTTCTCGCTCGCCGCTGGCACGGGTGTCACCTTCACCAAGAATGACAACGGCATTCTGGCCATCAACGCCAGCAACAGCACCTGGACGGGTGCGATCACGATCAATGCAGGTGCCATCCAGTTGCAGAACAGCAACGCACTTGGTTCCGGTGCGGTTACGATTTCACCTGCGGTTGGTGCCGCACTCCAGCTCGCTGGTGGTGTGACTTACTCCAATCCGATCACTTTTGGCGTCACTGGCATGACTGGCATCAACAGCGGCGGTGTGATCCAGGCGGTCAGCGGAACCAGCACTTTTGCCGGTCTCATCACCCAGACGTCTGGTAATTCGATCACCATCGGTGCCGACCCTTCGGCGACCTTGAATATCACGGGCGGCATCGCGACCGTGAACAGCACGACCTTTAACGTCGGTGCTGGCGGCACCATCAATCTTTCGACCGTCGCCTACGGCAATGGAGCAGCCACCGGAAACAACTTCATCAAGATCGGAGCTGGCAGCATGGTTGTCTCGGTTGCCAGCCCGGCAGCCAGCGCGTCGGCAATCGTTGTATCCGCAGGAACGCTGACCTTCAATGGTGCCGGCCTGATCGGCACGGGCACCACTGCGAACGCTCTCGTGGATGTGGGTGCGACTCTTACCCTCAACAACTCGGCCACGCTCACCGCCAACCGCCTCGGCGGCAGCGGACGCACGCTCCAGCTCCGCGGCGGCAATTTCAATCTTATCGGCAATGCCTCGAATACGACTGAAGCGCTTGGCGCGCCTACCTTCAGCCGTGGCTACAGTGTGGTGACCGTCACGGCCGACCCGGCCGGCCAGGCCAATCTCACTTTTGGTGCGGCGGCTAACAACGTGGCTCCGGCGCAGAATGCGACCACGGGACCTTCCGGTGCCTCCGTGCTCTTCCGTGGCAGCAGTCTCGGCTCGGCTGCCGGGGCGGGCGTTGCGACGATTGCCAACAGCACTGGTGGTTTTACCTTCAACGGCCAGACGGGTGCTGCGGGCACCGCGAACAAGGGCATCCTGCCCTGGGCACTGGTTGACACCACCGCCACGGGCAACGGCACTTCGTTTGCAACGGCAGACACGGGCACCGCAAACCTGCGTCCGCTCGCAGCTTCTGAATACAACACGGCGAACACCTTCACTGCCAGCAACAATATCAACCTGACCAGCGGCAGCACCAGCACCGGTGCGGCGACGCTGAACATCAACTCGCTGACGATGTCAGGCGGTTCCACTGCCACCATCGGATCGCTGCTCCAGTTGACCAGCAGCAGCGGCGGCATCCTGGTGACCAGTGGATCTTCCACCATCAGCGGTGGTGTCTTGAATCAGGTCAATACCTCATCTCCGTTCAACATCTGGACGCCCGGCACAGCCTCTCTCACCATCACCAGCCTTCTGACCGGTGGCAACGGCACTAGCAACGGTGCCATCAGCTTCGTCAAGGCCGGCGCTGGCACCTTGACCCTTAGCACGCCACAATCCTCGATCTCTGGTCTCACCACGGGGGTCAACAGCCTGTCGGGTCAGTTCGTGATCAACCAAGGTACCCTCGTGCTGAATGGTGGCAAAAACACCCTTCAAGCCAACAACTTCATCGCGATCAATGGTGGCACGCTCGACCTCAATGGTAACAGCCAGCAGGTTCTCGCACTCTTCACCGATGGCGCTGTCAATGGAGCGGGTGGCACGATCACGTCCAACACCGGCACTGGCAATCTGGTCATCAACCAGGACAATAACGCCCGCAACTGGGCCGGAGCCGTCACGGGCAGCGTGAACCTCACCCGTTCGGGCCAGAATACGCTGACCATCTACTCGCCGCAGACCTACACCGGCACCACGCTGCTCAACGGTGGCGCGATCACCCTGCGCGACAATGCTACTCTGGCTAACACCACCTCGATCGACATCAATTACGCGACTCTGACTGCGGACAACAACACGGGTACAATCGATCTGACCAACCGCATCAATGACGCAGCCGCCATCAATCTCCGCGGCGGCACCCTTGCCCTTCAAGGGCGTGCACTGGTGGCGTCTTCGGAGACGGTCGGCACAGTGACCTTGGCACAGAGCAACTCGTTTATCAGCTCTGTCGTGGGTGGCGGCACAGGCATCAACTCGTCCGATCTCATCATCGGCAACCTCGTGCGCACGACTGGCGGTGGCACGGTGAACTTCACTGCGGCAACCGGTGGCCAGATCGGTAGCAGCGCCCGCGTCATCCTCAACCAGATCAACGGAGTTTCCACCAGCACGGCCTTTGCCGGTCTGACCAACAATATCATCGGCGGCTGGGCAGTCATCGGCACCAGTGACTTTGCCACTTACGTCCCCGGGCTGGGCGTTGCTGCGCTGGGTACGGCAGGAGCTTTGCAGTATTCAAACACCACCTCTACGCCTACCACGATTGACGCCGCTGCGACGGCCGACAACATTAGCATTAACGTGGCGGTGACAGGCAACACCTTGACGGTGTCCAATAACAAGACGCTCAACAGCCTGCGCATCGGCAACATTGCGGCGCAGACGGTGAACATCGCTTCCGGCAGAACGCTTACCCTCAGCAGCGGCGGCCTGCTCTTCTTCAGCACGGCCAGCCAGACGATTGGCAGCGCTGTCAACCAAGGCAGCATCACCACCAGCGGCACGGAACTGTTCGTCTATGCTCAGGGAACGGGACCGCAGATCATCAACAGCGTGATCACTGGATCAAATGTGGCACTCGTGAAGAGCGGCTCCGGTCAGGTGAACATCGCCGGCACGAATACCTACGGTGGTGGCACGGTCGTCAATCAGGGCACTTTGAATGTGCTCGCCACCGGCACCATTCCGCTGGCCAGCACTCCTGCGAATGGTCTCGTGATCAACAATGCCACGGTGACATTGAATGCAGCTGGTTCGATCAACTCCGGCAACGTGGTCACACTCAATGGCGGTTCAGCATTGAACTTGTTTGGAAACAACACCGTGGCAGGTCTGGTATTCAACAACATTGGCGGCACCAGTAATCCAACGGTCACAACATACTCAACCGCATCCGCCACGGGTGCCGGTTCCACAGGGGTCCTGACGATCGGCAGCCAGGGTATTGTCTCCACATCTTCCAACGTAGGCACCATTGCTTTGATCGAGGGGCGTGTGGACTTTGGCAGCTCGCCAAACACGATCAGTGTTGGAACTATTGACGCCAACGGCACCAGCGACATCGCTCCGCTGCAACGCGCCTTCCTGCTCCGGGCCATCGTCGGCTCCTCCGGCGGCATCACCAAGAGTGGCAACGGCATCCTCCAGCTCGGTGCCCAAAACGTCTTCACCGGCAGCTTCAATGTGACCGCTGGAGGCATCCAGAACGGCGTGGCCAACGCAGGCTCGCGATTCTCCGCGCTCACCCTCGGTTCCGGCACCCGGTACGATTTGAACAATGCCAGCACGACCTGGGGTTCGCTTTCCGGCTCGGGCACGATTTTCAACTCCTCCGGAGCCCAAACGCTCACCGTGGGTTTTGACAACACCAGCACCGTGTTCTCAGGCCAGATTCAGCGCTTCAATGACGCCACGCTGAACGCGGTTGGCTTGCAGAAGATCGGCACCGGCACCCTTCGCATGACGGGGGCTCAGAGCGCCTCCACTGGATCCACCGGCACCGTTACCATCAGTGGCGGCAGATTGGTATTTGATGGCAGCGGCCAGTGGTTCACCGGCACGACAGCTCCGGCCTTTGCCGGAACGTTCACCGCCAATGAAGGCGGCACCCTCGCGCTCGACAACAGCACCACCAACATCAATAACCGTCTTGGCCTCAATGCCACAGGCACTCTCAACCTCAATGGCGGCTCGTTCTCCATCAGTGGCAGTGGCACGGCTTCCACGCCGACCACCGAGCAGATCACCGCGTTCAATATCACCAACGGTGGCGGTCGTGTCGATCTCACCGCCAACGCGAGCAACCCGCTCACACTCACGATTACCACGCTTAGCAGCCTGAACAGCCAGGGCTCGGCTGTCTTTACAGGCATTACCGGCGCGGCCAGCAGCAGCGGTGTTGCCAATTTGGTCATCACGACTCCAAACCTGAGCGGCAGTCAGGGTGGCGGTGCCAACGGCACAACCACCATGTCCATCCGCAGTGACTCGCTGGCCGATCCCACCGTCGGTGGAAACGGCGTAGGCTTCCTGGTCAAGGACAGCGTCACCAACAATTGGCGCGCGCTTGGTGTGGCCAGCAATGGTTCCGCTGCTCCTGCAGAATATCTGACCACCTCCAACACTGCGACGGCGCTTGCTTGGGGTGCCACCAACAACGTCGGCGTCTCCGGCTCGCAGTCGATCTTTGCGAACACCCCGGCCAACACGCTGACTTTCCTGGCCAATGGAACCATCCAGAGTGGTCTAAATGCCACGGCCTTTGGCAACTATGGACCCGGCGGCGGTTTGCTCACTATGAATCTTTCGAACGCCACCGCGCTCCTCGTGCAGGCTGGCTTCACAGCCAGCATCAATGTCGGCAACTTTGCCGCGACCACAGCTGGAACCACGCCCAACATCCACGTCGTCGCCGGAGCCACGTTAAACATCAACGGCGCCTTCAACATCGGCGGCACCGCAGGGCTGTTGAAATCCGACGGCGGTACGCTGAACTTGAACGGGCAGGCATATTTCACCGGCGGCAATACCACAGTGAACGATGGCACCCTGAACCTGAACTCCGGCTCTGATAATACCCTTGCCGTGGTTCCAGGGGCGACGACGCCTACGGTAAATGCCTTGAACGTCAATGGCACCACCGCCGTGGTGGACTTGAATGGCCGCAACCAGGCTGTGGGTGTGATCCAGGGGGTCAACCCACTTCCGGGAATGGCCGGCACCGTCAGGAACACCGGGGCCGCGGCCACCCTGACCTCCACCGGAGGTGGCACATTCAGTGGATCGATCACGGGCAACATTGCTTTCACCCGTGCGGGTAACAATACCACCTTGCTGACCAGCACAAACACCTACAATGGGGCCACGATCGTCCGTGGCGGTACTCTGCAGTTGCGTGATTCCGGCACGATCTCGAGCACGGCGGGCCTGACACTGAACTACGGCACGCTGAACTGGGACAACTACGGTCTCAACCCTTCGGCCACACCACCCACCCGTATCGCTGCGGCCAACCCTGTCACTCTCCAGGGTGGTACCTTCACCATCAACGGCGCAGGCTCCGTGGACACTGTGGTCACGCTTAGCTCTGTCACAGTGACCGGAGGCGGCAACACCATCAACACCTTGCCCTACATCAGCCAGGGCAGCACCGTCAGTCTTACCATCAGCAACTTGGTGCGCAACGCCAGCACCCGCAGCGGCGTGAACTTCAACGGCTTTACGACCAACAACTCCTCGGCTGGCTCCAACACGTTGGGCGGACAGGGCTTGAACACGAACAGCAATATCTTCCTCACCCAGCTCAACGGTACGGCCTTCTCCTCGGCAAACCTCGTCAACGGCATCATCGGCGGTTGGGCGGTTGCGGATGGCAGCACCTTCGCCACTTACTCGGACACCTTCGGTGTCGTCGCCATGGGCAACACCTACGGTGGCTTCTCATCGACCGCGTTCACCGGAACCGACATCAGCGCAGCCACGGTCGCCACGGGCAACTACAATGACGGCACCAGCCGAACCCTGACCACGGGCGTCAAGGCCGCGAACTCATGGCGCCTGGCTCCCGGTGCTGCCCAGACCATCACGCCTGTCTCGGGAACGTCATGGACTTTCGGCACCGGCATCATCACCAATGCCAACCAGAGCATCACGATTGGCGCGGTTGACGCGACGAACACCCTGTCGGGCACCGGAAGCGACCTGTATTTCTACATCAACCAGAACACGACCGTCATCAACGCTGCCATCACCGGCTCGTCGTCACTCATTTCCAACGGGGGTGCCACCTTGAGACTGAGCCCTCAATTTGCCTCCAACACCTACACAGGCGGCACCTTCATCAACGCGGGCACCACCAACCTGCAGGCGGCCGCAGGCTTGGTCGCCATCCCGGGAGACCTCACCATCAACAATGCCTCTGTGGTGCTGGGCAATGCGACCACCGGACAGATCGCCTCTAGCAGCAATATTAACATCAATGGCGGCGGTTCCTTGACTCTCTTCAACTACACCACCGGTGCCACGCAAACACTGGCGAGCGTCAACTTCAACAATCAGGGCGGCACCGCCAACCCGACCTTTGCCTTTGGCACTCCGACCACTTCCGCGAGCACCATCATTCTGACGGCGGCTAATGCGATCACTTCGACGAATGACAGCCTCGCCACCACGCCTGTATTCACGACTGGCGCGGGGACACTTACCAACTTGCAGCTTAGCAATGCCGCCCCTGTCATCACCACCTCGGGCCTCTCACCCAACAGTCTGAACATCCAGGTGGTCATCAGCAGCGCCGGAGGTGCCATCACAAAATCGGGTGCGGGTTCGCTGACCCTCAGTGGTGCCAACACCTTCACGAATGGCTTCAACTTGAACCAAGGCACCCTGATATTTGGCGCGGCCACCGCTGGCACTCCGCCAGCCATCACATCAGGCCCTGTCGGCACCGGCACGCTGACCATCGCTGGTGGTACCACCATCATGAGCGACGGCACGGTCCGCTCTATCGGTAACGCAACCACAATCAACGGTGATTTCACCGTCGGCGGCCTTGTTTCTGGCAACGGCGTGACGCTCACGGGGGCCATGAATCTCGGTGCGGCGATGCGCACCATCACGGTGCTCAGCCCGGCGGCAACGCTGTCCATCAACTCGGCGATCACGACCACAGTGGCATCCACCACCGGTCTTACCAAGGCGGGAGCGGGCATTCTTACGATCGGCGTCGCGCAGACTGACGCAGCTTTCGGCGGCACCGGCACCACGGCTGGCATCACCATCGCAGGCGGCATTCTGAAGAACGGCGTCGCCAACGCCATCGCCAACAGCAGCCTGATCACCATCAATGCTGGAGCCGGTTATGACCTGAACGGCTTCGGCCAGATCAGCAAACAGCTCACCGGCACGGGCTTCATCACCAATTCGGCCGCCTCGACACAGGTGCTCGTCATTGGTGGCACGGCGGCCACGGATTCCACAACGAATCTGAACAGCACTTTTGGAGGTGTCCTGACTGACAACAGTGTAGCCAATGCCTCCAGCAAATTGGCACTGACCAAATCGGGTATCGGCACCTTGACCCTCTCGGGTAACAACAACTACACAGGCAACACGCTCATCAACAACGGCACGCTGCAACTCGTGGGCAGCGGCAGCGCGACGCTCGGCGGCACAGCCGTCACGGTCGCTAGCGGCGCCACCTTGAACATTTCCGGCAACACCACGATTGGCAGCTCGACTGCTGGCAGCTTGACGGTCAACTCCGGCGCCACTCTCAGCCTTCTGGACTCGGCTGTGAATACGCTGACCCTGGCCAATGCAAGCGCGGGAACGAACCTGACTCTCAGTGTTGGCGGAGCCGCTTCGCTGCTGCTGGATGTCAATGCGGCCGGAAACACCACGGACCTCATTTCCGTGGGGCAGAAGCTCAACCTGAACTCCGGCGGCGCGACGGTGGGCCTCAACACCATCTCCGGTACCACGCTTGCCAACGGGACCTACAACTTGGTCACGTTCCTGGCCGGCTCGACATCCGCAGGAAGCTTCACCTTCGGCGCAGGCACCGGCAGCTTCACCTTTGGTGCTGGCGGCAACGTCGTCCAGATCGGCGGTGGCCGTAGCTACAACTTGACATGGAGCGGCGGCACCAGCACCGGACGCGCTGCCACCAGTGGCAACTTTGACGTCAGCGGCACGGGCACGACGGCCCTGCAGCTGAGTGTTATCTCCAATGCCACACCGACGGCAGCCTATTGGAGTGGTGCGCGCGGTGACGGAAGCTGGAGCACCATCCTCAATCCGAGCAACCAGACCAACTGGCTCAACGGCCCTGCCGGCACTGATCCGCTTCAGCTGCCAGGCTCGATCTCGACCGTTTACTTGACGGCAAACAGTGCCACCAACCTCAGCACCACACTGGACGGCAGCTTCTCCATCGCTGGCTTGGTCTTCACTGGCACCGGCACGGCCAATACCGCCGGCTCGACCATCGCGTCGGGTGCCGGGACAAACACACTGACCATCAATGCCTCCGGCATCACCGTCCAATCTGGCTCTGGTAACAATACGATTTCTGCGAGTGTCATCCTGGGGGCCAGCCAGACCTGGACGAACAATTCAAGCTCCAGCACTCTGACGGTTTCCGGTACGGTTAGTGGCAGCTCTAATCTCACGGTTGATGGTGCTGGCAGCACCACGATCAGCGGTGCCATCAACACAGGCACTGGTGGTGTCACGAAGAACGGAACGGGAACTCTCAACTTCACCGCTGTCAACACCTACACGGGTGCCACTGCGGTCAATTCTGGCATCCTCAACATCCAGAGTGCTGCCGCGCTCGGTTCGGCTGACGGCACGGCGGGCACCGGCACCACGGTGGCAAGCGGAGCCACCTTGCAGATCCAGGGCGGCATCACAGTTGGAAACGAGGCCACTACGATCAGTGGTCCGGGCGCTTCGGGTCAGAATGCTGCCATCGTCAACGTCGGCGGAATCAACAACTACGGTGGTCTGATTACCCTCGCCGCAGACTCCAGCATCTCCGCAGATGCCGGCACGCTGAACCTCACCAACACTGGCGCCATCACCGGATCAGGCTTCAACCTTACCCTGACAGGCTCTGGCAGTGGTTCCGTTGGCAGTGCCATTGCTACAGGCAGCGGTGGTTTGACGGTCAGCGGCGGCAGCACCTGGACACTGACAGGCACGAACACCTACACCGGAAACACCAGTGTGACGGGCGGCTCCACCTTGCAGCTTGGCAATGGTGGCAGCGCCGGTTCTTTGAGCGCCAGCAGCGCGATCAGCGTCGCAGCAAGTTCCACCTTTGTGGTCAATCAAAGCGGCACGGTCACCCAGGGCACGAACTTCAGCAGCAGTGCCATCACGGGAGCTGGTAACTTCACCAAGACCGGTTCCGGCACCACGATCCTCAATGCCGATAACACCTACACGGGTGCAACGACTGTCAGCGCGGGTACTCTCCAGGTTGGTGATGGAACCAGTGGTTCGATCAACAGCTCCGTGGGAGGCGTTTCCGTCGCCTCAGGCGCCACTCTCTCCGGCAGCGGCACCATCGCAGGCTCCACCATCATCGGCAGCGGCGCCTTCCTTGCCCCTGGAAACGGTGCTCCCGCCACCAGCAACCAGACGCTCACCTTCACCGCCGCCAGCACCTCCCTCACTGTTGCCAATGGCGGTCAGATCCAGCTCGGCCTGACCACCGCCGACTCGGTGGACAGCGGCTTCGTCGCATGGTTCAATGCCAACGGCGGCACCGCTGCCGACTATGTGGCCAGCCTCAATGGCGGCACCGGCACCATCGCCAACACCACCTGGAACAACGGCCACGATGGCAGCCACGACTTCATCTCCGCTTCCGGCACCATCCTGCTGGGCTCTTCCGCCGGCACAGACGCCCGCATCTACGTCTCTGCCAACAACCTCACCGGAGCCACCTACGGCAGCATCTTCAACCTCATCGACTGGTCCACCGCCAGCATCAAGGATGGCACCGCGCTCTCCGCCATGGGCTCCGGCAGCTTCAGTGTCACAGACAACCTCGTCCTCGACTCCATCGGCGCCGGTCTTACCTGGGACACCAGCCTCTTCAACAACTACGGCATTCTCGTTGTCGTGCCTGAGCCTGCCCGCATGATTCTCCTCATGTTCGGTCTGCTCGGCATCGCCATCCGCCGCCGTCGTCGTCGCAGCAGCATCTGATCTCCCGCGCAGCGAAGTCACTTCAGTTTCATTGGCACGGATTGGCGGAGAGGGATCGTCTCGATCCCTCACGCTCCCTCAAAGCACTGAATTCTCGTGGCTCCACAAAGCCGAACCTCCCGCATTATCCAGCGCCATCGCTCATCCACGATTCCGCGACAGATGGGGGCAAGATGATCCCCATCCGTCTCTGCGGCAAAGCTTCCGGCGCAGAGGGATCGTCCCGATCCCTAACGCTCCCGCACCGTCAAGCGCTCTCACGACTTCACAAAGCCGAACCTCCCGCATTATCCAGCGCCATCGCTCATCCACGATTCCGCGACAGATGGGGGACAAGATGATCCCCCTCCATCGCTGCGGCAAAGCCTCTGGCACAGAGGGATAGTCCCAATCCCTCACGCTTGCGCAACGCCCTGAATTGCGGAGAGCGATCGTCCCGATCCTGCGTGCTAGCGTTTCTGCATGGCCTCGCGCAGGTTTTCCCAGGCGCGGCGGTAGTCCTGCTTGGTCACATACAGGGCCCCGAGCTCCTGGCGCAAGTAGAGCGGGGCATTGGGTTGGGGCACCACTCGCTTCAGTGTGCGGATGGCTCCGTCCGTGTCTCCGTGGGCCTTTTGAGCCTGAAAGAGGTCGGTCGCGCGCCGGATGTCTGTCGGGTCATAGACCAGCGCACGCTCCAGGCTTGGGATGTCCATGTTCGCGTTGGAGCTGGCTCGCGGCACCGGGGTCAGGTAGGGCAGGGTGGTCTGGCAGGCGCGCTGAAACTCTGCATTCCTGGCATAATGCTCTGCCAGGATGCGCCAGCCGTCATCTCTCCACGCCGCGTTGCTTTCCAGCGCGGAGATCAGCGCCTTCTGGTCCCCTAGCTGATACCAGAGGGTGAAAAGATTTTCACGCTGCACCGGGTTGAGCAGCTTCAGGCCTTGCTGTGCGCCTTTCTCGCCGGGGGCATGTTCATTGAGCAGGCTCTGCAGGCAGGATTGGAATTCCGCCTTGTCCTGCACCGTGCGCAGAAATTCAAATTTCAGGTCCGACTTGGTGGCCAGGGACCACAGCGGCCCGCGCAGCACCGGATAGTGGTAGGAGTAGCCCAGCATCTGCCGGTAGTAGCCAAACTCTCCCGGCCCCATGTCCGGTGCACGGTTTAAAAACTCCCGCCAGCCCACCACCGCCAGCTGCGGATCATAGCCCAGCCAGAACACCCCCTCGGTATAGCACAGCATGGCATAGAGGGGCTCCAGGGCGCGGGAGCGGGAGAAGTCTTCCAGCGCCTTCTCCTTCGGCTGGCCCAGCTTCAGGCGCAGGCAGGCGCGCTCGTAGTAGTAGCGAAAATCCATCGGGGCCTTTTCGATCGCCTGGTCCATCAGCGGCAGCGCTCCGGCCGGAGAGCCGGAATCAGCCAGCTTGATCGCACGGTTGCGCAGGGCTTCTGCAGCGCTTTTTCCTGGCAGGAAAGGGTGCCCCAGGGCCACAGCCATCCATGCTGCTCCCAGCGGCAGCAGCAGCACGCCACACACGCGGAAGGCCGTGCGCTCCACCGGGCCTGCGGCTTCCTGCAGCCGGCGCGGGCGGATGGCTATCCCAGCCAGCAGCGCCATGACGAGGGCAAAAGCGTAGCCGTGATTGGGCACATCGCCCATCCCGTGCACCGCGCCCAGTCCAAAGACAATGGCCGCCGCATTCCTCAGCCTGCGGTCCTGCATGCCGGACTTGCGCTTCTTCTTTTTGCCAAACCACGGGCCGGTCGAAATCGCGATCCAGAACACCAGCAGCGCCCCGGGCAGCAGAGTCAGCAGGCCACCTTCCGTCAGCAGCCAGAGCATGTCGCTCTCCGGGTGCAAATATCGGAACCGTGTCGCCGGCAGGTGGGCATACTGCGGAAATACAGCGTCAAAATTCCCCATCCCCACTCCGATCCAGGGGGAATGCAGCGTCATCCTTAGAGACTCCGCATACACCGAGCCCCGGCCATGATCCGACGTGAAATCCTCCAGCCCCCGCGTGGAAAGGCGTTTGGACAGATTCCCCCCTGACATGACCAGAAGAGCCGCGATAATGAAAACCAGCGAGGTGGACACCGCCATCTTTTGGAAGAAGCCCCGCCGCATGGCGATCGTGCCCAACCACGTCGTCAAGCCCAGAAACACCAGGACCAGACCTGCCCGGGAGCTGTTCACATAGAGGCAGGCCGTCGGCGGCACCATCCCCAGCAGCGCAGGCATCCACAGCAGGGATTTGCGTTTGTGCGCGTCATAGGCGGAAGCCGCGCACAGCACGCAGGTCATCGCCGCCAGCGTGCTGGTGTGGTTGCGGTTGGCAAAGGGCCCGAAAGGCTCCCCCCACTCCTGCACATTCCGCGGCCACCACGGCACCGGCAGCCAGCCCATGCCATCCACGATGGACATCAGGCACAGCCCTGCGCCGCCAAAGGTCAGCGTCAGCATCATCGCTCGGCGCTGTACCTCGGAAAAGCCACGCGTCAGGCACCAGCCCAGCCACAGGCAGCAGGCGGCAAATAGGAACCACGCCTCCAGCGCCACACCGGCCTGCGGGGTCAGTGTTTTGGAGAGCTGCATACCCCAGTCCTGCACCATTGTGGCCCTCCAGGCATCCACGGGAAACCACGACTGCGGCAGGAAAACCAGCAGCGGAGCCAGCAGCGCGCACAGCAGCCCGGCCAGTGCCAGGCTGGGGAGGCGGCGCTTTGGCGCGAAGAGGATCATCACCACGGCCGCCATGAGCGTGATCAGGCCCTTGGCCCACGCTTCCTTGCCCCCACCGGCCAGACAGGCCAGGATGGGCACTGACGCAAACACATACCCCTTCCACGCCGGGCCCTCCACCTCGTAGCTGCGGTCGGAGCTGCTGGCGGAATCTTCCTCGGCGTCCGTTTCGTTGGCCGCGACAGGCTCGGGCATGGTCTCGTCCGCCACCAGCAGGGGGCTGCCAGCGGGCCCTGGTGCATCCTCTCCCACGAGCACAGGATGCCGTTTCACTGCTTCTGCTGGCGGGTCGGTTGCTTCTTTCATGCCGTGAGTGCGGTCGGGGGGAGAGGGGCTTCGGGTGTGGTGATGACCTCTGCACCTGAAGGCAGGAGCTGCCATTTTTCACGGCAGCGTTCCAGCGCAGGCAGCAGCACATCCAGGCGCAGATGCCATTCATTCAGGTCGGTATGGTCGTCGGTGCGGTGCACCGTGAATTTCGTCCCCCCGCTCAGGGACAGCAGCTCTGGCACGCTGTCCGCGCGTGCATGCAGGCTCAGTCCCATGCGCTTGAGCCCGTGTTTGAACAAAGTGTCAAAGCTCTGAAAATCATCACAGCGTTCCACTTCAAAATCCAGCACCCGGCCATACGCACGGAAAAACTCCCGCTGCCTCCGCCGCTCCATGGTGCGCACGAACTGCGCACGGAAGTTTGACCAGCTGCGCACGTATCCCAGGTACTTCGCCGCCCCCAGCGCCAGCAGAAACAAAAACGCGCCCACGATCGGCAGCGCCATCCCCTTCGTCATGAGGATGCTCATCCCCACGAGGCTCAGCACCACGCACACCGCATACATGGTGGCCAGCGCACCGCCTTTGGTGTAGCCCAGCAGGATCAGCCGGTGGTGGATGTGCTCCGCATCCGCATTGAAGATGGACACCCCGCGCACCGCCCGGCGCATGATGGCAAAGAAAGTGTCCAGGATCGGCACTCCCAGCGCCACAATGATCACCAGCAGCGCGCCGATGATCGACCCCTTGTTCGACGTGAAGAGGGACACCGAAGCGATGAAAAAGCCGATGAAGTACGCCCCGCCGTCTCCCAGGAAAATCTTGGCCGGAGGCAGATTGAAAATCAGGAAACCTCCCAGCGCACCCGCCATGGCCAGAGACACCACCAGCACATCCGGCTGCCCGCTGTAGTACCCCAGAAAGGCCAGCGTCAGGCACAGGAACAGGCCAAAACCACCCGCCAGCCCGTCCATGCCGTCGATCAGGTTCACAATGTTCGGGATGCTCACCAGCCACAGCAGCGTCAGCGGCAGGCTCCACCAGCCCAGATTGACAGCGCCTTCGCCAAAGGGATTGCTCAGGATGTCGATGGACACCCCCAGCGAGTAGAGGATCAGCGCCGTCCCGATCTGCCCCACCAGCTTCACCCTGGCGCCCAGGGGCTTCAGGTCATCCACAAACCCTACGCTGAAAATCAGCGCATTGCAGATCGCCACCGGCAGCCAGCGCGTCCAGCCCAGCCCGCCGATGTAGCCCGCCACCAGGCATGCCAGACCCACCGCCAGGAAAATCGGCGCGCCGCCCAGCCGTGGGATCGGCTTTGCATGCATCTTACGCCGTGTGTCCGGCTCATCCAGCCCGATCCGTCCGCCGCGCCAGATGATCCACCACACGCCCAGTGCCGAAACCACCAGCGCCCCCGCAAAGTAGCAGAGCATTTCCGTCATAGACACACTCCGTGGCACAAACGGTCCCATGGGAGTGTATTGGATGGCTGGCTCAAGCATACGCGGAGGGGGGCGATCAGGTTAGAAAATCATCGAGCATAAGCGTTTGCTTTTCGTGGAGCAAGACTTCTACGCCGAAGAACTCTTTTGTTGCATCTTCTGCGATCACCTCTTGAACTTCAGGCCGCGTTTCCCATCCCATGCTTCAAGACACCATCGCCGCCATCTCCACCTCGCTCGGCGAGGCCGCCATCAGCGTGGTGCGTGTCTCCGGCCCTCAGGCGCTGGACATGGCCCGGCGTGTGCTGAGGCTCCCCGCTCAGGTCGCACCGCGCCAGGCCTGCCTCGTCTCTGTGCTGGATGCCACAGGCGGCGTGCTCGACCACGGGCTCGCGCTCTATTTCAAAGGACCGGCCAGCTACACCGGGGAGGACGTCATCGAATTCCACGGGCACGGCGGCGTGCTCGTGACTCAGCGCGTGCTGGAGCGCTGGCTGGCCTGCGGAGCCCGCGCGGCGGAGCCGGGGGAGTTCACCCAGCGCGCCTTCTTGAACGGCAAGATGGATCTCACCCAGGCAGAGGCCGTCATGGACGTCATCCACGCCCAGAGCACGCTGGCCCTGCGTGCTGCCAATGAGCAGCTCGGCGGTGCCATCGGCCGCGCCGCCACGGCAATGCAGCAGCAGATCATCCCCGTGCTGGCCCACATTGAAGCCTTCATTGATTTCCCGGAAGAAGACATCTCTCCCGAGACCGGTGCCGACCTGCTCCGCCGCATCGACTCCGTGCTGGCCAGCGCACGCCAGCTCATCGCCACCTCCGCGCAGGGCCGCATCCTGCGCCACGGCGCACGCACCGTCATCTCCGGCGCACCCAATGTTGGAAAAAGCAGCCTGCTCAATCTCCTTCTAGGCTTTGAGCGTGCCATCGTCAGCCCCACCGCTGGCACTACCCGGGACACCATCGAGGAAATCATCCAGGTCCACGGCATTCCCCTCCGCCTGGTGGACACCGCCGGCCTGCGCGAGGCCGGAGACGACATCGAGCGTGTGGGCATCCAGCGCACCGAACGCGAGCTGGAGCGTGCCGACCTCGTCATTGAGGTGGTGGACGCCAGCCAGCCTCCGCCCGCTAGCCAGAGGCTCACGCTCTCTCCCGAGCTGGCCCGCCGCCGCATCCTCATCCTGAACAAGAGCGATCTCGGCCTCCACCCCGACTGGAGCAGCGAGCGCGCCGCCATCCCGCTCTCCTGCCTCGATGGCACCGGCGTCGAAGCGCTTCGGGACGCCATTCGTGCCGTCATCGCCACCGCCGGACCGCTCGCAGCAGATCACCCCATCGCCATCAATGCGCGCCATCAGGCCGCCTTTGAGCGCTGCGCCGAGCGCCTGCTCGCCGCCAAGGCCGCGCTGGAGCACCAGGAAGCCCCCGAATTCATCGCCCTGGAGATTCGCGAAGCCATGCAGGCGCTGGGAGACGTCATCGGCCAGGTGGATGTGGAGCGCATCCTCGACGTCATCTTTTCCACCTTCTGCATAGGAAAGTAGCGCGCCCGACGTTTTCCTCCTTCATTCCAACCTTAAACTTGAAACTTTGTCGATGAACCGCCGCCACTTTCTCACCACAGCACTTGCCGCCACCGCCGCCTCACGTGCGGGTGCCGTTTCCATCGACAAAGCTGCGGCAGACCCCGCCTACGTCATCAAAAACCACGGCATCAAGCACACCGTCATGGGCTGGTGCTTCAAGCCCATGGACACCGTCGTCCTGGCCAAGCACTGCAAGGACATCGGCCTCGTCGGCATGGAAGGCATCGACAAGAAATACTACCCAGACGTGAAGGCTCTCGGGCTGGACATCTCCCTCGTCTCAGGCCACGGCTTCGGCAACGGCCCCTGCAATCCCAAGTTCCGCGATGAAGTCATCGCCAAGCTCACCGAAGGCATCGACCTGGCCGCTGACGTCGGCTGCAAAAAAGTCATCACCTTCACCGGCATGAAGTTCGACGGCATGGACCGCGAAAAAGCCATCAAGGACTGCCTCGACACCTGGAAGGTCGTCCTCCCGCATGCGGAAAAGAAAGGCATCACCCTCGTGCTGGAGCATCTCAACTCCCGCGACAGCTCCCACCCCATGAAGGGCCACCCCGGCTACTTTGGCGATGATGTGGATTTTTGCGTCGATCTCATCAAGCAGATTGGCAGCCCCAACTTCAAGCTGCTCTTCGACATCTACCACGTCAGCATCATGAACGGAGACGTCATCCGCCGCCTCCGCATTCACAAGGACTACATCGGCCACATCCACACTGCAGGAAATCCCGGCCGCTGTGAGCTCGACGAGCACCAGGAGATCAATTACCCCGCCGTCATGCAGGCCCTGCTGGAGATCGGCTACCACGACTTCGTGGCCCACGAGTTCATTCCCACCTGGAGCGATCCCATCCTCGCCCTCCGCCACGCGGCGATGGTGTGTGATGTGTAGCTAAGGTGATGCAGGCACTCCTGCCTGCAAATCGAGCGTCCCCTTGGCACACTTTCCCAGGGGGCGCACGCTTAACTCATCTGCGTCCCGGGTTGGTGCGGAATTCGGATAACGAAAAAACCCCGCCAGGACGATACCCGGCGGGGTTGAAAATTCGAAACAGAGAGGGGATTAGCTTTCGCCAGCCACCTTGCTGATCACCTGACGGCCGCGGTAGTAGCCGCAGGAGGGGCAGGCCACGTGTCCCGGCACGGAGGTGCCGCACTCAGGGCAGCTCTTGAGGGTGGGCGCCTTCCAGCGGTTTGCGCCTTGACGCATGCGTTGGCGGCTCTTGGATTGTCTGCGCTTGGGATTGGCCATGTGAGTATGGGGGTGGGGTCTGTTCTAGTCTAGTTAAGCTTGTTCAATGCTTCCCACACACCCGGACCCGCGTTCTGAGGTTCATCGGGTGCTGTTTCGGGCACTTGCTGAAACCTGCCTTCGGCGGGACACTGACGAGGATGGACATTGCCAGCATCGCAGCGTGGGTAGCTCGGAAGGGTTAGCAGGATATCTTCACGAATCGTATCCGTCAAGTTGATCGTGGAGTCCTTTGCAATCTCCAGCTCCGACGCGTAGTGCGGCAGCTCCACCCGGTGCTCAAACCGCTCCAGGCAGGCCCCGCATTCCAGGCTGAAGGTAGCCTCCACCTGTCCTGTGATCAGCAGGTCGCTCCCGTCCCGCTCCAGGTGCAGCTCATACTTCAGCGGGGAAACCGCCTGAATGCTGTCCTTGGGGTCCAGGGCAAAGAAAGACGCTTTCTCCTGGCCGGAGATGTCCTTGCCGTCTGAGGGCAGGCTGCGCAGATCGATGGAAAAAGGATGGTGCATGACAATGAAAACGTCTGGGAAAAGGGCGCGGGGAGGAAAAATCAGTCCAGGTTAAACTTGGAGCGCAGCGCCGTCACCACATTCGGCGGCACAAACTGCTCGATGTGCCCGCCCAGGCGGCAGATCTCCTTCACCAGCCGGCTGCTGATGTAGGTGTACTCCTCCCGGGGCATGAGGAAGAGCGTCTCCAGATTCGGCTCCAGTTTGCGATTCATCAGCGCCAGCTGGAATTCAAACTCAAAGTCAGACACGGCGCGCAGACCGCGCACCAGCGCGCAGGCCTTGTGCTCACGCGCAAAATTCACCAGCAGCCCCTCAAAGGGCATCACCTCGATCCCTGGAATCTCCGCCGCCGCATTGCGGATCAGCTCCACACGCTCGTCCACGGTAAAGAGACTCTGCTTCGCATTATCCCGCGCCACGGCGATGATCAGCTTGTCAAAGATGCCCGCAGCACGCTGCAGCACATCCAGATGGCCGTTGGTGATGGGGTCAAAGCTGCCCGGATAAATCGCGCGTCGCATGTGGGGAGGTAAGGGGAGGGGGAGCAGTGTAGTGGCGAAGGAGGGGCTAGGAAAGGAATATTGCGGGAGAGAAGAAGGCAGGGGAATGACGAATGAGTAAATCCAAATGACGAATCAATGTCCAAGAACGAATGACGATGTCAGCCATGAGAGCCTTCCAAGAGGGGAGCGCTGCCTGCTCCGCGTTTCGGATTTTGGCATTCGTCCTTATTGAGTCATTCGGACTTACTCATTCGTCATTCCGCCTTCTCCATCAGCACCTGCGCCATCGCCAGGTCCTTCGTATGCGTCAGGCTCACCAGGCAGCCCGCCTGTCCGGCGTGTTGTTTCGCAGCGCCGTGCAGTACGATGCCGGGCTTGCCGCTGGCCTCCCGTACCACCTCGATGTCAGTCCAGTTCACCCCTTCCGCCCAGATGCCCGTGCCCAGCGCCTTCGCTACAGCCTCCTTCGCGGCAAAGCGGGCGGCGTAGTGCATGGCGGGCTCGGCACAGGCGTCACAGTAGGCGATTTCTCCTGCGGTAAAGGTACGCTCTTTGAAGCGCTGCCCATGCCGCTCCAGCATCTCGCGGATGCGGGACACTTCCACGAGATCGATGCCGATGCCGGTGACCTTCATAAGGGTAAATCAGCTCTTGTAGGAGGCCATTACCGCCAGCATCTCGCGCACCGCGCCATGCAGGCCGATGAAGACGGAGCGGGACACGATGTGGTGGCCGATGTTCAGCTCCGCCAGATGAGGCACCGCCCACAGGTCGGGCAGGTTTTGCGTGCTGAGTCCATGTCCTGCATTGATCTGCAGGCCCAGCGCGTGGCCCAGCTCTGCGGCGGCGCACAGGCGCTCCACCTCGGCGGCGCGTGCGGCGCCAAAGTGGTTGGCAAAGGTGCCCGTGTGCAGCTCGATCATTGCCGCGCCGATCTCCGCGCTGGCGCGCACCTGGTCCAGATCGGGGTCGATGAACATGCTCACGCGCGTGCCGTTGTCGCTCAGCGCCTTCACGGTGCTGCGCAGCGCCTCGCGCTGGCCCGCCACATCCAGACCACCCTCGGTCGTCACTTCCTCACGGTTTTCCGGCACCATGCACACAAAGTCCGGGCGCACCTGCAGCGCGATGTTCAGAATCTCCTGCGTGTTTCCCATCTCCAGGTTCAGCTTGGTGCGGATGCTCTTGCGCAACAGGTGTACGTCCGCATCCTGGATGTGGCGGCGGTCCGCCCGCAGATGCACGGTGATCGAGTGCGCCCCGGCCTCCTCCGCCACCTGGGCGGCCGCCAGCACGTAGGGCTCGGCATTGGGAGACTCCAGCATGGCACGGTAGCGCGCCTGGCGCAGGGTCACGACATGGTCAATATTGACTCCAAGAAGCAGGTTGGTTGGGGGCATTGGTGCTATTTAGCGCAGCCCCCGGCACCCGCAAGCCTCGGGTCAACACGTGTTTTGACGCAAAAAGAGCGGAAAAATGTAACTGCGCGCCCAAGAAATTGATGTACTCAATCGGTGGATCATCTATTAGCACGTGATCCTATGATTGTTTAGCCACACCCTCATGAAATCCCTCTTCTTCACCATCCTGATTCTCGGCGGAGCCTTCGCGGCCTATGACTACTTTGGAGCCCCTCCGGGCAAGAAAGTCATCTTCAAAAGCCTCAATGTCCCGGAAAGCAAAGGCCCCAAACTCGTGCTGGCCAATCCCAAATTTGACGACATGCCGGTGGAGAAAGCAGCCGTGCCGGAGACCGCCAAACCCAGCGTAGAGATGACCAAGCCTGCACAGAGTGCTCCTGCGCCCGCACCTGCCGCTGTCACCAAGCCTGCCTCTGATCCCCGCTTTCAGCCCATCGAGGCCCTGACCAGCAACTGGATGAAAATCCCCGCCTCTGCCTTCCCGCGCGAGGTGAAGCTGCTGCAGGACGCCATGTTCAAGATGAGCGTCGGTGGCAGCAAGGTGGCCGCAGGCGGAAAGGCCGTGGCCATCGGCGCAGACAATGGTGTGCTGACCCTGGCCCCCACCGCCACCTCTCCCGCACGTGCTCAGGTCCCCATCGACGGCACCGACCTCAAGGCCCAGCTCAATGAGTCCTATGAAAAGTGGAAGGTCGTTCGCGGCGAAGAGCTCAAAAAACTCGCCGCCAGCAAAGCACAGGCTCAGTCCGCCCCTGTAGCGGCCAATGCCGCAGGCATGGTGGATACTGATGGCAAGCCCCTGCGCGACTCCACCAGCGCCTACCCGCTGCTCGTCAATGCCATGAAGAGCGGCCAGGTCACTGAGATCAAGCCCGAGAACATCCTCCGCTGGTATGACCCGCAGCCTGCTCAGGTGCAGGGCAAGCAAGGCTGGGCTGTGAGGTTTGAGTGCAACGTGAAGACCATCTTCGGACTGCAGCCCGTTGAAGCTCAGGCCTTGGTGCTCGGTGGCAGAGTCATCGGCTGGTACTACACCGGCTCGGGTGAAGAAGTGCCGTGAAGTTTTTTTCGAACAAGTGAAGTTTCCATTTGCGAGTGAGAATGGAGCGCTTAGTATCGCGGCCCCCGAAACGGTAATGGAGCGGTAGTTCAGTTGGTTAGAACGCCAGCCTGTCACGTTGGAGGTCGCGGGTTCGAGCCCCGTCCGCTCCGCCATTTAGGGTTAAAATCAGGCCGCCTTGCACAACCTGCAGGCGGCCTTTTTCATGCCTTCGTTCAGCGTGTGATGGTGCGCTCACATGGACGACTATGATAAGCCGTTTGAGCGCACCCATCGGCCCAACGGCTACAGGAATTTGAAAAAATAATTCGCGTGCCCCAGCCGCTGAGGAGCGCGGACTTTAGTCCGCAGCAAGTCCTCATCCAAAGCCCCGCCATGTTGTCCTCCCCGCACCACAAACACGAGCGCTACGGCGGAGAGGGATCGTCCCTATCCCTCACGCTCCCGCAAAGACCAGCGTTTGCGCGTCTCCTCAGAGCCGAGCCTGCCGTTTCATCCAGCGCTCTCGCACATCCACAAACACACGCCCTGTGCGGGGATCAAGATAATCCCCTCCGTCTTTGGGGCGAAGCCTCTGGCGACGCTGTCTCGCCGCCCTCCGTTCTTACGGAGTGGCTTCGCTGTTCACCACGCTTTCGTAGCAGCGCTGTTCTTCGGGCAGCATGCGGGCCTGGGGCTTGATGTCTTTGATGACGCCCATGGCTTCGTTGTGAAAGCCGCCGCTGTTGGCGATGGCTGCAAACACGGCGCGCTGGCCTTCGGTGAGCGGGTTGAGGTCGATGTACTGCAGGTTTTGCACCGCCTGCTGCTTGTCGCGCAGCCTCCATTGGGCCAGGGCCACGATGAGCTTGCGCTGGTTGTCAGTGGGCTGGATTTTGAGCAGGGCGGAGGCGTTGCGCAGCGAGAGCTCGATGTTGCGCCCCGCCAGCACATTCACGTAGAGCTGCGTCTCGGCAAAGCTGGAGTTGTCCGGCCAGCGGGCATTGGCATCCTGACAGGCTTGAATGAGCGCTTCCGTGTCACGGTTGGCCGTGCAGGAATTGATCAGGCCCACAAAAGCGTCGCGCTCGATGACTGGCGGCGCGGAGGCCCGGCGCACGGCCTTGATGGCCTGCCGGTAGGCTTCTTCGGCGATGTCAAAGTGGCCCCGGTCCTCGCCATACTTCGCCAGTTGCAGCAGGGCAGGGTAGCGGCCGTTCATCTGGGCGGCGTCCTTGGCGGCGATCAGCTTGCTGCGCAGTTCCTCGGAGGGACGTTTCAGGATGTAGGCCAGGTGGGCTCGAAACATCGCCATGGTGGCCGGGTCCAGCACATTGGCCACCTTGGGGTCTTCCACCAGACGCTCCACATCGCTGTAGCGCTGCAGCATGGTCAGGGCGTTGAGGTAGTTTTCCAGCAGGCCTTGGTGTGTCTTGGCCTCGTCCTCCGGCAGCACTGTCAGCACCTGGCGGAATTCACCTTCCTCGACCAGCCAGCGGATGAAAGGCACGAGCTGGTCGCGCTTCTTGTTCTGGTACCTGACCGTGGCGGCCATCACGATCTCCTTTTTGCGCCGGGGATTGAGCAGCACCTCGCGCTTCAGCGCCGTCACATAGTGGCGTTCATCTCCCTTCGGGTGTTTTTTCAGGCGTTCGATCAGCCGTTCGGTGTCTTCCGGTGTCAGGGTGGGCAGGCTGTTGATGAATTCCAGCGTCTGCAGGCCCAGCGCATCGTCCTGTGCCGCCAGCTTCCAGAGCGTCTCCATGCCCTGGCCGGATTCGGTGGGATTGGTGGAGGTCACCTGCAGCTTGGCCAGGCGGAGCGCCCCTTCTTTGTCATCCGGATGGCTGTCCGTGTAGCTGTGCATCGCTGCGATCAGGGGCTTGTTCTGGTCGCTGCCGCCCCAGACCTCCTCTGCCAGCTTCATGAGGCTGTCGCTGGATTTCTGCTCGCGCATGATCTTGTCCAGCGCCAGGGCCGCGTCCTTGGGCTTGCCCAGGTTCATGAGGCACTTCACATGCAGCTGCTCGTCATTGGGGGTCAGCGACCCCATGTTTTTGAGCTTGTCATAGAAATAGAGCGCGGTGTCGCGCTTCATCATGGTGAAGTACTCAAAATTAAGCCGTATCGCGTCCTCGCTCTCCGGGGCGTTGGTGTAGGCCTCCTGGGCCTTCATCACCGCGTTCACCACCTGGCCGTTTTCCGCCATCTGCCGGGCCTCCTTCACCATGCTCTGCGCCCGCATGTCCTTGTACTTTTTCCGCATCGGGCGTGCAAAGAGCACCCCCACCGCCAGAAGGGCCAGACAGACGGTGATCGCCACCCCCGCCGCCACGTAGCGCGCCAGCGGCGACTGCCGGTCCCGATGGGCCACAGTCGGGGGTACCAGCCACTCCCAGGCCGTGATGAAGGGACGCCACAGCACAAAGGGTTTCTGGCTGGGATCCTTCGTGGGATCGATGTTTTGATTCCAAAGCATGAATTTTCGAGTCTGGGGGCGCAGATTGTAGGTGTTCCAGATGCGGCGTCACGTTGAAAATTTTTCCCGGGCAGGATTGTCACTTCCGCTTTTCTCCTCTGGCATCAGCCTGCCAAAATTATGTTGAAAAGATCGAGGTACCTCCTAAAACAGCCCACCGCGATTGAACGTCCGGAAGGTGCGAACAACCAGAAGCGCGCCTCCGTGCCGCTTCTAAGCCCCCCAACCAACTGCCCTCGACGTTATGATCCAAGTCAAGAACCTCATCAAAGTGTTCGGCACCAAAGTGGCTGTCGATGATGTCTCCTTCTCCGTGGAAAAAGGCGAAGTCCTAGGCTTCCTGGGGCCCAACGGCGCCGGCAAGTCCACCACCATGCGCATGGTCACCGGCTACTTCCGCCCCACCAGCGGCAGCGTGAAGCTCTGCGGTGTGGACATGGTCGAAGAGCCCGAGCTGGCCAAGCAGCGCCTCGGCTACCTCCCGGAAAACGCCCCCCTGTATTCGGACATGACCGTGGCCAGCTTCCTCGGCTTCTGCGCCGAGCTGCGCGGCATCCACGGCGCGGCACGCACCAAGGCCATCGACCGCGTGCTGGACCTGTGCTTCCTCGACAGCGTGCGCAATCAGAGCGTGGACACCCTTTCCAAAGGCTACCGCCACCGAACCTGCTTCGCCCAGAGCATCATCCACGACCCTGATGTGCTCATCCTCGACGAGCCCACCGACGGCCTGGACCCCAACCAGAAGCACGAAGTGCGCGGCATGATCAAGCGCATGGGCCAGGACAAGGCCATCATCTTCTCCACCCACATCCTGGAGGAAGTGGAGGCCGCCTGCTCCCGAGCCATCATCATTGATCGCGGCAAGATCGTCGCAGACGGTACTCCGGAAAGCCTCAAGAAGCTGGTGCCCGGCGCCGCCTCGCTGGACGAAGTCTTCCGCAAGATCACCAAGCCGGACACCGCGCAGAAAAAAGCCGCCTGATCCTGATTCTTCGAGAAACCCTTTCATCCGATTTCCCCCCAACCATCAACATGAGCAACCGAGATATCCAAAACACACTGGCCGTCTTCAAGCGGGAGTTCCTTGGCTACTTCAACTCTCCCGTCTTCTACGTCATTGTCGTCATCTTCCTGCTGGCTGCCAATGGCTTCACCTTCTTCTTCTCCCGCATCCTGGACTACGATGATGTGTCCCTGGCCACGCGCTTCTTTGTCTGGCACCCGTGGATCTACACCGTGCTGGCTCCCGCCGTGGGCATGCGCCTCTGGTCGGAAGAGCACCGCCTGGGCACCATCGAGCTGCTCATGACCATGCCCGTCTCTCCGTGGCAGGCCATTTTGGGCAAGTTCTTTGCCGCCGCTGGCGTCTGGCTCATCGGCCTGGGGCTCACGCTTCCCATCGTCATCACCATGTCGGTGCTGGGAGATCCGGACAACGGCCCCGTCATCAGCGGTTATGTGGCCAGCTACCTCTACGCCATGGCCTGCCTGGCCCTGACCTCCGCCGTCAGCGCCTTCACCCGCAGCCAGGTCGTCTGCTTCATCATCAGCGTCTCCCTCTGCCTCTTCATCGCCCTCATCGGAGATCCCAGCCTGACCCACACCGTGGTCAATGCCATGCCCTCCGGCCTGGAGTCCATCGTGCGCTTCATCTGCTACTTCAGCTTCATGGACCACTTCTTTGAGATGACCAAGGGCATCTTCGTCCTGCGGGACGTCCTCTACTTCGTCTCCGTCATTGTGGTGGCGCTGCTGGTGACAGATTTCGGCCTTCGCTCCAAGCGCGCGTGATGCACCTCTGAAGAACACACCCACTCAGCCTCTTCATATTCACCAACCCTTTTCTCTGACACAAACATGAGTGCTTCCAACAAGACTGCTACCGCGGGCATCACCGCACTGCTGGTCGTTGCCATCATCATCGCCCTCAATTTCCTCGTCGGCGGCGTCGGCTTTGGCAATCTCCGCCTCGACCTGACCGAGGACGGTCTCTACACCCTCTCCAAGGGCACCAAGAACATCATCGGCCACATCAGCGCCGATGAGCCGGTGACGATCAAGTTCTACGCAACCAATGACGACCGCGTCATGCCCAACCTGCTCAAGCCGCACGCCCGCTCCATCGAGGACCTGCTGCTGGAGTATGAAAAGCAGAGCGGCGGCAACATCACCCTCGAGGTCATCCACCCCAATCCGGACACTGACGAGGAAGAAAAAGCCAAGGACGACGAGATCCGTGGCATGCAGGTGAACCAGCAGGGAGACCAGATCTATCTCGGCCTCTCCGTGCAGTGCCTGGACCGCAAGGAAGTGCTGCCCTTCCTCAATCCGGAAGACGCCACCGCCTTTGAGTATGATGTCTCCCGCGCCATCGCCAAGGTCATCAAGCCCAAGAAGACCATCATCGGCCTCATGAGCCCCATGCCTGTCGGCGGCGTGCCTTCCATGCCCTTCCAGCAGCAGCGCGGCCCCGAGGCCTGGGCCATCATCCAGCAGCTCAAGGCGGACTATGAAGTGCGCGATGTCTCCATGACCACGGACAAGGTGGACTCCGACATCACCGTCCTTCTCATTATCCATCCGGCTACTTTCACGCAAAAGACCCAGTATGCCATCGACCAGTACCTCCTGGGCGGCGGCCACATCATCGCCTTTGTGGACCCCCACTGCCTCCTGGCCCAGGCCCTCAGCAGCCAGCCAAACCCCATGACCGGCCAGCCCGGCAACATGATCAACACCTCCTCCGACATGCCCGAGCTCTTCAAGGCCTGGGGGCTCACCTACCAAAAGGACATGGTCGTGGCTGACATGAACTACCGCGGCGTCTTCAATGGCCGCCCCAACCCCACCGCCCTGCAAATCCCCGCCAAGTCCATCAACCAGGACGAACGCGTCACCTCCGGCCTGCAGTCCTTCACCCTCATCAATGCAGGCTCCCTCGGCATTGAGGCCAAGGAAGGCCTCAATGTGGCCACGCTCGTCTCTTCCTCCGAGGTCTCCGACCTCATCGACACCGAGGCGGCTGAAAAGCTCCGCCGCGAGCCCATGGTCAACTTTACCCCCAGTGGCAAGAAGAAGATCCTCGGCGTGCACATCACCGGCAAGTTCAAGTCCGCCTTCCCCAATGGCAAGCCTGCCGACCCCATGCCCAAGGCTGAGAGCGGCGGTGCCCAGCAGGATGCTTCCGCGCCCGCCGCTGCCGGTGCCGCACCTGCTGCTCCAGCCGCAGCCAAGAAGGACGACGGCTCACTCAAAGAGTCCAAGACCAGCGAAAGCAATGTCATCGTCTTCACCGACGCTGACATGCTCTACGACGCCTTCTGCCTGCGCCAGGGAGACCTGGGCGTCGGTGCCATCACCAGCGGCGGCAACCTGCCCATGGTGCTCAATGCCGTCGAACTCTTCGCCGGTGGTGGAGACCTCATCCAGGTCCGCAACCGCAAGGCCCCCGTGCGCCCCTTCACTCTCTTCAAGGAAATGCGCGAGTCCGTGGAGGAGAAATACCGCCCGCAGCTCGTGAAGCTGGAAAAAGAGCGCCAGGACCTCGCTGAAAAGCTCAGCAAGGCACGCCCGCAGCTCGACCTCAAGAAAGGCACCCTCATCGTGGACCAGGGCACCATGAACAACATCAAGGAAATGGAAACCAACTCCAAGAAGATCGACAAGCAGGTCCGCGAGATCCGCAAGGAGATGAACAAGGAGGACGAGTTTACCAAGACCCTGATCAAGATCGGCAACGTCTTCATGGTGCCGCTCATCGTCGGCGTCGTGGGCCTCATCCTCGCCATGCAGCGCCGCGTCCGCACCGCCGCCGCCTGATCCTTCACCACCCCACGCATTTCATTCTCATCTGCTCATACGCCATGAAGAAGATCATCATCCTCCTGAGCGCTCTCGTCCTCATCCTGGGCTTTGCCTGGTTCAAGGGCAATGAGCGCAACTCCCGCCTGAACCGCAACCTGACCACCGTCAAGCTGCGCGAGCTTCTCTTCCCCACCTTTGATGTCAACGGCATCAAAAAAGTGCGCATCAAGGAGGAGAAGTCTGAAGTCACCCTCGTGGTGCAAAACGACACCTGGGTCGTGCAGGAGCGCAGCGGCTATCCCCTCGACAAGGAAAAGCTGCAGACCGCTCTGCTCAGCCTCAAGTATGAAAAGATCAAGGCCGGCCGCCGCATCGGCAAGGACTCCTGGGGCAAGATCAACCTCAACACCCCGGACGCCGGCTACGGCATCGGCACCGTTGTTGAGATGTATGATGACAAGGACCAGCTCAAGTACTCCCTCGTGCTCGGCGGCAAGGTCACCAGCTCCGGCGGCAGCTCCAACGACCAGATGAACATGTTTGGCGGCGGTGCCAACAGCAACCGCTTTGTCCGTGTCGTCGGCGAGGACACCATCTGGGAAATCGGCGAGCAGCTTCCTGACCTCGTCACCAAGCCTGACTCCTGGCTGGCCAAGGGCTTCTTCGACGTGCAGGGACTCCAGTCCGTGGAGGTCACGCTGCCCAAAGCTGAAGACTCCTGGAAAGCCACCCGTGCCGAGGAAAACGGCGACTTCACCCTCGCGGACGCCAAGCCCGGCGAGAAGCTCGATCCCGGCAAGGCCACGCTCGGCACGCTGCTCTCCGGTGCCGCCTTTATCGATGTGCTGCCCAAGGACAAGGCGGCTGCCGCCATGAAGGGGGCCACCAAGGCCCGGCTCCTCACCTTCAAGGGCTTCACCTATGACTTGGAGCTCGCCAAGCAGCCCGCCCCGGCTGGTGGCGGTGCGGACAAGTACTACGTCACCGTGAATGTCAGCGCCAGCTTCCCCAAGGTGCGCCCTGCTGAAAAGAACGAGAAGCCCGAGGAGAAAAAGGCCAGTGACGAGGCCTTCGCCGCCGAGATCAAGACCCTCGAAGAAAAGCTGGCCAACGAGAAGAGGCTCGCAGGCTGGGTTTTCGAAGTGGGCGAGTACACCGTCAGCACCCTCATGAAAAAGCGCTCTGAAATCCTCGCGGCCCCGTCGGATAAAAAGGACGATCCCGCCTCGAGTGGTGGCAAGCCAGCCGGCCTGCCTGACGTGAAAAAGATGGTCCCAGGCTTCCTGCCCGGCACCACCTCCTCCACACCCACCACCGTGACCACGCCACCGGTCTCCGTCACCACCCCGCCCACGCAGCTGCCCCAGGCCCCCAAGGTCGAGCTCAAGCCCGCCCCCGCTCCGGACGCCGTCCCGGGTGCGAAGCCCACCGAGCCCGCCAAGCCTGCCGCCGAGCCCGCCAAGGCTCCGGAACCGGCCAAGCCCGCTGAACCCGCCAAACCGGCTGCCGAGCCCGCCAAGCCCGCCAAGCCCGCCGCCGAACCTGCCAAGTAAGCCGACCGCTGTTTGCGATCTTCCCCCCTCACGGAGTGGTGCCCTGCATCACTCCGTTTTTTTATGTCAACGTGCGACGAAAGTCCGCGCCACAAAACTCCGGCGGAGAGGGATCGTCCCGATCCTTCACGCTCTCGCCAAGACCAGCGTTCTCGCATTGCCACACACACCGTGGGTTCACGTCCGGTGCCACCGCATCCTCCAACACCTCCGCACGCCGAAACAACACCTCTTTTCAGCAGCTGGCGATCTCAAACTCCTCCGGCAGCGGAGCCTCCCATGCTGAAGGAAAGCCTTCCACATTCAGTTCCAGCCTGGATGAATGCAGCGCCTGCCGGGGCAAAATCAGCCGCTGCTCCAGCGCCTCCGTCCACCCCGTCTCGATAAACTCCAGGTAGCAGCGGTCATCGCGGCCATACAGCTTGTCTCCCACGATGGGCAGGCCCAGGTGATGCAGATGCACGCGGATCTGGTGCATGCGTCCCGTTTCCGGCCGTGCCTCGATCAGCGCATGTTTCTCGCCCCTGCGCTCAAAACGCCGCAGCGTGCGGAAAGCGGTGAGGCAGGGCGTTCCTGCGGGGTGTACCCTCTGCTTCACCCAGATGTCGCTCGGCTGCACATCGCGCGCATTCAGGATGGGCGCGTCCAGCGTCAGCTCCTCCCACTCCGGCCAGCCGTGCACCAGCGCGGTGTAGGTCTTGTGGATGCGGCGCTCCTGCATGGCCATGCCAAACAGCCTCGCCAGCTCGTGGTTCTTCGCGATCAGCACCACGCCGCTCGTCTCGCGGTCCAGCCGGTTGATGATGGAAACCTGCCCGCCATTCGCGATCTCGTAGGAGAGCAGATCGCACACGCGGTGCCAGAGCGTGGGCGGCCCGTTGGGATCTCCGGGGTGGATCTGCAAAGGCGCAGGCTTGTTAACCACGATGTAGCCGTCCGCCTCGTCGAGGACGGTGAAGGTGGCGTTGTTCCGGATGCTCGCGGTCACGGGGCAGGGGTCATGAGGGGAAGGCCCAGCTTCTGTGCAAACACCACGGGCTGCGGATCGGTGATGTAGTCGGCGTCGTCAAAATGCCACCACTCCGACTCCAGCTGGGTAAAGCCCGCCTCCTTCATCGCCGCATTCAGGATCTGCAGATTTTGCCGCACCAGCGGATCGCTGCCCTGGTAGTGGATGCCTGCGTGGGCAAAGTCCTGGTCAAAGCCCGTGGGCATGCGCTGCAGCCGCCCTTTCGCATCCACCAGCGTCAGATCCACGGCGATCCCGCCGCAGTGCCGGCTCCAGCCGGAGTTGGGGGAAAGGTACATGCCTGTGCTGCCGGCGGCCTTGTGCAGCACCTCCTGCGCCTCGGGCGGGCGGTAGGCGTCCCAGATGCAGAGGCCGTAGCCCTGCGCCCGCAGCAGCTCCTGCGCTTTTTTGAGCTTTGCCGCCGTCTCCGTGCGCAGCAGGCAGGGCATGCGTGCGGGGTAGATGGGCCGCGCGGTCACGTTGTCGGCCGTGCCGTACTTCATGTCGATCACGATGCCGGGCACCGCCTGGCGCACATCCACCAGGCTGCGCTTCTGCGCCTGCTTCATCACCTGGGCGGAGGGGTTCAGGCCGCTGCCGGGCCGTGACTGGGTGCAGGCCAGGCCCATGAAGGCGGGGGCCAGAAGGAGGATGAGACGCAGTCGCTGCCGGGAATCTGAAGTCATGCCGAGTTTTTGCTTCCGTATTCACGCACGGCAGGCCAAGTTTGCAAACACAGCCACTTTTCATGCGCTTTCAAATCCTCAACACCCTGCTGCACTGCCTGGCCTTTTACATGGGGGCGGGCATCGGCTCCTTCCTCAATGTGGTCATCTACCGCCTGCCGCTGGGCATCTCGGTGAACAATCCGCGCCGCAGCTTCTGCCCCTCCTGCAAATACAAGATCCCCATGTGGCAGAACATCCCGCTGCTGAGCTGGCTGCTGCTGCGCGGCCAGTGCGCCAACTGCGGCGGCAAGATCTCCATCCGCTACTTCCTCGTGGAGCTGCTCACCGGCGTGATGTTTTACCTCGTCTTTCTCAAGGTCACTGCCGAGTACTCCGTCGGGGGAAATCCCTGGCCCTACCTCCAGGCCTGGGGGCCGCAGGTGCTCTGCCTCTGGCTCTTCATGAGCCTGCTCATCTCCGGTACCTTCATCGACATCGACCACTTCATTCTCCCGCACACCATCACCATCGGCGGTGCGGTGGCCGGCGTGCTCTGCGCCTGGGGCGTGCCTGCCCTGGTGGCGGAGACCGAGCACACGCGCGGGCTGCTCATCTCCCTGGCCAGCGCCGGGCTCGGCTTTGGCGGCCTCTGGGCTGTGGTGGAGCTGGGAAAGCTGGCCTTTGGCCGCAAGAAGTACGTCTTTGTCAAAGAAGAGAGCTGGGAGGTCACCCAGCCCGATGAAAACGAGCCCCCCGTCGTCGTCTTTGCCGAGCACCGCTACGACTGGCAGGACCTCTTCATGCGCGCCTCCGACCGCATGGTCATCTCCTGCACCAGCCTGCAGGTGAATGACCGCAGCTTTGGCGCGGTGACCGCCGAGCTGTGGATGGAAAAGCTCAAGGTGCGCGAAGGCACCGAACTGCACGAGATCCCGCTGGAGGGCGTCTCCAAGCTCAAGGCCATGGCCACCCAGGTGGTCATTCCCCGCGAAGCCATGGGCTTTGGCGATGTGCTCTTTCTCATGATGATCGGGGCCTTCACCGGCTGGCAGGCCGTGCTCTTCACCATTCTGGCCGCCTCCGTCATCGGCACCGTCTTTGCTGTGATCCACCGCATCACCGGCAAAGCCGAATGGGGTGCCAAGATCCCCTTCGGTCCCTACCTCGCCCTCGGCGCCGCCATCTGGGTCTTCTACGGCCCGCAGTTCGTGGACTGGTACTTCAGCAAGGTGATGTGGCGCTGAGGCAGTTGATACCCTGATCTGCTAAGATCGGGTCTGACAGCCCGGCATAAGCCGGAAGGGGCTCTTGATCCGCGCCCATTGGGTGTGTTTGTGGAATGAAGTGGCGCGGGAGAGTGGGGCGTGATGGTCTAGCCATTCGCCAAACTCTTTCCGTTTGAGCGGACTCTCGTGGCGAGAAATTCATGGGCTCCGACGGCGGCTGGCTGGGGACAGCCAGCCCTACCTGCGCTGGGCATGCGCGCGCCCGGCGCGAGGTAGGGAGGCTTGTCCTCAAGCCTCCGCCGGGTGTCTCCACGTATCCTTTTCGGAAATCTGTTTTGCCATAGGCTATAACGCGAAGGCGCTGGTCTTTGCGTGCACGTGAGGGATCGGGACGACCCCACTCCGCCAGAGGCTTCGCCCCAGCGTCGGAGGGGGATCATCTTGATCCCCGCACAGGGCGCTTGTTTATGGAGTGGCGAGGTGGCGGCCTGTGAAAGGTTGGCTTCTACCTCTGCACGAACTCGTTTTCAATGATTGCGCCTTCAAACATCAATCATCCTTTCTCAGGGAAGGCGCTTTTGATGATCAAGCAGCGAGTGGAATTGTCTGACACCTCGCGTAGTCTTTTGCGATATGTGTGCTGATAAGGCAAAAGACGCATGGATTGCTGAGCACTTGTGCGACTCTTACTCCTGGTATCCTGAAAGGATCGGCAGGAAGCATCTTCTTTTTGCGCGGCCAGCAAGTGAGACATTGCTGGGCATGGCCGTGGACCCGGCACCTCGGCTCCCGAACTGGACCTGCCTGCCAGGTAAGACTCCCTCCCAAAGTTTTTTTGAGCATCTCCGCCCCTGCATCTCGCAGGATGCCAGTTACGCCTATTTCACCTTTCCGGATGGCGCGTGGATTGAGCTTCACGGTCACCATCCGTTGACTCCCGAAATGTGGTCTCCGTTGTTGCTGCGCTTTTTTCAAGAGATCCCGGTGGAACAAGGCGGGCCGCAGATGCTGGCTGTTTTGATCCGCAATAAACGCGGTGCCATCATCTTCAGCGTCTTTGACGAATTTGAAATCGCCTTCTACGGACCTGACGACTTGTGGACTGAAATCGAGGCTGCGTTGTACAGGTCTCTGTGAAGTCTGTGGTTCATGCTTCCGGATCCTGGGTTCATCCTTCATCATGAAAAAAGGCGGACCGTTTCCGGCCCGCCTTTGGGGATGAACTTTCTCTGACCTTCCGCTTACTTCGCCTCGGGCGTCTTGGCGCCTTCTTTGAAGCAGTAGAGGTGGGTGTGGGTGGTCACGTAGAGGGCGCCGTTGGCGGCCACGACGGAGCTGAGCAGAGGGGAGGGGAACTCGATGGTGCCGAGTTCCTTGAGCTCCTTGCCTTCAGCGAGGATGAAGAGCTCGCCTTCTTCGTTGCCGATCCACACTTTGCCGTCAGCCACCAGCGGGCTGGCCCAGATGTGGCCTTTGGTGTCGAACTTCCAGTATTCCTTGCCGGTCTTGGCGTCGAGGCAGAACACGCGGCCGGTGTAGTCAGCCGCATAGACGAGGCCGTCTTTCACCGCAGGGGTGGAGATGGTGCGCTCGATGCCTTTGAAGGTCCAGAGGGCCTTGCCGGTGAGATCGCCTTTGCCCTTGGGGTCGATGCAGCTCAGGCAGCCGACGCCTTCGCCGTGCTCGGGGTCCTGGCCGATGTTCACATACACCAGTCCATCAGCGATGGTGGGGGTGGCGATGATCTCGCTGGGGCCGTCGTATTCGACGTACTTGATGGGCTCGCCAGCGGAGTTCTTGCGATACTCGGGCGGGTTGGCGTCATAGCGCCAGTTTTCGTTCAGGATGTCCAGGCCTTCAGCGTCCTTGTGGGTTTCCGGGGCCATGGAGTACACCCAGCCGTCGCCAGCAGCGAAGACGATCTGCTTCTTGCCGTCCACGTCCACGGAGTTGGGGGAGGACCAGGAGCAGTGCAGCACGCGCTCGGAGGCCACGTGGTCCATTTCGCCGAGGAGGGTGCCGTTCTCAGCGTCCAGCATGATGAAGCTGGGGGAGTTCGGGGCGGGGATGTTGGTGTGGGTCCAGTCCACGCCGTTGCAGGTGGGGACGAAGACCTTGCCATCGATCACCAGCGGGTAGCCGGCGGTGGCGTTGTGCTGGAAGACGCCGAGTTCTTTGTACATGTCATACACCCAGAGGATGTCGGCATCGGTGTCGCCAGGGGTGAGGGGGGCGGTGGGCTTGCCGTCTTTGTCCAGAGGGGCCATGAAGGCGCCTTCGTCCTGCATGCCCTGGTTGCCGTTGGACATGCCTTTGACGTCCAGGCAGACGATCTGGCAGCGGTTGCTGGGCACGTAGGCCTTGTCACCGACGACGGTGGGGCTGGCGCAGATGCCGAGGTATTCCCAGTCATTCACCTTGCCGCTGCCCATCTTGGGGGAGACGAGCTGCCATTTGAACTGGCCGGTGTACTCGTCAAAGACCATCATGATGCCGCGGTCGCCCACGCTCTTGGGGTCGCGGGGCGACTCATTGTTGGTGCCCACAAAGACCTGGCCGTTGGCGATCATCGGCGTGCCGTAGGTCTGGGAGCCCAGCTTGGCCACCCAGAGGCAGTTCTTGGTGGTGCTCATGTCGATGTCCTCGGCGCCGGGGGCCTTGTTGGCGTCCTGGGCGTTGGGGCGGAGGCGTCCGGCTTCCTTTGGCGCGGCCTTGGGACCGTATTTCTTGCCGGGGTTGAAGTCGGTGGGCAGTCCTTTTTCGTCAGACACCATGTTGCGGGTGTTGCCGCCACCCCACTGGGTGTAGTCGGCGGCGTTCAGGGCTGCTGTGGCAGCCAGAGCCGCAGCGAGGATGGGTGTGAGTTTCGTTCTCATGTATGACGTTGAAATCAGTTGGGTTTAGAAAGGGCGGCAGATCAGTTCGGGGTGACGCTCAGGTTGTCCAGATAGACGCGCTTCTGGTTCATCGGGGTCAGGGCGAAAATGCCAGGGGAGCCGTTCTTGTGGGCGCGGGGCACCTTCACTTCGATGGTCCAGGCGGCAGGCTCGGGCTGGGCTTTGTCCCAGATCTTGGCCATGATGACACCGCTGCCGTCCTTGGCCACGTCCACCTTGGTCTTCAGGGTGTACCAGGTGTTGGCCACGACCTTGAAGGGCACTTCCTGCTTGAGGCGCTCGGGGTTGGAGCTGACCTCCAGCTTGCCTGCATTGCCACGGACGCAGATAAGGTAGCGCTGGTTGATGAGGCCGATGTCGGACTTGGAGCGGGCGCTGCCGTCCGTCATCACGTCTGCCTGCATGGTGTAGTTGGTGAGGTTGGACGGGGCCAGGAACACCGTGCCACGCTGGAAGAGCAGGCGGTCAAAGGTCTTGGCGAAGACCTTGTTGCCAGGAGCGCCGACGACTTCGCGGACGTCGAATTTGAAGCGTGCGCCGATCCAGGGAAGGGGAGGATAGGCAAACATGATCTTCTCCGTGGGCTGCTCGTCCTTGAGCTCGTAGCCGTCAAAGTTTTCCACCAGCGGCAGGTTGCGCAGGGCGCGGCCGCGGATGGTACCAAAGGTGCCGTCCGGAGCGGTGGCCTTGAAGGCACCGGCGCTGGACTTGGCGTCAGGAGCCACCACGAGCTCGCCTGCGTCGTTGAATTTGCCGTCCATCGTGGCTTTCACCTTGGCGGTCGGGGGGATGAAGCTTTCCCACTTCACGCCTTTGACGTCCGGATTCACCAGGAAGCCGTTGGCGTCCACGCTGCGCACGCGGAAGGACTGCTTGTGGCCGGTCATGATCACGGTTTCAGCAGGGATGATCTGCAACGCCACGGCCTTGCCGGCCTTGGGCATTTCCACTTTGGGAGCGGCGTCCGTCTTGATGCCCTTGTTCGGGATCGGGAAGGCGTAGAAGGCTTCTGTGGTGGTCACATAGAGGGTGCCATCACATACGGTGGGTGCGCCTAGGCACTGGATGTTTTCGCCGAGCTTGATCTCCTGCACCACTTCACCGGACTTCTCGCCGGGCTTTACCACCACCAGCTTGCCGTCCAGCAGGGGGCAGTAGAGCAGGCCGTCCACGTAGAGGGGGGATGAGTGCAGATTGGCATTGCTGAGCTTAAGCTTCCAGAGGTCGGTGCCGGTGTTGGCGTCGATGGCGTAGAGCTCGGCACCGTCGGTGAGCTGATAGATCACATCGCCCACGAGAACGGGGGAGCTGCTGGTGGCGCCGATGGGGTTGCGCCAGACTTCAGCGCTGGGCTCCAGCGTGGTGGCTTCGAGAGCGGGCGGCACCGGGGCGGTGAGCTTCTCGGGGAGCTTGATGCAGACCATGCGGCCCTTCTCGGAGTTATCCACGTTCTCATCTCCGTGGATGGCGATGAGGTTGCCCTTGTGCAGGACCACGGAGGGGTTCACGCCGTTTTTGCAGATGGGCATCTTCCAGTAGGGCTTGCCGTTGTGCGTGTTCACGCAGACGATGTGGCCGCAGCCGGTGGTGAAGTAGGCCACGCGCTTGCCGTCGCGAGTTTCCAGCACGGGGGTGGAGAAGGAGCTGTCCACGGGCGGGCTCACGCCGGGGAGGGTCCACCAGGCCAGCTCGCCGGTCTTTTTGTCAAAGCCGTAAACGCGGTCGGCGGCAGGGCCGTCGGCACCCCAGTTGGAGAAGATGAAGTGGATGATGACGAACTCGCCCTCGATCACCGGGCTGCCCACGCGGGAGTTCGGGAAGGTCATGCGGCCAAAGTCTTCCATCAGCGGAATCTCGAAGACCTTGGTGCCGTCCAGCTCATAGCAGAGAAAATTGCCCGCATTGCTGGTCAGGTAGATGCGCTTGGTCTCAGGATCGACGGTGGGGGCACCGATGGAGTAGCGGTTGTAGATGGAGTCGCTGAGGTAGTCGGGGATCTCATGCTGCCAGAGGATCTTGCCGGTCTTGGCGTCCAGGCAGGTCAGCAGCTCAATGAGGTCGGAGGTTTCACCTTTGTAGCCCCAGAGGATGACCTTGCCATCCACCACCACGGGCGTGCCACGGCTGCGGATGGGGGCTGTCCAGGCGGGCTTGTCGGCCAGCTTTCCGGCCTTGGTGTAGTGCTCCAGGCTCACGCCGTTTTGGAGCGGGCCGCGCCAGTTGGTCCAGTCATTCGCCTGGGAGATTCCGGTCAGGGCCAGCGTGGCGGCCAGCAGGCGGCCATAGGAGGGGCGGGGTCGGTGGTGCATGGAGTGGGGAAGAGGATGGTCAATGAAACATCGTGAGCACGCGCCGCGCTTCAATGCGATTTTGAGAGCTTTCGCAAGGGAGGCAGAGCATGCGCTGTTGGGGGGATAAGGCGAACGCCGCAGGGCTGCGGCATCTTGCACACCTACGCCCGCAAACTCCCGGGCGAGTGTAGAATAATATTTGCTAACATGGGCAAATAAAAGGGGGCTACGAAGGTGAAACCACACTGCCTAGGGCCGGTGGGCTGCTCAAATGTCCGTGCTGCATGACATGGCCTGCGGGGAATACGCCACGCGAGTTCCGGCCTCAGTCTTCTGCGGCGCAATTCCAGTGCAGATACTTTGAAGCCACCTCGGGCGGATTCAGGGTCGTGACCCATTGATTCACCAGTGTATGGGGTAGGTCTCCTGTGAGGATGAGAGTCAGGCTGTCCCGAGGTACGGCTGCGCCAAAAAAGCCCTCGGCCTCGGCGCGCTTAAAGCCGTTCAGGATGGCTGGCCAGAGCAATTCAAGATCTCCGTCGAAATCATCCGCTTCCAGCATTTGCTCAAAGTTGGTGCTGAGGAGTTCGTTCACCTGCTGAAAGGCTTCTTGGTCCACAGTGGGAAAGAAGCCCCAGTCACCATAGGACCAGCGCATGCCGCTGCGCGTGCTGGTGCAGCCATATTTGGGATCCACCGTGGTCTGGTAGCGCTGCACGGTGGCTGTCAGAGCCTCCTCAGTATTGGCGACGGGGTAGAGGAACTGCAGGCCGTCGTCTGTGAACAGCCCAAAGACATAGACCTTCTGACCGCCGGTGGCGGAGATGAGGGTGGTGAAAGCCGTTTTAATGCTGTGGTAAACAAGCTCCTCAAGATGGGCAGGCTGAATGCGCTTCATGTCGGGCAAGAGATGAGGGGCGGGATGTGCCTGAGAAAAGAAGTTCCAGGAGGGCGGCCCCTCAGCTCAAAGCTCCGTAGCCTTGGAGGGGCTGAGCGGAGCCGCCGGGAAGGTGCCGGACTGTTTCTGCCAGCGGCGCATCAGTTTGATGAACTTGATGGTGTCCTGCACGGGGCGGATCTTGGTCTTCTCAGCCCCGTAGATGGTGCTCACGGGCACGCTCTGGATGGTGAATCCGGCGCGGCTGGCCAGCAGGAGCATCTCGGTTTCAAAGTCAAAGTGGTCGCTGCTGCCCATGATGTACGTCACGAGGGAGGAGCGCACCAGGCGGAAGCCGCACTGGGTGTCCGGGATGCCGACGCCGCAGGCATTGCTGATGATGCGGGACATCAGGCTGTTCACAAAGCGGCGCACAAGGGGCATGCCCTTGACGTTTTCAAAGCGGTTTCCCAGCACCACATGGGCGGCTCCAGCGCGGGCCACGGCGGTGAAGCGGGCGATCTCCTCCGGCGCATGCTGGCCGTCGCCGTCCAGGAGCATGATGTAGTCGTAGCCGCGCTCGGCCAGGGTCTTCATGCCGGTCTTCATGGCGGCGCCCTTGCCCTGGTTCACCGTGTGTACGATGACCTCGGCCCCGGCCTGGCGGGCCAGTTCGGCGGTGTTGTCCGGGGAGCCGTCGTCCACCACCAGCGTCAGGTCCACCTGGGGAAGAGTGCGCGTGACCACATCGGCGATGGCGGCGGCTTCACGGTAGGCCGGAATGAGCGCGGCGATCTTGCACGGTGGGTTGGTGGTCGGGCTGGCGGCCTGCATGGAAATAAAGGGCTGGCAATCTTCCACGGTTTCCGGCAGGCTGTCCAACTCGAAAATCTGCCGACCAACAATTCATCTGGCGCGTGGAACGAAGCCGGTTTAGGGAAGGCCCTTTTCCGCCTTTCTCCCTTTGCCCGAATCTCCTAAAATGCCTGCCTCCACCACGCTTACTGCCCAGGATCGCGTGCTGGTTTTTGCCCCTCATCCGGACGATGAGGCCCTGGGCTGCGGGGGGCTCATTCAGCATGCGGTGGCCGCCGGGGCACAGGTGCGGGTGATCTTCCAAACGGACGGGGACAACAACCCCTGGCCGCAGCGCTACGTGGAGCAGCGCTGGAGCATCGATGACGACTGCCGCAGGCGCTGGGGTGCCCGGCGCAGGCAGGAGGCGCTGCGCTCCGTGCAGACGCTGGGCCTGCGGGCAGAGGACGCCATTTTCTACGGCCTGCCGGATCAGGGCCTGACACGCCTCTGGATGCAGCAGGATGCGCGCACGCTGGACCTGCATGTGGCGGATCTGCAAAACTTCCGCCCCACCCTGCTGGTGGTGCCCTCCCAGGATGACAACCACCCCGACCATGGCGGCTCCTACGAGCTGGTGCAGGAGGCGCGGAAACGTGCCGGCCTGACTGCCGTGCGGCAGTGGGATTACCTGATCCACCGCCGCTGGTTCTGCCCGGAGGCCTCCGGCCTGACCCTGAACCTGACCCTCCAGCAAAAAGCCCGCAAGCTGGCGGCCATCGAGTGCCACGAGACGCAGCTCTACCTCAGCAGCACCCGCTTCTGCGCCTACGCGCGCGATGAAGAGATTTTCATTCCCAACCCATACGCCTGATGAACCTACGCGCCCAGTTCTTCACCCTCATCGCCCTCTGCTCCGTCCTTTTCTGGCTGCGGCTGGGGCATCTGCCGCTGATCGACCCGGACGAGCCCTTCTACGCCGAGACGACCAAAGAAATGGTGGAGCGCAATGAGTGGCTGACGCCCACGATCTTTGGCGAGCGGCAGTTTGAAAAGCCCATCTTCTTCTACTGGCAGTCCATGCTGGCGTGGAAGATCTTTGGCGGTGGCAACTTTGCCGCCCGCGCTCCCTCCGCCGCAGCGGCCACGCTGCTGGTGCTGCTGACGTGGTGGTTCGGCCGCCGGATGTTCTCCGCACGGGCGGGCTTCTGTGCCGCCGTGGTGCTGGCTTCTGGCGTGGAGTACTGCGTGATGTCCCGCCTCATGCTCACCGACATCTGTCTGGCCCTGTGCATCAGCGCCTCCGTCTTCTGCCTGTGGCTGGCCATTAATGAGGAGGACAAGCGGGACAAGTGGCTGATCCTGCACTTTGTGGCCTCCGCCTTTGCCATGCTGACCAAGGGCCCCGTGGGCATCCTGGTGCCCACCCTGGGCTCCATCTGCTACCTGTGGCTGACCAAGACGCGCTCCCCCTGGCGTGGCAAGGGGCTGGTGCTGGGCCTGCTGGCCTGGGTGGTCATCGCCGTGCCATGGTATGCCACCATGTTTGCCAAATACGGCATGGAGTACTGGCACCGCTTCTTTGTGCATGAAAACTGGGAGCGCCTGACCAGCGCCGAGCACAAGCACAGCAACCACTGGTGGTACTACATCATGATCCTGGTGGCCGGCAGCCTGCCGTGGATCCCGCTGCTCATCTCCGCCATCGTGCGCACCGTCAAGGAGACCAAGACCGACCGCCGCATCCTCTTCCTGGTGTGCTGGTTTGTGCCGAATCTGATCTTCTTCACCATCTGCAACAGCAAGCTGCCCACCTACACCTTCTTCCTGTTTGTGACGCTGGCGCTCATCTGCGGCCATCTGCTGGACCAGTGGATCGGCGGCGGCTTCCGCACCAAAGGGGAGCGCATCCTGGCCTCCTCCCTCTCCGTGCTGCAGGTGGTGCTGGTGCTGCTGGCGGCTAGCATCATCACCCTGATGCTGCCGAAGGACAGCAACCTCTTCATCAAGGATCTCACGCCGCTGATCTTTGTGCTGGTGGCCTTCATCGCCGTGCCGATGTTCTTCATGCTCAAGCAGCGCTTTGTCGCTTGGGCGGCCAGCACCGTGGGTGTCACCGTGGTGATCATCCTCATGATGCAGTATGGCGTGGACGACAAGGTGCGCCTCTACTCCTCCACCGAAGGCATCGCCGCCGAGGCCATGAAGCAGCGCCTGCCCGGGGAGCCCATCATCACCTCCAGCTTCATCGCCCGTGCGGTGACGTACTACACCGGCAGCATGCCGCAGGGGGTCATCTTCTTCCCCTCCACCGCCGAGCAGGTGCAGCCCTACTTCACCCCGCACCCGCCGCTGCACATGCTGCGCGGAGCCGCCGGGGCCAAGGAGTTTGCCAGCAAGTACCCCAGCGTGCTCTGCGTCTTCCTGAACCGCGACGTGAGGCACTGCGAAGCAGATCAATCCCCCCTCAAAGGCCGCATGGAAACCCTGGCCACCATGGGCGAGCGCGTGCTGCTGCGCATCAAGACGGCGCCGTGAGGCGGCGGGCGCGAGCCTGAGTCGTCCTCGATCATTGCGTGCCGCAAGCCTGCGCGGTTTGCGATGGTTTGCCGTGGTTGGCCGGAAACGGCCCGTGCATTCGCAGCTCAGATCTTCCTCTTTTTCCTACTCACTCCTCCTCCCTTTCCGAGAGGAAGAGGAGGAGTAGGAGGAAGAGAAGGATGACCGGCTATCAATGCGAGTGGGTTTCTAGCAGGCACAGGGCTCCGAAGGCGGAGGGCTGGGGACAGCCCTCCCTACCTTCTCGCGCTGGGCGCTCGCAGGCCCGGCGCAGGTAGGGCGGCTGGTCCTCCAGCCGCCGTGGTCTGTGGCGGTGAGAAGATCCAGATCATTCGCAGCTCAGATCTTCCTCTTTCTTCTACTCACTCCTCCTCCCTTTCCGAGAGGACGAGGAAGATTCTTGTCCCCTTGACCTCCGTCTCCCACTGCGGTGTAATCAGGCACTCCAGCTAGCCCATGCAGCCCAAGCCACGCACAGCGCCTGATATCCGAGATCACGAGACGCTTCGCATCATCGGGCGCGGGGCTTTTGGGGAGGTGTGGATGGCGCGCAGCGTCACCGGCATGCTGCGTGCGGTGAAGGTGGTGTGGCGGGAGGACTATGACCGGCCGGACTCCTTTGAGCGCGAGTTTGAGGCCATCAAGCGCTTTGAGCCCATCTCCCGCCGGCACGAGGCGCTGGTGCCCATCCTGCAGGTGGGCCGCAATGACCAGGAGGGCTTTTATTACTATGTGATGGAGCTGGCCGATGACCTGGAAAAGGGCCGCGACATCCAGGCCGATTCCTACCAGCCGCACACCCTGGGCCTGCAGATGAAGCGGGACAAATGCGTGCGCGCCGAGCAGTGCATCCAGTTTGGCGTCACGATCGCCGAGGGGCTGGACTACCTGCACCGCAGCAAGCTCATCCACCGCGACGTCAAACCCTCCAACCTCATCTTCATCGACGGCGTGTGCCGTCTGGCGGACATCGGGTTGGTGGCCCTGCTGGGGCAGCGCAGCTTTGTGGGCACGGAGGGCTTTGTGGCTCCGGAGGGGCCGGGCACGGCGGCGTCTGACATCTTCTCTCTCGGCATGGTGCTGTATGAGGCCAGCACGGGCAAGGACCGGCTGGATTTCCCGGATCTGCCCTCGTGCACGGAGACGGGCTCCGCGCTGGAGTCCTGGCGCAGGCTGCAGGATGTGGTGTGCACCGCCTGCGCGCCGCAGGCCCGGGGCCGCTTTATCAGCGCACGGGAGATGGCGCTGGCGCTGCGCGGCCAGCCGCTGCCGTCTTCCCGCCGGGTGCTGTGGACGTGGGCGGCCATCGGCTCGGTGGCGCTGCTGCTGGCGGTGGGCTTTGGCATGTGGCTGGCGCAGAACCGCCGCGCCCGCACGCTGGTGGCCATGAGCAATACGGTGCCGCATCTCAAGATCATCACCCAGCCCGCCGGGGCAACCGTCTTTGCCGGGGAGGACCAGCTCGGCGTCACCCCGCTGGAGCTCAACCCTGCCGAGGGCGTGCCCGTCATCTACCAGCTCCGCCTGCCGGGTTACAAGCAGGTGGAGATCGAGCACCGCGCCTCGGATGAAAAGTCGGCCGTCTTTGACCTGAAGCTGGAGCCCTCCCGCCTGCCGCAGAAGGGGGAGCGCTGGCTCAACAGCCTCGGCATGGTCTTCAAGCCCGGCGCGGGCGGCCACATCAGCGC
Organism: Prosthecobacter vanneervenii; assembly: GCF_014203095.1. Lineage (NCBI taxonomy): Bacteria > Pseudomonadati > Verrucomicrobiota > Verrucomicrobiia > Verrucomicrobiales > Verrucomicrobiaceae > Prosthecobacter > Prosthecobacter vanneervenii. The sequence goes on along the minus strand of NZ_JACHIG010000001.1, from coordinate 1,164,385 downwards.
CGAGCCCGTGGAGATGAAGTATTTCAAGCGATTCCTCGAAGCCACCGGCCGCTCCTTTGAGGGCAAGGTGGTGCGCTATCAGCGCGGCAAGGACCAGGAGAGCGCGTATCTCGTCGTGGTGCCGGATGGCGATGCCGAGGCCTTCCGCTACTGGCTCACAGATCGCGACCGCAGCGAGGCCTACCTGAGCCAGGAGCACCACTACGAGGTGGAGCCCTTCTACTTTGTGGAAAGCGGCCAGCCCTCTCCCGATGACATGCCCGATGCCAAGGACACGGACCGGGGCGACCAGGCCGAGGACAAAAACTGGCGCGCCTTTCACCTGCGTGTGGAGCGCCAGACCTACGGCAGCGTCATCGTGCAGAGCCAGCCGGAAAAGGTGCGCGTGTATCAGCATGATGAGTTTCTGGGCGAGACACCGCTGGAGCTGCCGCGCGTGCGCACCGGGCCGGTGGAGTTTGAGCTGCGGGAGGAGGGCTTTGCCGATGTGGTGCTGGAGGGCGAGGTGCGGGAAGGGGAGCAGTCAGAGCTCTTTGCCGACATGCAGACGCGCAAGGCCGTGACCTTTGGCCGCCAGTGGAAGGCCAACAGCCTGGGCATGAACCTGGTGCCGCTGGGAGACGTGATGTTTTCCGCCTGGGAGACCCGCCACCGCGACTACATGGAGTACTGCAAGGCCACCCAGGCCCGCCGCCCCATGCGGCTGGACGCCGGCAACAAAGGCGGCGCAGGCACCGTGCCCGTGGTGGGCGTGGACCGCACCGAGGCGCGCGCCTTCTGCGCCTGGCTGACCGAGCGCGAGCGCAATGCCGGACTCATCGGCCCCAAGGACCTCTACCGCCTGCCCACCGACGAGGAATGGAGCCGCGCCGTGGGCCTGCCGCTGGAGCGCGGCACCACCCCCGAGGAGCGCAACAGCCGCATCCGTGGCATCTACCCCTGGGGCTTTGACTGGCCGCCGCCCGAAGACGTGGAAAACCTGGCCGACATGAACGCTGCGCGCAAAGCCAGCCTGGAAAACACCATCCCCGGCTACGAGGATAAATTCCCCTTCCTGGCCCCTGTGGCCGCCCTGCGTGCCAATGAGCGCGGCATCTACGGCCTGGGCGGCAACGTCTCCGAATGGGTGGACACCGACTACGCCCCCACGCCCCCCGCCAAGCCGGACGAGCCCGCCCGCCCCGTGCTGGGCACCACCCGTGGCGGCAACTGGCGCTCTTCCACCCAGGAAGAGCTCCTCTCCTCCGCCCGCACCCCCGTCCCCTCCGACGCCCGCCGCAACACCCTCGGCTTCCGCGTGGTGCTGGCGCATGGGAAGTAGAGGGGGGCGGAATCAATGACGACTATTTCTGAAATCATCGCACAAGTTGGGCAAGAGCACGGCTGTGTTATAGAGCCTCCTTCTGGTCTGCCGTCGCTGCCTCAGGGCTTGCTACTACCGCCTGATCTTCATGAATTTTACTCGCTGTGTGGCGGGATGGATCTGTTTCCAGAGGAAGACTGGGGCTGGCGCATTGTTGCTCCTTCAGAATTTCTGCGGGCGGATCATGTCATCTTGGAGGGGGCCTATCAGGACCACCCGGAGGATTTTGACGGCACAGTATCTGAGGGGTTATACGTCATCGCCGTGAGAGGATGTGGTCCCGATTACATTAGCATAGACACTCACCCAGCGAGGCTTGGACGCTGTTTTGACAGCTATAGTGGTGACCACGCCACAGGGAGCAGCCGGGTCGTTGCATTAAACTTTACTGAAATGCTGCAAAAACTTTTTGAGAATCGGCAAGGTGTCTCTTTCTGGGACAATGCGTTCTATGGCTACTTTGGGTGGCCTGATGAGAGGCTGAAACTCCAAGCTAGACCTTCTCTCAAGGTGGATTTGCCCTGATAGGAACCTGTAGTGATCACGCTGCTATAGAAACCTGATTCTCCGGCGGCCAGCCCCACTTTTCATGAGCGTTCGCTATCTGTTAAAAATTGAAACTGACAATGTGCCTTCTCTGGAAGGGGCAATAGGCATGCTGTCGATGGCACCGCATGATCAACCCTGGACTTTCTGGATTGATGGAGGCCAGCTTTGTGCCGGAGAGTCGGGCATCGGGCATCTGCTGATGAAAATCGAAGGGAAAAGAGACCGCATGGCCGTGGTGGTGGATGATCTGGATCATGCCATCAGCCTGTGGGTTTTGTACGAGTATGACCAGCAGTGCAATCTGGAGTTTTCTCCAGAGGATCTGAACCGGCTGGCCGCCAGCAAAGCGGTGCTTTGCGTCTCATGCTGGCAGGCTGCATAGAGCAACACCCGCGGCTTCCGCGTGGTGCTGGCGCATGGGAAGTGAGTCTTTGGAGCACGGGCCTCCGAGCCCGCAGCACTCCGCAGGAGCAATGCCACGCTATTTGGAGTGCGGTCGCGGAGGGAGGAACGACCGCAGCTACCGCTTTCCGGAGGCGGGACGGCTGTCGCATACCACAAGATACCCTCAGGCAGCATCTCTGCGTCTCCCGCGAGGTTAATGGCATCCGCGTGCCAATCAGCCCCCGCAGACCACGAGACGCCCGAAAGCGGTAGCTCCGATGCAGGCCTGCGCCTCGCATCTGCGCGACCGCACTCCAAATAGCGCCGCAGCACGCGCAGTGAATTTGGAGTGCGGTCGCGGAGGGAGGGACGACCGCAGCTACCGCTTTCCGCAGGCGGGACGGCTGGCTGATACCACAAGATACCCTCAGGCAGCATCTCTCCGTCTCCCGCGAGGTTTATGGCACCCGCGTGCCAATCAGCCCCCGCAGACCACGAGACGCCCGAAAGCGGTAGCTCCGATGCAGGCTTGCGCCTCGCATCTGCGCGACCGCACTCCAAATAGCGCCGCAGCACGCGCAGTGAATTTGGAGTGCGGTCGCGGAGGGAGGCACGACCGCAGCTACCGCTTTCCGGAGGCGGGACGGCTGTCGCATACCATAAGATACCCTCAGGCAGCATCTCTGCGTCTCCCGCGAGGTTTATGGCATCCGCGTGCCAATCAGCCCCCGCAGACCACGAGACGCCCGAAAGCGGTAGCTCCGATGCAGGCCTGCGCCTCGCATCTGCGCGACCGCATTGATTGATTCGCTGCGCTCACCCTACGGGCTCCTTTCAGTCGTCTGTCTCCGCTTCGCTTCGGTTCCAAATGCGCCCTTGCGCTTTCCAGTCCTGTCATGAAAAATCACTTTATACCACGAATGCATTTGACTTTCCTCAAAGTGATCCCAACCGGCCTTGTGTTCCTGATGCTGCTGGTGTGGAGAACACGGCCGCCGAAGGGATGACAGCGGAGCGGCAGTGAAGAACTCGGCGACGCAACCGATGGATGCAGGCGGCACCGGACCCGTACAGGCCCGCCCCGCCTGCCAGGAGAGTCCGTGAAACACACACGCACCACGCCGCGCCTCCGTGCGCACAAAGTGCTGTATTATACCATTAGATACCAAAACAAAGCATCAAATAAAAGTCATATGAAACCAATGGAAGACAACACTACCACAGGCAGCGCCAGCCCCGGTGCCGCCCACACATCCGCAGCACGGCCTCCCGAAAAGCTGCTCACTGCACAGAGGCTGGCGCGCATCCTGGGCCTCTCCCGCCGGGAGGTGGAAAAATGGACGCGTAAAAAGATCCTGCCCACGGTCAAGGTGGGCCGCTGCCGACGCTATGAGCCTGCCAGGGTGCTCGTGGCGCTGGAGCAGTATGAAAAGGTGGTGGCCGCCGACCGGGAGGAGAGCCTGGTGCTGGCTTACAGGCGTCATGGCTACAGCTCTGTTTTTGGGGCTCTGATGTGCTTCCGCTGGTACTGTGGGGAGGACCGCTCATGAAGACGGTGCTCGAGCGCGCCAGCGCCTATCTCTCCCGCATGCCGGTGTCCGTCTCCGGGCAGGGCGGGCACACCGCCGCCTTCAGCGCCGCCGTGGCGCTGGTGCGCGGCTTTGACCTCCCGGAGCAGGAGGCGCTGCCTCTGCTCTGCCGCTGGAATGAGGGCTGCCGGCCGCCCTGGCGGGAAAACGTGCTGCGCCAAAAGCTGCGCAGCGCCGCCACCACTGCCACCCGCCCGGCGGGTTACCTGCTGGAGGCACCACCGCCCTCCCGAAACGGGAAATCTTTCTCCTTCTCTTCCTCCCGGTCTGCAAATCGTGGGCCGCAGGGCGGGCAGGGGACACAGGGGGCCGAAAGATCGCATACAGCCTGCTCTTCCTCCTTGAGCAGCGCCTCACCCCAAAGCCACACGCCGCCTCCGGCCGCCCCACCGGCGGAGGATCGCGCCTGGTTGCGGGCGTCTTGGCCGGAGTTTCATCCGCTTTCGCGTGAAGACATCCTGGCGGTGTCAAAGCTGCGCGGCCTGCTGCCCGATGCGGTGGACCTCGCGCACAGGCACGGCTTTCTGCGCATCGCGCAGGTGCAGGATCAGCGCTGCCTCGTCATCACCGAGGGGACCTTTGCGCAGGTGCGCCGCCTGGATGGCGGGGCGCTGCACAATGCCGCCGGGGACCGCATCAAAGCGCGGAATCTGAGCGGATCTCAGGGGGCCTTCATCGGTCAGGGCTGGCTGGGGGACACGACGCACGTGCTACTGGTGGAGGGCGCGGTGGGCCTGATCGAGGGGCTGGCTGCGATGCTGCTGGTGGACACGCCGCACGCCTGGAGCGTGCTGGCCGCCACCAGCGCCAGCTCCCGCTTTGCGCGGGATCCGGGGCTCATGCAGCGCCTGCACGGGCGGCAGGTGCATGTGGTGCCGGACAACGATGCCTCGGGCCGCGATGCCGCCGCCTCCTGGCTGGCCGACCTGCAGGCCGCAGGCGTCTGCGCCACCGCGCACATGCTGCCCGCCCCCTGCAAAGACCTCGGAGATGTCTTCCATCTCCCCAAAACCGAACGCACCCAGATCCTCAACAACCTCTTCCTGCCATGAAATCACGCCCATCCTCACCCAGAACATTCAAGACCAACGATGCCATGAAATACCAGAACTACACACCTGATACCACCAAAGACCTCTTTTCCATAAAGCCCGCACCTGCACCTGCAGCGGCGGCTTCGGCTGCATCCGCTGCTTCATCCCCGGCTGTGCCGGATGAGACAGCGGCCTCCGCCTCCAGTGCGGCACCGCCTCCGGCCCACACGCCGGAGACTGCGCCCGTCACCCACTCGGCCGACACCGCCGCGCTGATGGCCCTGCCCGCCTTCCGCCCCTCCGCCGACTGGTCCCACCTGCGCGCCCGCCCTGCCGCCGCGCCCCATGCTGATGGAGAAACTTCCGCAACTTCTCCAACTTCTCCAACTTCTCCGGGGGGATGTACGCATACACAGACTGTCGGTGGAGAAACTTCTCCAACTTCTCCAATTTCTCCGCAGGGGTGTACACACGCAGTGCAGGTAGGGCGGCTGGTCCCCCAGCCGCCGCTGCCCAGCGCAGGATGCACGCCCTCGGTAGAAAGCCCGGTGCAGGTCACCAGCGGAGAAACTTCTCCAATTTCTCCAACTTCTCCGCAGGGGTATGCACACGCAGCGCAGGTAGGGCGGCTGGTCCCCCAGCCGCCGCTGCCCAGCGCAGGATGTACGCCCTCGGTAGAAAGCCCGGTGCAGGTCACCAGCGGAGAAACTTCTCCAACTTCTCCAACTTCTCCAACTTCTCCGCAGGGGTATGCACACCCGCCGCCAGCCAGCGACGAGCCCTCCCTCATTCCCACGGATGGAAAAATGCGCGAGCATCCCATCCCAGAGGATTCCATCCTGGCAGACTATCGAGATTTTGTGCGCCAGGTGTCAGAGCTGCCAGATGGCCTCATCATCGCACCAGTGCTGGCACTGTGCGGCAGGCTGCTCACGCCACACGTCACGCTGGACTTTGGCGGCACCAAGCCGCTGACGATCTACAACTTCGTCACCACACCTTCTGGCCTGCGCAAGAGCACCACCTTTGCTCCGGCGGAAAAGATCGCGCGCAAGATCCTGATGGACTGCGATCTCCTCTACGGCAATGCCAGTGACTCTGCGCTGTTTGACAGCTTTGAGGTGCAGCCGCACCGGTTGCAGTTTGAGGATGAGGGAAACACCATCCTGCGCACCTGGGAGACCAGCTCACATGGGCGCGAAGTTTCAGCAAGATACCTGAAACTCTACGATGGCGCACCGTGGTCACAGAACTACCTGCGCGAGCGCAAGCTGCACGATGAAGGCAGCGCCGAGCGCAGCATCTCGCAGGCCACGCTGAGCCTGTGCATTGGCAGCACCTTTGGGGTGGCACGGCTGGACCAGCTGGAGGCTGGCAGCGGCCTGCGGCGGCGCTTTGGCTTCTACCTCTCCAGCCACCGGGAGCGCTATCTCGACTGGCCGGAAACCCTCAACGGCCCCGAGATCGCCCACCTGGCGGGCCTGTTTGAGGAGCTGACCCACCTCAAGGGCGTGGTCGGCCGGCAGAGCTTTACGCCGGAGGCCTGGGAGTACTGGCGCGGCCTGCAGCAGCGCAACCGCAGGCGCTGCGAGAGCATACCAGGATATACCGATAAAGAGGAGAGTCTGCTATCCAGCCTGAATGAGAGCCCCGCCCGCTGTCTCAAGCTGGCCGTCATCTTCCAGGCCTGCCGGTGGGCCAGGGACAACCGTGTGGACCCCTACACCATCACCGCAGACGTGCTGGCGTTGGCAGAGGCACACCAAAATGCCTGCCTCGACTCGCTGGTGGAGCTGGAGGCCACCAGCGGCCGCTGTGAGGTGGAGGACACCGCCGAGTGGCTGCTGGCGCAGATCAGCGGAGACCACCCAGGGCAGAGGAGCGCTGACATCGTCCGCAGCGATCTCACCCGCCGCTACGCCCTTCATGGCGGCCGCCGTGGCGCCCTCACCGCCTCCCGCCTCTACGGCGAGATCCTTCCCCGTCTCATCGAGAAAGGCCAGTGCTGCATCCGCTCCAAAGTGGGCAAGCGCATCACCTACACCTTCACCTGGGACTGATGCCAGGCCCGCACGCACCGCAGGTCGCGGTGCGTGTGCATACCCCTGCGGAGAAGTTGGAGAAATTGGAGAAGTTTCTCCGATAGCCCACGCCAAGGTGTGCATACCCCTGCGGAGAAATTGGAGAAGTTGGAGAAGTTTCTCCGATAGCCCATGCCTCGATGTGCATACCCCTGCGGAGAAATTGGAGAAGATGGAGAAGTTTCTCTGGAAAGGGGGGACGGTGTGGTTGCCTCTCGAAGCAGCAATCGGGCTCCAGAGCGTGGTGCTGTCTCGCGTGCGGTACCGCGAATGATGGTGGGGGAATTGTTTTTACGTTAAATAGGCCTGTGGCCGGTGCCTTCTGCTTGACGTTTTTTGAGGTGCTCGGTACAAACAGCGGCCTATGCTTTTGAAATTCATTCCCCTGTTTTCTCTCGCCGCCCTTACGCTTTGCCTCTGCCAGTGCGCCGTGCCTGCGGGCAAGGATGGCAGCGCCTCCGCGCCCTCTGGCTCCTCCTCTGGAGATGGTACGATCAAGCCCGGCATGACGAAGGCCCAGGTCATCGAGCTCTGGGGAGAGCCAGACGAGAAAAAGACCATCGCCAGCGGCGAGCTCTGGCGCTGGGCCCAGCAGGGCTGGAAGCGCCATGTGCCCGTGTATGGCACCTGGGCCAAGGTCGAGGAGCACGTCGTGCGCTTCGGAGCTGACGGCAAGGTCGTGGGCGCAGGCACGGAAGACTACGGCAATGCCTTCCAGGAAGGCTGGCGCCGCTCCTACGGTCCCCGCTGAGCAGGAAGCACCCGTTGTGGGTAGGGAGGGCTGTCCCCAGCCCTCCGCACGGGGGATGGAGGGGGAGAAGGTGGCACGTGAAAGCGGAGTCTCCCCCCCCTCAATGATCCGCAATCGCCACGGGCTTGTAGCCGCCCTTGGACTTGAACCAGAGGAACATGCCGAGGTAGCAGACGAGCATGAAGCTGGGGAGGATGGCGTTTTTACAAGCGAATGCGCAAAACTGGATCGGTTTCACATTCTGCAACGATCTCGTTGTAGCGGGTTAAAATGCTGACAAGGGTGGTCTTGCATTCAACGGCCTTGAACAGGCTGCGTTCATAGACGTTTGCCGTGAGAAATTGGGCGGCATCAATCACGTCAATACGGTCTTTCCATTCGGTGTTTTTGAGCAGGTATGCTGCTCCTTCAACTCCGTCAGCAAGCGTTACGATCAGCGGCTTTAGTCCCGTTCTGAGATTGGCGGCTGCCTTCCTAATCAGTGCTTCTGAAGGGTGCGTTGTTACATGGATTGCCACTTCATTGACTTGAAAATCAGCGGCTCTGTCTGTGGAGTGGTCTGCGACAGAAAACCCGTGGTGTGAGACGGCTCCCTGTCCCAAGACGATGTCCAGCTTGGCTCCAACCATATGCTGAAGCATGGCTCCGACAAAGTTCGCCCCGCCTGAATTCTTCTGAATCTCCATCGCCTGAACAAAAATGTCGGCAAGATTGGCGGCGACTGACTTGCTGGTGTCAAAATTGAACTTGGGGCCTTCGCTGGCCAGGTATAACTTTACCTTCTCGATCCACCAGTTCATGGCTATGTCCAAGTCAATATCTCTCAGCTTTGCATGCAGCTCGTTGAGTGTTTTGACATAACTTTCCATCAATCCAAGGCTGCCTCGGCTTGTTCTACCACCTTCTTCAGCCAGGACTTTTGTGATGCCGTAGTCGGCAAGTATATTTTGTACGGCTGCCTTCCCAAGGCCAGCAACCTGTCCACCCTCTTCTGTTCGCAGAGATTCAGGGGCGATGGGAAGGCCTCTTTCTTGCGCTGTTTTGGTGATAACCAAGCCGACGCATAATCCACCTTTGTTCAGGAATTTGCGCTGGCCTGATGCGAGCTGCTCCAATGTGCTGACAAGTTCACTCATGCTTTCGATTTCGTTATCCGTCGTCCTGCGGCAGTGTAATGGACTTGTTTTCTGGCTGATGGCAAAGGCATTGGGGTATGCATCATTTCGTCCAGCAACGGATTGAGGTAATTGCTGGCAATCCACTGCACGGCTGGAACGCAGACGGCATCCCCAAAGCCGAAAAGCGCCTGATTGAGCGGGACATTTATCTTGTAGCCATTAGCACCCATGAGGCGTGCGCACTCAAGAGGTGTGAGAAGCCTTACCCGATACTGACCTTTTCCTGCACAGAATAAAATTTGACGGCCGCTTCCGCCGCGAGGCGTTCTAAGGCAGCCTGCTATGCCATCGGTGCGAAGTTCACCCATGGATCGCCCATTTCGCACACGTCTGAAGACTGTGCCATATGAAAGCTTTGAGCCAGCAATCATACGCTTTGCCTCCGCGAGATGCTTGTCGCTCATCTGATTCAGAAGGTATTCGCAGCGCTCCTTTGACCACCATAATTCCGAGTTGAGGGGCACATCCTCGATAATATCTGCCAGATGGTTGTTTGCTGGTGGAAGTGATGGCAAGCTTCGAACTGACCAGCCGATGTCAGGGTTCATAAAAATGAAGTCAGCTAGGGCAGGAGGACGTACATCACTTTGCAGCAGTGCTAAGGAGGCTTCCTGGACTCTTGTGGCTTTTGCTTTGCTGCCAACAACAAACAGACGTACGCGACTCTGTGGCACGAACCTCACTGCGTCCAGAATGAAAGCATCAACTGCGTATCCCAAATCATTTAAGGCCAGCAGCGCATCGCGGAAGTCATTGCCATTGTTTGACGTCAAGAATCCTGCAACATTCTCCAAAAGCACCAGGGGTGGGCGACGTTTACCCATGCCCTTGATTGATGCAATAAAGCCCCAAAAAGCCGAGGAGTTGCTTCCAGCAAGACCGTGTCTGGCTCCTGCCAATGACAGATCGTTACAGGGAAACGAGGCGGTTGCCAATTCAATGTCCGGAATGTCTTTGCTGTCGATTTTATGCACATCCTCAAGCACAAATTCGCAATCTTTGTTGCTGAAGTTGTGTTCGTACATTTCCTGCTTCTTTTCATCAAGATCATTCGCCCAGACTGTGGTCCAGCCTTCCCTGTCCAGCCCCATCCTCATGAGCCCTATTCCGGCAAAAAATTCAGCAACGCGTTTCGGCATGCGGCGATCCTGATGCAGGATGCGGCATGTGACAACATCTGATCTTGAATGCCGCTATGAAGAAGCCCGCTAGACTTGTCCCGTGGGTTGCATGACAGATTGATGGTGAATGGAGATTGGGCGCGCAACCCCCATCAATGATCCGCGATCGCCACGGGCTTGTAGCCGCCTCTGGCCTTGAACCAGAGGAACATGCCGAGGTAGCACACCAGCATGAAGCTGGGGAGGATGGCGATGGTGGTGAAGACGCTGCGTTTGCTGGCGGCCTGCACGGTTTCCAGCTCCTGGCGCTGGGGGTCGCTCAGGGCTTTGATCTTCTCCTGATTGAGCGTGGGGGCGCTGCCAAAGATGCCTGCTTTGGGCTCTCCTTTGATCTGCGCGTAGAGCGCGGTGTGGGCCGGGGCGGAGAGGCGGTGGTCCATGTCGTGGTCCTGCTTGTGGCCGATGTAGGGGCCGCCCAGCACGCCCAGGAAGAGCACGCCCACGGCGGAGACGCCATTGAGAGTCAGCGCGCCGCCTTTGGGAAACTGCTCGGCAGTCAGGCCCAGGGTGGTGCTCCACAGGAAGGTCTTGCCCAGCGCATAGACGGTGGCTGCGGCCAGGATGACCCAGCCGACGGAATTGGAGAGAAACACCAGCCCGGTGATGGCGATGGCCGCGCTGATGACGAGCAGCCCGATGGGCGAGAACCGATGCACGATGGGGCCTGCGTAGAAGCGCATCACGGTCATGAGCACGGACACATACACAAACACCCAGGTGCCAAAGTTCGGGATGTCAGGCCCGCTGAGCTTCAGCAGCTCGGGCATCCAGCCGTCGGTGCCCAGCTCGGTGGTGGCCAGCGGCCCGATGGTGATGAGCACGATGATGAAGAGCCAGTTTCCCAGCGCCCCGGTGTACACGCCAGCGGCCACACCCAGCGCCACGCCTGCGGCCACGGAGGCCAGCAGGGAGGCCTCATACCCCAGCAGCTGCACCACGGCGCAGTAGGTGAAGGTGCCGATGATGAAGAAGCCCACCGCGCCCACTTCCTTGAGCATGTCCCGGTAGCTCACGCCGGCGGCCACGCGCTCATTCACCGGGAAGCTGCGCGGCAGGATGAGCAGGGTGTAGAGCACCACGGGGATGAAGCACAGCGCAAAGCGGAACTGCCACACGGCGGAGAAGAAGAGCTTGGTATCTGGCAGCAGCGCGCAGAAGAGCGCACCCAGCGCCATGCCTGCGGGCCATCCGGCGTGCAGGATGTTCAGCCATTTGGATTTGTTGTGGCTGAAGGCGGTGGCCACCACCGGATTGATGAAGGACTCCACCGTGCCATTGGCCACGGCCACGAGCAGGGAGCTGAGGTAAAAGCTGTAAAAGCCCGAGGCTTTGAGTGTGAGCACCAGAGACACCACATGGCAGGCGGCGGCAAACAGCGCCACCAGCTTGTAGCCCACGCGGTCGATGATCAGGCTGAAGAAGATGATGCTCAGCGCAAAGGGCCACATGCCCGCGCCATTGATCAGGGACTTCTCGGACTCGGAGAGGTTAAAGCTGCTCTGCAGCTCGCCGATGGTGGCGGCGCGCACGCCAAAGACAAACGAGGTGGCGACCAGGGCGATGAAGCAGGCCCAGAAGAGTTTCATGTCGGCCTTGCCGGTGGGGGTGTCAGTCATGGTGTGGTGCGGTGGTTGTCTTTGAGAATCTTCCTCCTCCTCTTCCTCCTGCTCCTCCTCGATTAAAGCGCGGGCTTCAGCAGAGGTGGGAAGCGAGGTGAAAAGGGCTGGGGCAGGTGAAAGCGCGCAGATTCCAGCAAAAGCGGCGCGAATGCGCAATTTCTTTCTCAGACTGACGCGTAAGAACTTGTGGCTGCATCTTGCCTCCACCCCCGACCTCCGGCTTGACGCCATGGGCGCGGGGCCGCATGTTCGGGCACGCCTTTTGGCCTTTTCGTGCCTGCGGCGGTCTGCCATCTCCCCCCATGCTTTTTTCGTATGATCTGACCCCGTCGCGCACGCTCAGCCGGTCTCTGGCGGCGGGTTACTGTCTGCTGGCGCTGGCACCGCAGGTGCTGGCCCAGGCCCCGATGGCGCTCAAGGCGCAGCCCGTGATTTCCGAAGAGGACGAGGCCAAGAAGGTCAAACCCGCCGCAGTGGAAAAGCAGGACCTCCAGGCCTCCTGGCGCACCGAGACCCAGGCGCGCGCCCTCACCCTCAGCGTGCCCGCCCCGCGCGGCCAGATCGTGGACCGCCACGGCATCCCGCTGGCGCAGAACCGGGCGGCCAACTACCTCGCGCTCGTCATGCCGTATCTGGACAAAGCCAGCGATGCCGAGATCACCGCCTTTGCCCGCAGCACCATCGCCAAGGTGAACCAGGCCCTGGGCAAGAGCTGGTCCCTGCTGGATGACAAGGTGCTCATGCACTACAAGCACCGCCGCTGGCTGCCGCTCGTCTTCTCCGTGGAGGAGGGGCTGAATGTGGAGATCACCCCGGACATGGAGGAAAAGCTGAAGCCCCTCCTGGGCAGCACGCTGGTGCTGCAGCCCGCCTACCTGCGCCATTACCCCCAGGGCGGCACGGCCTGCCACATCATCGGCTACACCGGCAAGACCCGCCCGCTGCCCACCGGCCCCATCGTGGATGGCGACCCCGTGTTTGAGGAAATGGAAGGCCGCGAGGGCATCGAGAGCGCCTTTGACAGCGACCTCAAAGGCCAGGCCGGCATTGTGAACGTGCTCTTCAGCCCCGATGGCAAGCGCCTCTCTGAAGACGTGCGCCGCGTGCCCAGCCCGGGGCACAACGTGGTGCTCTCCATCGACTACAACTTCCAGAAATACGCCGAAAACGCCCTCAAAAAGCACACCACCGGCGGGGCCATGGTCATCATGGACGTGGCCAATGGCGACATCCTGGCCATGGCGTCCAATCCCGGCTTTGACCTCAATGAATTCGTGCCCGGCATCCGCCAGAAACGCTACGACGAGCTGACCAAGGACCCCCACCTGCCGCTCTACCCGCGCTCCTTCCGTGGCGAATACCCGCCCGCCTCCACCTTCAAGATCGTCACCGCCCTGGGCGCGCTGGACAGCGGCAAGGTGGACGCCAAGACGCAGTATGACTGCCCCAACGCCATGGAGATCGGCGACCGCGTGTTCAAGAACTGGAACAAGGAAGGGGAGGGCAGCATGAACGTGGTCAGCGCCATCAAGCGCTCGTGCAACACCTGGTTCTACCGCGCCGCGCTGGAGGCCGGGGCCGACTACATCACCAACATGGCGCTGCGCCTGGGCTTTGGCGAGCGCACCGGCATCCCGCTCAAGGCGGAGGGGGAGGGCTTTGTGCCCACCAACAGCTACCTGCTCCAGCATCGCGGCCACAAGATGCTCCCGGGGGATCTGGCCAATGTGGCCATCGGCCAGGGCATGGTGCTGGCCACGCCGCTGCAGGTCTGCCAGTGCATGGCGGGCCTGGGGGACGGCACCCGCATTCCGCAGCCACGCCTCGTCCTGCAGGTGCAGGACATGGCAGACCGCGTGGTGCAGGCCTACGAGCCCAAGGACCGCAAGCGCATCGACCTCAATCCCGACCAGCGCCAGACCGTGATCAGCGGCATGGTGGCCGTGGTGAATGGCGGCGGCGGCACCGGCCACGCCGCAGCCATCAAGCAGGCGGAGATCGCGGGCAAGACGGGCACCGCGCAGTGGCGCATCAACAAGGATCAAAACCTCGCGTGGTTCACCGGCTTCCTCCCGGCGGGCAAGCCCATGTTTGCCTTTGCCGTCGTCTATGAGGGCGAGCCCGGAGAGGACATCAGCGGTGGCAAAAAAGCCGCGCCGATCGTGAGCGAGGTCTTCACCAACATCTTTGAAAAAGCCCCGGCAGACGACCCCATGCTGAAGGCGGTGAAAGATGTGCCCAAGGCCCAGATGGTGGATGAGTCCACCGGCCCGTCCAAAGACGATCAGGAGGTGCGCACCGCGCGCCCTGCCACCCAGGCAGCCCCGCCTCCGCAGCAGAAGGGCATCGGCGGCTTCTTCCGCCGTCTCTTTGGCCGCTGATCCCTCCCGCTCCCACGCCATTTCTCACTCCCTCCCGCTCCACATGACCATCCAGCTCGCCGCTGTCTGTGACTTTGCTGACGACTATCAGGGCAAGCTCTGCGTCATCGGAGCCTTTGACACGCTGTGCTCACCCTCATTCCCCGTCGTGCATCCGCAGTGCTCCATCGCCCTGCGCTTCGTCTTCACCGCCGATGATGTGGGCAAGCACGAGTTCGTCATCCGCTGCGTGGACCCTGAAGGCAAGGAGTGCCTGCCGCCCGTGCCGGTGCAGATGGAGGTGGCGTTTCCTTCCGCCTTCATCCCCTTTGTGTCGCGGAATGTCGTTTACTCCCTCCAGCGGCTCAAATTCGACCGCCAGGGCCTCTACCGCTGGCTGGTGCAGCACGGGGAGGACACCGTGGCCAGCATCCCGCTGCGCGTCACGCTCTACGATGAGCGCCGCTCCGCCACCGGCCCCGCAGGCTAGGGCAGGGGAGTTTGCCGTACTGTCGCCAGCCCGGCGGCGGTTTCAGGTCGTAATCTCAAAGTGCCTTTTCTCCCTTCACCCACCCCACCCGCATGATCACGCCCACGCCGCAGACCCACACCGCCAAAGGCACCCCCGCAGGCTGGCCCGTGCGCCAGCTCTCCGTGTTTCTGCACAACCGCGTCGGCGCGCTCATGTCCCTCGTCAAGCTGCTCACGGAGCACCGCATCGAGGTGCTGGGCCTCTCCTTGCAGGACAGCACGGAGCTGGCGCTGGTGCGCCTCATCCCCAGCGATCCCGAGACCACTGAGCTGCTCTTCATTGAAAAGGGCATCCCGCATGTGGTCTTCCCCGTCACCGTGGTGGAGCTCAAGCAGACGGACCACTCCCTCGTGCACGCGCTCTCCGCCCTGCTCAGCGCGGAGGTGAACATCGACTTCTCCTACCCCCTCTTTGTCCGCCCTGCCGGGAACCCCTTGTTTGTCCTCCACCTCGACTCCCCGGAGGTGGGTGCCGAGGTGCTCAATAGCGCCGGATTCAAGGTGCTGACGCAGGAGGATTTGAGCCGCTGAGCTGCTGCCACTGCTCGCGGGTCAGCATGAAGGTGGGGGCCAGCTTGGAGATGAAGGCGCGCCCGTCCTCCATGGCGGTCAGCTCCTGGATGGGGTCCTCCTGCCCCACGGTCTGCTCTGGCAGCGGCACAAAGATGGAGGCCATGGCCCAGCGGTGCTGGATGTTGCGGAAGACGGCGTCGTAGTAGGAGAGGAAGACGTGCTCGTAGTGGTCGGCGCAGGTGACGCCATCGGAGCCGATGTACCAGTAGAAATTCAGGGCGCGGGTGCGCACGCGCAGGCCGGGCTTGGGCTCCACATCACGGAAGATGCGCATCATCATCATGTTGATCGTGCGGCCGTCCTCCATGACCAGCGGGATCTGCATGCGGTCCGTCACGGTCCAGCCTTGGTTGGGCAGGCAGACCTCCGGGCGGTGCAGGCTGCGCTTTTCAAAGCCGCTGAGGATCACCGTGGCCATGATCTGCCGGCCCGTGGCTGCGGCATACACATTGCGCGCCAGTTTCACCCCCTCGTCCAGCAGGTTCTTTTCCTCCGGCGTCATGTCATACTCGCGGCCCTGGTAGTCTCCCAGAGAGAGCGGGAGCAGGGGCCCGCGCGGGGTCTCATCCCGCAGGCGCACGCCCGGTGCCGCCACATGAAAGCCCACATCCGTGCAGGCGCACACAGCCAGCGTGGCCAGCGGCAGCACCACGGCTGCCGCCAGATGCCGCAGCGTGCGCTCCGGTGCCAGGATGGTGCTCCACGTGCCGCCAGCGCCCGCAGGCGTGCCATGGCGGCGCAGGTTGGACTTCATCTCCCGGCCCTCAAACAGCCAGCACAGCATGAACATCCCGGCCAGCGCCACGCCAAACACCGCAAACCCGGCAAAGGTATGGAAAAAGGACATCTCCTGGTGGTCTTCAAAATGCCGCCCCACGGCAAACTCCTGGCCAAAGCTCAGCGTGCCCCACACCAGCAGCAGCAGGCGCACCACATTCCCCGCCACCGCCAGCGGCACGGAGCACAGAAAGAGGATGAACCGGGAGCGCGGCCGCCGCAGCGCCAGGTAGCCCAGCAGCGCGGAGATCATCATGAGCGCAAAGAGGGAATTGATCCCGCTGCACTTGGCATCCACATCCAGGCTGAAGGCATCTCCCACATGCGTGCCACGTGCCGCATCGGGCGCAGACTGCAGGGCCGAGCCCTCATTCAGCGCCGGGGTGCCCAGCACGCGCAGCACCCGGGCTGCCATGGAGGCCGTAAAGGGGCGCAGCGGGGAGGCCACGGAGTCCTCCAGCGGCTGCATCGGCCAGGTGAAAAACAGGAACAGCCACGCAAAGAAGAGCGTGCGCATCCACTGGCGCCCCGCCACCAGCAGGATGCCGCCCGCCAGCACCAGCTGCACCGCCAGAAAGCCCGGGTAGCCCGTCGTGGCCTTGTAGCCGATCCAGTAGGAAAACAGGCCCGCCGCCAGCACCGGCAGCCCCAGCCAGGTGCCCTGCCACGGCAGCCGCCGCAGCTCATCGCGCCGCAGCCACACCAGCCAGCCCACCAGAAACGGCACCAGCAGGCAGAACTGCCAGTCCGCGCGCTTGCTCACCCAGCGGGCCCAGCCGATCAGGATGCTCTCCCGCTGGTCGTAGTCCCACTGCTGATAGGGCCACACCAGAAAGAGCACCACCAGCAGCGCTGGCAGGCCCCACACCGCCACCCGGCGCAGCATCTGCGGCTGCATCAGCGGAGAGGGGCGGCCTTCTGCCGCAGCGGGGTTCATTTCAGGTGTGCAGGTGGATTCTGTTGCCATGACATGGGTTGACGGAGCAAGGCTGCCCCTGTTTGTTAGTTCTGGCAACATTCATCGCGCAACGCCAACGTCGCACATCCTTCTTCTTCATGTCAGAACCGCTTTCCCCCACGCCCTCCAAGACCGTCGATGATGTGGAAGACGAAGACTCCCAGGAGGCGCTGCTTTTTGCCCGCTGCAGCACCCCGGCGGAGGGTGCCGCGAAAACCGCCGCGCCAGCCGAGAGCCCTAAGCGCTCTCAGTCCCGCGAGTCCTCCAGTTCCTCCAGCCAGCGCCGCTCCCAATTCACCGGGCGGCAGCTTCTCATCACGGCTCTCATCTCCCTCGTCACCTCCGTCTGCATCGGCGTCGTGCTTCTGATTATCGGGGTGGGGCTCAGCAAGGGCCGTGCCGCCAAGACCGGCAGTACTTCAACCACCGCCGCACCTGCTGCGGCTGCCTCCACCGGCTCAGAGAAGACTCTGCAGGAGACGCTGGCCAAAGCCAACGAGCAGATCGCCTCCCTGCAAAAGCAGGTGGACGTCATGCGCCGGGAGCAGCTGCTCACCCAGCAGAACACCCGGCAGTCGCTGGAAAACATCTCCGCCACGCTGAAAAACCCCCAGCTCGTGCCTGCCGCCCCCGCCACCACCACGGGAGTGCCCGGTGTCTCGCGCATGGCCGATGCCAAGCTCGAAGTCTCCCCCACCCAGGAGGAATTCATCCAGCTCAAGGAGCGCAACCGCCTCACCCAATACGCGGACGAAGCCATCGCCAACGGCGAGCGCCGCCCTCTGGAACTGCTGGTGGAGTACATGCGCGACCCCCAGCTCCCTCATTTGCACGATGCCGCCAAGGCTGAATTCATGCGCGCCTTGCGTGCCATCCAGATCCTCCAGCGCGAGGACCCCCGCTACCGCCTCCCCGTGGCGGAGCTCTTCAAAGGAGACGCCAGCATCCGCGACGAGGCGGACATCTCCCCCGAGGCCCTGCTCAAGCTCCTGGCAGACCACAAGCAGCCCTGGGAGGTTCGCCTGCGTGTGTGCTTCCTCCTCATCAGCAGCCCGCTGCCGCAGACCAACGCCGCCCTTATCAAGGCCATCAAGGAAGACCCCTCCCTCGATGTGGCCAAGCACGCCCAGCTGGCCCTGGAGCAGCGAATCAAAATACGCTTCCGCTTCTTCGACATTCCCGCGATCGAGGAATGGTTCCAGTCGCAGGAAAAATAACCCTCTTCACGCCCTCGGACCGCATCTGGGCGCACGCCTCCACCTTCTCCCCTCATGAAAGCTCTTTTCCTCACCAACGAATACCCGCCCCACATCTACGGCGGCGCCGGTGTTCACGTCGAATACCTCACCAAGGAGCTGGCCAAGCTCATGGACGTGGACGTCCGCTGCTTTGGCGACCAGGACAGTCATGAGGGCAGCCTCAAGGTCAAAGGCTACGGACTCGACACCACCGGCTGGGACAGCCCTCTCAATCTGAAATCCGTCTTTGGCGCAGTGCAGCGCTGCCTGGACTTCAACACCAGCGGCATCGATGCCAGCCTCGTGCACCTGCACACCTGGTATGCGCACTTTGGCGGCATCCTGGCCAAGCTGAACTACGGCGTGCCCATGGTGCTGACCGTGCACTCCCTGGAGCCCCTGCGCCCCTGGAAGCGCGAGCAGCTCGGCCACGGCTACGACTTCACCGTCTGGCTGGAAAACACCGCGCTGAAAATGGCCGATGCCATCATCGCCGTCTCTGAAGGCACCAAGGCCGACCTGCTGCAGCATTTCGATCTCGACCCGCACAAGATCCACGTCATCTACAACGGCATCGACCTCGCCGAATACCGCCGCACCGAAGCTCCCGACGTGCTGCGCAAGCACGGTGTGGACCCCGACAAGCCCTACGTCCTCTTCGTCGGTCGCATTGCCCGGCAGAAGGGCATCGTGCATCTCGTGCGCGCCATCCAGCATCTGGACCCCGGCTTCCAGGTCGTGCTCTGCGCAGGCGCTCCTGACACCCCCGAGATCAAGGCCGAGATGGAGGCCGCCGTGGCCGAGGCCAGCAAGTCACGCCCCGGCGTCATCTGGGTGCAGAGCATGCTGCCTGTGCAGGAAAAGATCGTCATGTACTCGCATGCCGAAGTCTTCTGCTGCCCGTCCATTTACGAGCCCTTTGGCATCATCAATCTGGAAGCCATGGCCTGCGAGACCGCCGTGGTGGCCAGCGCCGTGGGCGGCATCAAGGAAGTCGTGGTCGATGGAGAGACCGGCATCCTCGTGCCGCTGGAGCAGCAGACCGAGAGCCCTTTTGAAGCGCTGCATCCCGACAAGTTCGCCAAGGATCTCGCCGCTGGAATCAACAAACTCATGGCCGATCCCGCCCTCCGCCACCGCATGGCCCAAGCCGGACGCCAGCGCGCCGAAGACCACTTCAGCTGGAAGAGCATCGCCCGCAAGACCCACGCGCTGTACAAGACGCTGGCGGGGTGAGGCGCACAGCTCCGCGAAGCCGCAGCGCTATTTGGCGTGCGGTCGCGGAGGGAGGCACAGCTCGTCCTTCCTAGCTCGGAGAGCGAAGGGGGAAACGCAGCTACCGCTTTGATTCGTTCGGCTCCGCAGGCCGCCTTCGCGCTTTCGCAGCAGGATATGGAGTGCGGTCGCGGAGGGAGGAACGACCGCAGCTACCGCTTTCCGTGGGCGAGATGGCTGGCTGATATCACAAGATACCCACAGGCAGCCTCTCTGCGGTTCTCGTGAGGTCCAAGGCACTCGCGTGCCGACGATCCCACGCCCACCGCGAGACGCTCGAAAGCGGTAGCTCCGATGCAGGCTTGCGCCGTGCATCTGCGCGACCGCATTGATTGATTCGCTGCGCTCACCCTACGGGCTCCTTTCAGTCGTCTGTCTCCGCTTCGGTTCCAAGTTCGTCTTTGCGCTTTCGCAGCAGGATATGGAGTGCGGTCGCGGAGGGAGGAACGACCGCAGCTGCCGCTTTCCGGAGGCGGGACGGCTGGCTGATACCACAAGATACCCACAGGCAGCCTCTCTGCGGCTCTCGTGAGGTCCAGGGCATTCGCGTGCCGATGATCCCACGCCCACCGCGAGACGCTCGAAAGCGGTAGCTCCGATGCAGGCATGCGCCTCGCATCTGCGCGACCGCATTGATTGATTCGCTGCGCTCACCCTACGGGCTCCTTTCAGTCGTCTGTCTCCGCTTCGCTTCGGCTCGCTGCGCTCACCCCTTCGGGGCAGCCTGCGGCTGTCTATTTGACTTCGTCTATCTCCACTTCGTTCCGGTTCCGCTTCGCTACGGTTCCAAATAGGCCAGCATGCCGCTCACCCCAGCCGGAAGAGCTTGCGTGAGTTCTCAAACAGGATCTTGCGCTCCACGGCTTTGCTGGGGGCCAGCTTGCGGATGGCGGCGAGTGTTTGCGCGCCCTGGCAGCCGGGGCCGCGGCCCAGGTGGTCGGCGCAGTCGCTGCCATAAAGTATTTTGTCCTGGTGGCGCTCAAAGAACTTGGTGGTGTGCTCTTCATCACGCGTCAGCGCCAGCAGGCCGCTGCCGGCGGACATGTCGGCATACATGTTCGGGTAGTCTGCCAGATAGCGGTCGGTGATGCCTCCTGGGGTGATCTTGCCCTTCGGGTAGTTCACCTTCTGATCGTGATTTTTGTCGATGTTTCCCCAAAACGCCTGCGCATGCCCGATGAAGTTCGTCTTGGGAAACTTCTCCAGCATGGTGTGAAAGCGGTCGTAGCCCAGGTTGTACGTCAGGTGCTGGAAGTGCAGCAGGATGGGCACGTTGTATTCGCCCGCCAGCGCATACAGTTTCTGACTCTCAGCGGAATCACACTGCACCATGAACTTCTGCTCGCCGATCATGCACGCGCCCTGCTTGAGCCAGGCCTCGATGGCGGCGGGTGCGCCCTCCAGATCGGTGACCTCGTTCGCGGCCCAAAGGTAGGCTCCGGGGTGGGCTTTGGCAAAGTCTCGCGCGGCCTCGGTGGTGGCGCATTGCGCGGCCAGTCCGTTTGACTTTCCATGATGGGTGGACTCGCGGTCCACATACGTGCCTGCGGGCAGGATGATCGTGGTGGTGATGCCCATGGCCTCCTGATGCGTCAGCAGATGCTCGTCCGCGCGCTTGTGGTAGTTCATGTGCTGGTGGATGTCGATCACCGGCTCCGTAGCAGCAGGCGTCTGCGCCAGTCCGTGGGTGGTGAGTGCGGCGATCCCGGTGCTGATAAAGGTGCGGCGTGAAGTCATCCAGCCACTACGCCTTGGATGCGATGACCTTATCAGCCGCCGGTAGATGGCCGCAAAGAGGCGCAAAAAAGCTCAAAAAGGGGAAGGGGAGGGGGCGGCTGTGGCTGCCAGATCACACCAGCCCCTGCGTGTCCGCCAGCTTGGCGCCTGCGCGCAGCATGCCAGCTTGCGCAGCGCCGGTCAGATTGGCGGCGATGAGATCGGCGTCGGTGAAGTCGGCGTTGGTCAGGTTCGCGCCCTGCAAATCGGCACCGGAGAGGTCCGCGCCGCGCACGTTGGCTCCGCTGAGATTGGCCTTTTTCAATGACACACCACCGAGGTCGGCACCGCTGAGGTCCGCGCCGCTCAGGTCGGCCTCGTCAAAGTTGGCTCCGCTGAAATCTGCGCCGGAGAAGTTGGTGCCCACCAGCGTGGCTGCGGTGAAGGTGGTGCCCACAAACTGGCCCCTGGCCAGATTGACTCCGCTCAGGTCGGCCCCGGAGAGGTTCATTCCGGTTTCGTCGATCTTGCTGCCGCTCGCGCCTCCGCTGGAGATCCATCTGGCATGTGCGGCGATTTCTTCGATGGTGATGCTGGCCATGGTGGCTAAAGAAAAACCCGATTTACGAGGCCGTAAACCGGGTTTTCAGATTTGTTGGTCAGCTCAGAGGCTGCACGTGAGGCATCAGCCGTTCACGGCCGCCACGATCTTCTGCGCAGCATCCGTCAGGTCGCTGGCGCTGGTGATCTTCAGGCCGCTGCTGGCCAGGGTGGCCTTGCCAGCTTCGACGTTGTTGCCTTCCAGGCGCACCACCAGCGGGATGCTCAGGGACACTTCCTGCGCTGCGGCGATGATGCCGGTGGCGATGATGTTGCAGTCCATGATGCCGCCAAAGATGTTCACCAGAATGCCCTTCACATTCGGGTCACCCAGGATGATCTTGAAGGCCGCAGTCACCTGCTCCTTCGTGGCGCCACCGCCCACATCGAGGAAGTTGGCAGGCTCGCCACCGTGGAATTTGATGATGTCCATCGTGGACATGGCCAGACCGGCACCGTTCACGAGGCAGGCGATGTTGCCGTCCAGACCGATGTAGTTCAGGCCGTACTCGCTGGCGGCCACTTCACGGGGGTCTTCCTCCGTGGTGTCGCGCATGGCGGTCACGTCCTTCTGGCGGTAGAGGGAGTTGTCGTCAAAGTTGAACTTGGCGTCGAGCGCCACGAGCTGGTCGTCATCCGTCACGGAGAGGGGATTGATCTCCACCAGGGAGCAGTCGCTCTTGAGGTAGAGGTTCCACAGGGCGGTGAAAAGCTTCACGGCCTGGTTCATCAGCGCGCCGCGCAGATTGAGGGAGGCGGCCAGCTTGCGGCACTGGTAGCCCTGCAGACCGATGGCGGGATTGATGAATTCCTTGGTGATCTTCTCCGGGGTCTTCTCGGCCACTTCTTCGATGTTCATGCCGCCTTCCGTGGAGGCGATGATGGCGTGGCTGCTGCTCACGCGGTCAAACAGGATGGCAAAGTAGTACTCCTTCTTGATGTTCACGGACTTGGCGATGAGCACCTTGCTCACCAGCTTGCCTTCGGGGCCGGTCTGGTGCGTCACCAGCGTCTGGCCCAGCATCTTGCCGGCGATGTCTTCCGCTTCTTCAGGGGTGTTGATCACATGCACACCACCTTTAAAGCCGTTCTTGAAGGTACCCTTGCCGCGTCCACCTGCATGGATCTGCGCCTTCACCACCAGGCCAGCCTGACCGATCTCGCGTGCGGCGGCTCCTGCTTCAGCCGCCGTGCTGGCGACGATTCCTTTGGGACTGGCGACGCCGAATTTTTCAAACAGCTGCTTGGCTTGGTACTCGTGGATGTTCATGTGGGAGATTGGATAGGGGTCCCGCGATAGTAGGAGTGCCACCCCCAGCGTCAAGGCGCATTCCCGCAAGTGTGCGAGAATGCGGCGCTTGCCCTATGCCACGGCCTGCGGCATAGCGCATTTCACTGCTTTTTTTATGCGAATCGATGTGCTCACGCTTTTCCCGGAACTCGTCACCGTGCCCATGGGGCTCAGCATGATGGGGCGTGCCCAGGAAAAAGGCGCGCTTGATCTCCAGGTGCACGACCTGCGCGAGCACGGGCTGGGAAAGCACCGCCACGTGGACGACACGCCCTATGGCGGCGGCCAGGGCATGGTCATCCGCCCGGAGCCTGTGTTTGAGGCGCTGGACCGCATCGACACGCCGCAGGCGCGCATGATTTACATGTCACCTGCAGGCCGGCGCTTTGATCAGGCCACCGCACGCCGTCTCGCCGCCGAGCCGCATCTCATCTTTCTCTCCGGCCATTACGAGGGCATCGACCACCGCATCATCGAGCACTGGGTGGATGAGGAGATCAGCCTGGGCGACTACGTTTTGACCAACGGAGCCATCGCCGCCGTGGTGGTCATGGACGCCATCGTGCGGCTGCTGCCCGGTGTGCTGGGAGATGAGATGAGCGCGGTGGAGGAGAGCTTTGGGGAGAGCGGCCTGCTGGAGGCCCCGCAATACACCAAGCCCGCCGAATACCGTGGCCTCAAAGTGCCTGACACCCTGCTGAGCGGCAACCACGCCAAGATCGCCGCGTGGCGCGCCGAGCAGGCGCTGGAGCGCACGCGTGCCAACCGGCCCGATCTGCTCCCGCCTTCCAGCCGGTAAAAGCAAACGAGCAAGAATGCCGGGAAGGGGAGTTTGCTGCCACGGCATGCGTCTTCAGAAAAGCATCTGCGTTTAGTTGCATTTTCGTTTGACGATTCGCCACGCCGCACGCTAAATAGGCCCTCCGCTGGCCGAACGGCTGCGGAAACAATACAACTGAGTTTTGGTGAGGTGGCTGAGTGGTCGAAAGCACATCTTTGCTAAAGATGCGTAGCCTTAACAGCTACCGAGGGTTCGAATCCCTCCCTCACCGCCAGTTGAATTTGGAGCCTCGCTTTTTGAGACCAAACACCACCCTCACTCACATCACGGCACTGCTGTGTCCGGCTGCGGAGGGCAGGATCTGCTGATGGGGGCCTCACGCGCATCCGAGCCTATAGGTTCCACTTTTCATGCAAAGATTTGGCTTAGGCTGCGCGTTTCTGCGTGCCCGGCTGCGCTGCGGCGCCGAAAGACCTGCGCTCCCTGCTTTTTCCCAACCTCTTCATCTCCAATGTTTTTGACAAGAAGTGTCTGTCTTCTCCTGCTGCTATGCACCTGCCTGCCAGAGCTGAGCATGGCTGTGGAGGACCCGAGTCTGGGAGAGCGCTTTTTGACCACCATGGGGCTGCATCGCCTGGCAGATATGATCGCCACGGACAGTGACCGCCTGTCATCAGCCATCCACGGCGTGCTGAAGATCAAGTCGGCCAAAGAGCAGCTCACCAAGGACGGGCGCGGGGTGGAGAGACGGGAGCTGGAGATCGCGCTGCAGGGCAACGCCAAGGCCGCTGCTGCGGACAAAGTCACGCTGACCTACCTCGGAGAGGAGCACGACCCCCAGGGGCTATCGGCGGGAAACATCACTCTCTTTGACCGGCTGCAGCACCATCGCTGGCATGACGCCCCCGGAGAGGTGATGATCCTGCACAAGAAGATCCCGGCGCGTGTGGGGGAGGACTTTTCCCCCAAGGTGCTCAAGCTGCCTGCGGGCACGCTGAAGTGGGTGGCTGCCACACTGGAGAGACGCCGCCAGCATGCCGAGTGGTTTACGCAGGCGGAGAATCAGGAGGCTGCGGCCAGGGCCATCACTGCCGAGATGAAAGACGCGAACCCGCTCTGGACGCTGGTGCTGCGCATGTGGCTGACATCTCATGGGCACGAGCAGTTTGCCCATGAATGGGCGCCAGAGACCGGCGCCCAGGTGGCGGACTACGAGGCCGCTCTGGTGCTGCACATGCTCTCCTGCCACGAGAAAGCGCAGCCGCACTTTGAGGCGCTCATTGAAAAATCACAGCGTCAGGCCGTGACCGCCGGTGGTCTGGCGCTGGGCGCGCTCTGCGCCTGCGTGAGCTGCGAGCACGGGCTCATGTGCTGGTACCAGTGCGAGTTTGTGCACCCCAAGACTGGCATGAGCTGGGAGGACTGGAATGAGCTGGCACCCGCCATGCAGATGTGCCCGCCCTACGGCCTGGCCTGCCGCCTCAGCCTGGCGCACCGCCAAAAGCCCCATGCCCCCGGCCATGAACTGATGCACCGCGTGCTGGCGGCGATGAGCCTGGTGGAAAAGGAATAAGACATGCCCGGGTGAGAGCGGTGTGGTTGCGCGTCTTTCGCGAGACGCAGCCGCGTGGATCCAGCGTGAATTTGGAGTGCGGTTGCGGAGCGAGGAACGAGCACAGCTACCGCTTTCGAGCGTCTCGTGATCCAGACCTGCCTTTGAGCGTTTCATCTCTCGCAAGACTCCCTGCCCACGGATGTTTCTGGGTGCTTGCTCCTTCAACCTGCCTGCGGAAAGCGGTAGCTGCGATGCAGGCCTGCGCCTTGCATCTCCTGACCATGTCCAAAGAGCGTGGGGGCTACTCGTCGTCTTCTTCCCACTCCTGCATCAGGCGGGCCAGCTTGCGCTTCATTCCTACTTTCGCCACCGCATTGAGGCGGTCGATGAAGAGGATGCCGTTGAGGTGGTCGATCTCGTGTTGAAAGGCGCGTGCCAGCAGGCCGTCGGCCTCCACGGTTACGGTGCTGCCGTCCAGGGTGGTGTAGGTCACCTTCACCTCGCTGGAGCGGCGGATGTCTCCGCGCAGGCGGGGGAAGCTGAGGCAGCCCTCTTCGCCGATCTCCTTGTCCTTGCCGAGCTCGAGCACGGGATTGAGAAACACGATGGGCATGTGCTGCACCATGTCCACCTTCTCGCCGTTCACCTTCATGTAGGTGAGGCAGTCGGGGTTGTGGGAGACATCGATGACGGCCAGCTGCACGTCCACAGCCACCTGCGGTGCGGCCAGGCCCACGCCATTGGCTTCCTTCATGGTCTCCAGCATGTCCTCCGCCAGGGTGCGGATTTCGGGCGTGACCTCGGTCACGGGACGGCATTTGGCGCGGAGCACCGGTTCAGGATAGCGGACAATTTTACGTACCATATGCCTCCCTCATATCATCGGGTTTTCCCAGGCTCAAGCTCCGGAGTGGTTTTGTCCTTGCCAAGGTGTGGCGCTCTCCCTAGCCTCGCGCCCACTTATGAAGTCACCCGCCGCCAAGAAGCTGTTTGTCATGATGATTCTGGAGTTTTTCATCTG
This sequence comes from Prosthecobacter vanneervenii, assembly GCF_014203095.1. Classification (NCBI taxonomy): domain Bacteria; kingdom Pseudomonadati; phylum Verrucomicrobiota; class Verrucomicrobiia; order Verrucomicrobiales; family Verrucomicrobiaceae; genus Prosthecobacter; species Prosthecobacter vanneervenii. The sequence goes on along the minus strand of NZ_JACHIG010000001.1, from coordinate 1,137,980 downwards.
GGGGGCGTGGCTGCCGCTGATCTGGGGGTATATGGGCAAAGACGGCCTCAACTTCACCGACACCCAGGTGGCGCTGGTGGGCACGGCCTTTGCGATCGCGTCTGTCATCGGCATCTTCTTCAGCAATCAGTTCGCCGACCGCAGCTTTGCGGCGGAGAAGTTCATGGCCTTCAGCCACCTTGTCGGCGGCGTGTCCATTCTGGCCATGTACTGGGTGAAGGATTTCCCCACTTTCTTTGCCCTGATGCTGGTGCACTCGCTCTTTTACGTACCGACGATCTCCGTGGCCAACTCCCTTGCCTTCACGCACCTGCAGAATGCGCAGAAGGAATTTGGACTGGTGCGCATGGGCGGCACCATCGGGTGGATCCTGGCTGCATGGCCGCTCTATTTCATCCTACAGGGCAAGTCGGGGGTGGAGGCAGTGACCGCCAGCCGGAACATCTTCCTCGTTTCAGGCATCTCCTCGCTGGCGCTGGCCTTCTTCAGCCTGAGCCTGCCACATACGCCGCCAAAGCCTGCGGCGGAAGGGGAGAGCAAGCTGGCCTGGCTCAGCGCCTTCAAGTTTCTGGGGCATCCCTACCTCCTCGTGCTGTTCATCGTGACATTCATCGACTCGACCATTCACAACGGTTACTTCCTCATGGCCGGTGGTTTTCTTGGCAGCAAGGCCGTGGGCATCAAGCCTGAGTGGATCATGCCCGTGATGAGCATCGGCCAGATTGCAGAAATCCTCACCATGGCGGTGCTGGGCGCCGTGCTGGCACGCCTGGGCTGGAAGACCACCATGACGCTGGGCATCCTGGGCCACGCGGCGCGCTTTGCGGTTTTTGCCTTCATGCCGGCCAATCAGACGATGATCATCGCCGTGCAGGTGCTGCATGGCATCTGCTACGCCTTCTTCTTTGCCACTCTCTACATCTTCATCGACGCCGCCTTCCCCAAGGATGTGCGGGCCAGCGCCCAGGGGCTCTTCAATCTCCTTGTGCTGGGGCTCGGAGACCTCGCCGCCAAGTGGATTTTCATCCCGCTGCAGGGCAGCCTGACCGCTGCGGATGGCACGGTGAATTATCGTGAGCTCTTCCTCTGGCCCACCGGATTTGCGCTGGTGGCGACGGCGCTGCTTCTCGTTGCCTTCTGGCCGCCGAAGGAGCTCTCCTGCAATGTCGAAGTGAAGCACTAACCCTTCTCCTCTCATGAAGCCCCGCCTTCTTCTCTGTCTCCTGCTCGCTCTCAACACAGCGCATGCGGCGGAGAAGAAGCCCCCGAAGGCCATGCGCCTGAAGGGCGATGTCATTCTGGCCGATGACTTCAAGGCGGAGAAGCTGGATGAAAAGTGGACCTTTGCCAAAGGCGAGGAGGCTGCGAAATTTGAGATCGCCAACGGCGCGCTGCTCATGGATCAGGCCGCAGCGAAAGGGGCCGTCATCTGGCGTGCCTTTGACGCTCCGGTGGAAGACGCCTCCATCCAGCTCCTGGTCAAGCCCTGGGCCTGCACCTGGATTGCCTTCGGCTTTTATACCCCCGGAGAGCGCCCCGGTGCGCAGCGCAAGATCAACATCGCCCTGACTCCGACCGGCGTGGTGGCCGTGCGCGATGTGGAGAGCCAGACCAATCTCAAGGCCGCCAACACCCGAGCCGACGCCGCCAAGGAATGGCAGCGCGTGGCCTTTGAATCCAAGGGCGACAAGATCACCATCCTGGTGAACGACCAGGCCGTGATCGAACTCAAAACCGAACTCACCCAAGGCCCCAAGGCCGGCGTGCTGCTGAACCTCTACGGAGGGAAGGGCAGCGTGGACGAGGTGGAGGTGAAGAAGCTGAAGTGAGCATGAAGGAATCGTCCTCGTCCTCCTACTCGAACTCGTCCTCGATCAAAACGCATCTTCATGCGTAAAGTGATCAATATAGTGGCAAGCTCCGCAACAGCGCAGCCTTCCATCATCGTTTTCTTTTCACCATTCATCCGTCATTCCTTCCCATGAATCCTCCCGGCCTCGACCATCTCCTGACCTGCCTGCGTTTTCCTTCTGTCTCCACCGACTCCACTCGCCGTGCTGATACACGGGCCTGTGCGGAGTGGCTGCTGGCGCATCTGCGCTCCATGGGCCTCAGCGGTGCTCTGCACGAGACGCCCGGGCATCCGGTGGTGCTGGTGAAAAACAAACACATCCCCGGCCGCCGCACCGTGCTGCTCTACGGGCACTACGATGTGCAGCCTGCCGAGCCGCTGGCGGAGTGGAAGACGCCCGCCTTTGAGCCCACCATCCGCGATGGCCGCATCTACTGCCGTGGCGCCACGGACAACAAAGGCCAGCTCATGGCCCATGTGCAGGGCCTCGCTGAAACACTGGCTCAGCATGCCGACCTGCCGGTGAATCTGACGCTGCTCTTTGAAGGTGAAGAGGAGATCGGCAGCCCGAATTTGAAGCCCTTTCTGCAGCAGCATCGCGATGAGCTGAAGTGCGATGTGGTGGCCATCTCAGACACCGGCATGGTGGCTCCCGGCGTGGGCACCTTCACCTACGGCCTGCGCGGCATCGCCTGCATGGAGGCACGCATTCACGGCCCCGCGATCGACCTGCACAGCGGCATCTTTGGCGGTGCCATCGCCAATCCTGTCACCGCTGCCGCACGGCTCACCGCCACGCTGCACGATGACGAAGGACGCGTGATGATCGGTGGCTTTTATGACGGCGTGCGCCCCGTGCAGGACTGGGAGCGCAAGGCATGGAATGAACTGGGAGATGGCGACGCCGAGATGCTCGAACTCACCGGCTCTCCTGCACTCTTTGGCGAGCCCGGCTACACCGAGCGCGAGCGCCGCTGGGCACGGCCCACGGCAGAGGTGAACGGCATCGGTGGTGGTTATCAGGGAGAGGGTTCCAAGACGGTCATCGGCCGCGAGGCGTTTGTGAAGCTCTCCTTCCGCCTCGTGCCAGACCAGCATCCAGATGTGATCCTGGAGCGCGCCGCAGCGCATCTGCGTGCGCATCTTCCCAAAGGCGTGCGCCTTGAGATCAAGCCCGGCCACACCGGCATGCCCTACATCATGGATCCGCATTCACCGCTGGGCAGTGCGGCGCAGCGTGCGCTGAAAAAGGTCTTTGGAGACAAGACCGCGCTTATCCGTGAAGGCGGCAGCATCCCCATCGTGCAGGCGTTTAAAGACGTGCTGCACGCCGACACGCTGCTGCTCGGGCTCGCGCTGCCAGACTGCCAGGCGCACGCGCCGAATGAGAACTTCCCCATCGACAACTTCATTGCCGGTGTGCGCCTCAATCAGGCGCTGCTGTCGGAGCTGGTGTGAAAAATTTCCGCAAACTGTGCAACCATTCCAGCACCGCCTTGTTTGAGTCGGCGTGCTTTCACTAACCAAACTCACGCACGACATGAAACTCAAAAAAACATTCCTCTGCGGGTTCAGTCTTCTGAGCCTTGCCTGCCTCTCCATCGCGCAGGATGCGCCCAAAGGCCCGCCGCCTGACGGTGCTCCTCCGCCTCCTCCGGAAGGCGGTGCTCCCGGACGTCCTCCGGGTGGACCTGGCGGCCAGCAAGGAGGCCCTGGTGGTGGAGACCCCGGCGCACGCATTGCTGAATTCATCAAGCGCGCCGACACCAACGGCGACGGCAAGATCAGCAAGGAAGAATTTGAAGCTCTCGGCAAAAAGGAAAGCGAAGAACGCTTTGGCCGCATGGACGCCAACAAAGACGGCGTCGTGGATCAGGAAGAGATCGGCAAGATGATGCAGATGATGCGCCAGGGCGGCCCCGGCGGTCAGGGCATGCGTCGTCCGGAAGGCGGCCCACCCGGCGGCCCAGGAGGACCTCCTGGAGAAAACGGTGGCGGCTTCCGTCGCCCCCCAGGTGCTGAAGGCGGCTCTCCCGGTGCGGCTGGTCAGCCGCAGGGCGGACCTCCGCAGGGTGGCCCAGGCATGCGCCCTGAGGGCGAAGGCCAGGGCGGACGCCGTGGCGGCATGGGTGGAATGTTTGACCCGAAGGAAGCATTCAAGCGCATGGACACTGACGCCAACGGCACTCTGACCGAAGAAGAGTATGCCAAGGGCGTGGAAAAGATGCGCGAGATGTTCCGCGGACGCGGTGGTCAGGGTGGCCCTGGTGGCCCTGGCGGCATGCGCCCCGCTGAAGGCGGTCCCGGAGGCCCCGGCGGTCCTCCTCAGGGTGGCAATGGCGGCTTCCGCCGTCCGCCCGTGGAAGGCGACGCCCCGGCTCCTGACAAGCCCAAGGAGTAAGCCCGGTTTTTCAAACGGGTAGAATCAATCACTCTCTCCTCACGCGGGATGGTCTCAGGACCATCCCGCTTTTTTGTGCGGGTTCCAAATCGTTATCACGGGGCATGGCCCTATTTGGAGTGCGGTCGCGGAGTGAGGCACGAACGCAGCTACCGCTTTGCGACGGCGGGACGGCTGGCGGATATCTTGGGGCGATGAGAGGCAGAGACTCTCGCGATCAATGAGACGTTCGCTCGTCGCTCGATCCACGCACGCCACGAGACGCCCGAAAGCGGTAGCTCCGATGCAGGCTTGCGCCGTGCATCTGCGCGACCGCACTCCAAATCACGTCTCGTTCATTGCTCCTGCGTGCACCATCACACACCCATCACCTGCTTCAGGTACTGGATGCTCTGGCGTGCGATGGTGGGGGCATCGGGCGTGTAGTCAAAGACCTCCACGCTCAGGTAGCCGTTGTAGTTCGTCTCGCGCAGCGCGGCGATGATGGGCTCATACTTCACCTCGCCCTGGCCGGGGCCGCGGAGGTTGGGGTCGTTGGTGTGGAAGTGCACCGTCCACTCCTTGCTGTCGCGGATGATGTCGGGGATGGATTTGCTCTCATCGCTCATCGCCTTCACGTCCAGGTGCAGCTTGCAGGAGGGGTGGTCCACCAGCTTGCAGAGGCGGATGGTTTCCTCGGCGGTGTTCAGGAAGTTGGTTTCCTTGCGGCCCAGCGGCTCCATGGCGATCACCACGCCGTACTTGCCGCATTCTTCGGCCACCTCGCGCACGCAGTCGGCGGCGCGCTTGAAGGCGTCCTCGTAGTTCCACTCTGGCAGCACATTGCGCGCCTTGGGGCTGCCCCAGACCATGATGCGGCCGCCCGTGGCGCCGCAGAACTGGGCCAGATGACGGCCAAACTTGGCCGTCTCCTTGCGCTGCAGCGCATCCGGCGTGGTGATGTGAAACCACGAGGGCTTGGTCAGCAGCCAGTGCAGGCCCAGGATTTCGAGGCCGAAGGACTTGGCCTTGGCGCAGAGCGCCAGAGCCTCCTCCACCGTCAGTTCACGCGGGTCCTCTTTCAGCGTGAAGGGGGCCAGCTCGATCGCGTGGTAGCCCGCCGCGGCGGCGTCCTCGCACATTTTTTCAAAGCTCCAGTTCTGGTAGGTCTCGTTGCAGATCGCGAATCGCATAGGCCCGCAGAGTGGGCAGGGGGCGGCATCGCGTCAACAGGTGAGGTGTGCTGTTGGGGGTGAATATTTGCTCGCATCTCCGTCGTGTTTGCGGCATCTTTCTACATGAGCATGATCACGCTGACTCCCACGAGCGCTCGTTCCAATTTGTCCCGGCTGCTGCGCCGTGCGCTCAAGGGCGACGACATTGGCATCGTGGTCGATGGAAAGATCGTGGCGCTGAGGCCCATGCAGGTGGAGTCCACCGACTATGCTGCGCGCGAGTATGGAGCCACGGGGGATGATCTCGCCGTCTTTGCTAAAAAAGTTCATGGCAAAATCGAAAAAGAACGGAAAGCCGGAAAGCTCGCCAGATACACCGGAGACATCGAAGCCCTCGTTGCAGGCAAGAGTCACCTATGATCTTCTGGAGCAGTTGCGCCGCCGAACCAAAGCCGAGCGCAAGATCATCGGCGAAGCGATGAACTCGGTGCTTTCCGCCTGGGGGCGTCCCCACCTGCACTCAGGCATCAGCATTCGACGGCTGACGAAGGATATCTTTGAATGCCGTGTGGGGCTGGATGAAAGACTGGCATTTGTCTTTATCGCCACGCCTCCGGAGCTGGTGTTCTTTTTCATCGGAAATCACGACGAAATCCAGAATCTCATCCGTTCCCGGCGGTAGGGCAGGGGGCGGCATCGCGTCAACAGCCCTTGCATTCCGGGGGGCGGGATGTGCTATATTTCCAGATGAAAGCCAGCTGCCTCTCCCTCCTCCTGCTAGCCCTCGCCGCCACCGTGCATGCGGAGCTGAAGCTGGACGTGCCCGCCATCGAGCTCAAACCCAAGCCCGAGGACGAGGAGGTGGAGACCACCTTCAAGTTTCGCAACACCGGGGACAAGCCGGTCAAGATCCTCGGCATGGAGAGCGCCTGCAGCTGCCTGAGCGCCGAGCTAGACAAGGCCGAGTACCAGCCCGGAGAGGTGGGCACCGGCCGCGCCTCCTTCAAGGTCTCCACCTTTGTGGGCAGGCATGAAAAATTTGTCACCGTCAACACCGACAACCCTAAGCAGCCCGACTGGCAGGTGAACTTCATCCTCGACGTGCCGGCCGTGGTGGACATCAAGCCCAAGAACCTGCAGTGGTTCATCGGCGACGAGCCCACCAAGAAGGCCTGCCTCGTGCAGTTTACCGGAGACACACCCACCAAGATCCTCAAGATCACCCCCACGCGCGAGAACGTGGAGTTTGACTGGAAGGAGATCAAAGAAGGCCGGGAGTACCTCATCAACGTGAAGCCCAAGACCACGAAGGATGTGACCATGGGCGCGCTGAAGATTGAAACAAACAGCCCCATCGCCAAATACCGCTATCAGCTCGCGTTCTTCAGCATCACCCGCAAGCCCGAGCCTCCGCCTGCCGCCACCGCCGCCGCGCAGCCGAAGGCCGACAAGTAAGCTGCAACAAGCTGCGCCATGTTTGCCGCCATCCGTCAGGCTCTCTTCCTGCTCCTCCTCGCCTCTGCTGCGGCGTGGGCTACTCATGTGTGGCATCCGCGCGCACCGGCGCTCCATCTGGTGCAGGAACCGCTGCGGGATGATGAGGTGTCCATGGCCATGATCCAGAGCCGCTGGCAGGGCCGCGTGCTGTGGATCGACGCCCGCTATCAGGAGCAGTATGACGAAGGGCACATACCCGGCGCGGTGCTCCTCAACGAACAGCACTTTGACCAGCAGCTCTTTGGCCTGCTGGACACGCTGCAGACCAACACACTGCCGATCATTGTCTATTGCAACGCCGCCAAGTGCGATGCCAGCCGCCACATCCTCGAGCGCCTGAAGCAGACGCTGCCGGTGGAGAAGGGCTTTGTCCTCAAGGGTGGGTGGAATGCCTGGAAGCAGGCTGCAAAATGAGGCGGGTATTGGAATTGACGGTGCAGTGGCTTTGTAAGTAGAATCGGCTTACTATGTCACTCCAAGGACTTCTCATCTGGTCGGCGCTCGGATTGGTAGCAGGCATTCTCGCCAAATTCATCATGCCCGGCAGGCAGGGCATCAACCCCATCACCACCATTCTGCTCGGCATCGTGGGCAGCATCATCGGCGGCAAAGTGGGGCACCTCATCGGCTGGGGCGTGGCCGGGGAGTTCAGCATCAAAGGCATCATCACCGCCGTGGGTGGCGCGCTGATCTTCATGTATGTCTGGCGCTTTCTGTTTGGGAAGAAGGGGTGAACTGCATGCTCATTGCGGCGTGTATGCCTCCAACGTAATCTCCGCCATGCACTACCGCCGTTCATCACTGTCGCTGTTGCTGCTTCCGAGCTTCATCCTTTCGCTGATTGCCATTGCGGGTAGCGGCTTGGCGGAGTCTCCGTCTGCACCCTCCCTCAAAGGTCAGATGGTGCGGGTGGTGGTGACGGATTCGGACATCGAGGATCTGCGCCGCTGGCGTGAGCTGCGGCTGTGGATGGATGAAGCCATCCAGCAAGGCGCGGCGGGGCTGCTGCTGGACATCAACGTCTCTCAGAGCCAGGCCCAGGCGGCGCTGCCGCTGGCGGAGGAGGTGGCGCGGCTGAAGATTAAAACGCAGGTCTATGTAAACACCGCTGCCATCGGAGGCGGTGCACTGCTCGCGCTGGCCTGCGATGACATCTGGATGGCCCCCGGCTCACGCATCGGCGCGGCACCGCCGAAGGTGCCCTCTGATGACTCGCTCTCTCCAAAAGCCCAGGACACACTGCTGGCCGAATCTCTGGCCGTGCTGAAAGCCGGAGCGCGCAGCCTCTGCAAGCTCAAGGGCCACCGTCCGGAGATCGCCGAGGCCTTTGTGGATCGCGAAAGAGGGCTCATGCTCGGCACCACCATGCTGGCGCAGAAGGGCGAGCTCCTGCTGCTGGATGCCGATGCCGCCGTGCAATCCATCGAAGGCAGGCCGCTGCTGGCGCGTGCCATCGTGCCGGATGTGGAGGCGCTCATCAAGGCCGCAGCACCCAATGCCAAATCCATCACGCTCAATGTCACTTGGTATGACAAGCAGAAGCAGCATGCAGCCGCTGCTGCGGCAGAGAGCAAGAGCACGGCTCCTGCTGAGAAAAAGCCTGCACAACCCAGCAAGGCGGCCGCCTTTTCCAGCCGCCAAAGCTACAAGGGCAGGGTGGTCGTCATTCCTGTGGGACAGGATGACCTGCTGCTGCCGGCGCGTTTTGAATTCATGAAGCGCACGCTGGCCCGCTGCAATCAGGATGGAGCCGAGGCGGTGATCTTCAATTTGGATACTCCCGGTGGTCTGGCCTGGGATACCACCAGCCTGATGATGCAAGACCTGCAGGGGCTCAAGGCGCGCAGTTTCGCCTTTGTGAACACGCGCGCCATCTCCGCCGGAGCCATGATCGCCATGGCCACGGACACCATCTACATGGCCCCGGCCAGCGCCATCGGCGCCAGCACGCCTGTCTCAGGAGACGGCACGGCTCTCCCTCAGGCCGAACGCGCCAAGCAAAACTCCGCCTTCATGGGCATGGCACGAACGGTGGTGCGCGAGAAAGGACACGACGTGCGCATCATCGAAGGCATGACGGACATGAACCGCGGCCTCGTCATCAACGGCCAGGTCATCGTGCCCAAGGGCGAGATCGTCACGCTGGACTCTGCACAGGCCACCATGCTCATCGATGGCAAGCCGCTGCTCGCCAAAGGGATCATCAAAAGCATCGACGAACTCAAGCGCATCGAATCTCTCAAAGGCGAGCTCATCACCGCCGAGCCCACCGGCTTTGAGAGCATCGCCATCTGGGTCACTCGCTACGCCGCCATCCTCATCCTCATCGGCCTCGCGGGCGGGTATCTGGAGATGCAGTCTCCCGGTTTTGGCCTGCCCGGCTTTGTTTCCGTGGCAGCCTTTGCGCTGTTCTTCTTCGGGCACTACGTGGCAGGCAGTCTGGCGGGACAGGAGACGATGGTGGTGGCGGCTGTGTTCATCGTCGGCATCGTCCTCATCGGGGTGGAACTGCTGGCCGCGCCGGGCACCATCCTGCCGGGCATCTTTGGCTTTCTGTGCGTCATGATCGCTCTCGTGTATGCCATGTCAGGCTGGGAAATGGTGCCCTCCAGCGGTGGCGATGCAGGCAGCTTCCATCTGGCCGCCTATGCCACGGGCTTCCGCCACTTTGCGCTGGGCGTCACGGGCGCGGCCATCATCATCACGCTGCTGTGCCTCTGGCTGCCGGATCTGCGGCCCTTCCGCTCGCTCATTCTGCAGACCTCCGCAGGTGGCACGCTCAATGACGCGCCTGCCATGCAGGCTGCTGCACGTGCCAGGGCAGGGGACACCGGCACCGCCCGCAGCGCCTTGCGCCCGTATGGCACCATCGACATCGGCGGACGGCTCATCGAGGCCATGGCCGAGGGCGACTACCTGCAAAGCGGCACCGCCGTGCGCGTGCGCGAGGTGCGCGGGGAGAAGATCATCGTGGAGCCTGCGTGATGCGCCTGCCGCGTGCTGCGGCTGTCGTTTTTAAACAAAAGCGTATCCTTATGCCAGCGGCATCAGCTCCTTGATGGGATCTCCAAACGGCAGGATTGGCATCGGGCGGCCCTGGAAATCATCGAAGGTGTCTTCCGGATCGATGCCCAGGTGCTGATACACCGTGGCCCAGAGATCGTTCGGGCTCAGCGGGCGCTCGATGGGGTATTCCGCACGCGGATTCGTGGCACCGATGACCTGGCCCGTCTGCATGCCGCCGCCGCTGACGATGAAGGACATCGCATTCGGCCAGTGGTCGCGGCCGGGCTGGCTCACGCCTGTCTGTGTGCCGATCTGTGTGTTGATCTTGGGTGTGCGGCCAAACTCGCCCGTGATGATGACGAGCACATCCTTGTCCAGCCCGCGCTGGTGGATGTCCTCGATCAGCGCGGAGGCTGCCTGATCATACACCGGCATGCGCCAGCGTGCATCCGCATACATGTCGCAGTTCACGGCGTGGCTGTCCCAGTTGTAGGTGCAGTTTTTCGGGATGGGCGTGGAGAAGGGATTTTCCCACACCATCGTCACAAAGCGGCAGCCAGCCTCCACCAGCCTGCGCGCCATGAGGCCGCGCTGGCCGTAGGTGCTGTAGCCGTAACGCTCGCGGGTTTGAGTGGACTCCTTCGAAAGGTCAAACGCATCACGCACCGCAGGCGTGGTCAGCATGCCCACGGCACGCTGGCTGAAGCTGTCCATCGCATCCATGAGGCCGCTGCGGTCCATCTCGCGCTTGAGATTGTCCATGCCCTTCAGCAGATGAATGCGGTCGTCGATGCGCGCCTCCATGTCTGGAGTCAGCCCGATGTTTTCCACCTTGAAGTCCTTGGCGCTGGGATCTCCCACCACCATGAAGGGAGAAGCCGAGGGGCCGAGATAGGCCGCGCCCATGGAGAAGACATCGATCCCGCTGCGCCCGCGATCCACACCCGCCACACAGGTGGGCATCGCCTGCCCGGCGCGCTGGAGCTTGCGCGTGATGATAGACTGCACGGAGGGCGCATCATTCACAAAACCCACCGGCAGCGCGGGATTGCGCCCTGTCATGAAGCGCTTGTGCCCGCCGCCGTGATCCGCGAACTCATGATGCACGCTGCGGATGATGTTGAACTTGTCCGCGATTTTGGCCTGCCGTGGAAACAGCTCGCAGATGTGCGTGCCGGGCACATTGGTGCGGATGGGATTGAGCACCCCGCGATACTCCACCGGCGCATTCGGCTTCATGTCATAGCTCTCCAGCTGCGACATGCCGCCCGGCAGCCACACAAAGATGACTGACTTGTCCTTCAGCCTCTTCCCGGCAGCCTTGGCGATTGTTTCTGCGCGCAGCGTGTCAGCCAGGCTCCAGCCCGTGAGCCCCAGCGTGCCCATGCTGAGAAAACTGCGGCGCGACATGGGGCCTGCGCAGCGCTGCGAGTGGGCTGAGGTGTGGAAGGGCATGGTGGCTGCATGCAATACGCATCGTGCCGGGCCTGAACTTTCACGGCGCGGTGATTGGGCCTGCCATCTACTTGCTCAGCAGCTTCATGAAGCGACGCATGGCCGGAGACACCGCGCCTGCGGCATGGGCAAAGACGTGCGAGATCTTTGGCGCATCGCGGATGGGCACCACCGCTGCTGCGCCATCCACCACACGGCGCAGGGAGGCTGGCAGCAGGGCGATGCCTGCGCCTGCAGCCACCATGACAGCCACTGCCTGGGCGCGTGGAGACTCCAGCACGATGCGCGGGCGGAAGCCCGCGCTGCCACACACCCGGCGCAGATAGGCGGCAAAGGCGGGCGCGGCCTCGCTGGACACCGCCACCAGCGCCTCGCCTGCCAGTGCGCGCAGGTCCATGCGCTGCCGCTTTGCCAGCGGATGACCAAAGGGCACAAATGCAGCCAGCGCCTCCTGCCGCCATGGCAGCAGTTCGATGCCCGGCGTGCGCTCCTCCGGCGGCAGGCCGATGAAACCGCCATCCAGCGTGCCGTGACGCAGCGCCGCCAGCTGCTCCGCAGGCGGCAGGTCCTGCACCAGGAGCTGGACCTGCGGATGTTTCTCCCGAAACAGGCGCAGCACCTCCACCAGCTCCGGGCTCAGCACGGCGCTGACAAACCCAAGACGCAGCCGCTCTGTCTGCCCTGAGGCAAAGCGCCGCGTCGTCTCCCCGGCGCGGATGAGCTGCGGCATGACGCTGCGCGTTTCCTCATAAAACACCGCACCTGCCGCCGTCAGCGCCACCCGCCGCCCGCTGCGGTCAAACAACACCGTGCCCAACCGCTGCTCCAGCGCGCGGATGTGCCGGGAGAGCGGTGGCTGCGCCAGATGCAGGCGCTGTGCCGCACGGGTGAATGACAGCTCCTCCGCCACGGCGGTGAAGCACTCCAGTTCGCGCAAAGAGAAGTCCATACCAAAAAGGTATCATAAGTGAACGAAAGCGGTAGTTTTGTCATGAGATGCTGCGGCTTACCTCAGCGCATGGCCATCAGCGACACCATCAAACGCGGCACCCTCCGTGCCCCCCACCGCAGTCTCCTCCGCGCCACCGGCGCCATCCAGTCTGAGAGCGACTGGGACAAGCCCTTCATCGCCGTGGCGAACTCCTTTGTGCAGATCATCCCCGGCCATGCGCATTTGGACATCGTGGGCCGCAAGGTTCGCGCCGCGATCCGTGCCGCAGGCGGTGTGCCCTTTGAGTTTAACACCATCGGCGTGGACGACGGCATCGCCATGGGGCACGGCGGCATGAACTACTCCCTGGCCTCGCGCGAGATCATCGCTGACTCCATCGAGACCATGCTGCGCGCGCACTGCTTTGACGGCGTGGTCTGCATCCCGAACTGCGACAAAATCGTGCCCGGTATGATGATGGGCGCGGCGCGGGTGAACATCCCCGCCATCTTTGTCTCCGGTGGTCCGATGGCGGCTGGGCGCAACCCGCTCACTGGCCAGGCGCTGGACCTTGCCTCCGTTTTTGAGGCGGTGGGCAGGCATTCCAAAAACGCCATCTCTGAGGCGGAGCTGGGAGAGATCGAGCGCAGCGCCTGCCCCACCTGCGGCTCATGCTCCGGCATGTTTACCGCCAATTCCATGAACTGCCTCTGCGAGGCGCTGGGCTGGGCGCTGCCGGGAAACGGCTCCATCCTGGCTGTCGATCCGCAGCGCGATGCCCTCTTTGAAGCCGCAGGCCGCGCCATCGTCGATCTCGTGGCACGCAACATCCGCCCGTCCGACATCCTCACGCGTGCTGCGTTTGAAAACGCGCTGGTGCTGGACATGGCCATGGGCGGCTCGTCCAACACTATTCTGCACACGCTTGCCATCGCTCGCGAGGCCGGGGTGGATCTTCGCCTGGAGGACATCAATGCCATCTCCGACCGCGTGCCGCAGCTCTGCAAAGTCGCGCCTTCGGGCCTGCACCACATGGAGGACATCGACCGCGCAGGCGGCATCTCCGCCATCCTGCGCACGCTGAGCACTCGCCCCGGCCTGCTGCATCTGGATGCCATCACCGTCACCGGCCGCACGCTTGGCGAGACCATCGCCCATGCGAAAGTGCGCGATGCCGATGTCATCCGCCCGCTGGACAATGCCTACTCGCAGCGTGGCGGGCTGGCCATTCTCTTTGGCAATCTGGCTCCCAAGGGGGCTGTGGTGAAAGCTGCTGGTGTCGCACCCGCCATGATGACCTTCAGCGGCCCCGCTGTGATCTTTGAATCCGAAGAATCCGCCCGTATCGGCATCCTCGTCGGTCAGGTGAAAGCGGGCGATGTCGTCGTTATTCGCTACGAGGGGCCTCGCGGCGGTCCCGGCATGCAGGAGATGCTGGCTCCCACCGCCGCGCTCGCTGGGCGTGGTCTGGCGGAATCCGTGGCGCTCATCACCGACGGTCGTTTCTCCGGTGCCACACGTGGCGGAGCCATCGGCCACGTCTCACCGGAGGCCGCAGCAGGCGGCCCCATCGCATTGATTGAGCCCGGAGACATCGTGGAGATCGACATCCCCCAACGCCGTCTTTCGCTGCGTGTGGATGAAGCCGTGCTGCGGCGGCGCGCCAGCCAGTGGAAACCACGCCCGCACACCGACCTCGGCCGCGGCTACCTGGCCCGCTACGCCAGCATGGTCTCCAGCGCGGATGAGGGGGCGGTGCTGAAGGTGTAGATGCCGCCTAAAGATATGAATCCAGTGGAAACCCGTGGTTTGCACCCTATGCGTCCCGGTGGGATCTGGGAAAGTCACCACCACTATGAAAGACACTCTGTCTGAGATCAATTTGCTGCGTTCCGCTGGACTCATCGGAAAATGGGCTATTGGCGGAGCGATGGGGGCAACGTTTTACCTCGAACCGATCTCCACATACGATCTCGATATCTTTGTCCTGTTTGAAGGCGCGCCTCTGATATTAACTTTGTCGCCAATTTATGACTTTCTGAAAGTGCGAGGGCACATGCCTGATGGAGATGCGCTGATGGTGTGTGGCTGGCCAGTACAGTTTTTACCCGCTGAATCCGCATTGTTGAGTGAGGCTGTCGAGGCGGCACGCGAGGTGGACTTTGAGGGGGTGCCAGCGTATGTGATGACTGCGGAGCATCTCATGGCGATTTCTCTTCAAACCGGGCGGGGAAAGGATTTTGCCCGGCTGGTGACTTTTATGGAGTGCCGGGTGGCAAACGAGGCAAAACTGCGTGAAATTTTAGAGCGACATGGACTGCTCACCGCGTGGAAACGATTTGAACAAAATTATCTGAATCCCTTATGAGCCCGTTGATGCAAGCATCTCTGGAAAGCAAGAGTGAGCGTCGAAAGCGGCTCATGGCGCTGCCTTACCCTGAGAAGGTGCGCATGGTGGAGCAAATGCGTGCCGCTGCTCGCGAGATCAAACTGGCGGCGGGGAACTCGCTGATTCTGCGCGAGGATGCCGCCATCTATGGCAAAAAGAAACCGTAACCACAATGGGGGATATTCTTTCCGTGTGCAGTTAGTTGCCCCGGTTACCGCCCATCACTTCCTTTACCCGAACCTCAACTGCTGCAGGAAGTAATACAGCACCTGCTTCCACTCCGAGGCATCATGGGCGTGGTCGGTCACGTGCCACACATGGGGCACGCCTTGGGTCTTCAGCCATGAGTGAAAATCCTGGCTGATGTGGATGAGGCCGTCCCTGCTGCCGCAGGAGAGCCAGAGGAGGCGCAGGTGTTTTGCCGCGGTGGCATCTGGCATGAGGTCGGCTGATTTACGCGTGTTGGGAGCGGAGGAAAAACCGCCCACCCAGGCGAAGAGTTCGGGATGGCCAAGACCAAAGTTGAGCGACTGGCCGCCACCCATCGAGAGGCCCGCCAGAGCACGGTGCTCGCGGTCGGCCAGCACGGCGTAGCGTGCCTCGATGGCGGGGATCACATCTTGCAGCAGATCCTTTTCAAAGACAGAAAACGCAGGCGCATGCTTGAAGACATCGCCCTTGGGGTGGTCGTCTTTCTGCGCGCGGCCATTGGGCATCACCACAATCATGGGCACTGCTTTGCCATCAGCGATGAGGTTGTCCAGCAGCACCTCCGGCTGGGCAAAGCGCTGCCACTCGGTCTCATCGCCACCGATGCCGTGCAGCAGATAGAGAACGGGCAGCTTTTTCTCCGGCGTGTACCCCGGCGGGGTGTACACATTCATGTGCCGCCGTGTGCCCACGGTCTTCGAATCATACTCGATCATCGTCAGCCTGCCGTGGGGGATGCCGTCCCGCCGCACATCCCAGCCGCTGGGTGGCGGAGGGAAGGCGGGCTTGTCATCCTCTTGCAGCACGATGGGGCTCCAGGCCTTGCGTGGCTGGCCGGGCGGCTCCTGCGCAGGCAGAGCCGTCAGCATCAGCAGCAGGGCGCAGGCGGCGGGCTTCATCGCGTTTTACTTCAGGCTCATGATGAAGGCCTTCACATCCGCAAACTCCTGCGGCTTCAGGATGAGGTTCATCGGTGGCATGGGGGAGATCGGCGTGGCGGTGTAGCCTTCGGCCAGCTTGGCATTCGGATTGACGAGGCTTTCCAGAATGTAGGCTGCATCCTTTCTGCCTGCGATGCCATCCAGCGCGGGGCCCACGGTGCTGCCCTGGCCTTTGAGCATGTGGCAGTTTTTGCAGGCGGCCACAGGGTGCTCCCAGAAGATCTTTTCGCCGCGCTTCACATCGCCGACAAGCTTGGACTCATCATCCTCCGCCTCGGGGATCATCTCCACCAGCTTCACATCATCAAAGTAGGTGTCGCCTTTGCCCACGTGCAGGAGGTTGATGCTGGCCTTGTCGCGGGTCTTGCTGTTGAAGGTCACCTCCACCTCCGTCCAGTCCTGCGTGCGCTTGAGCGTGCTCGTCTCGGCGCGGCCGATGTGGTCATTCAGGCTGGCCTTGCCACGGAAGCCATGGGTCTTGATCCAGGCGCTCAGCTTGTACTCCGTGTTGGGCTTCAGCGCCACGTCGGCAAAGAAGCTGGTGTCTGCCTCATCGCGGGTGATCACTCGGAAGCCATTCTTGCCGCTGTGCACCATCTTCTCATCGGTCACGATGCTCCACTCTGCGCCCGCGTTGCCGGGTTTCGTGCCGTAGTTGCGCAGCTTCCAGCCGGTGGGTGTTTTGGCATTGGCCACCACTTCTTCAAAGCCGGGGTTGGGCAGCAGGTTGGGGCCTTCCTTGTAGTTCAGCGCCTGGTGTTTCTTGCCTAGCATCTTGGCGGCCTCGGCCAGCCACTCGTCGTTTTTCACCACGGGATCAGAGGCCAGCTTTTTCACCAGCGTCTGGATCTCCGGCGTGGTGGGGAAGTCGGACAGCTTCACAAAAGCTGCGAGGCGTGTGTGCAGATCGGGATCGCTGATGACGCCTGCGCCAAAGAGCAGCGACTGCGCCTTGGCATCGCTGCCCAGCGCACGGATGGCATTGCGGCGCAGACCGGCGTCCTTGCTCAGCAGCGCGGCCTTGTGCGTGGCCTCATCGAGCTGGCCGAGGCCCTGCAGGGTCCAGAGAGCGTGGATGGCTGCCGTGGTGTCTGCATCCAGCACGGTCTTTTGCAGGCTGGCATCGGCGCTGCCGCTTTCCACCTTCTCACGCTGGGCTTCCAGGCGGGCGTATTGCGTGCTGGCGGTGAGGGCAGGCTTCTCGGCCTTCGGATTCGTGCCCTTGGCCACGATGCGGTAGATGCGGCCGCGGCTGTGGTCGCGCAGGTCATTTTCATGCGCGCCGCCTTTGCCCGTGGTGGCCACAAAGCCGCCGCGCTCCATGCTCGGCGTGGGATTGTGCTGGATGATGAAGTTTTGGAAATCGGCCACCCACACCGCGCCATCGGGGCCCACCTCGGCGTGCACGGGGCTGTTCCATTCGTCGCTGCTGGCGTAGATGTTCATGAAGTCGAGCGCCTTCCAGCCTGCGCCATCCGGCTGCACGTCAAAGACGGACACCACCTTCATCGTCGGTTCGCACACCATGGCCTTGCCCTGAAAGCGCTTGGGCAGGTTATTGCTGTAGATGAAATTGCTGCCGGCTGCTGCGGTGTAGCCGCCAAAGACATCCACCTGGCGGAAATTCGGCGTGATGGTGTGGCACATCTCCACCACATTGATCTTCTTGGCCGTCATGCCGCGTGTGTTTTCAGGGTAGGCCGTGGCCGGGATGCCGCCGAAGAAGATGGGTGCGCCATTGGCCGTGCCGCCAAACTGGTCGCCCGCAGCGTTCATGCTGTGAGCCCAGGAGTTGTTGGTGAACTGGTGCAGGAATTCGATGGCGCTGCCGTCTGCCTTGAAGCGGTAAGTGCCCATGGCAAACTGGTGCTTCTTGCCGCCCACGTAGCCTTCGATGCCACTGTAGCCCACGCAGCCGTACAGCCAGTTGTCGTAGCCGTAGTGCAGATTGCTGGCCTGCGCATGGGTGTCGCGGATGCCCCAGCAGTCGATCACTGTTTCCCGCACATCGGCTTTGTCATCGCCGTTGGTGTCTTCAAGGTAGATGAACTTCGGCGGCTGGCTGACGATGATGCCTTTGCGGGCGAAAACGATGCCCGTGGGCAGATTGAGCTTGTCGGCAAAGACGGTGAACTTGTCCGCCTTGCCATCGCCATCGGTGTCTTCGCAGATCTTGATGGTGTCCTGGCCTTCGCCCCTGTCCGTCACGCCATGCGGGTAGTCGCGTGTCTCCACCACCCAGCAGCGGCCGCGCTCATCCCATGCGAAGGCGATGGGCTTGGCGATGTCCGGCTCGCTGGCAAAGAGCTTCAGCTCGCAATCTGCCGGCACCTGGGTGCGCTCCATGCTGGCCTTCACGCTCATCGGCAGCTGCAGCGTCAGCGGCTCGGGGCGCTTTTCGTAGTTGGCCACCTGCGGGTGCTTCTTGCGCTCCTCGGGGGCGCGCTGTTTCAGAAAGGCCTCGTAGCTGGCTTTGCGCTCCGCGCTCAGCTTGGAAAGGATCGCGTCTTTGCTCAGATCGCTGCCTGGTTTCACCACCAGGTCATAGTCACCGGCGGTCAGGTCTTCTTTGGCGTAGTCAAACCAGATGGCGTCACGCCCGAGATCGCGCATGGCCTCATGCAGCGGTCCCACGGCGGACTGCTCTTTTCCTTCGGTGTCCAGATACAGCACACGCACAGGTCCGGCGGGGGCGGCATGGGCTAAAACGGCGGCGGCAAATACAAGCAGGATGGCTTTCATGGTCGGTGAGTCGGATTTTCACCCGAAACAACGCCTCATGACCAGTCTGATGTGCGGACAACTTTTGGGTGGAATCGGACGCTGGTGTCAATTCGAGGCATCAAGCGCATGGCTGAATGCAGACGGCCTTCACTGGCAGGCTGGAAACGGCAGGCATGGCATAGAAAGCAAAATGCCCGGCGGGAGCACCACCGGGCATTGGCAAAAAGGGAAGGGGATCACGCGGCTGCGTGACGTGCGTCTGGCATCTTACTTCCCATACCCTGGCAGCGCCTTGCCGTTTTCATCGATGTGGCCGGTGGTCCAGAGGATGGCGCGGGTGATGAGGTCGAGGTAGCGGGCGTCGCTGACGGTGGCGGTGTTGTGGCCGATGGTGGTGCTGAAGATCTTGGTCTTGTTCGGGCCGTACTCATTGGTCCAGGCCACGACGCTGGTGGCTTCGGTGGGCTTGGCATCTGGAGGCAGGGTTTCGCCTTTCTTGGCCTTGGGCGGCTGGATCTGCAGGCCGGTGGCCAGCGCCTTGCCGGTGAGGATCTGCACATTGTTATACAGCTCCTCCTTGATGGTCTTCCAGTCTTCCAGCCCTTTGGTGATGGGGTGGTTTTTGTCGGAGAAGGTGATGGCGATGGGCTCCTGCGGGCCGTGGCCGGTGGACTGCAGTCCCAGCATTTCATACCAGCCTGCATTGTCTGCGCCAGCCTTCACGGGCTCGCGGAAGTTGCCCCAGCGGTAGCTGTGCATGGCGCAGTGCAGATTCACAGCGGGCTTGCCAGCCTTGTGAGCATCGAGGATGGCGCCCACGTAGGCGGGGTCGGTCACGTCGGCGCTGCACTCATCGTGCACGATCACGTCAAAGTCCTTGGCCCAGTCCTTGGCCTTGTAGATTTCAAAGGTGGCCTTGGTGGTCTTGTCCGGATTGTAGGCCACGTCCACCACGGCGTTCAGGCGGCTTTCGATGCCCTCCTTCAGCACCAGGTGCTGCTTGTCATACTCATGGCAGCAGCCACCGGCCACGATGAGCACGCGCAGCGGTTTCACGGTGGAGTCGGCGGCCTGGGCAAGAAACAGGGCCGCAGTGCCGGCGAGGGCGATCAGGGGAAGGGTAAGGCGCATGGCTGGGATGGATGAGGTTGGGAGAAAAAACGAGAGCCGCTGATTGCAGCGCGGATGGAACGGGATGTCGAGCGGGAAAATTGCGGGCAGCTTTGACAGCCCGTGGTTCCACGCCATGTCTGCGGCGTGGGAGATTTTTTACCATTCGATGAATTGATGAACTGGAACGCGGTGGCCGGGCGCTACACGCCGCCGGCACGCCTGGCGGTCATTGGCGACCCCATCGGCCACTCGCGCAGTCCGCAGATGCACAATCCGGCGCTGCAGGCCTGCGGCATCGACGCGCAGTACATCCGTGTGCAGGTGCCCGTGGGCAGCGTGGCGCAGGCTTTCCGCCAGTTTGCCGACTGCGGTTTTCTCGGCGTGAACATCACCATCCCACACAAGTTTGAAGCACTGGACGCCGTGGACGTGCTCGATCCTCTGGCCCGCCAGCTCGGTGCGGTGAACACGCTGGCCATTCGAGATGGCAAGCTGCACGGCTACAACAGCGACGGCCCCGGATTTTTGCGCAGTGTGAAGGAGGCCCTGGGTGCCGACATCCAGGATCTGCGCGTGCTCATCATCGGTGCTGGTGGTGGTGCCGGGCGCGCCGTGGCGGTGCAGAGCGCGCTCAGCGGCTGCCGCCAGCTCACGCTGGTGAACCGCTCCCAAGCAAAAGCCGAGGCCGTGGCCGCTGAAATTTTCCAGCTCGGCACAAAAGCGGAAACGGCCGTTCTGCCCTGGCAGAACGATGTACTGAGGACTGCCATGACAAAAACAGACCTCATTGTGAACGCTACTTCATTAGGCATGAAGCCTGGCGATGATAAGCTCATGCCTGCCGATGCGCTCCTCTCGAGCCATCTTGTGTTCGACATGGTTTACCGTGCGGATGGAGAGACTCCGCTGCTGGCCGATGCGCGCCGCGCCGGTGCCCGCACCGTGGACGGGCTCTCCCTGCTGCTGCACCAGGGGGCGATCTCGTTTGAGCACTGGTTCGGCCGTCCTGCACCGCTGGAAGTCATGCGTCAGGGCTTGCAGAATGCTGGGAAGGCATGAAAGAGTGCCTGAGTACATACTCACTGCATGACCTCCACGCGTCATTTTGCCCTCAGCTTTTTTGGTCCGGTTGCAGCCGCCGCACTCTTTTGCGGTCTGGTTTTTCTCAACTGGAGAATGCTGGAGGAGCATCGCGTGGCCCCGCTCGTGACCATGCTGGTAGGTGCGCTGGTCTCCGCCATCGTCACCCGCTGGGCTGTGCGGAATTACGTTCCCGTCCGCTGCCCTTTCTGTGGCGGGAGGAGCTACGAAATTCCGGACCGCGCCAATCGGTTCATGTGCCGTGTCTGTGGCAAAGACCACTAGGAAATGTTGGGACTAAATAAATCGGCTTGCTCATTTGCGTGAAAGTCGTTACCTATATGCAGCGTTTGAGTCCGGTACACGGCTCAGCCAGCGCCTTTCAATATTTCAGAAGGTGCCTTTTTCCTTTCGATTTTCCCTGCATGATTTTTTCTTTTTCGCGCACTCTCACCCTGCATGATCAGGTGGCAGAAGGCGCGTGCATGTCGGAATCGAGTCTGCGTTGATATGATTTTTGTTTCAGCGCGGCATTCCCAAAACCATTTCCAAGTGCCTGTCACATGGTGGCTTGGAGTCTTGAACACACCCGGAGGTAACCCATAAGCAATCCATTCCAGCAGTTGAGCGGCGGCAGTTTTGCGCCGCGCCCCCAGCAAGGCCAGGGCACAGGCGGCCCGCCACAGCGGCCCACAGGCCCGGCAGGTCCGTCCAATCCAGTGCAGCGTCCGACAGGCCCTGCCATGGGCGGTGCTCCACGTCCCGCAGGCCCCCCGCCACGTCCAGGTGGTTATCAGGGAGGTGCCGGCGGCGGCTTCCGCCCCGGTGGCGGTGGCAATCGCCCCGGCGGCCGCGACCGCCCGAACAATGGGCGTTTCGTCGATCAGACCCGCGTGAATGAGCGCATCCGTGCGCCCAAGGTCCGCGTCGTCGAGGAGGACGGGCACCACCAGCTCGGCATCCTGCCCACGCAGCAGGCCATCCGCATCGCCAAGGAGCGTGGTCTGGATCTTGTTGAAGTGGCGCCGAACGCCGATCCGCCCGTGTGCAAAATCGTCAACTACGGGAAGTACAAGTACATCCAGGAGAAGCACAAGAAGGAGGCCCACAAGCACCAGAAGGGCGGCAAGGTGAAGGAAATGAAATTCCGCATCGGCATCGATCCCCACGATTACCAGATCAAGATCGTGCACGCCGAAGACTTCCTGGCTGAAGGTCACAAAGTCCGCATCCAGCTCCAGTTCCGCGGCCGCCAGATGGCGCACCAGGAGCTCGGGCACGAGCTGGCCAAGAAGATCAAGGAAGACCTCATCACCATGGGGCACGTGGACCAGGATCCGCGCATGGCCGGCCGTAACATCAACATGCAGATCAGCCCGCTCCCCGAGCGCCAGCGTCACCGCAAGTTCAAGACGCACCTCAAGGGCGTCACTGAGCACAAGGACATCCTGCATGCTGAAGGGCATGACCCGCGTGAGGACAAGCATGATGAGCACGACGATCACCACGATGACGACCATCATGGCGACGACCACGCTCCTCAGCCTGCTCCGGCCCCTGCGGCGGAATAGCCTGCCTGGATCTCAAGCACTCAAATCAAGAAGGGCGGGATGCACATCCCGCCCTTTTTTATGCTCTGGTATCTCGCTCTCTGTGGAGGACGATTTTACGCCACCGAGGCCGCCAGGTCGCTCATGGCCTGCTTCATGTCGGCGGGGCCGAAGGAGGAGGTGCCGCAGACGAAGAGATTGGCGCCGTGCTGTTTGGCGATGGGGGCGGTGTTGGTGTAGATGCCGCCGTCCACTTCCAGGTGGTATTTGAGGCCATGGGCATCGCGGTAGTCGCGTGCGGCGGCCAGCTTGGGCATGGTCTCCTTTTCCATGAAGGGCTGTCCGCCAAAGCCGGGCACCACGGTCATGATCAGCAGGAGGTCGATGTCTTTCACATAAGGCAGCGCTGCTTCAAACGGCGTGCTGGGGTGCAGCGCCAGACCGCAATGGAGGCCGGCGGCACGGATGCGCTTCAGGGTTTCGGCGACGCTGGTGTCGTACTGTGCCTCCACATGGATGGTGATGTTCTGCGCCCCGGCTTTGATGAAGCGCTCCAGGTAGTGGTCAGGGCGGTGGATCATGAGGTGCACGTCCAGGTACATGCCCGTGCATTTGCGCACCACCTGCACCATCTGCGGACCGAAGGAGATGTTGTCCACGAAGTTTCCGTCCATCACATCCAGGTGCAGCCACTGCGCCCCGGCGGCCTCGGCGCGCTTCACCTCAGAGTCGATCTTGGACCAGTCGGAGGCCAGCAGGGAAGGGAGGATGATGTTCGTGGTGTGATCCATGCCTTGAGATAAGGTTGAGGGTTTAAAGTTCAAGGTTTGAGTTGCCGCGGACTGCGTTTAATAAAGCTGCGTGACCGAGCCCCAGATCATCATCAATCCCTTCGACGACGAGCACTACATGCGCGAGGCGCTGCGCCAGGCGCGCAAAGCCGCCAGCCAGGACGAGGTGCCCATCGGCGCCGTCATCGTCCACCAGGGCAGCATCATCGGCCGCGCCTGGAACCAGGTGGAAACGCTCAAAGACGCCACCGCCCATGCCGAGATGCTGGCGCTGACGCAGGCCGAGAGCGCGCTGGGCGACTGGCGGCTGACGGACTGCGACCTCTACGTGACGAAGGAGCCCTGTCCCATGTGCGCCGGGGCCATCATGCACTGCCGCATCCGCCGTGTCATTTTTGGCTGCCCCGATGTGAAGGGAGGCGGGGCCGGTGGCTATTGGAACCTGCTGCAGGCTCCGAATCTCAACCACCGTGCCGAGATCACCTCGGGCGTGCTCAATGACCAGTGCGTGGGCATTCTCAAAGAATTCTTTGCCGCCGCCCGCCGCCGCCGCGCGGAGGGACTGGAGCACAAAAAGGGCGCTGCGAAGGAATCCACGGGAGATGACACCGTGATCTTTGACGGGCCGTGAGAGGGGGGCACTCATGACGGGGCCAGCTTCAATCGACCTGCGGCCAGTGTTTACAGCCTGCTGCCCGTGATCCGGATCTGGTTGAAGTCCAGCGCCTCAAAGTTCTGGAAGTCTGCATCAAAGGTAAGCACCGCTTTGCCGCCCTTGCGGGTTAGCACCACGGTGTGCGGATCTTTGACGGTGAACTTGGCCACGAAATTGGGGTGACGGAAGGTGCCGTCTGCCATGAAGACGCACTCTCGGTCAGGCACACCCGCCCGGACATTCCGCCAGCTCCACTTGGTGTTGATCAAAAAGGCCCGCACATCCATCGTGGTGCCTCCGGGTCTTCCGGGCGGAGCTTTTTCCTTGGGGGTCTCGGTGCTTGGTGCGCTGCTGGCGGGTTTTTGAGCCGGAGTATCCGCACCCAGGCTGCAGGTGGCGGAGATCACGAGGGCGGAGAGCAGCAGGCGGGCTTTCATGGTCGGGAACCGCAAGCCAATCATGAATACGGCTGCGCGTCCAGCCTGAATAAGGGGCCTAGTCCTTCACCACAAACGAGGCCACCACACGGGGCTCGGCTCCGGCTTTGAGCGAGAAGATTTCACAGCTCGCGGCATAGGGATCGCTCGCGTAGCGGTCGGCCAGGTCTTCGGCAAAGTCCTGCAGCAGATCAGCGCGGGCGGGGAAGATATAAAGGGAGTGGCGGTCAGGGGACACCGCCCAGAGCTCCTGGCCAAAGAGTTCCTCAAAGATCTTTGGCAGGGAAGGGGCCAGCAGCAGCGTGGCATAGAGCGGTGAGTCGCCCCGATACACCGCGTAGGCAATCCTGCCGTCTTCTCCTTTGATCAGTTCCGGACGTATCTGCAGCAGGCGCTTGTCCGCAGCGGCGCGCGCACGGGCTGCAAAGGATTCCACGCTCAGTCCCAGCCGGGGAAAGGTCTGCTCGGTATAGGCCTCCACGCCGGCTGGCGATCCGGGGCTCTCTTTGTAACAGGTAAAGACCGTCTCCTTGGCCTGGGCCAGCACGACGGAGCAGGGCCCGCGCATGGCCTTGGGCTCCGGCATGAGCAGCAGGGTCTCCAGCTTGCGCTCCGGAATAACCGGCTGCTGGGCACGGAGCAGGCCGGTTGCTAGCAGGAGGAGGCAAAAAATCAGGCGCATGCCTCCAGTGTGGCGTGAACCTGTGCAGACGCAAATGCCCTTCGCGCCGCCTTGCGCTCCGAGGGAGAGCGGGGCTGCGAAAAGCTTGCCAACAGGGGGGCTCCATTGCAGAATCAAAAAAATGCTGCATTTGCCGACCATCAAGAGCAGGCTTTCCCTACGAACACTTCATGGTGTTGCGGGGAGGCTTTTTTTCGTGCTGTGGCTCCTGGCTGCAGTCCCTGTCCTGGCCGTGACACCCGTGGTCACCACCACCGCCGCCACCGGAGTCACAGATTCCAATGCCTCTCTGAACGGCACGATCGACCCGATGGGGGAAACCTTTGAGGTGCGGGCTCAGTATGGCCTCACGGACAGCTACGGCTACATCACACAAGGGTCGTCCTACTTCTTTGGCACGGGAGTGCAGAATTGCAGCTTTGCGCCCTCAGGTCTGGCCACCAACACGACGTACCACTACCGCATCACCGCCACCAGCTTGGATGGCACCCGCACTTATGTGGGCAATGACATGACCTTTACCACGCTGGCCAATCCGCCCACGCTGGGCACCCCGCTGGCTGGGGTGAACTCGCTCGCACCCACTCAGGTGTCTTTCGCGCTCTACTCCCTCCTCTCAGGCAGCTCGCAGACCACCGTATCCTATGAATACGGGCTCACCACCAGCTACGGCTCCGAGGTGGTCAGCCCCACGCAGGTGGACAAGGACGTCATCGCCTACAGCACCTGCTTTGCCACCGCCACGGGGCTCACGCCCGGCACCACCTATCACTTTCGTGCCAAGGCGGTGAACCAGCAGGCCACCGTTTACAGCCCGGACTACACCTTTACCACACACATGGGGCCGGTGCTGACCCCAACCGCCCCCACCGGGGTCACGGATCTGGCCGCCACGATCAATGGCACCGCTAATACGGATGGGGAACTGCTCAATGTGGTCTTTGAGTTTGGCACCACGACCAGCTACGGCCAGACCTACACCGCTGCCACCTACTTTCGAAGCACGAGCGCTACTCCCATGAGTGCCCAGCCTGAGGGGCTGCTGCCGGGCACCACCTACCACTACCGGCTCAAGGCCTCCTACTACTACGACAGCAGCATCGTCTTCTACGGACCGGACCAGACCTTCACCACCGCCGCCGCCACCACGCCGCCCACGGCCGGGTCTATGGTGGCTGTTGCCGCCACGCCCACTATGGCTGCGGTGGCCTGCTACCCAGTCTATGCCGGAAGCTCTGAAACCAGCGGCACTTTTAAATACGGTCTCACCACCGATTACGGGGCCACCGCCAGCTCCCTCATAACCGTGCCGCTGGGTACCTATGGCCCTGTGCTGGCAGAGCTGTCCGGCCTTACTCCTGGCACCACCTACCACATGACCTGCGTGCTCACCAATGCGCAGGGGAGCGTGACCGCGACGGACGCCACCTTCACCACCGCCAGCCTGCCTGTCGTCACCACAGGCGCGGCCTCGGCGGTGCAGGATTTCTCCGCCGTGCTCAATGGTGACCTGGTCATCACGGGGGTTATCGGGGGGGCAGCCTTGAGCTTTGATTTCGGCACCACTGCCAGCTACGGCACCAGCATCAGTGCTTCACCGGGCACTGCCACTGGCCCGACCTCCTTCAGCGCCACAGCCTCCAACCTCCAGCCTTCCACCACCTATCACTACCGGGCGCGGGTGCGCTTTGTGTTCAGCACCGCCCAGGAGGACTACACCGGGCCAGACATGACCTTTACCACCACGGCCAGCTCCGCGCCGACGGTGGGAAATGTCTCCGCCAGCCAGATCGGGATCTCCACGGCCACTTTATCGGTCGATGCCGTCAGCGCGGGCAGTGCAGACGCCACCATCTTCTGGGAATACCAAGCTGCGGGCGGCTCTGTGCAGACCATCGACAGCTCGCCCGCCAGTGTGACCCTCGGCAGCAGCACCGCCTCATCCGTGCAGCTCACCGGACTGCAGGCCGCCACCCTCTATACCTACCGCTGCGGGGCTACCAGCGCCCGCGGCACCACCTACGGCGCCTATGGATCCTTTACCACCAATGACAACATCGCGCCCACACTAGGCACTGTTTATGCAGCTCAGGTGGGGGTCACCTCCACGACCGTGGGAATTAATTACCTGGATGCGGGTACAGCCTACACCACGGTTTTCTGGGAATGCCAGCCGGTGGCTGGCGGAGCAGTCCAGCAAGTTTCAGGCTTCCCGTCCACACTCAGTCCAGGCCAGGTGGTATCTACAGAAAAGGCGGTTTTCACCCAGCTTCAGCCCTCCACGGCCTACAGCTATCGCTGCGGTGCCACCAATGTGAAGGGCACCACCTACAGCGCCTACGGCACCTTTACCACGCAGGGCTCGCCCACCGTCACCACTGCTGCAGCCACTGGTGTGACGGACATGACCGCCGTGCTCAGCGGCAGCGGCAATGCCAGCGGCGGCGGGCCTTTCGGCCTCTTCTTCCAGATTGGCACCACCACCAGCTATGGCACGGTCATCTCTCCAGCTGGGAACTACCTAGGCGGCGCGGCGGACACCCCGGTCACCGCCACCGTCGGGCATCTCCTGCCCAACACCACCTACCACTACCGCCTCTGCGCCATCTATTTCAATTCCAACCACACCTCCATCGACACCACCCAGGGCTTTTATGGTGCGGATCAGACCTTCACCACGGGCGCTCCCGCCACGCCGCCCTCATCCCTCACCACGGTATCCGGACCGCTGGCCACCACGGCTGCCCGGGTGATCGCGGATGTGGAGACCGGCAGCTCGCCCGCCACGGTGGTCATCGAGTATGGCACGGACACCACCTATGGCAGTCAGTACACCTCCACGACCACGTCCGCCGCAGGCACCCGGGCCATTTCCACCAATGACATCTCGGGACTGCTCGCAGACACGGACTACCACTTTCGGGTGGTGGTGACGAATGCTGAGGGCTCTGCCACAGGGCCGGACACCGTGGTGCACACCCTGGCTCCGCCCACCGTCATCACTACAGCAGCCACCAGCGTCCAGCCCATTTCGGCCATGCTCAATGGCACCAGCAACAACCAGGGCGGGCATTACACCGCCAGTTTTGACTTCGGCACCACCACGGCCTATGGGCAAAATATTGCGGCAGGCTATACTCTGATCACCTCGGGATCCACGCTCTTCCGCTACGCCAATGCGCAGGCCTTCACAGGAGGGGTGGTGATCGGCGGCGGGGGGACTTTGGTGATCGGTGGCGGACTTGGTGGTGGCAGCAACCTCATCATCATCCTGCCTTCCAACATCACGGGTGGCAATGCCTCGGCCTCGGGTTTCGCTTCTTATGCAGCCATTCCGGTCACCTACAACGGGGTGGACTCCATTCGCTATGCCAGCGCCTCATCCGGCGGCTCCCTGACCACGCCCTCGCTGGGGGGATTTGACCCCGTCGCCACCAGTACCGCCGTGGCCCCGCTGCTGCCGCAGACCACCTACCACTACCGCCTCAAGCTCTCCGACAGCTACGGCAACACCTACTACGGCAGTGACGCTACCTTCACCACACTGGCACCTGTGGATGCGTGGAGGCAGGCCCGGTTTAGCACCACCTCAAACACCGGCAGCGCCTCGGACCTCGCTGCTCCTGCCGGGGATGGGCTGCCCAATCTGCTCAAATATGCCCTTGGCATGGACCCCACGACAGCTGCTACGGCACCCCAGCCCACGCTGAAAGACTACTCAGGCACTCAGCATCTCAGCCTGACCTTTCAGCGAGATCCCGCCAAGACGGACATCACCTATGAAGTGCAGACGGCAGACAGCCCTCTGGGGCCCTGGACTACCGTGGCTACCAGCACGGGTGGCGGCGTCACCACCGGGCCGGGCTTTGTCGCCGAGGGTGTGCCTAGTTCTGGGGGCACTACTGGCGGTAGTGTCTCAGGAGGACTCATCATCATCGGAGTGGGAGGAGGGGGCATTAGTGGCGGGACGCTCACCCTTCCCGGCATGACCCCAGTGTATACCATACCCACCCCCCTCAATGTCGAAGTCTTCGACCCCGTCAGCATGCAGGACGCCGCCCGGCGCTTTATGCGCCTGCAGGTGACGCGGCAGTAATTGGGCGGGCATGCTCCGCTGAAAATCGAGCTTTTGCGGTCAGGGAGGTCAAAATGGATAAAGAAAAAGTTTTCCACATTGCAGGTGTGTGTGGCGTTTGGTGTGTTTGACTTGGCTGGTAAGTCATTGATTAACAGTGTGTAAAGATGTCATTTGGGCGGCACGATCCTTGTGAATAACTCCTCGAAAATAAACTCGAAAAAGGTGAAATAGTTCTTGCGCATGGTTGGGGACTCGCCAAGATGCGCGCTCCCAAGGCCCAGCCTCCCCCACGAAGCTGGCTCAATAAAGACCCTCCACGGAGGCTCTTCATTATCGGAACCAGATCCGGAAAAGTCTGCGTATGCTCAATGTGAGCATGGCGCGCTGTCCCCCGAAGCTGGCTACGAACAAAGCCAAGGCTCACAGCTCTTTCACACCATGCCCACCATCAATCAACTCGTCAGACACGGCCGCAAAGACAAGGCGGTAAAGTCGAAGTCTCCTGCGCTTGCAAAGTGCCCGCAGCGTCGCGGCGTCTGCCTTCAGGTGATGACCCGCACCCCGAAGAAGCCCAACTCCGCTCTTCGTAAGGTGGCCAAGGTCCGTCTGACCAACGGCTACGAAGTCATCGCCTACATCGGTGGTGAAGGTCACAATCTTCAGGAGCACAGCATCGTGCTCGTCCGCGGTGGTCGTGTGAAAGACTTGCCCGGTGTGCGTTACCACATCGTCCGCGGTACCCTTGACTGCCTTGGCGTTGAAGCCCGCCGCCGTGGCCGTTCCAAATACGGTGCCAAGCGTCCAAAGGCCGGTGCAGCCGCAGCCGCCGCCAAGAAGAAGTAAGAACCCGTCTGATTTAAATCTCCATCTCTCCACGCCATGGCCCGCAGAAAACGCGTTTACAACAAAGAGGTTCGCAAGGACAGCCGTTACGACAGCGAACTCGTTGCTACCCTCATCAGCAACATCATGCTTGATGGCAAGAAGTCCCTTGCCGAGCGCATCGTCTATTCCGCCATCGAAGCCCTCAACGAGAAGACCGACAGCGTCGATCCTCTGGAGCTCTTCAACCGCGCCATCGAAAACACCAAGCCTCGCGTGGAAGTCAAAGCCCGTCGCGTCGGTGGTGCCACCTACCAGGTGCCCCTCGAAGTCTCCCCCCGCCGTCAGGAGTCCCTGGCCATGCGCTGGATCGTCGGTTTCGCCCGTGGCCGCAAAGGTCAGGCCATGCACCGCGCCCTGGCCAATGAGCTCAAGGACGCCGCCCAAGGGCAGGGGAATGCCGTCCGCAAGCGCGACGACGTTCACAAGCAGGCACAGGCCAACCGCGCCTTCGCCCACTTCCGTTTCTAATCGTTCTCCCATCACTTTTTCTCGTCCACTTCACGCCTTTTAAACGACCCCATGTCGAACCCCAATTCCCCCAACCGCGAATTCCCACTTGAGCGCACCCGCAATATCGGGATCTGCGCCCACATCGACGCGGGCAAGACGACCCTCACCGAGCGTATTCTGTTCTACACGGGCATGATCCACAAGATCGGTGAAGTGCATGACGGCGCTGCCACCACCGACTGGATGGAGCAGGAAAAAGAGCGCGGCATCACCATCACCTCCGCTGCTGTGACCGCCAAGTGGAAGCAGCTCAAGGAAGCCGGCATCTACAAGTCCCGCGAACTCGAAGACATCCGCGTCAACATCATCGACACCCCTGGACACGTGGACTTCACTGCTGAAGTGGAACGTTCCCTCCGCGTGCTTGACGGTGCCATCTTCGTGCTCTGCGGCGTGGCAGGTGTGCAGCCCCAGTCCGAAACCGTTTACCGTCAGGCTGAAAAGTATGGCGTTCCTCGTATCGCCTTCGTGAACAAGATGGACCGCACCGGTGCCAACTTCTTCAACGTGGTGAAGGACGTCCGCACCAAGCTCGGTGCTCCTGCCTTCCCGATCCTGATCCCGATCGGTGCTGAAGACAACCTCATCGGCCAGATCGACGTGGTGAACCAGAAGGCCATCATCTACTCCGATGACGAAAAGTTTGGCTCCAAGTACACCGTGCGTGACCTGGAAGGCGACGAAGTGGCAACCGCCAAAGCCGCCTATGATGAGCTCCTGGACGCCGTCTGCAGCTCCGACGAAGAGCTGGGCATGATGTTCCTCGAAGAGCAGCCCATCGGCCCGAAAGAACTCAAGGCTGGCCTCCGCCGCTCCGTGATCGCCAACAAGATCATCCCGATGGCCGGTGGCTCCGCCTTCAAGAACAAGGGCGTGCAGTATCTGATCGACGCCGTGATCGACTACCTCCCCGGCCCCCTCGACATCGAGCCTCAGAAGGGCACCGTGGTGGACGAACCCGAAAACATCATCGAAGCCAAGCCGGACGACAACGGCAAGTTCATCGCCCTCGGCTTCAAGCTCTGGTCCGACAAGTTCGGCCGCCTCGTCTTCTTCCGCGTTTACTCCGGCAAGGTTTCCAAGGGCGACACCATCTACAATCCCCGCACTCGCAAGTCTGAGCGTGTGGGCCGCCTCATCCAGATTCAGGCAGCCGTCCACAAGGACATCGACACCTGCTATTCTGGCGATATCGCCGCCCTCGTGGGCGTGAAGGACGTCCGCACTGGCGACACCTTCTGCGACGACAGCCTCGAAGTTCAGCTTGAGCCGCCAACCTTCCCGGAACCCGTGATCTCCATGGCCGTGGAGCCGAAGACCAAGGGCGACCAGGAGCGCATGGCCAATGCCCTGCAGCGCCTCTCCGAAGAAGATCCTACATTCTTCGTCAAGACCGACGAAGAAACCGGCCAGACCATCATCGCCGGCATGGGCGAGCTTCACCTCGAAATTCTCTGCGACCGCCTCAAGCGCGAGCACAAGGTGGAAACTAACACCGGCAAGCCGCAGATCGCTTACCGCGAAACCCTCACCCAGCCCGCCGATGGCGAAGGCAAGCTCGTCAAGCAGTCCGGTGGTCGTGGTCAGTATGGCCACGTCGTCATCAAGGTCCGCCCTGGTGAGAAAGGCTCCGGCATCGTTGTCGAAAACAAGGTGGTCGGTGGTACGATCCCGAAAGAATTCATCAACCCCGCCAAGGCAGGCTGCATCGAAGCTGCTCTCAACGGCATCATCGCCGGTTATCCGGTGATCGACATGCACATCGACCTCGTGGACGGCTCCAGCCACGAAGTGGACTCCAACGAAAACGCCTTCAAGATGGCCGGTATCTTCGCCGTCAAAGACGCCCTCAAGAAAGCCAAGTGCATCCTTCTTGAGCCGATCATGGCCGTGGAAGCCTCCACCCCCGAAGACTATCAGGGCGACATCATGGGTGACCTTAACCGTCGCCGTGGCAAGATTCAGGGCATGGACAGCCGCGGCACCACCGCAATCCTCCGCGCTGAAGTCCCCCTTGCGGAAATGTTCGGTTACTCCACCGCCATCCGCACCCTCTCCTCTGGCCGCGCCAGCTACTCCATGCAGCCTTCTCACTTCGAGCAGGTGCCGAACCAGATCGTTGAGCAGATCGTCGAACAGCGTGGTGGCTCCAAGTCCTAACGCACACGTGCACTGAACCCCTTTTCCCACGGACCATTGTCATGAATAATCAACGCATCAGAATCCGCCTCCGCGCCTATGACTATCGCGTGCTCGACAAGAGCACCGCCGACATCGTCGAAACCGCGAAGCGCACCGGCGCGCGTGTCGCAGGCCCCATCCCGCTGCCCACCCGCATCGAGAAGTACACCGTGAACCGTTCTCCGCACGTGGACAAGAAGTCCATGGACCAGTTCGAAATCCGCACGCACAAGCGCCTGCTTGACATCGTGGACCCCACCTCCCGCACCGTGGACGAGCTCAAGAAGCTCAACCTGCCCTCCGGTGTGGACATCACCATCAAGATCTAAGGCGGATCATTACAATTAAACACAGGAGGACACATTCATGAGTCTCGGATTGATCGGCAAAAAACTCGGCATGACCAAGGTCTATGACGCCAAAGGAGATGCAGTCTCCGTCACGGTGGTCGATGTCAGCGGCAACACCATCCTTCAGGTGAAGCGCAGCGACGGCAAGGACAAGTACAGCGCTGTCCAGGTCGGCTACGGTGAGCAGACCAAGGAATCCCGCGTCAGCAAGCCCCTGCTGGGCCACTTCAAGAAGCACGGCAGCAGCGCCAAGCGCATCGTCAAGGAATTCCGCATCGCCAGCGACGACCAGCTTCCCGCTGCAGACGCCAAGCTTGACGCCAGCATCTTCAGCAACGGCCAGATCGTTGACGTCATCGGCAACACCAAGGGTAAAGGTTTCCAGGGCGTTGTGAAGCGCTGGAACTTCAGTGGCCAGCCCGCCACCCACGGTCACATGATGCACCGTCGAACCGGTTCCATCGGCTGCCGTCTCACCCCCGGCCTTGTGTGGAAGAACCAGAAGATGCCCGGCCACGATGGCACCACCCGCTGCACCACGCAGAACCTGGTCGTCGTCCAGAGCCGCCCTGAAGAAGGCATCCTTCTCATCAAAGGCGCCCTCCCCGGCAACACTGGCAGCATCGTTGTGGTGCGCCCCGGCAAGAAGGCCGTCGCCAAGAAATAACCCTGAGGAACTGAACCATGTCCGCGACCATCCTTTCAGCTGACGCCGCCAAGGCGGCCAACATCCAACTGACCGAGGGCTACAAAGGCTCCCAGGCTCTCAACGACGTCCTTGTCGCCTACCGCGCCAACCGCCGTCAGGGCAATGCCCACACCAAGAATCGCTCCGAAGTTTCCGGCTCCGGCAAGAAGCTCTGGAACCAGAAGGGCACCGGTAACGCCCGTATGGGTTCCAAGCGCTCCCCTATCTGGAGCGGCGGCGGTGTCGTCTTTGGTCCTCGTAACACCACTGTGTGGGCCAAGAAGACCACCAAGAACACCCGCAAGCTTGCTCTTCGTGCCGCCCTCACCGCCCGCATTCTGGACGGCGAAGTGATCACCACCGGCAGCTTTGCTGTCGCCGATGGCAAGACCAAGAGCTTCATCGCTGCT
The DNA here is from genome assembly GCF_014203095.1 of Prosthecobacter vanneervenii. Classification (NCBI taxonomy): domain Bacteria; kingdom Pseudomonadati; phylum Verrucomicrobiota; class Verrucomicrobiia; order Verrucomicrobiales; family Verrucomicrobiaceae; genus Prosthecobacter; species Prosthecobacter vanneervenii. Next base: position 1,104,010 of record NZ_JACHIG010000001.1, on the reverse strand, counting down.
GTCAACGGCCTGACTACCGCCAAGAACGTGCTTCTTATCGGTAAAGGCTTTGATGAACTTACCTTCCGCGCCGGCCGCAACGTGCAGAACGTGCAGCTCATCTCCGCCGACGAAGTCAACGCCGAGCACCTCCTCCGCTACCGCAGCGTCGTGGTGACCGGAGACGCCCTTGAAACCCTTGCCAAGAGGACCGCCTGATCATGAAAGACCTTCATAAAGTCATCAAAACCATCCGTCTCAGCGAAAAAGCCACGCTGCTGGGCGAGAAAAACAACGAGTACGTGTTCTCCGTCGATGTCGATGCCACTAAGATCGACATCAAGCAGGCCATCGAAAAGCTCTTTGGCAAAAAAGTCACCGGTGTCCGCACTGCGAACTATGACGGCAAGGCCCGTCGTGAGCGCCGCGCAGATTACGGACGCACCAACCACTGGAAGAAAGCCATCGTCCGTCTCAAGGATGGTGAGAAGTTCGACCTCGCGTAAACCCAGGCACGCAACCCTTTAACTTTATTCTAACGTCATGGCGCTGAAAACTTTCAAGCCTACCACGCCCACAAATCGCTACAAAGAGTGGAACTCCTTCGAGGAGATCACCAAGCACTCTCCTGAAAAGAGCCTCACTGTGGCCCTTCGTAAGAGCGGTGGTCGTAACAACACTGGTCGCATCACCTGCCGTCACATCGGTGGTGGTCACGACAAGCGTTACCGCCTCATCGACTTCAAGCGCGCCCGCCGTGATGAAGCCGCCAAGGTTGTCGGTATCGAATACGATCCGAACCGCTCCGCCCGCATCGCCCTTATCGAGTACAAGGATGGCCAGCGCGCTTACATCCTCGCCCCCAACGCCCTCACTGTCGGTGCTTCCGTCATGGCCGGCGAAAAGGCTGCTCCTGATCTTGGCAATGCCCTTCCTCTGAGCAAGATCCCCCTCGGTACCTCGATCCACAACATCGAGCTCACCCCCGGCAAAGGCGGCGTCGTCGCCCGTGCTGCTGGCCAGGCTGCTGTCCTTTCCAACCGCGAAGGCGACTTCGCCCTGGTGCGCATGCCCTCCGGTGAAATCCGCAAGATCCTCGCCGTGTGCTACGCCACGATCGGCCAGGTCGGCAATGTGGAACACATGAACGTCGTCAGCGCCAAGGCCGGCCGCACACGCTGGCAGGGCACCCGCCCGACCGTCCGCGGTATGTGTATGAACCCGATCGACCACCCGAACGGTGGTGGTGAAGGCCGCTCCAAATCCGGTGGTGGTCGCCAGCACCTGCTCAGCCCCTGGGGCCACGCGAAAGGTGAGAAGACCCGCAACAAGAAGAAGGCCACGAACAAGCTCATCATCCAGAGCCGTCACGCCAAGAAGTAATCCACTCCTCACTCACGCACTCACATGGCACGCTCTCTTAAAAAAGGTCCCTTCGTTCAGCAGGCCCTCCTCGACAAGGTGGACAAGCTCAACGACGCCAAGCAGAAACGCCCCATCAAGACCTGGGCCCGTTCCTCCATGGTCACTCCTGACCTCGTCGGACACACCTTCCTTGTTCACAACGGCAAGGACTTTGTCTCCGTCTATGTCACTGAAAACATGGTCGGTCACCGTCTTGGCGAGTTTGCCCTGACCCGTCTGTTCAAGTCTCACGGTGCTGTCACCGTCAAGGCCGCCAAGTAATTCCTGAGCCTCGAGCCCCTAGATGTCACTCCGCGCTTCCATCACTTTCACTTCACTCTCGCTGCTTCTCGTGGCGGGTGTCGTGGGTGTGCGTGCGGATGACAAACTCGAGAATCAGGAACTGCACCTCTCGCTGCAGGTTGCCGCCGCCAAGATCCAGGCCCAGGACGCCGCTCTTCTTGCCGCCAAGGACAAGAACGACGCCCTGGCCCAGAGCGCCGCTGCCGCCAACGCTGAAAGCGCCGAACTCAAGGAGCGCTATGAAAAGCTGCGCGGCCTTGTGGAAGGCCTCGGCCTCGGCGCCCTCGAAAGCTCCAAGGATCAGACGCAGGATCGCCTCCTCGCCGCTCTCAGTGATCTCCGTATCATGAAGGAGCAGCGCGATGAGCTGGCCAGCTCCCTCATCGAGCTCGCAGAGTCCGGCATGGGCCTCATGAAGACTGCGCAGAATGCCGACCCCGCCGCTGCCGACCGCCTCAACCGCGCCATCACTCAGGCTGATGCCGCGCTCGTCAAGGCTGGTGGCAATGCCCAGGGACAGGCTGCTGCAGATCTCCAGAATGCCCGCATCGTCAGCGTGAAAGGGGAGCTCGGCATCGCCGTCCTCTCCGTCGGCGCCAAGGATGGTGTCAAGCCCGGCATGCCTTTTGAAATCTATCGCGAAGACAAGCCTGTCGCCAAGGTGCTTGTCACTGAAGTTCGCAACACTGTCTGTGGCGCTGTGGTCCAGGAACTGGCCGCTGCCAATGATCCCGTCCGTGTTGGTGACCGGGGTCGCGTCGATCTCAACAAATCTCTTTAACGAAGTCCAGAACCCCCCACGCTTTATGTCCGTCCGCTCCGTCCTCAAATACGCCAGGATCTCCTCGCAGAAAGCCCGCCAGGTTACTCGTGCCATCACCGGCATGCCCGTCAATCAGGCGCTGAGCGTTCTCGACTTCACCCCGAAAAAGGCCGCCTTCCTCGTCGGCAAGACTCTCCGCTCCGCCATCGCGAACGCTGAGAACAACCACGAACAGGATGCCTCCGAGTTCATCGTTCAGTCCGCAGTGGCCACCCCTGGACCCGCCCTGAGCCGCATCATGCCACGCGCCCGTGGCTCCGCCGCCCCCATCAAGAAGCGCATGACCCACATCACCGTGGTCATCGGTGCTCCCAAGGCTGAAGAAGCCAAGGCTGAAGGCGAGAAGAAGGCTCCTAAGTCCGCCCGCCGCAGCGCTCCCGCCAAAAAGAAGGCGGCCGCCAAATCCAAGAAAGCTTCCGAATAACCGCAACGCCACCGAACCGCACCTCTTCACTTTATGGGACAGAAAGTAAATCCGATCGGCTTCCGCCTCGCAGTCAGCAAAGACTGGCGCTCCAAGTGGTACGCACCTGAAAAGGAATATGCAGACTCGCTTCACAGCGACCTCGCCATCCGTGCCTACCTCAAGGAAAAGCTCATGCAGGCCGCCATCTCCAAAATCGTGATCGAGCGTGCTTGGAACCAGGTCCGCGTCACGCTTCACACCGCCCGCCCCGGCCTCGTCATCGGCCGCAAGGGACAGGAAATCGACGTCATGAGCCAGAAGGTCTCCGAGATGTGCGGTGGCAAGCAGGTGAAGATCGACATCTTCGAAATCAAGCAGCCTGAGCTCGACGCCCAGCTCGTCGCAGAAGCCGTGGCCGTGCAGCTTGAGCGCCGTATCTCCTTCCGCCGCGCCATGAAGCGCTCCGTGCAGACCGCCATGGACATGGGTGCCGACGGCATCCGTCTCCGCTGCGCCGGCCGTCTCGGTGGTGCTGACATCGCCCGCGCCGAGTGGTACCGCCAGGGCAAGGTGCCTCTTCAGACCCTTCGTATCCCGATCGACTATGGCTTCGCCGAAGCTCGCACCGTTTACGGCATCATCGGCGTCAAGTGCTGGATGAACCGTGGCAACGCCCCTGAAGGCGTTTCCCGCCCCTCCGGCGAGCGCCGCCCGCGTCGTGACGACCGTGGTGACCGCCGTCCTGGTGGCCCCGGCCCCCGTGGTGGTGACCGTGGCCGTGGTGGCCAGGGTGGTGGTGCTCCCGCCCCCGCTCCTGCAGCCCAGGCATAACACGCCTTCTTTCCTGAACTAAACCCTTTCCTCCGGACCGAGATTTATGGCCCTTCTTCCAAGCAGAGTAAAATATCGCAAATCGCAGCGCGGCAATCGCGGCGGCAACGCCACCAGCGGCAACAAGTTGGACTTTGGTGACTTCGGTCTCCAGACCCTTGAGCGCGGCTGGGTGAAAAACATCCACATCGAAGCCTGCCGTGTCGCCATCACCCGCTTCCTCAAGCGTAAAGGCAAGGTCTTCTGCCGCATCTTCCCGCACAAGCCTGTCACCCAGCGCCCGCCGGAAGTCCGAATGGGTAAAGGTAAGGGCTCCCCGGAATTCTGGGTCGCCGTGGTCCTCCCCGGCCACATGCTCTTCGAAATCTCCGGTGTGAACGAAGCCACCGCCCGCGAGGCCTGCCGTCTGGCAGCAACGAAGCTCGGCATCCGCTGCCGCTTCGTCAGCCGCGAAAGCCTGCATAAATAATCAACGCGTACTGACTCTATGAAGATCAAAGAACTCCGTGAATCATCTGTGGAAGAGCTCTCCGCCCGTCGTCGTGAGCTCAAGCAGGAGGCCCTGAACCTCCGCGTGCAGCAGAGCGCCGGTGGTGGCCAGCTCGAAAACCCGGCCCGCCTCACCCACATCCGTCGCGAAATCGCCCGGATCGAAACCATCATCAACGAGCGCGCCCGTGCCGCGGCCGCCAAGAAGGCCGCCTGATCACGGTCCCTAACCACTGAAGCATTTTTATATCATGAGCGAGACCAACGCAGCAGCCCCTGCAGCCACCGACAAAACACCCGTGCGCAAAACGCGCGTCGGCGTCGTGGTGTCCGACAAAATGACGAAGACCATCGTCGTGAAAGTCGAACGCCGCGTTCCGCACCCGATCTTCAAGAAGATCGTGCGCAAGACCTCCAAGTTCTACGCCCACGACGAAAACGGCCAGGCCAAGATCGGGGACAAGGTCCTCATCGCCGAAACCCGCCCGCTTTCCAAGCTGAAGCGCTGGGAACTCGTGGAAGTGCAGAAGCACTAGTCCCTCACTCTGAAACCTTAACTTACAGGAGACACAGCTTATGTTGCAAATGGAGTCCTCTATCCCGGTGGCTGACAACACCGGCGCCCGTCTGGCCACAATGATTGGCGTGCTCGGGAAGAAAAACACCCGCTTCGCCTATGTCGGCGACATCATCACCGCCCACGTTCGCGAGTCCACCCCGACCGCAGCCGTGAAGAAGGGCGAAGTCGTGCGCGCCGTTATCGTCCGCACCTCCCACCCCATCCGCCGTGGCGATGGATCCATCCTTCGTTTTGACCGCAATGCCATGGTCATCATCGACAAGGACAACAACCCGCGCGGCACCCGCATCTTTGGCCCTGTGGCCCGTGAGCTGCGCGACAAGAACTTCATGAAGATCGTTTCCCTCGCACCCGAAGTGCTGTAATCCCCATGAGCCGTATCAAGACCCACGTAAAAAAAGGCGATAACGTCGTCGTCATCTCCGGCGCCGCCAAAGGTGCTCAGGGCGTCGTCCTCGAAGTGCAGCCTGCCAAGAACCGCGTCCTCGTCGAAGGCGTGCGTATGATCAAGAAGGCCGTCAAGCCCACCCAGCAGAATCAGGCTGGTGGTTTCCAGGACAAAGAAGGCCCCATCCACATTTCCAACGTGAAGCGCGTCGAAGCGCCCGCGAAAGAAGCAAAAAAGAAAGTTGCGAAGAAGAAGGCCAAGGCCTAAGTCTCGCCCCCCCATTTGTCTCCCCCCCCGCCATCGCCGCACCACTCCTGGTGCGGTCATCGAGGGAAAGGAGGCACAGCCCAAAACTGAACCATGGAACACGTACTCCAAACCCTCTATAAGCAGAAGCGCACTGAGCTGAAATCCCAGCTCGGTCTTGCCAATATCCATCAGGTCCCCCAGCTGCAGAAAATCGTCGTCAACTGCTCCATCGGCAGCCAGGGCGAGCGCAAGCAGGCGATCGAAGACGCCGTGAATGAAGTGACCCTCATCACCGGCCAGAAGCCCGTCATCACCAAGAGCAAGAAGGCCATCGCCAATTTCAAGCTCCGCCAGGGTGAAAATGTCGGCGTCAAGGTCACCCTTCGTGGTGGCAAGATGTATGACTTCATGATGCGTCTCGTGCGCACCGCCATCCCCCGCATCCGTGACTTCCGCGGTGTCGCCCCCCGTGCCTTTGACGGTCGTGGCAACTACACCCTTGGCGTCTCCGAGCAGTCGATCTTCCCTGAAATCGAACTCGACAAGATCAAGCGTCCGCTGGGCTTTGACATCACCTTCGTCACCAGCACCAACAATGACGATCACGCACGTGAAATGCTGCGCGCACTGGGCATGCCCTTCCGCACACGCACCGCGCAGAAGAAGGAAGAAGGCGCTGAAGCAGCCGCCGCATAACCCACGCACCAGGACACACTCAGCGTCATGAACGACCCGATTTCTGATTTTCTCACCCGCATCCGCAACGCCTGCGCAGCCCAGCAGGAGCAGGTGTTCATCCCTTTCTCCAAGATGAAGGCTGAACTCGCCCGCATCCTTCAGGAAGAAGGCTACATCTGGAGCTACGAGACCGACACCTCCGCAGCCCATCCGCGCCTTAAGCTCAAGCTTAAGTATCAGGACAAGGCTTCCGTGATTCGCAGCCTTGACCGCGTCAGCAAGCCCGGTCTGCGCAAGTACGTCGGCAGCACCGAGATTCCCCGCGTTCTCGGCGGCCTCGGCATCTCCATCCTTTCCACCTCGCGTGGCATCATGACTGGTGCCAAGGCCCGCAAGGCCAAAGTCGGCGGTGAGCTCCTCGCCACCGTCTGGTAAACCTCCAACCCGTCGCAATTCTCATGTCACGCGTAGGCAAACAAATCATCAACATTCCGGACAAGGTCACCATCAAGCTTGGCGCTGACCGCTCCGTCGAAGTCAAAGGCCCCAAGGGCGAACTCGCATGGACCCTTCCTGCTGGCGTTCAGGTCGCCGCAGATGCCAAGACCATCAACGTCACCCGCGAGTCTGAAGACCGCAAGGTGCGCGCCCTCCACGGCACCACCCAGCGCCTCATCAGCAACATGCTCATCGGCGTCAGCCAGGGCTACACCCGCAACCTCGAAATCCACGGCGTGGGTTTCCGTGCCGCGGTGAAGGGGACCAACATTGATCTCCAGCTCGGCCAGTCCCATGATCGTCTCCATCCCATCCCAAAGGGTGTGAAGGTGACCGTCACTGAAAACACCAAGATCGCCATCGAAGGCATCGACAAGCAGGTCGTCGGCCAGCTTGCCGCAGACATCCGCGCCTACTACCCGCCGGAGCCCTACAAGGCCAAAGGCGTGCGCTATGCAGGCGAACACATCCGCCGCAAAGCCGGCAAGTCCGTCAAATAACCTTCGAGGATACTCATCATGGCTCTTACCAATCGCAAAGAAATCCGCGCTCGCATTCACAAGCGCATCCGCCGCAAGCTCAGCGGCACCGCCGAGCGTCCCCGCCTCGCAGTTTACTTCTCCAACACGAACGTCTACGCCCAGATCATCGACGATGCTGCGCAGAAGACCATCGTTTCCGCCTCCACCAAGGAGAAGGGCTACGGAGCAGGCAAGGCGAACATCGAACACGCCACCAAGGTGGGCGCACTCCTCGCCGAGCGCGCCATCGCCAAGAACGTCACCGAGGTCGTTTTCGACCGCGCTGGCTTCATCTACCACGGCAAGGTCAAGGCTCTGGCTGACGCCGCCCGTGAAAAAGGTCTCAAATTCTAATCCTCCGCACCTCTCCTACTATGTCCGAAGAAACAGCAACTATCGAGAGCGCGGCCAAGGAAGCCGCCGCAGAGGCCCAGGTTCCCGCATCCCAGCCCCAGCAGACTTTCTCTTCCTTCCGTCGTGACGACCGCGGTCCTCGCGAAGTGGACGGTGTGGAAAAAGTCGTCCACATCAACCGTTGCGCCAAGGTCGTCAAAGGCGGCCGTCGCTTCAGCTTCAGCGCGCTCGTCGTTTCCGGCGACGCCAAGGGCAAGGTTGGCTGCGGATTTGGCAAGGCCAACGAAGTTTCCGACGCCATCAAAAAGGCAACGGAAGCCTCCCGCAAGAACCAGTTCTCCGTCGTCCTCAAGGACAGCACCATCCCTCATGAAGTGACGGGTGCCCACGGTGGCGGCCACATCCTCCTCAAGCCCGCAGCCCCTGGTACCGGCATCATCGCCGGTGGTGGTGCCCGCGCCGTGCTTGAAGCCGCAGGCGTCAAGGACGTCATCGGCAAGTCCCTCGGCTCCAGCAACCACGCCAACGTCGTGCGTGCCACGCTGGCCGCCCTCACCGCCCTGCGCCCCGCAGATGAGATCCTCCGCTCCCGCGGCAAGGAGATCAAGGAGCGCAAGGCCCTCTGATTGAATCCTTTTTCCTCTTTTCATTTTCATGCAACTCCAAGACGTCAAACCCCGCCCCGGCGCCAAGAAGAGCCGCAAGCGCATTGGCTGTGGCGAAAGCTCCGGTCATGGCAAAACCTCCTGTAAGGGACACAAGGGCCAGATGGCCCGTGCAGGCCGTGGCATCCGCCCTGGCTTTGAAGGTGGCCAGATGCCGATGCACCGCCGTCTCCCCAAGAAGGGCTTTAACAACGCCCTTTTCCAGGACGCCATTGAAGTCGTGAATGTCGGTGAGCTCAACGCCTTCGACGACGGCGCTGTGATCAACGAAGCCGCTCTTCGTGAAGCCGGCCTCGTCTCCCGCACCTGCGACATCATCAAGATCCTCGGCTCGGGAGATCTCTCCCGCAAGCTGACCATCCAGGGCGCGAAAGTCAGTGCCTCCGCCCGTGAAAAGATTGAAAAAGCCGGCGGTTCCATCGCTGCCTGATTTTTTCTCCCCTTAACCAACCTCTTTGATGGGCCGGTTTCCCCGCAGCGTCTGCTGTCAGGATTCTGGCCCATCTTCGCTTAGAGCCATTCTCTCATGATCTCTGCCTTTGCCAACAGCTTCAAAGTCCCCGAACTTCGCTCGCGCATTCTCTTCACCCTGGCGATGATTGTCATCGTCCGCATCGGTGCCTCCATCACGCTTCCGGGCGTCGATCCCACGGTGCTCAATGCCTGGATCGAAAACAAGGCGGGAGACAACGCCTCCGGAGCCGCCCAGGTGGCAGCTCTGCTCAACATCTTCAGCGGCGGCGGCCTGCAAAACTGCGCCATCTTCGCCCTTGGCATCATGCCCTACATCAGCGCCAGCATCATGCTGCAGCTTCTCACTGCTGTGTGGCCTCCTCTGAGCAAGATGGCCCGTGAAGAAGGCGGCCGTCAGAAGATCACCCAGTACACCCGCATCGCCACCATCGTGCTTTGCGTGTTCCAGTCCTGGCTCCTCGCCCAGTCTCTGGCAGATCCTCAGCAGAATTACCTTATGGCAGGCCTGCAGGATGCCATCGACAAACTCGGCGGCCGCCCGCTCGTGCCCAACTACGGCTACGGCTTCCTCTTTACCAGCGTCATCACCATCACCGCCGGAACCATGCTCATGATGTGGTTGGGCGAGCAGATCACTGATCGCGGCATCGGCAACGGTGTTTCCATCCTCATCTGCGTCAACATCGTCTCCGACCTTCCCGGTGCCCTCATCCAGGTGTGGCAGACCTTCGTCGGCAGCGTCAAGGCCAGCCCCTCCAGTGCCTTCACCCTCGTGCTGCTCATGGGCTTCATGATCCTCGTCATCGCAGGTGTCATCGCCCTCACGCAGGCCACGCGCCGCATCGCCATCACCTACGCCAAGCGCGTCGTCGGCCGCAAGGTCTATGGCGGTCAGACGCAGTATCTTCCCCTGAAGATCAATTATTCCGGCGTCATGCCCATCATCTTCGCCCAGGCTATCCTGCTTTTCCCCTCCACCATTCTCGCCTCCCTCTTCAAGGACGTGAACTGGATCCAGAAGATGGCCCTCTTCGTGAGCAGCGGCTGGGTGTACTACGTCGCCTCCTCCCTCCTGATCTTCTTCTTCAGCTACTTCTGGGTGGCCACCATGTTCCAGCCCACGCAGATCTCTGAAGACCTCAAGAAGAGCGGCGGCTACATCCCGGGCATCCGCCCTGGCAAGCCCACCGCCGACTTCCTCGACTTCACCATGAGCCGCCTCACCTTTGCAGGCGCCATCTTCCTCACCGGCCTGTATGTCATGCCTGGCATGGTCAGCTCCCTCATGAAGATCTCCAGCTCCGCTGCGCAGTTCTTCGGCGGCACCAGCCTGCTGATCCTCGTGGGCGTCGTGCTCGATGTCATGCGCCAGGTGGAAACCCATCTGCTGCAGAGCCACTATGACGGCTTCCTCAAGAAGGGCCGCATCCGTGGCCGTGTGGACCGTGTGCAGCAGGGCGTTCGCCCCATGGACTCCAAGACCATCGTCATCCTCTGGGTCGTCCTGGCTGCCATCGTGCTCATCGGCGTCGCTTACAAACTCATGCTCAAGTAGTGAGCCACCTCGAGCGCGTCATGGCCTTTCTTAAACCGGGAAGCATTCCCATCCGCCACGGCGCGCAGCAGCAGGGCATCCGCAGAGCCTGCCAGGTCGCGCGCGATGTTCTCATCAGAACCGCCTCACAGGTCGCCGTGGGCATCACCACGGCCGAGGTCGACCGCTTTGCCGCCGCAGAGATCAAAGCCTGCGGTGCCACCAGCGCCTTCCTGGGCTACGGTCGCGACAAGTTTCCTGGCAACATCTGCATCTCCATCAACGAAGAGGTGGTGCATGGCATCGGTGGACCTCGCGTGATTCAGGACGGCGATGTCGTCAAGATCGACGTCGGTGTGCATTACGATGGCTGGGTGGGCGACAACGCCCTCACCGTTCCTGTCGGCAATGTCGCCCAGGAAACGCTTCATCTCCTCGCCGCCACCGAAGAATCCCTCCTCAATGCCGTGAAATACGCGCGTGACGGCTGGATGCTCGGAGACCTCTGCCATAGCGTGGAGCACCACGTGAAGCAGTACGGTTACAGCGTCGTGCGCGAGTTCGTCGGTCACGGCGTCGGCCGCAAGCTGCACGAAGAGCCTCAGGTGCCAAACTATGGCAAAAAAGGCGAGCGCCCCCGTCTCAAGGCAGGCATGACGCTTGCCATCGAGCCCATGATCAACCTCGGTACCGGCAAGACCCGTGTGCTTGAGGACAAGTGGACGGTCATCACCCTGGACCGCAAGCCCAGCGCACACTACGAGCATGTCGTTCTCGTCACCCCTGACGAGCCCGAAATCCTCACCGCCCGTGGTCGCATGTTCCCCAAAGGCGTCGCCGACCTCACCCCGCGTCCGGTTTCCGAGCTGGGGATGTAGACCAGTTCTCGAAAAGCCTGTCACATTGCCCGAGCGGCGGAGCGGCCCCAGTGGCTGCGTTGGTCGCTTGCCTGTTATTTTTAAATAGCAGGCGGCGCTCCCGCCTTGCCACTGGGGCCGCTGCGCTCGCCGGTTCAATCGGACATTCTTTTCGAGAACAGGTCTAAAGAACGGCAACAGCCGCTTTCGCCGGTTGCTGCAGCACTTCGTCATCAGCCTGTCTGCTGCATGATGTACAGTCGCGTTCTTTTTTTGCTCTCAGCGGCTCGTCAGGCTGCAAACCTGTCATGATTCATCATCAAATGGTAGGTCATGCTATGTTTAGGGTCATTACTTCGCCTGATGCAGCCGTACCTGGAGCGAGGCCGCAGCAAAGCGCGCTGCCGCATTGAATTTGACGCTCCGCGAGCATGCTGGCCCATTCGGCGTGGTCGCGAAGTTGCCAGGTGCAGGCCTGCATCGCAGCCACCGCTTTCCGACGGCCAGGTGAGGGAACAGAGCCTGTGGACTTCCGGTGGCAGCGGCTCACGTGGGCACTCGCCCTTCGGGCAGCTTGCAACTGTCTATCTTCGCTTCAGTACGATTCCAAATCATCACCATCCAAACTCCGCACTCTAAACCAAAAACTGCTTGGTTCTGAGGGAGTGGCTGTGAGAGCGTTCGCGCTCAGCGCCACAGGGTTTAGGCATTGGCCTTGTGTGACTAGTGCAGGCAGGGACAGCACAATAACGGCTCTTTTTTTTTCTTGGCCTTTCCTGCTGCTGGACTGCTACTTAGCCCTTGGCAGATTCGTAGTTCTGCGTGCGGCTGCCTAAAACTAAGCCTTTGATGCTTGGTTATATATCCGTGTGCGATCCGACCCCCAGACATGAACGAACCCACCCCTTCTACCAATCCGCCGTCAGCTAAAGGACGCGCCGGATGCTTCATCATCATCTTTCTAGCCCTTGCCGGGGGCGGCTGGCTGTGGATGCACCGTCCCGAGCCTGCGGCTGCCGGAGCGCCTGGGGGCAGGGGAATGCGTGGCGGCACGGCTGCCGTCACGGTGGGAGAAGTGAAGCAGGAGAATTTTGACGAATGGGTCAGCCTCGCGGGCACCGTCACGCCGCTATATGTGGTCACCGTGCGCAGCCGTGTGGACGGCCAGCTGGACAAGGTGCACTTCGTCGAAGGCCAGATGGTCAAAGCTGGCGACCTGTTGGCGGAGATCGACCCGCGCCCTTTCCAGGTGGCACTTGATCAGGCCAAAGGCCAGCTCGAACGCGATGAGGCGCTGCTGGCCAATGCCCACAAAGACATGGACCGCTACACCATGCTGCTCAAGCAGGACTCTATCGCCCGACAGCAGGTGGACACCCAGGCTTCGCTGGTGCGTCAGTATGATGCCGCGCTCACCTCAGACCGCGCCGCTGTGGCCAGCGCGGCCTTGCAGCTCAGCTATACTAAAGTCACCGCACCGCTCACCGGCCGCGTGGGCCTGCGCCAGGTGGACCCGGGCAATATGATCCGCTCCACTGATGCCAATGGGCTGGTCATCATCACGCAGATGGACCCCATCGGCCTCATTTGCAACATCCCCCAGGAGCGCGTGGATGCTGTGCGCAGGCGCCTGGCTTCCGGAGACAAAGTGCAGGTGGAAGCCGTGGACAAGGAAATGAACAAGCTGCTCGGCCGCGGCCACCTGCTCACCACCGACAACCAGATCGACCTCACCTCCGGCACGCTCAAGCTCAAGGCGCAGCTGCCCAATGCCGAAAGCCTGCTGTTCCCGAATCAGTTTGTCATTGCACGTCTGCTCGTGAACACGATTCCCAATGCCACCGTGGCACCGGCTAATGCCATCCAGCGCGGAGCCAAAGGTGCCTATGTCTATGTGCTGCAGGAGGCCGAGAGCACCGTCAGCATGCACACCGTCACCACCGGCCCCACGCAGGGGGATCGCGTGCTTATCACTGAAGGCCTGAAGCCTGGAGACAAAGTCATCACCCAGGGAGTGGACCGCCTGCGCGAAGGCGCCAAGGTCGAGGTCATCATCCCTGGCAAGCCACCTGCTGGCAGGCTGGCCAAGAGCGGCGATCAAGACAAGGCAAAAGGGCAGGGGAAAGGCGACAAAGCCGCCATGCTTCCCTGATGACGGCCACCGCCTAAGCTTCTCCGCATGAACCCCTCACGCATCTTCATCGAGCGGCCCGTAGCCACCACGCTGCTGATGGTGGCCGTGCTGTTGGTGGGCGGCCTTGCCTATCGCCTGCTGCCAGTTTCCGCGCTGCCGCAGGTGGACTACCCTACCGTCCAGGTTGTCACGCTTTATCCCGGTGCAGGTCCGGAGGTCATGACGTCCTCGGTTACCGCGCCGCTGGAGCGCCAGTTTGGGCAGATGCCCGGTCTCGCGCAGATGTACTCCATCAGCAGCGGCGGCTCCTCTGTCATCACCTTGCGCTTCACTCTTGGGCTCAAGCTCGACATTGCCGAGCAGAGCGTGCAGGCCGCCATCAATGCCGCGACCACGCTGCTGCCCACCGACCTGCCCAACCCGCCGGTTTATAACAAGGTCAACCCTGCCGACGCGCCCATCATCACGCTGGCGCTCACCTCGCAGTCGCTGCCGCTCATCAAGGTGCAGGATGCCGCAGACACGCGCCTCGTGCCCAAGCTCTCGCAGATCTCCGGTGTGGGCCTTGTCTCCCTCAGCGGCGGCATGCGCCCCGCCGTGCGCATTCGAGCCAATCCGGTGGCGCTTTCAGCACGCGGCCTCAGCACCGAGGATCTGCGCGCGGCCATCTCCACCGGCAATGTGAACCAGCCCAAGGGCGGCTTCGACAGCGCCACGCGCAGCAGCACCGTGGATGCCAATGACCAGCTCATCTCCGCAGACGACTACCGCAATCTCGTCATCGCCTGGCGCAACAACGCCCCCGTGCGTGTCATCGACGTGGCCGACGTGGTGGATGAGGCGGAAAACGTACGCCTCGCCGCCTGGGCGGATGTGCAGCCCGCCGTGGTGGTGAATGTGCAGCGCCAGCCCGGTGCCAACGTCATCGAGGTGGCGGACCGCATCAAAGCGCTGATCCCCAAGCTGAAGGAAAACCTGCCCAAGGCTGTGGACGTGCAGCTCCTCACCGACCGCACCACCACCATCCGCGCCTCCGTGGAGGACGTGCAGTATGAGCTCCTGCTTTCCATCGTGCTGGTGGTCGCCGTCATCTTTGTCTTCCTGCGCAGCGTCAGCGCCACCATCATTCCCGCCGTGGCCGTGCCGCTCTCACTCGTCGGCACCTTTGCTGTCATGTGGGTCTGCGGCTTCAGCTTGAACAACCTCACGCTCATGGCCCTCACCATCGCCACCGGTTTCGTGGTGGATGACGCCATTGTGATGATTGAAAACATCGCGCGCTACATCGAGGCGGGAGACTCCGCCATGGAGGCTGCTTTGAAAGGTGCGCGCCAGATCGGCTTCACCATCATCTCCCTCACGCTCTCGCTCATTGCCGTGCTCATTCCGCTGCTCTTCATGCAGGACGTGGTGGGCCGCCTGTTCCGCGAGTTCGCCATCACGCTGGCCATCTCCATCGTCATCAGTGCCATCGTCTCGCTCACCCTCACGCCCATGATGTGCGCACGCCTGCTCCGGCATGGAGGGGAGGGGCCCATCGCGCAGATGGTATCGCGTGGCTTTGATGCCATCATCGCCCTCTATGGCCGCGTGCTGCGTGTCGTGCTCAATCACGGCGCCACCACCATGCTCGTTTTCATCGCCACGCTGGTGGCCACCGGCGTTCTCTATGAGAGCGTGTCCAAGGGCTTCTTCCCTCTGCAGGACACCGGGCTCATCCAGGGCTTTGTGGAGGCTCCGCAAAATGTGTCCTTCTCCGCGCTCGGGCGCAGGCAGCAGGCACTGGCGCGGTTGATCCTCGAAGACAATGCCGTGCAGAGCGTCTCCTCCTTCATCGGGGTGGATGGCGTCAACACCACGCCCAACACCGGCCGCCTGCTCATCAATCTGCGCCCCCGCCATGAGCGCGACGCCACCGCCATGCAGGTGGTGCGCCGCCTGCAGGACAAGGCCAACCGCCTGCCCGATGTGCAGCTCTACCTTCAGCCTGTGCAGGATCTCAACATCGAAGACCGCGTTAGCCGCACGCAGTTCCAGTTCACCTTGCAGTCTCCCGACATCGAGTCTCTCCAGGACTGGACGCACGCGCTGGTGGAGGAGTTGCGCGAGTCTCCACTGCTCGCTGATGTGGCCGATGATCTTCTTGATCGCGGCCTGCAGGCGCGTGTCATCATCGACCGCGAGACCGCCAGCCGTCTTGGCGTTACCGTCGCGGCGATTGATGCTGCGCTTTACAATGCCTTTGGTCAGCGCCTCGTCTCCACCATCTTCACCCAGAGCGGGCAGTACCGCGTGGTGCTGGAGCATGACCTGGAGTTTCAGGAAGGGCTGGCCGCTTTTGACCAGGTGCGCGTGCCATCAACCAGCGGGCAGCAGGTGCTGCTGAATGCCGTGGCCAAGATCGTCGAGGAGCCCGCCACGCTCGCGGTCGCACATCAGGATCAGTTTCCCGCCGCCACCGTGTCGTTCAATCTCGCGCACGGTGTCTCCCTCGGTGCCGCCGTGGCGGAGATCCAGCGCATCAAAAACGAGATCAACATGCCCGACAGCATCGAGACCGCCTTTGCCGGCACCGCGCTCGCCTTCCAGAGCGCGCTAAGCAATCAGCTCCTGCTTATCCTAGCCGCCGTGGTCGTCATGTACCTCGTGCTCGGCATTTTGTATGAGAGCTTCATCCACCCGCTCACCATTCTTTCCACGCTGCCCTCCGCCGCCGTGGGTGCGCTGCTGGCGCTCAAGCTCACAGACAGCGAGCTCGGCGTCATGGCCATCATCGGCATCGTGCTGCTCATCGGCATCGTGAAAAAGAACGCCATCATGATGATCGACTTCGCCATTGAGGCCGAGCGCGAGCACAACATGTCCCCCCGCGAGGCCATCTACCAGGCCTGCCTGCTGCGCTTCCGCCCCATCCTCATGACGACGCTGGCTGCGCTGCTCGGTGCACTGCCGCTCATGATCGGCCATGGGGAGGGCTCCGAGCTGCGCCATCCGCTGGGCCTTACCATGGTGGGCGGCCTGCTCTTCAGCCAGCTCCTCACACTTTTCACCACGCCGGTCATCTATCTCATCTTTGACCGCTTTGCTCCCTCCGCCCATCGCAGACAGGCGGCGGAGCAGACGGCCGTCGCCAGCCCCGCCATCGCATGAGTTTTACAGACACCTTCATCCACCGGCCCGTGGCGACGACGCTCGCCACGCTGGCGGTCGCATTGGCGGGTGCCCTGGCCTACACCAGTCTGCCGGTGTCTCCGCTGCCGCAGGTGGACATGCCCTCCATCTCCGTCTCCGCTTCGCTGCCCGGTGCCAGTCCGGAGACCATGGCCGCCACCGTGGCCACGCCGCTGGAGCGTGCGTTGGGGCGCATCGCCGGTGTCACGGAGATGACCTCTTCGTCCTCCATGGGCGTCACCAGCATCAGCCTGCAGTTTGACATCAGCAGGGATGTGGACAGCGCCGCACGCGATGTGGAGGCCGCCATCAATGCCTCCCGCAGCCTGCTGCCCACCGGCATGCCGGGAAATCCGACGTACCGCAAGATGAACACGGCGGACTCTCCCATCATGATCATGGCGCTGACCTCGGACGTGGCCACGCCCGGGCAGATGTACGACGTGGCCTCCACCGTCATCGCGCAAAAGATCTCGCAGGTGGACGGCGTGGGAAATGTCAGCATCGGCGGCAGCTCGCTGCCCGCCGTGCGCGCCACCATGAACATGCCCGCTCTCACGCGCGCCAATCTGACCATGGAGGATGTGCGTGCTGCCATCACCAGCGCCAATGTGACACGGCCCAAGGGCATCGTGGAAGACCGCAGCCACCGCTGGCAGGTGGTGGCCAGCGACCAGCTCTCCAAGGCCGAGGAGTACAAAAACGTCATTGTCAGCTACAGCAATGGAGCCGCCGTGCGTCTCGCGGATCTTGGAGAGGTCACTGACGCCGTTCAGGACGCCTTCAATTACGGCAGCACCAATGGCAAGACATCCGTCTCCTTTGTCGTCTTCCGTCAGGCCGGGGCCAACATCATCGAGGTGGTGGACAAGATCAAAGCCCTCATGCCGCGGCTCAAGGCCATGATCCCGGCGGCCATGAATCTGGAGATCACCATGGAGCGCACCATCACCATCAAGGCCTCCATTGATGACGTGCAGCATTCGCTTCTCATTGCCATCGCGCTGGTGGTGCTGGTGGTGTTTGCCTTCCTGCGCCGCGCTCGCGCCACCCTTATTCCCGGCGTGGCCGTGCCCGTCTCCCTGCTGGGCACCTTCGGGGTCATGTACCTCTGCGGCTACAGTTTGGACAATCTCTCCCTCATGGCCCTCACCATCAGCACCGGCTTTGTGGTGGACGACGCCGTGGTGGTGCTGGAAAACATCACTCGCCACATCGAAAACGGCATGCCTGTCATGGAGGCCGCGCGGCGCGGCACGCGGGAGGTTACCTTCACCGTCATCTCCATGAGCATCTCCCTGGTGGCGGTGTTCATTCCCATTCTTCTGATGGGCGGGCTCATGGGGCTGCTCTTCCGCGAGTTTGCCGTGGTGCTCTCCGTGGCCATCGCCGTGTCTCTCGTGGTCTCACTCACCACCACGCCCATGATGTGCGCACGCATGGTCAGGGCGGATCCGCATGATCACAAGCCCGGCTTCTTTGCCCGCTTTTCGGAGGGCATCTTCCTCTGGATTCAGTCCTTCTACGCCTACACGCTGCACATCGCGCTGCGCCACCGCTGGCTCACGCTCTGCTCTCTTCTCGGCATCGTGGGTCTCACCGGCTGGCTCTACGTCACCATCCCCAAGGGCTTCTTTCCCCAGCAGGACAACGGCCTCCTCATCGGCAGCATCAGTGCCGACCAGAACATCTCCTTCCAGGCCATGCGCGACAAGATCATCACGATCTCCAACCTCGTGCAAAACGACCCCGCCGTGGCCAAGCTCAATGCCAGCTGCGGCTCAGACTCCCGCATGGGCGGCCCCAAAAACACCGGCCGCGTGTTCGTAGCGCTCAAGCCCCTGGCCGAGCGTGAGCCGATGGACGCCATTCTTGCCCGCTTCCGTGGCAAGCTCTCCAAAATTCCCGGTGCCATGCTGCTGCTCATGCCCTCGCAGGATCTGCGCATCGGCGGCCGCTCCAGCCGTGCGCTGTATCAGTACACCCTCATGGCCAATGACGTGGCCACCCTCCGCAGTGTGGAGCCCAAGGTGCGTCTGGCGCTGCTGGGACTCAAGGAGCTCACTGATGTGAACAGCGACTTTGAAGACAAGGGCACCGTGACCCGCCTCGTGGTGGACCGCGATGCCTGCGCCCGCATTGGCGTGACCATGCAGTCCGTGGATGCCGCGCTCAACAGCTCCTTTGGCCAGCGCATGGTCTCCACCATCTATGCGCCGCTGAACCAATATCGCGTCATTTTGGAGGCCTCACAAAACGACGACGCAGGCGCACTCGAGCATGTGATGGTGCGCACTACCTCCGGCAAGCTGGTGCCGCTGAATCAGCTCGCCCGCTGGGAGGCCGCGCCCGCACCGCTTTCCATCAGTCATCAGGGGCAGTTCACCGCGCTCACCTTCTCCTTCAATGTGGCTCCCGGCACCTCCTTTGCCCAGGCCACTGAAGCGGTGACGGAAACCGTGGACAAGCTGAACCTGCCAGAAGATGTGCAGCGCATCTTTGCCGGCACGGCGGGCGCTTTCCAGGCCTCGCTGAACAACCAGCCCATCCTCATCCTCACCGCGCTCATCGTCATCTACCTCGTGCTGGGCATTCTCTACGAGAGCTTTCTGCACCCGCTCACCATCCTCTCCACGCTGCCCTCTGCCGGGGTGGGCGCGCTGCTGGCGCTCTATGTCTTTGGCATGGACTTCAATGTCATGGCCATGATCGGCATCTTCCTCCTCATCGGCATCGTGAAAAAGAACGCCATCATGATGATCGACTTCGCGCTGCAGACAGAGCGCGAGCGCGGGCTCGATTCCTTCCAGGCTATCTACGAGGCCTGCCAGCTGCGCCTGCGCCCCATTTTGATGACCACCGCCGCCGCGCTGCTGGGCGCACTGCCGCTGGCCTTTGGCACCGGTGTGGGCTCCGAGCTGCGCCGCCCGCTGGGCATCGCCGTGGTGGGCGGGCTCATCGTCAGCCAAGTGCTCACGCTTTACACCACGCCGGTTGTCTATCTCTTTCTCGACAGCCTGCGGCTGCGCTTCCTGAAAAAACACCACATCTCGCCCGTAACGCATCCTGTCTCTGCTCCCGCTCCCGCTGCACTATGATGACCCGTTTCCTTCTCCCGCTGCTCACGCTGGCAGCCGCTGGCTGCAGTTTCTCACCCAAAAAGCAGGCTCCGGCCATGAAGCTGCCTGCTCATTTCAAGGAGAGCAAAGAGTGGAAGGTGGCGGTGCCCGCAGACCATCTGCCGCGTGGCAGCTGGTGGTCCATCTTCCATGACCGGGACCTCGACGCCATCATGCAGAGCCTGGAGGTGTCCAACCAGTCCCTCCAGTCCGCTGTGGCCAAGGCGCAGCAGACCTCCGCATTGCTCACCGCCGCCAAGTTTGCCTTCCTGCCCACGGCCTCCACCAGCGCCGACTACACGGTGAACATGAGTGGTGCCCTCGGTGGTGGCGGCAGTGCAAACTCCATCAATGCGGCCAGGGCAGGATCTGGGGTGAAGAAGATCCAGTCCATCAGCGGCCAGGCCAGCTGGGAGATCGACATCTGGGGCCGTCTGCGCCACAGCGCCAAGGCCACCAAGGCCGACTCCGAAGCCGCCAGGGCCGATGTGGAAACCATGCGCCTCACCCTGCAGGCGCAGGCCGCGCAGAGCTACTTCACGCTGCGTGCCGCAGATGCCCAAAAAAACCTCCTGGAGCGCCAGGTGGCCAGCTATGCCAAGTCTCTGGAGCTGACCCAAAACCGCAAGGCCCAGGGCGTTGCCTCCGAGGCAGACGTGGCCCTCGCCGCCACCCAGCTCGCCACCGCACGCGCTGCACTCATCGATGTGGGCGTCAATCGCGCCACTATGGAGCATGCCATTGCCGTGCTTACGGGGCGCACTCCGGCGGACTTTGGGCTGAAGCCCGCCACGCTGTCCACCCACATCCCCGGCCTGCCCTCCAATGCGCCCTCCACGCTGCTGCAGCGCAGGCCGGACATCGCTGCGGCGGAGCGCCGTGTGGCTGCCGCCAATGAGCGCATCGGTGCTGCCATCGCCGCCTTCTTTCCCACCATCTCCTTCAGTGCCTCCTCCGGCTGGCGCGCTTTGACCAATCTCCTCGCGCAGGGAAACAACTACTGGTCCTTTGGACCCGACGCCACCTTCAACCTGCTCGACAGCGGCCAGCGCATCGCCGCCAAGGCCCAGGCGGACGCCACCTGGCGTCAGACCGTGGCTGACTACCGCCAGGCCGTGCTCACCGCCATGCAGGAGACCGAGGACGCGCTCTCCACCCTGCGCATCCTCGCCGCTGAATCCCAGGCACAGGACGAAGCCGTGCGCGCTGCCCGCGAGAGCGAGCGCATCGCCGTCAACCAGTATCAGGCTGGCACGCTGAGCTACATCAATGTCACCACAGCCCAGGCCTCCGCGCTGAATGCCGAAGTCAGCGCCATCAACATCCGCTCCCGCCGCCTTTTGGCCACCGTGGCCCTCGTGAAGGCACTCGGCGGCGGCTGGTGAGCCACTCCGTATCGTCTCAACTCTCCCCTCGTATGCGGGGGTGGGAGCAAAATTACGGTTTCCAAGCCGGAAAATGGCGTCAACTTTCCGCTCCGGCCTAATTTCCTGCCGTGCCCGCTCGTTCCAACCCTGAACTTACGCATGCCCGACCCCCACGTACAGGATGAAGCCGCCGTGTTGGTCAGACGTGCCCTGGATCAGCATGAAAGCACGCTCATCGCTTACACGGCCAGCATTCTTGGTGGAGACACCGAGCGTGCACGCGATGTCGTGCAGGACGCCATGCTGCGCCTCTACCTCACCGAGCCCGACCGTGTGCGGGAAAACCTCAAATCCTGGCTCTTCACCGTCTGCCGCAACCGTGCCTTTGACATCCTCCGCAAGGAGCAGCGTCTCGACATCGGCAACGATGAACTTATCGAAGCCGCCACCGACCACGAGCCCGACCCCTCGCAGCACGCTGGCACGCATGAGCTCTACGAGCGCATCTGGCAGTGCGTGGACCGCCTACGCCCCAATCAGCGCGAGGTCGTCCGCCTCAAGTTTCTCCACGACTGCTCCTACCAGGAGATCGCTGGCATCACCGGCCTCAGTGTCGGCAATGTCGGCTTCATCATGCACCATGCCATCAAAAAACTTCGCGAGCTGATGAACAACGACGTAAGCGAAGAATACACCCCTACGAGATCATGAACCCTCTTCAGGACAATCCCCACTTCACCGCCTATGCGCTCGGAGAGCTCAGCGGCGAGGAGGCGCGCGCCATGCATGAGATGCTGGCCACCACCCCCGCCGCCGCCCATGAGCTGGAGCAGATCGAGGCCGTGACAGACGCCCTCCGCCATGGCGCTCCGATCCCCCTGGCACGCCTCACCCACGAGCAGCGCCACGCCGTGCTGCACCCCTCCAATCTCCCACGCCGCATTCAGCCCATGATGCCGCGCCCGCTGCGCAAGCCCGCTCCGCAGCTCTTCTGGCCCGTCATGGGCACGCTGGCCAAGATCGCCGCCGTGCTCGCCCTGACCGGAGCCGCCTTCTTTGCAGGCTGGTCCTTTGCCCCCGACATGCGTAGCGCCGCAGAGCAGGGGGACAAAGACGAGCCTGCTCGCAAGCCAGACTCCAGCGCCCCGCAGCTGGCAGCCACCGCTGCCTCTGCTGAAAAGCTCTCCCCCAAGAGTTTGCCCTCACCAGCACCAGCTCCTGTCGTAGCGGTTGCGCCCGCGCCTGTGGTCAATCCACAGCCGGTGGAAAAGAAGGAGGTGCAGGTTGTTGCCGTGCCTCCTGCTCCTGCCCCGGCGGCAGTTCCCGCCCCTGTGGTCGCCGTGGCCAAGGCTGATCCCGCCCCGGTGGCTGTCCCCGCACCTGCGGCCAAGGTTGCAGTTCCTTCAGGTTCCCCTACCCAGGGCTTTGCCATGGCCTCCGGACATGGCAGCTTTGTCAGCACCACCAAGCAGGCGGCCGACCAGTTCAGCCTTCGCCCCGCCCAACTACGCCCGCCGCCTCCAGCCAAACCCAAAGGCGAGATCTTTGCCTCCCCCGCTCCTCAGGCTGCGAACACCAACAAACCTGAGGCCAAAGCCGAGCGCCCCTCCCTCTACATCCACTCTTGGAAAGCCGAGGTGGCCTCCTGCCCGTGGAACCCCGCGCATCGTCTCATGCGCGTCGTCATTCAGCTCCCGGCAGATCAGTCCGCCGTGCTCTCCTCTGACGCCGCCTTCCCCGTGCAGGTCAGCTTTGACCAGGCCAACGTCAAACAGTACCGCATGCTCTGCGAGCGCCACCTCGCCGCCCCCGAGCGCCGCAGCGCCGGCAGCCATGTGCTCTGGTATGAATTCCAGCCCAACGGCACCGGAGACAACGCCCGCCAGGTTGCCACTGTGACTCTGCCAAACTCCCACTTCACCTCCCAGACTGTCGGCCCCTTTGACAGCAGCAAGCTTCAGGTCATCGACCGCGGTTACTCCCTGCTCAATGCGCGCGAGGACTTCGTCTTTGAGACCTCCGTTGTCGGTTTCGGCCTCCTTCTGCGTGGGGCAGACCACCTCGGCAGCCTGAATCATGACCTCGTGCTCAACCTGGCCAAACAGGCCAAGGGCACCGACACCTCCGGAGAGCGCACCCGCTTCATCCACCTCGTCCAGGACGCCCGCCGCGCCGCAGGTCTGTAAGTCTGCGCGCTGGGGCAGGGGGGCTTGTTGTGTCCAGCAAGCCTTGTACTACCTAGAGCGGTTTTCAGCATCATCCGCATGCGAACGAAACGTGTGATGCGTCCATACCACCAAATGCTCGAATGCAGTAGCTGCTGGTGCTTGGCACATTCCGGATGGCGCTCACACACTCTGCATGATCCGTCCGCTGAACCGCGTGTTGTGCGGTGCATACAGCTTGTGCCCCAGTGCCAGATAGCGCTCCCGCAGCTCCTCGCGGTGCTCCTGCATCACCTCCTGCCACGGGCTGCGCCGCACGGCAAAAGCGGGCTCCGTCGCCAGATTGGCCAGGTCCTGGTCACGCCCCAGCAGATGTCCCAGGCGCTGTGTGCGCCGGATGCGCCGGGCCGCCCCGCGCAGGTGGGAGAGCGCCAGCGTTTGGAAATACAGGTCCTTCACCCGGTGCCGCCAGCGGTGCAGCGTGCGGGAGTTCGTCGTTTCGCACGACTCCTTCATCAGCCGCCGCCCCTTGCGGTAGCAGCGCGCATGCTCCTCTAAAATCTGCTCCTCCGTCAGCGTCTCGATGCAGGTGCTGTCGATCAGACGACCCATCGCATAAAGCTGGTGCAGCAGCCCTGCGGCGGCAGGTGCCTTGGCCGTAGCTCCCGTGATCTGCGGGCGGTGGCGCGGTGCCAGGTGAAAGCGGCGCGCCAGTTTGTCCAGCAGCCTGCAGCGTACCACCTGCTCCCGGTTTCCGGCGCAGGCGTTTTTCACCGTACGCAGGTGCTGCCGCATGGCCTGCATCGTCTGCTCTTCCATGCCTGCCTGCGCCAGCCGCAGCAGCGCCAGCATCTTCTTCATGCGCACGCGCAGCTGGTGGGTGGCGCTCTCTTCGTGCGCGGCCATCCTCCGCACATCATCTTGTGCGCGATCGCACAGCTGATGCAGCAGACGCTTCAACCTCCGGCCCGTCAGGCCCGCAGAGTGGCGGCTTGGCTTCATGGACAGCCATTCAGCCGTGAGTCCTCCGAAACGGCAAGAAAGAGTTTTTCACATTCGTCAATTCTTCCTGGTAACAACCCCTCCTAAATGAATCTTTTGCTCGATTGACTCCAATCTTTGGGGCTGCTGGAAATGTCGTCACATTCGGCCGTGGGCGCTTTTTTCAGCCTGTTGGGCCGGGTAGGCGAAAACTTTCGTTGATTCATGTGTCTCCGATGCCAGCGTGCGGCCGTAACCTTTCTCTCCACCCCACCCTATCCACATCATGGCCAGCGAAGCAGTCGTCACCCTCACCGAAGCAAATTTTGAAGCCGAAATCTCCTCCTCCACCGTTCCGGTGATCGTGGACTTCTGGGCTGAATGGTGCGGGCCCTGCCGCATGCTGGGACCCATCCTCGACGACCTCGCCAAAGAGCAGGCCGGCAAGGTCAAGATCGGCAAGGTGAATGTGGATGAAGCGCCCAATCTCTCCGCACAGTTCAGCGTGCGCTCCATCCCAATGCTCGTCTTCTTCAAAGGCGGCAAGGCTGTGGAAAGCGTCGTCGGCGTGCAGTCCAAAGACGCCCTGACCAAGCGCCTCGCCGCACTCGCGTAAGCGAAGCTGGTTCCCATCTTCCCGCTCTGCATCCCAGGGTATTCGTAAAACACCGCAGGCCAGTCCCTGCGGTGTTTTTTTTTCGCAGAGCAGGCACACGCGCTTGTTCTTCCTTTCCCCAATCTTGGGAACCATTTGCCCCACTCAGGCGCGTATCCATACTGCCCCTTCCGGAGCGCGGGCCGCCGAGCCCGCAGCATTCCGCCGCCACCCCTCGTTCTGCCTTTCCACATGCTCACCTTCAACCGTTCGCAGACACACGTGTCCCTCGGCAGTTCCTGCCGCTTTCTGCTGCTGCTCCTACTGGCATTTTTCATCTTTAAGCCTTCAGCTTTCTCCCAGACCGGCCTCAAGATTCAACTCGTCTCCGAGACCACCGCCATCGTTCCTGGTCAGCCCTTCACCGTCGGCCTCTGGCTGCAGCATCAGCACGGCTGGCACACCTACTGGCGCTTTCCTGGCATCGTCGGCGTGGCCACGCAGATGAAGTGGAATCTGCCACGTGGCTGGAAGGCCGGGCCGCTTGTCTATCCCGAGCCCGAGCGCACCCTCATGTTTCAGATCAAGGCGCAGGGATTCGAGCGCGATGTCATGCTGCGCACCCAGATCACCCCTCCCGCCGATCTCAAGCCGGGGCAGACGCTCACCCTCGGCGGCACCGCCTCCTGGATGTGCTGTGGCAATACCTGCCACCCCGCATCCTTGGATCTCAGTCTGAGTCTCCCCGTGGCCGCCGCCGCCGGGCTGGATAAACAATGGCACCCGCTTTTCGAAGCCGAACGCGACCGAGCCGAGCAGCCCAGCGCCGCCTGGACCTCCACCGTCACCGAAAAGGGCGACCAGATCACCCTCATCCTCCGACCCGCCACCTCCGAGGCCCGCATCTGCAAGAACCAGCGCGAAGCCGACAAGATCATCGCCTTTACCGAAGATGGCTGGTTCGACAGCGACAAGCCCCAGACTCTCCTCCTCCACTCCGACGGCACCCTCACCATCACTCTGATCAAAGCGGATACCTACATCAGCGGTTCCACCCCGCCGAAAACCCTCCGCGCCATCCTCCGCAACGACGAAGGGTGGCTGCAGGGTGGAAAACTACGATGCCTGCAGATCGAGCCGAAGATTGTGCGGGAGTGACGGCCCTTAAGGGCTTCCAGTGATCGCGCGGTCGATAAATTTCGGCGGTGCGTCTTCGTGCGCACGCTGAGCGTTGATAGATTCGGCCTGATGCCGAGAGCTTTTCGACATCGCACCGCACCCGAAAAACACATGATTTTCCTGCGAAAACACCTTCCCGAGAGCGGTTCTATTCATTAAACTGTTCTCCACCCCTACCACCTCACGCGCGCACCCATGGTCAAGGATCTTTCCACCCTCACCGCATTCATCGACGGCGATGCTTACAGCTTCAATGAAGGCGATACGCTGCTCGATTTCATTGACCGTCATCGCGGGCGCGGCCATGTGCCCACGCTGTGTGATGCGCCGCAGCTCGATCCCTATGGCGCCTGCCGCGTGTGCTCGGTGGAAGTCGCTTTGCAGGCCGATGGGCCACGCCGCGTGGTGGCGTCCTGCCACACGCCGCTGACGGCGGGCATGCATGTCTTCACCGAATCGCAGAAGGTGCGGAAGCTGCGCAAGAACATCGTCGAGCTCGTGCTCACTGACCATCCGCTGGACTGCCTGACCTGCGAGGTGAGCGGCAACTGCGAACTGCAGACCGTGGCGGCCAAGGTGGGCATCCGCAAGGTGCGCTATCCTGCCGGTGCCAACCATCTGGACCGCAAGAAGGACCTCTCCCACGCCTACATGACGTCAGAGCTCTCCAAGTGCATCAACTGCGCCCGCTGCGTGCGTGCCTGCGATGAGATCCAGGGCCAGCACGTGCTCTCCATGCATGGCCGCGGCTTCAATGCCAAGATCATCAAGGGGCTGGACCAGTCCTTCGCCGACTCCGAGTGCGTCTCCTGCGGCGCCTGCTCCCAGGCCTGTCCCACCTCAGCCATCAGCGATGTGTTTTTCTCCAAGTCCATCGAAGCGACGAAGAAGACCCGCACCATCTGCACCTACTGCGGCGTGGGCTGCAATCTCAACGTGGCGACGAAGGGTGATCAGGTGCTCAGCATCCAGGCCCCGGTGGACGCCGAGGTGAACCACGCGCACACCTGCCTCAAGGGGCGCTTTGCCTTCAAGTTCTACAATCACAAAGACCGCCTGCGCACCCCGCTGATCAAGCAGCCGGACGGCCAGTTCAAGGAAGCCACCTGGCAAGAGGCTTACGACCACATCTTTACCAACCTGACCCGTATCAAGGCGGACCACGGCGGCCAGTCGGTGGCGGGCATCTCCTCCGCACGCTGCACCAATGAGGAAAACTACCTCATGCAGAAGTTCATCCGCAACGTGATGGGCACCAACAACATCGACTGCTGCGCCCGCGTCTGCCACTCGCCCACCGCCTGGGGCATGCAGAAGAGCTTTGGCACCGGTGCCGCCACCAATTCGTATGAGGACATCGAGCACACTCGCTGCATCCTCGTCATCGGGGCGAATCCCACGGAAGGCCATCCTGTGACCGGCGCACGCCTGAAGCAGCACATCATGAAGGGCACGCCGCTCATCGTGATCGATCCGCGCAAGATCGAGCTGGTGCCCTATGCCAAGCACCACCTGCAGCTCCGCCCTGGCACCAACGTGGCGCTGCTCAACATGTTTGCCCGCTGCATCCTTGATGCTGGTCTGGTGAAGACCGACTTCATCAAAAAGCGCTGCGAAAACTGGGAGGAGTTTGAAGCCGGACTGCGTGCGCTGGATCTTGCCGAGCTGGAAAAGATCACTGGCGTCAGCATCGACCTCGTTCGTGCCGCCGCCATCGAGTACGCCTCTGCTGAGGCCGCCATGAGCTTCCACGGCCTGGGCGTCACCGAGCACCAGCAGGGCGCCAAGACCGTCATGCTTATCTCCAATCTGGCGATGATGACCGGCAACATCGGCCGCCCCGGCGTGGGCGTGAACCCGCTGCGCGGCCAGAACAACGTGCAGGGTGCCGCAGACATGGGCTGCCAGCCGCATCAAGGCGCAGGCTATTACGAAATGGCCGATCCCCAGGTGCAGCAGCGCTACGCCGACTTCTACGGCGTGCCCACACCCACCGAGCCCGGCTGGAAGATCCCGCAGATGTTTGATGCCGCTATCGAGGGCAAGCTGAAGGCCCTCTGGCTCATGGGAGAAGACGTGGTGCAGACCGACCCCGACGCCCACCACGTACGCCATGCCATGGAAAGCCTGGAGTTCCTCGTGGTGCAGGAGATCTTCATGACGGAGACCGCCAAGTACGCGGACGTCATTCTTCCCGCCTCCTCCTTCCTGGAAAAGAGCGGCACATTCACCAATGCCGAGCGTCGCGTGCAGCGTGTGAACGCTACGGTGAAGCCGCTGCCCGGCACCAAGCCCGACGGCCAGATCCTCTGCGAGGTGTTGCAGCGTTTTGGCGTGGCCCAGCCAGACTATACGCCAGATGGCGTGCTGGCGGAGGTGGCGCAGATCGTTCCCTTCTTCAAAGGCATCACCTGGGAAAATCTGGGAGAGAACGGCCTGCAATGGCCTGTAAAGGAAGGCGGCGTGGATACGCAGATCATGCACCAGGAGCAGTTCACCCGAGGCAAGGGGCACTTCCATTTCTTCTCCTGGAAGGAATCCACCGAGCTGGAAACCCACCGCGGCGAGTTCCCCTTTATCCTCACCACCGGACGCATCCTGGAACATTACAACTGCGGCACCATGACACGCCGCACCGGCAACAGCGAGATCGTGGGGCAGGACTACCTTTCCCTCAATCCCGCCGACGCCCAGCGAAAAGGCATCCGCAGCGGCGACATCGTGCGCCTCTTCAGCGCCCGTGGCGAGGTGGAACTGGAGGCCCGTGTGACGGATGAGGTCAAGCCCGGCATCCTCTACACCACCTTCCATTTCCCCGACGCCATGGTGAACAACGTCACCGGCCAGGGCTGTGATGGCGATACGATGTGCCCCGAGTACAAAGTCGTGGCCGCCGATGTGGAACTCGTGCGCGCCGGCAAACCGAAGAAGAAGCGCATGATGGAGATGGTGTAATCCATGACATGATCGTATGCGCCGAGGCCTCACAGCATCACTGATCAGTGTGCTCTGCTGCGCCTCGCTGCATGCCGAGTCATTGGTCATTCCCGTAGCTGGGCAGGGCTGGCAGGTCACCTTTGACGGTCCCGTGCCCGCGATGGAGAACCTGATGCCGAATGAGCACGGTCTGGAATACCGTTGCAGCGACGGGCGTTTCAGTCTTGTGGTCGTGGTGGAGCCTCCTGCTGCATCAGGTGGAGACAGCGTGGCCTGCCGCGATGATGTCTGGGCTCAGGCCAGGCAGAATGCACAGATCCAGCAGGCCAGCGTGCAGCAATGGAGCGCACCAGGATGCGAATGTGTCGAATACCTGACCGCCGACGCCGGTAAAGACGACAAGTCTGTACAGGCAAATCTCATCTGCTGCCTCGCCTATCGTGGCAAGTGGATCCATCTGCAGGCATCAGTCACGGCGGCGAAAGACGAAGACCGCTCAATGCTCAAGCATCTGGCTCAGTCGCTGTCCTGCGGCCCATTCACTGAGTGGAAAGGTGGGAGGCGCCAGTTCATCTTCGGTGACCTGGGGCGGCTGCAAATCGAGATTCCTTCGGGCTGGTGGGTGGGCAACATGAGCACCGCCAAAGGACTCGGACTGCCAGAGCAATGGACTGTTTCTCTTTTCTCCGCCAGCGATCCCAACAAAAGCTGGATGATGACGTTTTTTCACAGCACCGCACGTTACACCACGATGGAAGACATCCGGCGTACGGCTGAAAATGCGCAGCAGAAAGCAGTCATCCGGTCGGTGGAGGGAGCAATGAATCTGCAGGAGATCAAGCTGGCCAAAGGCGTCGGCTGTCAGGCGTCCTATACTGACGCCTTCATGGTCGGAAAGCCCGTCGAGGTGGGGCTGCCCAGGGTGTCTGCGTCCGCTTTTGTGGCGCCTCTGCCAGATATTCTGGGAACCATTTCCATCATGGCAGACGATGTGAAAGACCCCTACTTCCAGGCGGCGATCAAGGCTCTGGATACCCTTGAATGGGAGCCTGCAAAAGCGGAGTAATGATGCCTATCCACGTCGTGGAATGCACCTACCACAGTTCCGGCTAAGGACGCTGTCTCACTTGGACTTGCGAAACGCCACGATGCCTTGGGCTATGCCTTCGGCGATCTTGGCGCGAAATTCGCCCGTAAGCATGTGGGAGCGCTCGGTGGAGTTGCTGACAAAACCGCACTCCACCAGCACGGCGGGGTTTTTCGTGGTGGCGCGGATAACATGGAAATTGGCGCTCTTGACACCACGATTGGTCATGGCGGTGCGCTGCACCAGATAGGCTTGGATGTATGCTGCCAGCATGTAGCTGGAGGAAAAATGGTAGTAGGTCTCCACTCCGGAGCCGCTGCCGCCGCGGTTGTAGTTGTAGTGGATGCTCACAAAAATGGCATTCCCACGGCTGTTTCCCAGCGCGGAGCGGTCTTGCAGCGGAATGAAGACATCCCGGCTGCGGGACATGATGACTTTCAGCCCCTCTTTGCGCAGCAGTTGCTCCACCCGGCGTGCGGTGTCCAGTGCCAGGTGCTTTTCATACACGTAGCCGATTGCTGCGCCACGGTCATGGGCCCCGTGTCCTGGGTCCAGGATCACCGTGTCAAAAGCGCTCGCTTTGCCCGCCAGCATCAGAACCATCAGGGCGGCCCAGAGGGAGCCGATGAGCGTGCGGTTCAGTGCATGGCGAGGGGTGGGGAAAGTCGGCATGTGCAGGTGGTTTTCGGGAGAGGGTGGCAAACGGCAGGCGGCCTGCAATTTTCGCCACATGACAGTAATCCAAGATGCCGGGGAAGGGGTCAAGTGGTTTGCCTTCAAACCGGCCTTTGGAAGTGCAAAAAAAGCCGCCGGATGAGATACATCCGGCGGCGTGGAAGGTACAATGATGCCTTAGGCTAGAGCAAAATTACTGGCCAAGAGGGGAGGGGGGAAGACCTCCTGGGGCAGCAGGTGCGCCAGGCAGGCCAGGGGCACCAGGTGCGGGGGGCAGGCCACCAGGCAGGCCGCCAGGAGCACCGCCAGGTGCGCCAAAGGCGGGAGGGGGCATTCCAGGAACGCCGCCCAAGGCTCCGCCAGGGCCGCCGGCAGTGCCGCCGCTCTGCATGCCATTGTTGCTGTAGATGATGCCAAGCACACGCTGAGGGATGTTCTGTGCAGCCTGGGTGAAGGAGTCCATGCCGCCTGGCAGGATCTTCGGACCCACCATGCCGCGCTTGCCGCTGAGCTTTTCAACCGAGACGCTGCCGTCGTTGCGGCCGATGATGATGGCACCACCGGTCCAGGTGCGGCCGGGCTTCACCTGGCCTGCCAGGTCGGCGTTCCACTGCGGAGGCCAGCCCTGGGTTGCGGGATTTTCAAACACGATGGGCATGTTGCCCACGCTGGTGTCAGTCTGGCCTGCGGTCATGGCCCAGTGGTTTTCGCCGGGCATGAGGGCATTGCCGTAGTTTGGCGGCTGGCCGATCACGTTGTCTGGAGTGTAGCCGGCAGGGCAGCCGAAGATGCGCTCGTCGGTGACGATCTGCTCCTGGATCATGTAGCGGAAGGCGTCATTGGCGGTCTGGGCCTGGCTGCCAGTCAGCGGGTTGGGGACTGAATCAGGGTACTGGCTGTTATTGTCCTTGGAGAACTGCTTCAGCGAGAGGATGATCTGCTTGGCGTTGTTCACGCCTTTCATCTGGTTGCCTTGGGTCTGCACCATGGTGAAGGCGGGCACGGCCAAGCTCGCGAGAATCGCGATGATCGTGATCACCACCAACAACTCGATGAGAGTGAAGGCTTGGTTTCTTTTTGTTTTCATTGGAGGCGTATGTTTTGCGGGTTGGTTATGATGTTATGTGGCTCCGGAATAAACCGGTATCCATCTGATTAGACCCAACCAGCCTCTGAAATGCGAGAAAAAAATGACACCTTTCTCGGTAGGGCGGGAGACGACTGAAGTTCGGCGCCGGCGCTGCTGGAGTTCTGAAGATCAAAGCATAAAAAAGCCGCCGGGCGGCATGCACCCGGCGGCTTGGAGTTTAGCTACAGTCTCAAGCCAGGATCACAGTCCCGAAGGAGGCAGCGCTCCGGGTGCGGTCGGGGCCACAGGCACTTGGGATCCGGGCAGCCCTTCAGTCGCGGGTGGTGGCAGGGTGTCCGGCTGGCTGTTGGGCGGCAGGCCTGCGCCGCTGTACACCACCGGCAGGATGCGCTGCGGGATGCCCTCGGAGGCCTGGGTGAAGAGGTTCACCCCGCCTGCCATCATTTTGGGGCCCACCATGCCCTTGGCGTCCGACAGCGTCTCCACAGACACGCTGCCGTCATTGCGACCGATGATGATCTTGCCGCCGGGCCAGGTGCGGCCGGGAGCTATCTGACCTGCCATGTTCGCATTCCACTGGGGAGGCCAGCCGGGGGATGCGGGGTTTTCAAACACGAGGGGCATGCTGCCCACCGCGGTGTCCGTCTGGCCAGCCGTCAAGGCCCAGTGGTTCTCTCCTGGCGTAAGCGCCTGGCGGAAGTCTGGGGCCGCACCCAGGCTGTTGTCCGGGGTGTAGCCGGCGGGGCAGCCAAAGATGCGCTCGTCCGACACGATCCTTTCCTGGATCATGAGGCGGAAGGCGTCGTTGGCGTTTTGCGCCAGGCTGCCTGTCACGGGATTGACCACCGTGTCGGGGTACTGGCTGCTGTGTTCTTTGGAGAACAGCTTCATCGAGGTGATGATCTGTCTGGCGTTGTTGACGCCGCGGGTCTGATTGGCCGTCGTCTGGATCGCTGTGTAGGTGGGCACGGCCAATCCCGCGAGAATCGCGATGATCGTGATCACCACCAACAACTCGATCAGAGTGAAGGCGTGGTTTAGTTTCGTTTTCATTTTATGCTTATCTTATCGTTTGGTTATTATGTTATCTGAACAGCGGAATAATCCGCTATTCAGCCTTATTAGACCCAAACGAGGGCTAAAATACGAGACTAGAATTGAGCCGTCCCCGGTGTGGTGGCAGACGTATGGCAGACCTAGGTGAAACCTAGCCTATCGCCAGCAGCGTCACCTTCAGCTCCAGGCACAGCCTGAAGACTTCCTCCCGCCCCAGCAGCAGGGTCATGCCTGCCTCCACCGCGATCACATCCACCCCGGCACCGGCTGCGGTGCGGATCGTCTCCGGGCCCACCACGGGCACGTCAAAGCGCATATCCTGGTTGGGCTTGGAAACCTTCACCATCGTGGCACCGCCGCGGCCTAGCGCACCGCCGCGTTTGACCGCTTCGTTCGTTCCCTCAAAGGCCTCCACCGCCAGCACCGTGCCGTTCTTGACCACCACCGTCTGGCCGATGTCCAGCCGGCTGCTTTCCTTGGCGATCTTGAATCCAAACTCCGCATCCTCCACCCGGCGCTTTTTGATCTGCGGCCCCGCCACATGCCCGGGCTTGGGCATCAGGTCTTCAAGAAATGTCGTGGCCGGCAGCAGGGTGATGCCATCTTTCGCCAGCTCATTGGCAATGCCGCCAAACAGCGTCTCCGCATTCCGCTCCTTCAGCCGCGCCATCATGATCAGCGTTCGCAGGTCAGGGCGCAGGTCGAAGAGGTTTTTGGGCGCTATCTGGCCCACCATCACCGTCTGCGTCACGCCCTGCTTTTTGAAAAAGGAGATCATCTTGCCCAGCTGGCCCACACGGAACCACTCGATGGCGTCCACCATCCCTGCCAGCTCCGGCTTTGTCTCATTCGTAAACGCCGCCGCCACCAGCTTTCGCACTCCAGCCTTCCGCGCCGCCGCCACAAAGGTTTCCGGGTAAATGCCGTTGCCGGCGATGAGGGCGATGTTGTCGAGATTTGGCGCGGTCATTCGGTCAGAGTTCTGATCTTGCACGCAGCAGCGCCGAAGTGCAATCCCCTGGCTCCTCGAACTGGTGTCCGAAGTTTTGCTATTTATCTCCTCACATGCCGCCGAAATAATCACTGGCACCCTGGGCGGGCGTGCGGCATGCATGCCCGCGCTTCGGGTGTTTGAAATCTTTGCCCGCCGCCTATGCTCGCATGGAGCCTCTTCCAGAAATCTCGAAAAATCAGCTTTCCGGCGGCGCACGGCTCAAGGCGTTGATCCATGGCTTCCTTTTGCATGTTCAGGTGCTGGGCCTTGTTCGTGGACTGGTGGTCTGGCTGCGTGTTCATGTGCTCGGCCAGTCTTTTGAGATCTCCGTCCAGGCACCCGGGGTGCAGACTCCGGTGATGCTGCGTGCTGGAGAAACTGACATGCAAGTCTTCAAGAAAATATTCCTGGACCACGAATACCGTCTGCCCTTCCAGGCGAGTCCCATGGCCATCATGGACCTGGGGGCCAATACTGGACTGGCCTCGCTGTATTTTCGTGCCCAGTTTCCAGAGGCACTGATCGTTGCTGTGGAGCCCGAAGAGGGGAATTTTGCCATGATGCAGCGTCACCTAGGCGGGCTGCCGGGCGTGATGATGGTGCGCGCTGCCGTATGGAGTCATGATGGAGAGATATTCCTCGCAGATCCGGGTATCGGCTCCTGGGGCATGCGAGTGGAGGATCAGCTGCAGAATGTGTCCGGACCATGCAGCGGCTGCCTGGTGCCTGCTGTCTCCATGCCGACGCTGTTGCGCCATTTTCCCGGAGGTCGGGTGGACCTGCTCAAAGTGGATGTGGAAGGCGCCGAAAAAGAAATTTTTGAATCCAGCGCCGCATGGATCCATGACATCGACGCCATCGTCATCGAACTGCATGACCGCTATAAGCCCGGCTGCAGCCGCGCCTTCTTCACCGCTGTTCCCAGCTTGCCGTGCGAGAGATTGATCGGAGAAAACTTCTTTGTCTGGCGGCCAGCGAGCAGTCAGGTCACATCTTAAACTTCCCGCTCTGCCCCATAAAGGCACGCGGGTTGTCCCAGGCCACGCGCTGGATCATCTCGGGGCTCCAGCCACGCTGGCGCATGGCCTGCATGGTCTTGGGCACGGCCAGGGGATCGCTCACGCCCCAGTCACAGGCGCTGTTCATCCAGATGCGTTCCGCCTGCCGATGTTCCAGCATGTCGATGGCGCGGTGCGGGGTGCATTTGCTCTCGGGGTAGAGGGTGATGCCTGCCCAGAACCCATGGTCGAGCACATGGTCGATGGTGTGCTCCTCCACGTGGTCGATGATCACGCGTTCCGGCTTGATCTCGGGGAAGTTTTTCAGCGCATCCACGATGAGGCGCGTGCCTTTCAACTTGTCTTCCAGGTGCGGGGTATGGATGAGGACGAGCTGATCGTAATCCTGCGCCACCTGCACATGCTGCTCAAAAATACGCAGCTCATTGCGGCTGTTTTTGTTCAGCCCGATCTCGCCGATGCCCAGTACGCCGGGCTTGTCGATAAACTGCGGGATCAGCGCGATCACATCCTCCGCCAGCTTCAGGTCCTCGGCCTCCTTGGGATTGATGCACAGCCAGCAGTAGTGCTGGATGCCAAACTTGGCCGCACGCTTGGGCTCATATTCCGTGATCTGGCGGAAGTAATCATAAAAGCCCTCTGCGCTGGCGCGGTCAAAGCCTGCCCAGAAAGCGGGCTCGCAGATGGCCTGGCAGCCGGCCAGCGCCATGCGCTCGTAGTCATCCGTGGTGCGGCTGACCATGTGGCCGTGGGGCTCGATGTACATGAGGGGAAGTTTACGGTGGTTGACGGTTGTTTACGATTGTTGACAGTGGTTGGCGATCAGGTGGTTTCGAGGTCTGGAAGGATTGGAAAAACAACCGTCAACCATCGTCAACCACTGCAAACTACCGTCAACTCTTATACGCTCCGATGGCCCCCTGCATCGCCGCTTTTTCCACGGGCTCGGAGCTGGGGTCGCTGAAGCTCAGGAGCACATCGCGGGCGCGCTGCGGTTTGTCTTGGGAGAGCAGGGAGATTGCGTTTTTCAGCGCCTGCACACGGAAGTCGCCCTCTTGCCCGGCGCGCTGCACGCGGTCGAGAAAGGCGGCGAGGTCGATGAGCTTGGAGCGCGAATCCATGAAGCCCAGATCGACCAGATTGACTTGGGTTGGGGGAGTCCAATCAGGCATGGCAGTGACAGTTTAGGCACGACCGGCTTTCCCGCAACCGCTGGATCATCGGAGTGCCCGCATCACTTGTAACGGCTCACGCCGCGTGCTTAACTGCATGTCCTCCCATGCCCGACCTCTCCCCAGCCGAACTCTCCCGCTACGCCCGTCATCTGGCCATACCGGAGTTTGGCCTGGAGGGGCAGCGGAAAATGCGTGGCGCGCGTGTGCTCTGCATCGGGGCGGGGGGGCTGGGCTCTCCCATCGCTTTGTATCTGGCGGCGGCTGGTATCGGCGGGCTGGGCTTGGTGGACCCGGATGTTGTGGAGATCACCAATCTGCAGCGCCAGGTGCTCTTTGGGCAGAAGGACCTCGGGCGTAAAAAGCTCGACGCCGCGCGGGACCGTCTGGCGGATGTGAATCCCCACGTGGATGTGCAGGTGCATCCCGAGCTCTTCACCGCCGCCAATGCCATGCGGATCGCCGCGGACTACGACGTCATCATTGACGGTACAGACAATTTTCCCACTCGCTATCTCAGCAATGATGTGGCCGTGTGGCTGCGCAAACCGAACGTGTATGGCAGCATCCTGCGCTTTGACGGTCAGGTGGCCGTTTTTGCCCCGCATCTGGGCGGGCCCTGCTACCGCTGCATGTGCCCGCAGCCTCCGCCTCCTGGCCTGGTGCCCTCCTGCGCAGAGGGCGGCGTGCTCGGTGTGCTGCCCGGCATCATCGGCAGCCTGCAGGCGCTGGAGGCCATCAAGCTTATCACTGGCGTTGGCCAGCCGCTTCTCGGCCGCCTGCTGCATGTGGACACCCTGAGCATGCGTTTCCGCACCCTGACCCTGCGGCGCGACCCCGACTGCCCCGTGTGCGGAGAGCGCCCCAGCATCACCCAGCCCATCGACTACCAGGGCTTCTGCGGCATTTCCTCTGCACCCACTTCCGTCCCTTCCGTTCCATCCATGACCGTCCACGAACTCAAACAGCTCCGCGATGCCGGAGACGACCACTTTCTGCTCGATGTGCGCGAGCCCCATGAGCAGAGCATCTCCCGTATCGCCGGTGCGGTGCTCATCCCTTTGGGCCAGCTCGGCGAGCGCAGCGCCGAGCTGCCGCGAGACAAGCGCATCCTCGTACACTGCAAGAGCGGAGGCCGCAGCGCCCGCGCCGTGAGCCAGCTGCGCGAGCAGGGCTTTGAAAACGTCTGGAACATCTCCGGCGGCATCATCGCCTGGGCGCGTGAGATTGATCCTTCCATGGCAGAATACTAAAGTAACCTAAGCGAATGAAGCCCTCCGAAACTGCCTCGGCCTCCACCACCTGGCTCGACGATTTCCTGCCCCTGCTGCGCTGTCCTGACACCCACCAGCCCCTGCGCCGTGCCACGGCCGAAGAGTGCGCCTCCTGCCAGATGAGCGCTGCGCTGGCCACGCAGGATGGCACCCGCCTTTTCATGATTGATAACGGCATTCCCATCCTGCTGCCGCAGCAGTGAGGTGGGCTGTGTTCTGGCTTGTTCCAAAGCGCGGGGCCTAACAAAGATCGTTCAGATCATTGCGCCATCCCATGCTTGCATGGCCAAGGCATGATGCGTGCCGGTGTCGTGACTCTTGTGGGCAAAGGGGCGCGGGGTCAGGTTTGAGATGCTCAGAAGTACCAGCAGGCCCAGCACGGCGGCCAGGCGAAGCAGCCCAGACGCCAGCGCCAGAAATCTCATGGAGGGAGTCACACGCAGATTGGAATCAAAGCACATCAGACTCCATGTCCATCGCCACATGCCCTGACTGTCCACCACGCGGCGCGGGATTCCCTTTTGCTCTGCCCAAGCAGCATTGTGCCGCCACACGGCCGGCAGCAGCAGCAAATCGAGCAGCAGCGACAGTGTGAAGCAGGAGATGAACAGGAAAAAGAGAGTCGTCTCAGGCATCCGGGCGGGCGATCATAAAGCAGGATTTGAGCGCTCGCAGAAAATAAACTAAAAAAATCGCATCCTGAAATGCTCGTCCAGCCGCCACCTTGGTGAGGTGCTAAGCCTAATGCTGTCTGTCATTGGTACCGTGCGTGGGCTGCACTCGTGCCGTAGCATCTGAAGGTCCAAGGCTGCGCTTTTTAGAACGACGCGCACAAAGAACACCCGCCCCACAACGATCCTCAATGGAAGGGGGCAGCCGCCAACAGATGGCAAAACTCATGCGAGAACAGGCGGTTGAAGTACGATTTGCATCCATGCGTCATCTTTCCGTCTTCCTGCTGTTGCTCTTCCTGCACGCCTTTGCGGTCCATGCTCAGCAGATTGATCTGGAAAAGATCTTTGAGGAGCGCAATCTCGGGCCTGTGGGAGAGCTCTACGCGAGGGGCGACTACGAGCTCGTGGCCCGTATTGGCGAGGCGGCGGTGGAAAAGGGGCTGAAATCCCCCGACTGGCGCATCCTGCGCTACAAGGCCCTGCGGGAACTCGGGCAGCACGAACTGGCTCTCGACGAAATCGGCAAGGCGCTCGTCCTCTTTCCTGGCCACTTTGAGATCCTGATGCTCCGCCATGACCTGGCCCGCATGCTGGGCCGCACCGATTTGGCTCAGGCTGCCCTCACTGCCCTCAATGACGCCGCCAAGGCCAAGCCCGCCAAAGACCGCAGCGCCATGGAGACCGTGGTGCTCGGCCGAGCCGCGCTCGTGCTCGGCGCAGACGCCCAAAAAGTCGCCGCCCAGTACTTCAAGGTGGCGCAGGGAAAGGATGCCAAGCTCGAAGCCGCCTACCTCGCCGAGGGCGATCTGGCCCTGGCCAAGGACGACGAAAAACGCGCCGCCGATGTCTTCCGCGCCGGACTCAAGGCGCACGGAGAGACGGCAGACCTCCGCCTCGGGCTGGCCCGTGCGTTCAAATCCAGCGACCGCGAAAAGGCCGCCGACAGCCTCAAAAAAGCCCTGGAGCTCAATCCCCACCACCATGCCTCCCACCTGCTGCGGGCGGAGCTGCTCATCGGCGGGGAGAAATTCATCGAGGCGGAGGCCGCCATTCAGCAGGTGCTTGATCTCGATGAGCACCACCCCATCGCCTGGTCTCTGCGTGCCGTCGTGGCTTATCTCTTCCAGGCAGACGCCCCCAAGATGGAGGCCGCACGCCAGCAGGCCCTGCAACGATGGGCGCAAAATCCTGAGGTGGACACCACCATCGGCCGTTGCCTCTCCCGCGCCTACCGCTTTGCCGAAGGTGCCTCGCACCTGCGCCGCGCTCTGGAGATGGATGCCAAATACCTGCCCGCCAAAGTGCAGCTCTGCCATACACTGCTTCGCCTCGGCGAGGAGGATGAGGCCTGGAAGCTCGCCGAGGCCATTCGCAAAGAAGACGGCTACAACATCCAGGCGCACAATCTAGGCATGCTGGAAAAGGAGATGGGAAAGTACATCACCAAGACCTTCCCCGACTTCGTTTTGAAAATGCCGCAGCGCGACTGGCCCATCTATGGCGAACGCGCGCTCTCGCTCCTGCGCGATGCCAAGAGCGTGCTCAGCGCCAAATACGGACTCGACCTCCAGCGCCCTGTTTTGGTGGAGTTCTTCGGTGCCCAGCAGGATTTTGCCATCCGCACCTTTGGCGCGCTGGGAGGGCAGGGGATGCTGGGTGTGTGCTTTGGCACCGTCGTCACCATGAACAGCCCCGGCAGTCTGGCCCATGGCCGCAGCAATTGGGAGGCCACGCTTTGGCATGAGTTTTGCCATGTCATCACCCTCACCGTAACCAAGAACCGCATGCCCCGCTGGCTGAGCGAGGGCATCAGCGTCTATGAAGAGCGCCAGCGCGATCCCGCCTGGGGCATGACCATGAATGAGCAACACCGCGCCATGGTGCTCAATGAGGGCAAAGACGCGCAAGAAGACGACCCCACGCTTACGCCCATCTCCCGTCTCAGCAGTGCCTTCATGGCCCCAAAGACCCAGGAGCACCTCATGTTTGCCTACTATGAGTCCAGCCAGGTGGTCGAGTACCTCATGGACAAGCATGGGAAGGAAAAGTTTCAGGGCATCCTGCGGGATCTCGCAGGAGGAAAGCGCATCAATGACGCCCTGGCTGCGCATGTGGGAGACATGGAGGCGCTGGAAAAAGACTTCACTGCCTGGATCACCGCCCGCGCCAAGAGTTACGGTGCCAAAGCCGACTGGGCAGAGCCCAAGCCTGAGGAATTGAATCCCTTTGAGCCTGGCTCCCTGGCCGAGTACCTCAAAAAGCACCCCACCAGCCTGCACGCCCTGCACCATGAGGCCGATACCCTCGTGCAGGCGCAAAAATGGGAGCAGGTGCTCCCGCTGGCAGACAGGCTCATTGAGCTGGTGCCCGAGAGCTATGAAGACGACCACAGCGGCTACGCCCTCAAGGTGCAGGCTCTGCGCCAGCTCAAGCGCACCGATGAGGAGGCCGCTGTGCTGCGCCAGATCGCCGCGCACTCCGCCAGTGCACAGAGCGCCTACCTGCGCCTCATCGAGCTGGACATGGCCGCTAAACGCTGGCCGGAGCTGAAGGCCAACGCCCGCCGCGCCAACGCGCTCAACCCCTTTCTCACCACCCCGCAGCGCGCTCTGGCCGAGGCCTGCGCCGCCACAGGGGAGAGCGCCGAGGCCATCGCCGCCAGCGAGCGGCTCCTACTGCTGGACCCTGCCGGAGCCGCGCAGACACACTACCGGCTGGCCTCCCTGCTCAGGCCTACAGACGCCCCACGTGCCCGCCGCCATCTTCTCGACTCTCTCGCCCTGGCTCCACGCAACCGCGAAGGGTTCGCCATGCTTCAGGCTTGGAAAGAAGATTAAGAATTGAGTTCAGGTTGTTATGCGAAGACGTGGTTGCTGCTGTCATTGCAGATGGGGCAGGCTGCTCTTTAGCGCCCTTTTCCCTTGGCGCTGAGCCTCTTGGGCGTTCCAAAATTAGCCATTGCATCCTGCGCAGACATACCACACGCTGCCACACTATGAAAATCAATACCAGCATCACCATCGATCCCCGCATTGCCAAGCTGGCCAAGAAGTACGCCGCCCTCGACGGTCGCAGCTTTGCCAACTACGTGGAGCGCGCCGTGGCCAAGCAAGTCGAAGCCGACCAGGCCCGCGAAGACAAGAAAGCTCCACGCAAGAAGTAACTCGGTCACGTGATGACATGGCCTCCAGGTCATGTCCAGTGGAAGTCAGCAGATGCTGACGCGCGGTGCCACGATGCTCCGTGCCTCGTGCGGTGTTGTTTTGAGACTGAGGAGAAAAAAGCGCAGTCTATGTGAGTGCTAGCAGGGCTGCTCAAGATTGACGACGAAGAATGGCGCTGCAGGCTGTATTGTAGCCGCAGCCGGCAGCCGGCCCAGCTTGCTATTTGGCTGTGTGAATACCTCGCTCAGCTCGCACATCCATCGTGCAGCGGGTGTCACGCGGCATGTCCCCTCAGCCATCGGACTTCTATCCAGCCCCTGATAAGGCTGGTGGAGCTAAGGGGATTCGAACCCCTGACCTTCTCATTGCGAACGAGACGCTCTACCAACTGAGCTATAGCCCCAAAGTGTTATAATTCAATGAATTGTGATAACTTTTGGCAATCGTCAAATTTCCCTTGGATGCTACAGCGTGTGAGAAGATGGGAGAAACGCCCATGCGCAGAAGCAATCGTTTGAGAAAGTTGGTGAGAGCCTTTACCGATATTTATCAGACGACTTAAATTATGCTGTAATGCAGCATTCCAGCAAGCTGATTCGTCGCTGCCGGGAAACCTCCCACACAGTCCATGCCACAGCGCAGAATGGCTGTGCTCAATCGCGCACTGAGCCTGGTGCAAGGGCGAATGGAAGGGGCCATCTTTCAGGATTACCAAGATGAGATGGCATTTTATTTCGTTGTCTTCATTCCCAGGACTTGTTTGGCCCAATTGGCGTGAAAATCAGCCGGGGCGCTTTGCAGGAGTAATTGGCGCAGTTTCAGCACATGCTCTCCAAGCAGGATTCCGCCGGGTTTGCTCTCATCGAGAGTGTTCAGGCACAGGGTTTCCAGCAGGTCCGCAAACCAGGGGGGGGCTTTGCCACGAGGGTGATTGACCTGCCACAAGGCTCCGTCATTGATGGAATACCCCAGGAAGACGTGGGTGCCGTCGGGGGTCATGATGGCTCGCCAGTTTTCGCTGTCCATGCCCAGGCCACCTGAGACAGGCTCCGGGTAGTGAATGCTCACAGGGATGGCGTTTTCGGTGTCCCAGAAGCGGAACCCTTCGTGATCACGAACTAGAAAAGTGGCGCCGTCTGCGGTGAAGCGCACGGTTTCACAGGTGTAGCCTTGCTGAAGCTGCGGACTCAGGGGCTGTCCAGTACGGGCATTCCACAGCCGTGCGGTACCATCGCGGCAGGCCGTCACGACACGCCGTCCGTCCGGGCTGAATTCGAGATGAGAGAGCCAGGCAAAGTGGGGCATGGGCGTGCCTGTCATCTGCCCGGTGCTCACGTCCCAGACACGGGCGGTGCTGTCATAGGAAGCGGTGGTAATAAAACGGCTGTCCGGACTCCAGTCTCCAGCGATGATGGTGTGGGTATGGCCGGTGAAGGTCTGCAGTTTGCGCCCAGTAGCCAGCTCCCACACGTGAGCGATGCCGTCGGTGGATCCTGACATGAAACGCCCGGATTTGTCCGGGGCAAAGCGCAGCACCTTGACCTCTCCGGGATGGGCCAGCGTCAGCACCAAGGCACCTGTGGAGGTGTCATACACGCGGATGTGTCCGTCATTGTGGCCGGCTATCAAGCGCGCGCCATCTGGAGAGATGGCGGAGGGCCTGATCATGCCCGGCTGCTGGTTCGGCTGCCAGAGTGCATGGCCGGTTTCGAGATCCCAGCCATACACGGCACCATTGGCGGTGACTCCATAGCACTTTTTGTGGTCGGGTGAAAAGTGTATTCCATAGACGTCGCCCATGAGGGGCTTGTCCAGAATGACCCGGCCAGTGGCGAGTTCATAGACATAGGCACGGTTTTCTGGATTCAGCCCAAGGCAGCCCAGTCGTCCATCCGGGCTGATCCTGCCACTGTTGAAATCGCGCTGTCCCGGGACGTGATGCCTTTTGGGCGGTAGCTGGGAGTTGCCTTTCCAGACTGTGATCGATTCGTCAAACTGACCTTCGAGACGATGGTGCACGAGTACGCTGCTTCCATCCAGAGATGGCTGAACATGAGTTTGCTTTCTCGGCAAGCCGAAGGAAATCGAGGTCATGAATGAGGCCCCGGTCCGTGCGTCCCACACATGAATGGCGTCATCATTGCCATAGCTCACCGTGCAGGAGCCGTCAGGGCTGGCCTGGAGGCTGCTGATGGCATAATGGTGGCTCATCAAAGGGGAGACTGTCAGGCCTGACTCCACATCATAAACGGTCAGGTGATTGGCGTTTCCGGCCACGGTGAGCCGGCTGCCTGCGCGGTCCAGGCTGAGGAATTTGGACTTGGCGAGCTGGCTCTCGACGGTTTGCACCAGCTTGCCGCTGGCGACATCCCAGATCTTTGCAAGGAAGCCGCCATCGAGAAATGCCACCCTGGCCCCGCCGGCTGCGAGGACGCCGCTGCGGAAGGAGATGCCAGCATGCAGATGCAGCACGGCCTGCCTGCTCGATGTGTCCCACACGGCAGCCTGTCTGGTATTCCATACCAGAAGACGAGATCCGTCTGCAGAGAGGCTGGCGCCTTTGATGCCATCTGGCAGGGCGATGCTCCAGGGGGGCTGCACAATGGCGGCGATGGTCCATGTTTCGATCCCCTCAGCACTCCGGGCGATGAGATGCGACTGATCCGTGGAGACTCCCATTTCGAGGATGGGCGTGGTGTATTTCCGGCGGAGTCTCAGCGGCTGGCCTCGCGAGCTGTGAAGAGCCAGGGCACCGTCCTCCGTGGCGATGAAAATTCCATTCAGGACGGCGGTCATGCCGATGGCTGTGACCGTGCTGTCAAGTGTCCATTCTGCTGTCTGTCTGCCAGTGGCCACATCCCAAAGGCGTACAGCGCGGTCTTCTCCGGCTGTCAGGATTGACAGGCCATCAAGAGACATGCAGGCCGGGGTGATGAGCTTCACGGCAGGGCGGATGACGGGACCCTGCAAGACGGGGAAGTCATGCTGATCGACGATGGACATGGCATACATCACTGCCTGCCAGTGCTCAGGGTTGGCTCGAATCAAGGAGGCCAGATAGGCCAGGGCACGGGCGTGCTCCCCTCGGTCCACCCATTCGTCGATGTCCTGCCAGTGCATGCGTTCGAGGGCGGCGGCCTGCGCCTTGTTGGCGCGGGTGGCTGCGCGCCACTGCCAGAGGATGCCGGTGCTTCCTGCAATGATGGAGACACTGCAGAGTGCCGCCAGCAGGGCGAGTGCAGGCTTGCGCTGGGCCCAGCGCCACACCCGCTCT
The DNA here is from genome assembly GCF_014203095.1 of Prosthecobacter vanneervenii. Taxonomy (NCBI): domain Bacteria; kingdom Pseudomonadati; phylum Verrucomicrobiota; class Verrucomicrobiia; order Verrucomicrobiales; family Verrucomicrobiaceae; genus Prosthecobacter; species Prosthecobacter vanneervenii. Next base: position 1,059,850 of record NZ_JACHIG010000001.1, on the reverse strand, counting down.
GCCCGCCGCAGCGGCACGGCCGTCACGGGCTCTCCCTTCACAAAACGCTCCAAGTCTTCCGCCAGTGCCTGCGCTGTGGCATAGCGGTCCGCTGGTTTTTTGGCCAGGCATTTCACACAAACCGTACGCAAATCCAGAGGCACTGCCGTGAGGTTTTTCGGCGAGTTTTCATGAATCTGCCGCGCGATGTCGAGCACCGACTTGCCGGTGAAGGGCGGATGCCCTGAGAGCAACTCATATAAGATGGCACCCAGACCATAGACGTCCGTCGCGGTCGTGATTTTGTCCACCTGCCCCCCGACTTGTTCCGGAGCCATGTAGCAGGGGCTGCCCAGCAGCATGCCGGTGCTGGTGGCCTTGCCTCCGGTGTCGTCCAGCAGCTTGGCCAGGCCGAAATCCGTGACTTGCGGCTCGCCTGACGGATCCCACAGGATGTTCGAAGGCTTCAGATCCCGGTGGAGGATGCCGCGCTCATGCGCGTGGGCCACGGCACGGGCCACCTTGGCCATGGCCGCCGCGATCTCATGGAACTTTTCGCGATGAGGCTCCGCCCACTCGGCAATCGTCTGCCCTCCGGGCACATACCGCATGGTGAAGTAGTTCTGCATCTCATGCTCGCCGATCTCATACACGGGCACGATGTTGGGGTGGTGAAGATTGGCAGCAGCGCGTGCTTCCACCCGGAACATCCGCAGGGCCTCCTCGCCTGCGAGTTCGCCTGCGATGATCATCTTGAGCGCAACCTCCCGCTCCAGGCTGATCTGGCGTGCGCGAAAGACCACGCCCATGCCACCGCGGGCGATCTCCGCCAGGAGCTCATAATCTCCAAAGCGCCGCCCCTGCAGCGCATCCAGCAGCACGCTTTCATCGCAGGCCGTGGCCAGCCGCATCAGGCACTGGGAGCAGGGGGCACTCGGCCTCACACGTGCACCGCAAACCGCGCAGCAGGAAGCGGCGGCTTCAGGAGGTGGGGCAGGGGGCTGTTCAGGCATGAGGCACGTCGGCGTCTGGAAGGCGGAAAGCCTCTGGATAAAACATAACCTGAAAAATGACAAGGATTACGGCTCCAGAGAAGAGCGGCTTTAATCTCCAGAGGCAGGCTCGTTGAAGTGTTGTCGCAGTTCCTCCAACACGTGTGCCACCACCTGAGGCCATTGTCTTGAGGCATCCTGCCGGAACAGCCGCATCTTTGAGGGGTACCAGTACGAATGAGATCCCTCGGCCAGCCAGCGCATGTCTGGCACGAAAGGCAGCATCACCCAGACGGGCTTTCCCAATGCACCCGCCAGATGCGCCACCGAGGTGTCCACACTGATGACAAGATCCATCTCCGCAGTCAGCGCCGCAGTGTCCGCAAAGTCTTTCAGCTCTGTTTCCCACGTCTTGATGCGGCCTGCTGAAAGCGCTGCACGGTCCGCGTCGCGGATCACCTTTTGCAGGCAGTGGAACTCCGCGTCCAGAGTCAGCAGTGGTTCCAGCAGTGTTGCTGCCATGCTGCGCTGTGCATCATTCGAATGCTCCGGACTGCCAGACCATACCAGCCCGATCCGTTGGCGTCGTGAATGCCCCAGCAATCCAGCCCAGCGTGCACGGTGTGCGGGCGGGATCTGCAAATAGGGAAGGCTGGCCGGGACCTCATGCAGAGGTGTCGCCATGGCCGCAGGCAGGCTCATCATGGGGCAGTAGCAGTCAAAGGCAGGCAGTGGTTGGCCGTTGGCGATGATTTCCAGCGCAGAAAAGCTTTCACGCAGCAGTGTCACCAGCCCGGGCTGCACCTCCAGGATCACACGCGCGCCGCGCTCCGCCAGCAGCGGCGCGTAGCGGCAGAAATGCAGCGTGTCCCCAAATCCGCCGTCCGGGTTGATGAGCACCGTTTTGCCTGCGATGCCCTCCGCCCCCAGCCAGATGCGTGTGTCAAAATCGCGCGCCGCTTGGGAATAACGCATGGATCGCCACCGCCACTCAAACAACGGCCAGCCTTGCATATAGTCGCCGCTCAGGATCAGCAGCTCTGCTTTGTTCCATTGAGCATCTGCATGCTCCGGCTGCAGGGCGATGGCGCGGTCGCAGCTTTCAATGGCATCGTCGATGCATTTCAGCTCACGCAGGGAGATGCTGCGGTTGTACCAAGCCTCCGCATAGTCTGGCCTCAGTGCGACAGCCCGGTCATAGCTCGCCACGGCATCCTCCATCAGGCGCATGTCATGCAGCGCATTGCCACGGAAGTTCAGCGCCGCTGCATCCTGCGGCTGGAGCAGAAGCACCTGGTCCTGGCACTTGAGCGCTTCGGCAAAGCGCCCCATGCCACGCAGCACCACGCCCCGATTTTTAAGAGCGTTGGCATACTCCGGCTTGATCGCGACGGCTTGTGCAAAACTCTCCGCCGCATCCACCAGCCTGCCCATGTCCCGCAGGGCGATGCCGCGGTTGTTCCATGCCTCGGCATAGGCGGGTCGAAGGGAGATGGCGCGGTCAAAGGCAGCCACTGCTTCTTCCAGCCGCTGCAGGCAGCGCAGGGTGTTGCCACGGTTGCTGTGCGCCTCTGCATGATCCGGACAGGCGCGGACTGAGCGGTCCAGAAAATCCAGTGCCAGCGAGAGACGGCCCGACTGCAGGTGCAGCGTACCCAGCCAGTGCAGAGCAGCGGCATCGTCTGCATCCAGGCTTAAAATTTCTTCATAGAGAGGCCATGCTTCCTCCAGCCGCCCTGCGCGGTGGAGTGCCAGCGCTTGTTCAATGCAGGGGCGGCTCATTTCCAAAGGTTCCGCACCAGAAAGCGCCAGCACCAGCCGGTGAGCAGGAGCAGCCAGCCGAGGGCGGAGGGCAGATGCAGGAATGCTCCCTGCACCAGCAAAAAGGCGCCGCATTCCAGCCATGCCTGCACGGCGGCCCGACCAGTGGCACGCAGTGCCACTGCCACCTGAAAGGCCAGTGCGGTGCTCAAGAACACAGCGATGACCTTCCGCCAAAGATCAGAGTCCGCAGGCCACAGCCACCACGTGCCCGCCCCCAGCACCAGGGCGAGGGCGGCCGGCATGAGAAACGCCTGACGGGAATTGGGCATGTAGAAACCAGGGGGCGATGGTCAGGCAGCGCAGCCAGTGAACGAGAGTGCGGCTGGGGCCTTAGAAGCCCACATTCCGGGACGCCACCTTCAATTGTTCAGGGGAAGTCCCAGGCGTGCCAAGGAGCTTGATCAAATTCCGCACATGATTTGTTTCAATGCCGGGCTGGTTGAACACGCTGAAATTCAGCAGATCCCGCATGCTTGGCCGCTGGTCTTTGTCGGGATGCAGCATGGCATTGAGAACCCGGTCCATCACAGTCACCCCCAGGCCCACACGGCGCGGGGAGTCATTTGGATCATTCACTTTCTCCATCTTGTTGGTGACGGTATTGAGCACATCGATCTCTTCGGGCATTCTTTCCATGCCCAGGGTCGTTACCGTGCGTGTGGGATTCTGGCCGAAGTCGTTTAGTGCGTCGAAGGCTTTGTCCCAGCCGTCGCCGGTAAGGTCTTCAATGAATTTTCTGCCGGTAAACATTTCGTAGGCAGCCGTGCCCAGGGCGAAGACATCCGCCTTCGTATCAATCTGGATAGAATACTCCGCGTCTTCCTTGCGGCTCTGCGCGTTCAGCTTGGACTGTTCATTTTCCGCATAGTTATTTTTCATGTCGAGAATTGCATTGCTCCTCATGGATTGGACTTCCTGTCCCTTCATCAGCTCAGGGGCCTTGTTGTACTCGGCGTCGATCTTGAGGTTCGTCACCGAGGTGCTGAGCCCGTTTTCCATGAGTCCGAAGTCTCCCATTCGCGCTTTGCCATCCCCCTCAATGAAGAAGTTCTGCATTTTCAGATCCAGATGGATGGTGCCGAGATTTTCCTGGAGCTGCTTCAACCCTTCCACCATGTCCTTCAGCAGTGTGATGCGTACCGCATTGGCCGCCTCATGGGAAATAAGCCCGCTCTTCTCCGCGTCGTTGAGCTTGCTCATCATTCCGCCCACATCTCCATGCGGGGCAAGATTCATGGCCAGGAGGATGCCGCCCCCGGGCGTCTGGACCACGCCGCGGAAAGCGGTCACGGAGTTGTTGTCACCCAGGCTGGCATGCATGCGCGACTCTTTCACCTGCTGCTGGAAGCCCTTGAGCCTCGTGCTTGCATTGCCGGAGTGCTCGTAGAGCGAGCGCTTGACCACGATGCGCTCTGGATTCGGCAGATCCGTCACCTCTTGATAAATGGAAACCGCCCCGTGTCCCCCCTCATCCAGCCCGCTTACCAGGCGGTAGTTCACGCCATTGAGGGTGATCTCCTCGCCGCTCTCGCTGCACCTGTCCGGAAGGAATTGATGCATCTCCGCATATGCGGCCGTGAGAACTGTCTTGCATTGGTCCATTGAGGTGTCGAAGTGGCGGAAGTATTGTGAAAATCTTGGGAAGCGCAGCCCGATTTCTTTCATGACCGGACCCATGATGGAGTTGCGGTCAGAGGTGTAGAAGGAGGTCAGGAAATCCCGTTTCTCTCCAGCCGTCATGTTGGCCATATGCTGCCCGAGTTGTCTTCCAATCAGCTGGCCCAGCAGCTTGCCGGCCTCGACCTGCGCATTTTCGTCGTTGCCGCCGTTAACCATCATGGCTTCGCAGATTTGGTCCTCAATCTTGTTGTATTCCTGAGACTTCAGGGAGAAGCCGGGCACATCTTTCAGGCTCATATCGGCAAAGGTCTTCCGCGGCTGCGGCTCGGGCACGTCCTGCCGGACGTCGTGGTTGTCAAGATCTCCAGAGGAGACGTTGTCGAACTCCATTTTGGCCCAGTCCAGGCTGTTGACCTCGTGGGTCATCCCGGCGGTTTGGTTCAAATTTTCAATCACCTCGTTCAGAGTGCTCCCCTTGCTGCCCAGGTTTCCGGTGTAGGGACGGAGTTCGGGGGGGTTAGGAAGAAGTGGAGCGTTGGGCATTTCTCCCAGAGGAATTTCTTCCTTGGGGGGCTGCTCGACCACCTCGAGCTTCTGGCGCACCTCGTCCAGAAAGTGTCCCTTCGTCTTGACTGGCACCGTGTACGGCTTTGCTTCAGAGGGGTTGGGGCGGATCGGCGCGTCCGGGATATCCGGGGGCGGCTGCATCGGCGGGAGGTCTTTGGGACGAATGAGGTTTGTTTCGTAGCGCACGAAAGCTTTCAGAAGCTTGAGGTCAACGGCCTTGGTCCTTTCGCGTCCTCCATTGAGCACTTCGGTCTTTTCCTGCAGATTGCTAAGTCTGGAGTCGATTTTTTGGAGCAGTTCATTGCGGCGCTCGAGATTGCCCGGTGTGGGATTCTGAGACAGCGTGTGGTACTCGCCTGTGAGCCGGATGAGTGAGCGGTGGGTGCCTCCCACTTCGGAGGAGGCTGTCTGATTGGAATTGCGCATCCGGTAAAGCAACCGCCGCGCACCGTCTTTTAGGGTGGACATCGTGCTCACCTTTCCCAGGATCGCCTTGATGCCCTCGCGGCTGATCACGTTTTGGACCGTGATGCCGCGGGAGGCGATCTTCTTGGAGGAAAGAGCCTTCAGGACCTTGGTCTGCTGAAAACGTGCCACCCCTTCTGAATTGGATTTGTACTTTCGCAGCCCCTGGCCTTTGGTCTCAGGATTGTCGGTCAGCGGGGGAGGTGGCTGGTTGTGGGTTTGCTGATTGGTGAAGCTTTTGAGGCGGTCAAGTGTTGTGAGCATGGCGTCAGGATTGGAAGGATGGGCAAATCAGGCGCGAATGTAGCTTTCCTGGGGGGCTTCTGCAGACAGCACAGACTCTTCCTCAGTGTTCTCCACTTCACGGCCGCTCAATTTCAGGTGCCAGTGCTCCGCCCAGTTGATGAACTCTCCGACCATGTCGATGAATTCTTCCGGCTCCAAGCCGGAACAGCGGAACGAGCGGCACAGCAGGATAGACGAGGAGCTTTCATCCAGGCCGAAGGAGCAGCCTTCGCCGATTTCCTGGCCGAAGAGCTGGGCCGAGAGCAGCGACGCATAGAAATTTTCCCGCTCCATGGCAGGCACCGGGGCAATCTCGGCGTACAGGTGCAGGCGTTGCTCCAGCTTTGATTCCTCGATGTTGATAAGCATGCCGTCATCGATGATGAACTGGCAGACCCCCTGCGCGTTCAGTGTGAGTTCGGGAGCCTGTAGTTCGGCGGCCAGCGCGGCGATGAGTTCTTCGGATGACATGGAGAGGTGGGAGTGGGTGTTAATAGAAAAAAAGAAAGCGGTCGGTGCTTCATACTCCGCAACCGAGGGCCAGGGCATTACAGGCCGCGGCACAAATGCGGATTTTCAGTGAAAAGCAGCCGGGGGTGTAATGCCGGGTCCTCACTTCGCGGATGTTTGAAGCAGCTTCCTATGAACGTCCCTGATGCCATCAAAGAACTCGGTCTGCTGCTCGGTCATCCAAACCTCGCCCTCGGCGAAGATGGAACCTGCCGGCTCTCTTTTGACAAGCACCTCGATGTTGACTTCGAACTGCTGCCCGACGGCAGCACTCTGCACCTGAGCTCTGCAGTTTCGCTGCTGGAACTGGAGACGGAGGAGTCACTGGCCGAACTGCTCCGGGCAAATCTGCTTGGAACCCACACTGGCGGCGCGTTCTTCTCCCTCAGTCCCGAAGGAGAGGTTCTCTTTGAGCGCAGGCTTTGGATGGATGCTTTGGACCTCACCGGCTTTACCCAGGAAGTGGAGGCATTCGTGAATTACCTGGATGGCTGGGAGGATCGCATCTCAAGTGGCGCTCTAGACGCCGCCACGAGAGCCTGATTTTAATCTGTCCCAATCTCGCTTCACCGCTCTTTTCCATGCTTTATCGCACGCCCCGTGACTTGGTTGTCGAACTCATTTCCCTGCTGGGGCTCACAAACGTGGAATTGAGCGAGGATGGCTCCTGTGGCCTCCTTTTTGACAATGAAACCAATGTGACATTGGAGCCTGATCCTCAGCGCGCCACCGTGCTGCACCTTCACGCCGTGGTCGGAAGCGTGCCTGCTGAACGCCGGGCGCGTTTCTACATCCACTTGCTGCGGGGAAACTACCTTGGCCGCGCTACGGGCCATGCCTCGCTGGCCCTGGATGCCGCCGGCGTTGCTGTCCTGCTGCAGCTCTCTCTCAACACGGAGCAGATCAATGTCACCACCCTCGGTGAGCATCTCACCACCTTTGCAAAAACAGCGGCCCTCTGGCGTCAGCGCCTCGGTCGCTCTGAAGCCTCCGCTTCGGATGAAGAGTTCCTCTCAGAAGCCTCTCTTGCCACCATGATCCGCGTTTAGCCCGGCAACCACTCCTTCATTTTACACGCTCACCCAGGTCAACCATGAGTCTTCAAGGTATTCAAGGCAGGCTGGCAGTTGCCGGCCAGACATTGCAAAACATTGGCCGCGATCTCGCCTCCCACCTTCACGACATGCTGGTCAGCGCAGGGCAGGCGCTCAAACAGCTCGGTGGCATCATCGCCCAGCCTTTTTTGGCTTTTGGCAGGGCCCTCAGCACCCGCGATGTGGAGGTGCAGACCCCGCCCGAACGCCGCAACAGCAACACGGCGCCCAATGTGCAAAGCCGCGAAAGCGAGATCGAAAGCCTGCTGCAGGGCATGGAGGAGATTGATACCGAATTCGATTCACTCGATCTCAATGAATTCGATGTGCCTCCCCAGCCGCGGGACACGCTCGATTTTGATTTTGACCAGCAGGTTTCGGGTGGCGGCAGACAGAAGATCGAATTTGATGACATCTCCCAGACGCCGCAGAACGGGGTGCTTCACTACGGCGAGGAAAACATCTCCCAGACACCCCAGAACGGCGTGCTTTTCTACGGGGTGGAAGATATCGCCCAGACGCCGCAGAGCGGAGTGCTGTCCGCTGGCGTGCATGACCTTGGGCAGGTGCCGCAGCATGGCTTCCTGGAAGGTACGGTTTCATTACCCAGGCCGCAGCAGGGAAAAATGGATCCATTCAATTATCGTTTGGAACAGCTCAAAGGGAAGGGCATGACCTCTGGCCAGGAGGCAGTAACAGGCTCCGGCTTGGTTCCCGAACACGTGGAAAAATTCAAATCCGTTGCCAAGGAAACCAATGCCATCCTCATGTTCCGGCCCGTCAATCAGATGAGCACCGGACTCCTTCAGGAAGGCACAGCGGCGAAGGGACTCAACGTCCACGGCAAGTCCTCAGACTGGGGGCCCATGGCCGGCTACATCGCCAAAGATCAGAATCTCAGCAAAAAGCACAACAGCCTGGAAGACGTCAACAAAGGCATCAAAGACAACCAGCACTCGCTCGAGCATGACAGTGAACGCGTGGGGGTATCCCAGCTCAGCCTCAGCCCCAATCGTCTGGAGTATCTTCTGGACAAGCAGCTCATGCGCCCGTGCGACGAGCACGGAAATCTTCTCCAGTCGCCACCAGGGCAGGGGCCCATGTACTTCCTCAACCGCGCCGCAGGTCCCAACGAGATATCTGAGCCCAACGCAAACTACATGTTCAAGCTGGAACCCTCTGACCAGGGCTTCACGGTCTCCTACAAAAGCCTCGAGGGCAGAACGCCTCTCGCTGGCGACCCCGTGAAGGACTGGACCCCCTTGGAGGTCATGGGGGGTAAATCCGGCAAGGACAGCGCCCCCATTCCCCTGACCGCAGACTACGACATGTTTGCCATGCTCCCAAAAGTTGGAGACGGCACCCTCATCGGAAAAGAACTCGCTTCCGAGATGAAGTCAGACACCCCTCCCATGTCATCCCGCATGAAGGAACTCACAGACCAGCTCGGCAGCGCCAGGGAGCGCTTGACTCAAGCCAGGGAATCAGGCGACCAGGATCAGATCAAATCCATCCGCAGAGAAATGGTCGGCCTGGGCTTGAAAATAGCTGTGCAGAAGCGCAGCGAAGCTCAGAACAGCTTTGTCGGCATCGTCAACGAAGCCCGCACCAAGCTCCTCGGTCAGGAGCAGCGCCGCGAGCTTGATCCAGAGCTGGGGCGCCTCACCCAGTGGCAGCGTGACATACGCAGCAAGCTCAACGACTCCGTCAAAGGCGAAGGCGGCTACACCGGTGGCGACCTCATCAAGCACGGCACCGAAATGGACAACACCCAGTTCTCCGAAAAAGACGACAAGGTCTTCGTCATCATGCCCAACGGCGAGACCTTCATGACCCAGAGCTGGGAGCAAACCCAGGCTTTTATGTGGGCCGCCAAGCAGGACGACTTCCTCACCTACACCAACCGCTCCTATCTCAAAGAAGGCGAACGGTCCACCCAGACCACCTTCTATCCCGGCCAGAAACAGCAGGGGGAAAACGCAATCAAGTTCAACGGCAAGCCCCTCAGCTTCGACATGCGCAGCGCTGCCATCAAGCTTGGCCTTGAAGACCCAGGTTGATCTCGGCCCATCATTCCGGCTTTGCTGCCATGCTCCCCAGTGGCAGCTCCAGCCCCTCCAGTTCTCCCACCACCCATTCCACATCCGTGCCATCCAGGGTGTCCGTGCCTCCCAGATAGCTGTGGTAAAATCTTGTCATTCGCTCTTTGTCCAGGCTGTCTTTCGGGCGGTCTTCTGAGGCTTCCACCCGGCCGCGGATGCGGGTGACGCCGCTGCCGCTGTTCTTGACCAGGCTGACGAAGCGCACAAAGTCGGCAAACGGGCTGCCCAGCCCGCGGCGGGACTGCTCACGCTCAAACATGATCACGATGAGCGTGTCCGGTTTGTCCTGCGGCACCACGTAGGCGATGGAGGAGCGGCGCAGCCGGATCTGCCAGCCCATGGGCGGGTAGCCAAAGATGCCGCCAGGCTGGTAAACTTCTGCCTCAATGCCCTGCGTTGCCAGCCATTCGGTGAAAGGGTCTTTAAACTGCCGCGCCATGTGGTGGTGAGTTTTTCACCCGAGTGACTTGCTTCGCAAGTTTCTTGTAATCCGGAGCCGCCTTTCGCGGATGCAAAGGGTGCGCTCTCTCGTGATTGCCGGAGGGGCGCTTTTTGCACGCTCATGGAAATCATCAAAATCGATCAAGTCAGCATCGCCGCGCGCGCCGGTGCTCTGGATGCAGACCTTGCGTATTCCGCCTCCTTCACGGCGCATCGTGATCTCGTCAGCCAGACTGCGGCCAGCGGATTGCAGGGGCTGCAGACACTGCTGAACGATACGGGCTACTACGGTGCTGCCATCACAAGGCTGCAGGAGGTGTCTTCTGATATTGAGCTGGCAAACATTGAGGCTGCGAAAGATCCCTTTCAGGCGGCTTCCAGCAGCCTGCGGAACCAGCATCAGGATGCAGCGGTGAACGGGCTGAGAAACCAGGCTTGGCCATACTATGGCACTGCCGGAAACGTCAAGTATAACGCGCAGAACGCCGTGTATGGCACCACGGCCGGCAGCGCTGAGCGTGGCTACGCCGACCGTGTGCTTCAGACAGCCGCGGAGCTGGAGCTAGGCACGGCGTATTTGATCAATCAAGCGGACCCCGGCATGTCCCGCTATCACACCTCCAACGCGCTCAACAATGCCTATGGAGTGCGGGGTGAGGCTCAGAGTTTGTGGAACTCCCTCAATGCACAGAGCCCAAAACCGACTGCGCGGCTGAATGCGCTGCAAGCCGTGATCAATTCGGCAAATGACGTGATCAATCACGCCACCAACGTCCTGAATTTTCTCAACACTGCGCCCATCGCCATCATTCGCACCAAGGAGCCGCAGGTGCATGATCTCGGTGGCGGCTACTCTCTGGCCACCTGGGGGGATTCCGGCTACACCACGCTCACAGATGCCAGCGGGGCGGGCATTTTGATCCGGCCGGACGGCACCACGGACACGCTCAATGGAGGAAGCCAAGGCTGGAAATTCAACAACACCTCCACCTTCGTGCTGCCCAATCTCACGAAGGTCACCTTCACGCCCGGCTCCCCCGCCAGCATTCTTTTGGATCGTGGCATCCACACCTTCACGATCACCGGCATACAGGGCGGCTCCTATCCAAGCGTCAGCTCTTACACCGAGCTCAATGGCCGCGATGTGGATCTCACCAGCAACGACGGTCACATCATCCAGCTCGATGGCAATGCCAATACCTGGAGCAACAATGGCAACCGCTTGGGAGACAACCCTTACCAGCGTGAGGTCATCGCGCAAAATGCGATCACCAACAAGCTCAAGCTGGATCCGACCGATGTGTCGATTTCCAGCGATCTGACGACATTCCTCGGCCAGATCGGCATCAAGCCCACCGACTACGACGGTGACGGCAAGCTCAACAATGTGGAGCTGAGCGAAGTGGCTGCGTACATTACCAGCTATCTGGAGCAGATGCAGGCGGCCTATGAGACTGCCATGCAAAATGTGGTGAAGGCCAATCAGGCGCTGGAGGAGCTCAATGAAATGCTCGACACCCTGCGCCGTGAAGCCAGCAATCGCAGCGACGCCCGCAGCTCGGAAAACGCCGAAACCAGTGCAGCTTTGAAGAACATTGAGAGGCGGCTGGTGGCCGCCTTGCAACTCCTCCAAGGCACGGGTGAAACCCCGCCCTCGCCTTTGCCGGGCGGCATCGAAGCCAGCGCGGAGCGGGTGCTGAGTCAGCTGACTGAAGTCACGCAGCAGGGGGGCTTGAAGAACGTGACACCTTCGGTGGTCACCCCTCCTGGCACCGGCACAACGAGTGACGTCTCAAGTCAGACCGGCACTAAGTCGTCCACTCAAACAGATGGCTTGGGAGACAGCCTGCGCCGCGCCAGCCGTTTGCTCTCCGGCCTTCTCGGCGGTGGCAATTTGAACATTCTGGATCTGCCGCCACAGACACAGACGCAGGGCAGCACACCCGAGTCATCGTCGGTCATAGGTGACGTAACATCAACCACGGGTCAGACTTCGGACTTCATTCCTGGCCTTGATCAACTCGCCACGGCGCTGGCTTCGTTGGCCGTGCAACTGGATCCTGGATCAAGTGTCAATCTTTCAGTCCCCGAATTGTCTGCTGGGATGCAGGTTTTTCTGACCGTGCTCGCTGACGCAGGAGTGCTGGATTTGCAGGCGCTTCAATCTCAAGCCGGGCAGGAGGATCTGCTGAAATCGCTTTCATCACTTCTGGGCTTAAGTGCTTCTTCCGAAACAAGTCCATCCCAGAGCATCCCGCCATCGACAACTGGCATGGTTGCTTTTCTGGGGGCTTTGTCAGAACTCGGCTCCGCCCTCAAAACACTGCCATCGCAGACGGAGGGTGGCACGGCATCACTCCCGGATTTGACGGCTGTGGCCAGGCAGCTTCGTGCCATTCTTTCAGGAACAGAGACGAACTCCGGCGGCAACATCACCAGCCAGCCCACAGGTGAGCTCGCACAGCTCTCACGTGTGGCGGAGCAGCTCCGGCTGGTACTCGCAGGGGCGGCCGCGCTCGGTTCGGCGGGCGGATCACAAAGCACAAGCACGCAGGGGAGCACATCACCTAGCCCTGCGGAGCTGCGTCTGGGACTGCAAAGCTTGCTACTGGCGCTGCTTTCACTGGAAAGCATGAACCCCGGTGCTCCGCGTGAGCAGAAAGTCCTGCCTTCTGGCTCCGGTGGAATCAGTTTCCAAGTCAACACTCAGAGCATCAGCACAATCTCAGGTAACTTTTTCACTGACCCTGAACTGATGAAGCAGCTGCAGGCCAATTTGAACAAGGCCATTCAAGTGCAAAACGACCAGCTCAGCCGTGCCTCCACGCTGTTCACCCAGTCGCAGAAAATCGTGCAGACCTTTGTCAATCTCATCAAGCAGGATGACCTCGTGCGGGATGTGGTGAAAAGCGATGATCTCTCCGATGAGCAGCAGGCCCTCTTTGATAATCGCATGACCGAGCTGCGCAAAGACTGGGGTGTCGAATGGGGTGGCGATGACAATCGCTCTCCCACCAGCCAGAGCCAGCTCGTCTCCAAAGCCATGCAGTCGGGCATGATGGTGTGAGCGTTTTCTTCCCGCTTCGTGACTCATGAATGAATCCTCACCAGCACTTGGCGAAATCGCAGCCGTAGATGCGCAGATAGCGCGCATCGATGCTCTGCTTGCTGAAGGCAGGGAGGCCGTGGCCCGTCTCGACCGGTTTTACGCTGAGCACGGCATCCAGCCTGGCATCGGCGCACAGCAGTTGCAGAGCGAAGATGTCCCCGAGCGCCACCGCATCATTTTTGCCCGCCTTCTCGCAGAGCTTCAAAGGCTCGAGCATCGCGTCGAAGAGCTCGATCCCTCCAGCAAAATCCCCGCACCAGTTCCGGTTATCACCCGCGCCGTAGGTAATCGCTACCGAATTTAAAAAAACACCTCTCAGATCATGGCCGACATCAATTTCAAAACCCAGGAACTCGCCAATCTGTATGCCTACGGCAACACCCCGAACCGTGCCGGCGACCTGTCCTACTTCCGCACAAACACGGATGACGCCACCGTCAGCGCCATCCAGTCGCTGGACATGCGCATCGCCAATTTCCAAAACGTCATCACAGACGGCGCAAAGCAAGGCAGCGAAGACTTTCCCTATGACAAGGACTACCTCAAGCGTGAGTTCATGGAGGAAGTTTTCTCCATCCTGATCAAGCGCAGCAATTATCGCGCTTCAAACGCTGTCTACACTTCTCTCTTCTCGTCAGGCCCCGTCACTTACTCCGCAGATGGGCAGGATCTTCTCCTCAATGGCACCCGCACCCTCCTGGCCAATGGGCAGACCTGGGACGGAAACAACTTCAGCAACATGACCTATGACGAGATGAAGGCCGCGCTGAAGACCGGCCCCAATGAAGGCGGCACCGCCGTCTTTGACGCCTACTCCGCTTGGATTGACGCCGTCTTTGCAGAAGGCAACAAGCTCAAGAACAATCCTACAGATGTGGTCAATATCGTCAGCTCCATCCCGGAGCGCACTCTGCCCACCTCCAGCGACCCCAGCATCATCTACGACCGTGTCGTCACCGTAAAAACCGGCACAAAGGACTCCCTGGGAAATCCCGTTTACAACTACTTCCTTGTCGCCAAAGGCGCGGTCATTTCAGATGTCGGCAAGGTGATCGTCCCGGGCACCCTCAATGGCCAGCAGGTGGATGCCACAGTCGCCGCCATCCCGTCATCTTCAGCCACCTCCTACTACATTCAGGTGGACAAAAATCTCGACCCCGTCACCCCCAACGGTGCTGGCGTCCAGACCACGGCCAAGAACCTCTCTCCCATCATGTACCTCTACTACTACATGGAGGCCCGCGTCCGCGTTCTCCGGGGGCAGTTAAACATGAAGGAGGCCGTCACATCGGAAATTCGTGACGACCTCGCCAAGGCCAACTCCGCCTATGCGGATCTTGAAACCCAGGCCGGCAAGACCCGCGCTCAGTCTCCAGACGGTAAGACCACCAATCCCGACCTCAGTTATGAGACCACCAACATGGACTTTTTTGAAGCCACAAACGCCAAAAAGGGGCAGGTCATCTATGACAACACCGGAAACGACGACCTTCACAATTACTCAAACTGGGGTGCCAGCCGCAGCGCGCTGAAGTCCTATATCGACCAGAAGTCCACCCAGTCCCAGGACGCCATGCTGGATTACCAGACCACGCTGAACCGCTTCAATCAGGCCTATGAAGTGATGAGCAAGATCCAGGAAAAAATGGACGGCCTCATCAAGGGCCAGCTCCGCAACGTGGGCTGATGCACCGCCACGACTTGAGTATTTGAATTTACCCAGACCATGACCTCCCCCGACTCAGACACTGCCAAAGCCGCCGCTGGCGGACTGCCTTTTGACTCACCCGAAGAATGGAAAAATTTCTTCGAAAAATTTGGTGCCAACGGCCGCACCTACCAGGACTTCACCAACCTCTCCCCGCAGAGCATGGAAGTCATCTATATGATCGGCTACAATCAGTACAATGCCGGCAAGTATGGCGAGGCGGAGCGCATCTTCCAGTTGCTGGCAGTGCTGAACCACTTTGAACGCCGGTACTGGACGGGACTGGCCGCCAGCCGCGAACTGCAGAAAAAGTATGACGAGGCCATCAAAGCCTATGGCTACCTGGCGATGCTGGATCTTGAGGATCCATATCCACCGCTGCTCATGGCCAAGTGCTTTCTTGCAGCCGGAAAGGTGGCGGATGCCGAGGGTGCCCTGCATGCCTGCGTCTTCGTCTCGCGCAAAAAACCTCAGCACGCCGAGATCGTGCAGCAGGCGGAGGATCTGCTCGAACTTCTCAGCAAAAACAAAACAGAGAAAGCCGGCGCATGAACATCAACAACAATCCCTCCACGATCGCAGGCTTTGATCCTGGCTCTTTGCAGACCACTTTGAGCGAGGTCAAAAAGACCGCCACAGAGTCCATCACCAAGGCCCTCACGCTGCTCACCACCGTGGATGCCACTGGCGTGCTACCGCCCAAGGACGGAGTGCTGCAGCTCGCCCCGCCAAAAATGAACCTCAGTGCAGCAGACCTGACGCTGCGCATTGGACTGTTGCAGGATGCGCTTAACGAATTGATGCAGTCAGTGTCAAAAAACGAAATTCAGGGACGCCTCAACGATCTGAACCGGGACAACCGTGAACAGCTCGACAAAATGAAGGACCAGATGGAGCATCTGGAGAAGGAGGCGGCAAAGAAGCGCGAGGCGGACAAGAAGGTGAACATCTTCCAGGCCATCGCGAATTTCTTCAAAGCCATCTTCGACGTCATTTCCGCAGTGTTCACGGCTATTGCCGCCATCGGATATGCTCTCACGGGCAACGTGGTGGCGGCTGCAGGTTTGTTTGCCGCCACCGCTGCGCTTCTGGCCTCAAGTGTGATCAACATGGTGATGGCAGTTGACTCTGTCATGAAGGCCGCAGGTGGTGGCGGCTTCCTCAGTGAGAAAGCCATCGCCGGCATGAACAAAGCCACGGAGATTCTCGGTTATGTCGCCATGGGGGCGGCCATGGTCGGAGGTCTTGGGGCTGTCGTGGAAGCAGTCCAGACCGGCTCCAAGCTGGCCACGACTCAGCTTGCCAATCTAGGCATGAAGGAAAGCGCAAAGGAGGTGCTGATGAATGCCACCAAGGAGGCTTTCACAGAGCTCGCCTCCAAAGTGCCCACCAAGGCCATGCAGGAAGCGGCTGAGGAGACGGCGAAGAAACTGATGTATGAAGCGGTGAAAAACTGCCTCAAAACATCGACCACGGCGGAGATGAAAGAGATCGCCAAAAAGGTGATCCAGGAGGCTGTCAAAGAGTCCATCAAGTCGTCCATGCAGCTCATGATGCAGATGCTCGGTCGGCAGGCTGTCACCAGCGGCATTATCCAGGGCTCGGCCCAGATCACCCAGGGCGTGGCGGGCGTCCTGGTGGCGGACATTCGCGAGGATGCCGCTGCAGAACGCCGCAAGGCTGATGAAGCCGAGGCGCAGGCCAAGGCGATCCAGGCGATGATCGAGATGCTGCGTAAAACCATCGAGCAGCTTCAGGACGATCTGCAGAAAATGCTCGAGTCCGCCATGGAGACGATCTCCGCCATCTTCAATGCCGCCGATGAGACTGCCAGCTCCATGAAGGATCTGATGCACTTCCAGTCCGCATGAACAAACACACCTCCATTTTAACATGAACGTTTCATTCAGCATCACAGCTCCCACGATCAGTCCGCCACAGGTTGACACGAACAACCAGACTCAGCAGACCACCACGCAGACGGACAAGTCTCTGACCATCAGCATCACCAGTGGCAACGCCGGCGGCGGTACGGTGTCACCCACGGCCATTACCCTGAGCTTCCCTCTCATCGGTCCCGAGGACATCGCGCTCAATGAAGTCATGCAGGAGCTCCAAAATTTGGACCTGGGCGCGCTCAAGACCACGAACCTCACGGCGGCCGTGCTGCTGCTCAATCAGCAGGCACGAGATCTCGGAGCTGCTCTCACACGTGGCGGGCCTGACTACGTGAAACAGAACGCCCCGGCGCTGACCGAGACATTCACGAAGATGGAAGAGCAGGCAAAGAAGGCGGAGACGCAGCTCTTTGACATGCTCAACGGCAGTACCTACCCGGACTTCAAGCAGTTCCTTGGCAAGATGCTCATCGCTGCACAGGAGTTGCGGGAGCTTGCCTCCAAGGCCAAGCACAGCCTCGTCATGGCTGAGTATGGCAACGTTCTCGACCAGGCAAAGCAGATGGAGATCGCCGCAAAGAAAAACTACGAGTCCACCATGAAGGAGATCGATGCGTCGCGCACGGAGGCCATCGGCAAGATCATCTCCGGAGCGCTCACCATCGCCACCACGGCAGCGGGAGGCATTTTGGGCGGCAGAGACAAGGGCGTTGGCGTTTTGGGCGGTGCTCAGCTCGGCAGCGGCATTGGCGGTGCTTTTGGCCAGATCATTGATGGCAGCACAGGACTGGCAGCGGGAAAAACCCGCGAAGACGCTGCTGCGCTGAAGCTGGAGGCCGACATGGCCGGCGCGGTTCAGAAAAAATTCGAAGCCACGCAGAAGCTCCTGCAGGAGTCTGAGAGCATCACCGACGAGCTGATGAACATCAGCAAGACTTTGTCGGACATGGTGCTGAAGCTATATCAGGACTTCCTGTCAAACCAGAGCCAGATCGTCCAGCGTTCGAACATCTGAGAAATGTCCTGCATCAATTCGTTGGAGGCGTGTAATGGAGGCCCCTGCGTCCGGTTAAGCACAGGGGACATGACAGACTGCCGCCTCCCATTTCATTCCCTCCTGCATTGCAGGCAGGAGGTGCTGTCATGAGCGGGGTGAGCAATGACGTTCGGGCTTTGGTCAGCTCCTTCTCCAGCAAGGAAGGGCTGGCTGATACCTTGGCCGAAGCCCAGCGCCAGGAGGGCAATTTCAAAGGCCAGACCGTGGTCGTTCAAGACGCCAGCACCGCGCTGGCGGATGCCGCCGAGGAAATGACCTTTGCCGCATCTGAAAAGGTGGAGAAAAAACTCTCCGAACGCAAGGCTGGCAGCAAGGAGGCGATGAAAATCAATGCCGCCCAGCTCGCGGAAAAATACGTCAACATGATGGGGGAGTCGCAGCCTCCTCACAAGCTGCATGAGTTTCTTGATGCCCTGAAGAAGAAAGGGGAAAATGCCACCGAGGAAGACGTGCGCGATCTGGTGAAGCGCGAGTTCAGCGATGTCTCTGAGCAGTATGCCGCCCTCGCCTTTGCCGAAGAGGCGCTGCAAAATGAAGGCGGAAACGAGAAGCTGCTGGGAACCGTTTCCTCCGTCAAAGAGACGCTGCTCAAGGAAGCCGGGCCCGCCATCCGCGCCGGGCTCAACATCGCCGTGGATGTGCTCAAATTTGCCAGCCAGGGGCTGGAGCAGCTCGACAAACTTCGGGAGCTGTACCGCTACGCAGTTCTGGGGCGTGAGACCGTGTCTGAAATGTATCAGGCCATCATGCATCGCTATGGCGAGAGCCGCTTCCCCCAGGCGCTCGACTTCCTGATCCAGGCCGCTGGCAATGATCTCGATGCTCACGGGCTCGGCCCGTCCATGGACCCGGCGCATCTCGAAACCGCTGTCAACAACATCAACTACGTGCAGCAGATGGGAAACCTCTACCGCGTACTGGCGGACCTTGTCGAAAAGGTCCGCCCCAGCCCCGCACAACCTTTTACGAATGGCTGATGTCTACACTGCTCATGATCTCATGCGGGAGCTGCTGGAGATGACCACCCAGCGCTGGGTCGACCCTGACCGCTTCATTCAAATCACCAACAAAATCGGCGTCAAAAATTCTGAAATGCGCATCTACTTCCTCACGCAACTGCGCGAAAAAGTGCGGCAGATCCCGCTCAAGCTCTATCCTTCGCCGGACATCCGCGAGAAGCTGCTGGACGCTCTTCAGCAGGCCATGGACACCGAGATCTCACGAGAGGAGGCCGTGGCATGACGCTGCACGATGACATCATCGAGCAGTTCGGCCGCTCCCTTGGCATGCAGGGGCTTCGCTTGCGCGATGACGGATCTCTGCGGCTGGACATGCAGCAGCTTGGCAGCCTGGCCTTCGAGCTGGTGGGGGCTTACCGGGAAGAAGTGGCAGTCAGCCTCACGCGCCAGGTGGAAACCACCGCTGACAACGCTGCGGAGCGCATTCTGGAGCTGTGCCACTACCGCGCACCGGCTCCGTTTCCTGCGCGTGCCGGACTCACCCGCGCCGGGCATCTGATTTTCGCCGTCCGCATGGACACCTCTGAGTTCACGCTGCCAGGCCTGCATCAGGCGCTGGATCTTCTCATCACTCTTCACGATCAAAGCACCAGCTTTGTGCGTTCAGCCCGCCTGTCATGACCCAGCTCCTTCCAGAGTCATTTCGCACGCGGGTGGGGCTTTCCTCCATTGAGATCGCTGACGAGCCTACCACGCCGCAACTGCCGGAGGATTCTCGCCTGCAGCCGATCGATGCGGCGGTGGAGCGGCAGCTTGAGGCCATGCTTCAGGCTGAGACATTTGAAAAGGTGGTGCTGGATGCTCTGCGCCCGTGTGTGCAGGACCAGTCCATCCTGCATCCCAGCATCTATCATTCGCTGCGCGAAGAGGTGCTGGCCAGCCTGCAGGAAACACTCGGCCAGGAGTCCGACCCCGAGGCCACCAGAGCGCTGCGTGACGCCATGGACCTGCTCCATCACCTCGGTGCCGCGCATGAACTGGGGGAACAATACCGCTACGCACTGCTCAAGGGCTGACATCTCGATGCAAGAAACCCATATGACAGTATCCACTCCGACAGCAGCGCCGCAGCGTGCGCCCCTAGTGCTTACGCCGCGCCAGCGCAACTGGCTGCTGCTGGTTTCCTATCTGCACCTGGAGCAGCACAAGGCTGACAAAGCATGCACATTGCTCCGTCTGGCCTTCCAGTCCTTTCCTGAAGACGCCGAGGTGCAGCGCTGCCTGGCCCTGGCGGAGCTGCAGGGCGGCTCTCCGGTGGCGGCCGCCCGCGCCGCCACCCGTGCTTTCAAGCAGGCATCCGGTGCCCTTCGCATCCCGGTGGGGCTCGTCTTCGCCAAGGCCCTGTGGGAGCAGGGCAAACATGAGGCCGCACGAGACTTTCTGGCTTCGCTGCTCACGGACACACAAAGCTGAACCCTATGGCATTTGCTATTTCATCCGTTCAAAACGCCCTGACTAAAGGCTCCAGGTACTACGACATCCTCATGGCGGTCGTGGTGGTCATGATCCTCTCGCTGATGATCCTGCCGGTGCCGCCTGCAGTGCTGGACCTGCTGCTGGCGGTGAACCTGGCCATCTCGATGCTGCTGCTCATGCTTTCCATGTATGTGCCGCACATCCTGGAGTTCTCCACGTTTCCCTCACTGCTGCTGGTCACCACGCTCTTCCGCCTCTCGCTGAACATCACCACCACGCGCCTCATCCTGCTGCACGCTCATGCGGGGGATATTGTTTTCACGTTCGGAAACTTCGTGGTCGGCGGGAACTTCGTCGTGGGTGTGGTGATCTTCCTCATCATCACCATTGTGCAGTTCGTGGTCATCACCAAGGGGGCCGAGCGTGTCGCGGAGGTGGCGGCGCGCTTCACGCTGGATGCCATGCCCGGCAAGCAGATGAGCATTGATGCCGATCTGCGTGCAGGAAACATCACGCAGGAGGAGGCCAAGAAACGCCGCAGCGCCATCGAAAAGGAAAGCCAGCTCCATGGCTCCATGGACGGGGCCATGAAGTTCGTGAAAGGGGACGCCATCGCGGGCCTCATCATCACCGCCATCAACATCACCGCTGGCATCGCCATCGGCACGTTGCAAAAAGGCTGGGAGATCGGCAAGGCGGTCACCACCTACTCCATCCTCACCATCGGGGATGGTCTTGTCTCGCAGATTCCAGCTCTGCTCATCTCCATCACCGCAGGCATGATCGTGACCCGTGTGGGCAATGAGGAGGAGGGGGGCGCTCTCGGCGGCGATGTGGGCAGGCAGCTCCTCTCGCAGCCCAAGGCGCTCATGATCGCCGCCGGCTTCATGTTCGGCTTTGCGCTCATCCCTGGCTTTCCCAAGATCCCCTTCATGCTGCTGGGCTTGGTGGCCGGTCTCATCGGCTTTGCCAATTTCAGGACACAGAACACCCCCGTCGCAGTGCAGCATGACAAGCACAACCTGCCAGCCGCGGCCGCCAGCGGCGCCAAGCCCGCCATCAAGCAGCGTCGTGATGATGGCGATGAGTTTTCCGTCACCGTGCCTCTCCTCATGGATGTGTCCGCCGCCAGCCAGGATGTGGTGGATGCCAATGCCATGAACGAGGAACTCATCCGTGTGCGCAAAGCGCTCTATCATGACCTCGGCGTGCCGTTTCCCGGTATCCATCTGCGCTTCAATGAATCTCTCCCCGCAGGGTGCTATAAAATTCTCCTGCATGAAGTGCCCATCGCCGAGGGCATGTTCAGAAGCGACTGCGTGCTGGCGCGTGAAAAGCCGGACTCCCTGCGGATGCTGAACATCCCTTTCACCGAGGACAAGCCCTTCCTGCGTGGCCTGCTGCCACTGTGGGTGCCCACGGAACGCATCACGGATTTGGAAAAAGCCAAGGTGCCTTTCCTCGCGCCTACGCAGGTGCTGACTTATCACTTGAGCGTCATCTTAAAACGCTACGCCGGCGACTTCATCGGCCTGCAGGAAACCAAATATCTGCTGGAGCAGATGGAGTCGCAGTTCCCCGAAGTGGTGCGCGAAGTCCAGCGCGTGCTTCCCGTGCAGAAGATCACCGAGGTCTTTCAGCGTCTGGTGCAGGAGGAGGTCTCCATCCGAAATCTTCGCACCATCCTGCAGTCTCTCATCGAGTGGGGGCAGAAGGAGAAAGAAGCCGTGCTGCTCACCGAGTACGTGCGTTCGGGTTTGAAGCGTTACATCAGCTACAAGTTCAGCCGTGGCCAGAACATCCTGGCTGTCTATTTGCTGGAGCCCGGTCTGGAGGAGAAGGTGCGCAAGGCCGTGCGCCAGACTTCCGCGGGTGCGTATCTGGCGCTGGAGCCCGCCACCGTTAAAGCTCTGCTCACCTCCGTGCGCAAGGAGGTCGGCAACATCATCGAAAGCAATCAGCGCCCCGTCCTGCTGACCTCCCTCGATGTCCGCCGCTACACCCGCAAGCTCATCGAGCAGGAGTTTTATGAGCTGCCAGTCCTCAGCCATCAGGAGCTGACGGAGGAGATCACCATCCAGCCACTCGGCCGCATCGCCGCATGACCCGCTATTTGACGACTACCACTGCCTACCACCCGATTTCATGACATCCCCGCTGAATGAACTGATTTCCGTGCTGTGCGATGAAGCAGGCGCCCCAGTCCCTGAGGCAGATGCCCGGGGTGTCCATGTGATCCGCATTGAAAACCATGACCTGCGTGTCCAGCCTCTCAGTCATGGCAGGTTCGTCCTCATCGGCCTCATCGGCAAGGCGGGGGACATCGCAGCACGCCGTGAAGAATCCCGCCAGACCTTGCTTTCCTCCTGCCTGGGGCTTCAGGCGGTTCGCTTTGGCAAACTCGGAACTCCTGAGGTTCTCACGCTCGAACCTGAAAGTGATGAACTGGTGCTGTGGCGTTCTTTTGAAGAACACCAGGTCGCCATCTCTACCTTTTTGCAGGCTGCCGAATCCCTGATCAATGAGACCGAGTTTTGGAAAAACTGGCTCGCCACCGTCTAAGTCCATGAGCCACGCCCGATACATCTTTTTTATTTTCCTCACCGCGCAGTTGCTGGGGCTTTCCGCCCTCCACGCCCAGGATTACGATCGTGTGCCCTGGCGTTCAAAGCGCATCACCCTCACCGCCCATCAGCGCCCGGTTCGCGATGTGCTCAAGGAGTTCGCCACTCTGCAAAGCCTTCCCGTTTCGATCAGCGACTCCGTCAAAGGCGTCATCAGCGGCACCTTCATGGAAGTGGACACGGCCCGGCTGCTCGACCAGATCTGCGAAGCCCATGGCCTGGTCTGGTTCTATGATGGTGTGCGCATGATCATTGAAACCGGCGACGAGGTTTTCTCCCGTCCGCTTTCTCTGCCTTATGTGACGGCCTTTGCCTTGAATGAGGTGCTTTTCAGCGTCGGCTACGCCAGCGGTCCGAAGGGCAGGGAGGTGCAGATCAAAAACGGCCACCGCGAAGGGGTCATCCTCCTCATTGGCGGGGCGCAGTTCATCCAGGCCACCGAGGCGCTCGCACGTGATCTCGATACTCAGGAGAGCCGGCGCATCAATGACCAGATCACCGTCCGCACCTTCCGTCTTAACTACGCCTCCGCCAGCGACGTCACGGTCAACAATGGCGGCACCACACGCATCATTCCCGGTGTGGTCCGCAATCTGCAAAACCTCATGGCAAACCAGGTGCCGGGCAGCCAGCTCTCTGCCGGGGTGGAGGAGGCGGAAAGCCGCCGCACGCATCCCAGTCTGCGTGGCACGGGACTGGCCGCTGTGGGCAATCCCAATGCAGGCGCTCCGCTGCCGTCTTTCAATCCCTACGACCCCTATGGCACCCAGCAGAAGGCCACGCCCGTTCCAGGATTTGGCGGTGCAGGTGGCGCAGTGGGCCAGCCCGCAGCCACGAATGATCCGCGTGCGCCCATGATCGTGGCCGATGTGCGCCTCAATGCTGTTCTCGTGCGGGATGTGGCGGCCCGCATGCCGCTCTATGAAGAGCTGATCCGCATGATTGATGTCCCCACCAAGGCCATCGAAATCAGCGCCGCCATTGTGGACATCGGTTCTGACAATCTGCGCAATGTCGGCGTGGAGATCTTGGGTCTTGGCAAAAAGGGCAATGACAACACGCGCTTCGGCTTTGATGCAGACCGCGGTCTCTTTGATGGCACAAACACCCAAGGGCAGACCCCGAGCTTCTTGGACGGCTCCAATCTCGCACGCGGCGCCGGGTTGAACGCCACGGCCCTCATCAGCGCCGGCGGCTTTGAAATGTTGAGCCGTCTGCGTGCGGTGGAGGAGGTGGGTGCTGCGCAAATCGTTTCCAGCCCTTCTGTTTTGACCATGGAAAACGTCCAGGCTGTAATCCGCACTGACGAAAAGGTTTATGTGAAGGTAGCAGGAAATCTACAAGTGGACCTATTCGACGTTACAGCAGGAGTTCAGTTGCGCGTGACCCCCACTCTCGTGAAGGAGAGAGGGAACACGGACTTCAGGCTCGTGATTGATATCACCGACGGCAGCTTCTCCGACCAGCGCGTGGGTGAGATTCCCACCACTCGTGAGAGCGCCATCAACACCCAGGCGCTCGTGCCAGAAAACAAGACACTGCTGCTCGGAGGCTACTCCGTGGAGCGTCGCAACCGCAGCAGCCGCCAGGTCCCTCTGCTGGCCAAGGTGCCGCTGCTTGGAAAGATTTTTTCCAACAATGCACGCACTCACGAGCGCACGCAGCGCTTCTTCTTCATCACGCCCCGCATTGTGGATTTGATGAAAGAAGCCACAGATCCTGCGGCTTTCGTTGGCACGGCTGGCAATGACCTCGCGCTTCCGAGCTACCTCAACAGCGACCAGATTTCACGCGAGAAGGTCGATGATCTCGCACGCCGCCTCGCCGCCGGTAATCAGGCTGGTGGAGATCAGTCTGGCCTCACGCAGCCACGTGCGCCTCAGACCTCCGGTGCAGCCCGAACAGACAATGAAAAAGGCTGGATACCCCGTGCTTTGCCTCTGCGTGAAGAACCTTCCGTTCTGCTTCCCCCTGCATCCAATCCTTCCCGCCCATGAGTGATGCCCGTCAACAATGGCTTCTGAAAGTGATCGCCGGCCCGCATCAGGGCGCGGAGATCGGCCTGTATGCCGGCAAGACTCTGGTTGGCAGCGATGACGAATGCGATGTCGTGCTTCATGACGTGCTCGTCGCACCGCAGCATCTGGAGATCGATCTTGCATCCTCCGGCATCACCGCCGCACCGCTTGGCGGGCGTGTCTTTGTGGACGGCAAACGCATTCGAGATGCACGCCAGGTCGTTCCATCCTTTGCTTTCCTTTCCATCGGCGGCTCGCACCTCGTCATTGGTCCTGCTGAGGGCAAATGGCCCCTGATGTCCTCTGCCGACGTGCCGGAGCTGGAGAAAGATACGGAGCCTGTGCCTGCCCCGTCCGACAAAGAACCAGCGCCTGCAGAGGCCCAGGCTGCAGACGCCTCACCTGCGCAGCCCGCTGCCGTTGCAGCCCAGAACTTGGAGAAGTCCGCTCATGCGCCCTCGCGCATCGGGCCGCTCCTCGGCATCGCCTGCGGCCTGCTGCTGTTACTTGGCTGGGGCGTTGTTTACAGTGGGTATTTCTCTGCTCGCGGTGAGAATTCCGAAGAGCTGCCCAAGCCGGACAAACCCATAGCGCGTGCTAGAGCGGTCGTGGAGGAGCTTGGCCTGGCAGGCAGCATCAAGTTGGAGGAAAATGCAGGACGGCTCACCGCATTCGGATACGTGGACACTGAAAACAAGCAGCGTGAGCTGCAGGCGGTGTTTCGTGCCACGGTACCCGGCATTCGCACCAAGATATTCAGCTTGGAAAAGATCGCCGCCAGCGCACGCTCCCTTCTCGACAACCAGCATCTCGCCCTCACCGTCACCAGCCTCAGTGAGGGCAAGATCAAAGTCACCGGCAAGCTCGCTTCTGCGAATGACTGGGTGGGCATGAAGCAGACGCTGCTCTCCGAAGTGCCTGGCATCAGCGAGATCGAGGACAGTGTGGAGATCGAAGCACCACGCCCACGGATCACAGCGCCGGTCCAGGTGGCAGCCTCTGTGCCGCTTCCCGGCGCCCTCGCAAAACCAGGCGCTGCCCCAGCTCAGACAGCGGCAGCGCCCCCGCCACTTCCGGTCAGCATTCCGGAGCCTGATCCGGAGACTGGGTATCTCATCACCACTGACACCATCGACACACCGGAATCCACCATCGTGACTATTCGTTCCAGTGATGACGGGCTCGGCTACATCCGCCTTAATACCGGCGGTGTTTACTTTATCGGCGCCCGTCTGCCCTACGGCGGCACCGTGGCCAAAATCGAGACCGACAAGGTCAGCATCATCGAAAAGGGCCAGATCCGCAGCCTGCGGCAGGGAGACGTGGTCATGAAGAGCAAACCCATCACCTCCACCAAATCATGAGCACAGATCCCCTGGCCGACAGCGCCTTGAAGGCCCGCCTCGACACAGCCGATTTTCAGGAGGCGCTGGCCGCCGACACGGATGGTTCTTTCTACCAGGATGCCGTATCCTACCTCGGCGCCTGGCGCCAGCGGATCCGCCAGTATCAGGATGCCGGCGTCTCCACCGGGGAGTTTGCCTCACTCACGCAGCTTTCCGCCAGCATCGACAGCGCAGAGCGTGTCATCGAATTTTTTGTGAAGCTGCAGAAGCTGCCGCCCATGCCGTAGCACAAAACCAAACCCAAAAGCACAACTCAAAACACACACCTCACTATGGCTATTCCCTCCTTCAGCCCCGCCTTGTTTTCCGACTCCGAGGTCTGGACCAAGATCAAAACCATGGCCACCACGCTCAACACGGAGACCACCCAGGTCGTCACGGACGCCAGCACCACCGACTTCTCCGACCCCGGCTCCGTCGTCCTGCTGCAGATGCGCGTCAATCAGGTGACCAACGCCGCCACGGCTGTCTCCAATCTCGTGAAAGCGATCCAGGAGCCTTCCAAGAACGCTGTGTCAAACCTCCGCTAATCCAGTTCCCGCCACCCGCCTAAAATCATGGTTCAGATCGACTCAGAACTGGTGCGTCTGCTCATGCGAGTGGGTTACACCGCCGCGTGGAACGGCCTCCACCAGGAGGCGCTCTCCATCTTTGAAGGCGTGGGTGCCGTGCGCTCGGAAAACGAAGTGCCGGTGATCGGCGCCTCCGTGGTGGCCATGCTGGCAGGCCACTACGACGTCGCGGTGACGACCCTGCGCGAAGGAGCGCTCACTCTCAATCCCGACAGCGCATTGGCGCGCGCCCACCTCGGTGTGGCGCTGCGCCTGCGCGGGGATGAGGACGCCGGCCAGACGCTGCTGCAGGAGGTGGCTGCGCAAACGACCGATCCAGACGCCGCCACCATGGCGCGCAACGTTGCCAAACTCAGCCCAGATCAGCTCAAACCCAATCTCAGCCTGCTATGACCACAGCCGTCATCGCTGCCGCCGCTCCAGCGCCCGCAGCTTTCAGCCAACCACTGCCTGTCACCCCCCCTGCCTCATCCATGGCAGATGTGGACCGCCTGCGCGCACTCGTCGCCGGAGTGCAGCCCGTCAGCGGCACCAGCACGCCGCCCGTGAATCAGGCCGCTCAGGCAGAGCAGGGCGGCTTCCGCACCTTGGGTGACTCCATTCTTGAAGGCGTGTCCAAGTTCAATCTCGGCTACAACGATTCGCTCAACGGCATCACCACCAAGATCGAGGAAATCTCCCGCGCAGATCCTCTCCAGCTTGGCAACGACTTCGGCCAGATCATGTCCCTGCAGATCGAGATCGCCCGCTGGACCATGTCTGTCATGGGCGTGGACAATGCCTCCAAGGCTGGCACCAACACCATCAAGGAGCTTAGCAAAGGCGGCTGATGCAGCCTCATGCGATCTCGTCTTTTCCCAACATTCCAACTGCGACTTTTTTCCCTGTGATAGCACGCCTGTCCTTATTTATACGCCCCTTGCTGGTGCTCACCCTTTTCGTGCTGACATCTTGCAGCAAGGTTCCCTTGTTCAGCGAGCTCAAAGAGGAGGAGTCCAATGAGATCATGGCCTATCTCCTGGATCAGAAGATCGACTGCAGCAAGGTGCCCGGGAAAGAAGGGTTGTGGATTCTCGAAGTACCGCAGGAAGATTTCGCACTGGCCATGTCTTCACTTCAGGCCATCGGGCTGCCCCGGCAGAAACTCATGAAAATGGGGGACGTCTTTCAGAAGAGCGGCCTTGTCAGCTCGCCAACGGAGGAGCGCATCCGCTTCATCGATGCGCTCAGCCAGGAGCTCTCAGACACGCTCATGAAGGTGGATGGGGTCGTGGCCGCCAAGGTCCACATCGCCCTGCCAAACAACGATCCGCTGAGCGAGAAAACACTGCTGCCATCTGCGGCTGTCTTCATCAAATTTCGTCCCGGCTATGATGTGGAAAGCTCCACTCCCGACTTGAAAAACCTCGTCACCAAATCCGTCGAGGGGCTCACCTTTGAAAATGTGGAGCTCGTCATGAGTCCCGCGGAGGCCATGCCGCCAAAGCCCAAGGCGGAGTCTTCCAGCTTTCTCGCCCAGTGGCAGCAGAAAATGTCCGCCGGCGCCTTTGCAGCTATTTGTGCAGGTGCGGGCTTTGGGCTCGCCGTGCTCGTCCTCGTGCTCCTGCGCAAAAAGATCATCGCCTAACCCATACGCATAGATGAAACCCCACAGCGGATGGTACGTACAGCAGGCCAAGGCCAACCCGGATCTCTTCCGGGTGGTCTATGACTTCAACTGCCGTCCCCAGTTCTGGTTGCATAGCGCGGTCACGGCAGAACTGCCTCATGCCGTCGTGGTGCGGGCGCTTGCCGGGGCTGCGCATGGTGGCAGGCACCTTGCCGCCTGGCTGTCCAAAACCCTGGGGCTGGGGGCACAAGAGGCGGTGTGGGATTTTCAGGAGCCGCGCAGACGTCTCGCTCTGCTCAGCCCGGAGTCTTTGTTGAAACTGGCACGCTTTGCCGGTGCGGCGCTGTGCTGGCCACGGCTTTCCTCCGTCATCGGACGCACCGAGATCCAGGAGATCAAGGCCGCCCTCGGCGAAGACGCCTACTCCTTCGCACTCCGCCGTGCCCGGCTTCTGGTTGCTCAAAAAGACGCGCTCGTCCCTCAGTCTGGTGAGCCTCTCATGCCTCAGGTGATCGAGGCGGGTTGGAGCCTCGTCGCCACGGCGGCCAGCGATGACGCGGACTCCGTGCAGCAGCGTCTCATGCTCAAGCTGCCGCCCTCAGTCGCCAAAAAAACCGTCCGCCCCGTGGATCCGGATCTGCGCGCACGCGCCTGGAGTCTCATCCGCAAAATCAGCCCCGCAGTCTTTACCGAAGGAGAGTCCAAATGCTTTGCCTAGAGAACAGCGGCGTCACCGTCGCCCCATCCGCCAAGGTGATCAAACGTGATGAGCATGCGTTCATCCTGGAAGGGCAGCGCATTCTTGAGGCTGCGCGGCATGAGGCCGGGCTCATCCGCCAGAAAGCCGAGGCCGAGGCAGCGCAAAAACGGCAGGAGGGCTTTCAGCAGGGCGTGGAGGAGGGCAAGGCGCAGATAGCCGAGCACATCGTGCAGTGCATGGGCCAGAGCGCCGCCTACTTCTCCAAGGTGGAGGATGTCATGGTGGACCTCGTCATGCGCGCGGTGAGGCACGTCATCGGCGAGATGAACCAGCGGGATGTGGCCGAGCGCATCGTGCGCCGCGCATTGGAGAGCACACGGAATGAGAGCCAGGTCACCGTGCGCGTGGCCCCTGCCCAGGCAGATTGGCTGAAAGGCCGCCTCGATGCCATCATGCAGGCCTTCCCCAAGGTGCAGTTTCTGCACATTGAATCTGACACCCGCATGCCGGAAAACAGCTGCATCCTGGAGACTGAAATCGGTGTCGTGGATGCCTCGCTGGAGACACAGCTCAAGGCCATCGAAAAGGCTCTCATCCGGTCCATGAAATAAACAGCATGAGCCCCGCCACCTTCGATTTTGACTCCCTCACTGCACGCCTGAATCGCGGCATGGACTCCGTGCCGCCGCTCAGTCTTCGCGGGCGTGTCATGCAGGTGACGGGCACGATTCTGAAGGCCTACGCGCCGGGCGCAAAAATCGGCGAGCTCTGCCGTCTCAAGAACCCCTGGGAGGAGGAAGGCATTCTCGGCGAGGTCGTCGGCTTCTCCAAAAACCTGGCGCTCATCACTCCTCTGGGGGAGATGCTTGGCCTCTCCTCCACCACCGAGGTCATTCCCACCGGGGAGATTCACAAGGTGCCGGTGGGAAAAGAAATGCTCGGGCGCGTGCTGGATGGTCTCGGCAATCCCTCGGATGGCAAAGGCCCTTTCAAGATCGACGACTACTACGCCGTCACCGCAGATCCTCCGAATGCGATGACGCGTCAGCTTATTTCAAAGCCCATCAGTCTCGGCGTGCGCGCTCTTGATGGTCTGCTTACGTGCGGGGAGGGGCAGCGCATGGGCATCTTTGCGGCTGCCGGTGGTGGCAAGAGCACGCTGCTCAGCCAGATCATCCGCAACACCACTGCAGACATAGTGGTGCTGGCCCTCATCGGTGAGCGTGGGCGTGAGGTTCGCGAATTCCTGGAGCGTGATCTCGGCGAGGAGGGCGTGAAGCGCGCCGTCACCGTCATCGCCACTTCGGACCGTCCTTCCATGGAGCGTCTGAAGTGCGCCTATGTGGCCACCGCCATCGCCGAGTATTTCCGTGATCAGGGCAAGAAGGTGCTCCTGCTCATGGACAGCGTCACACGCTTTGCACGTGCTTTGCGTGAGATCGGGCTGGCCGCTGGTGAGCCGCCCACACGCCGTGGCTTTCCGCCTTCCGTCTTCGCCACGCTGCCGCGCATGATGGAGCGCGCTGGTTGCTCGGACACCGGCAGCATCACCGCGCTCTACACTGTGCTCGTGGAGGGAGATGACATGACCGAGCCCGTCGCGGATGAGACGCGCTCCATTCTTGACGGCCACATCGTACTCAGCCGCAAGCTCGGCGCCGCCAATCACTATCCAGCCATCGACGTGCTGGCCAGTGTCAGCCGTCTTTTCACCGCCATCAACACACCGGACCACATGAAGGCGGCGGGGAAAATACGCAACCTCATGTCCAAATACCAGGAGGTGGAGCTGCTCGTGCGCATTGGCGAATACAAGAAAGGCAGTGATGCCGCCGCCGACGAGGCCATCTCCAAGATCGACGCCATCAACGGCTTCCTTCGTCAGGGGCTCAGGGAGCAGAACACCTTTGCCGAAACCACTCAGGCCATGCTGCAACTCACCAAATAAAACTGCATGGAACGCTACCCTCTCCAGGACATGGTCTTCGTGCGGACCCACCGCGAAGACAAGGCCAGCAAGGCCCTCACCATCGCACGCCGTGCGGTGGCGGAGGCGGAGCGATTCCTCGCGCAAAAGCAACGGGAGCTGGAAGAATACGCCGCGTGGAGAGCCGTGGAGGAGGAGCGTCTCATTCAGTCCATCCTGAAACGCCCCGTCAAGCTGGGGGACATCACCGACATCCGCTTTGAAATCACCGGTATGCGTGACCGTGAGCTCGACTGCGTGGACCAGGTGCGCAAGGCGGAAGGGGAGCTGGATCGCGTTAAAGCCGAGATGGAGCAGGCGAAGCTGGCCTATCGCAAAGCCACCCAGGAACTCGAAAAGCTCGTCGAGCACCGCACCGCGTGGCAGGAGGAGCAAAACTTCGAGATCGAGCGTCTGGCTGATCTCGAGCTGGAAGATTTCATCGGCCCGAAAAATCAAGATTTGGAACTGCAACCGGAGGACTCCTATTATGAACTCAATTGAAACCGCCGCACCGCTCATCGTCGGCACGCTCGACAGTGACGGCAATGACCTCAGCAGCCTGCCGGGCTCGGATCCAGCCGCTCTAGAAATGCTGCGCGCCATGATCGGCGGCATTGCCCCCCAGCAGACAGGGCTCGTATCCATGGCTGGCGGAGCTTCCGAGGCGAAGACTCTTTCCACCAAGATTCAGACCTTGCTCTCCAAGGCACTGGCAGACGAGTCGCTGTCTGAATCCCTGGCCTCCATCATGACGGCTTTGCAGGGCAGACTTTCTGCCAGCACAGCACCGGTGGAAGCGGCGGCGGCTCTGCTTGCAGCTGATCAGTCCTCCATCTCCATACCCGGTGCTGGCACGCTTCCGAAATCTGTCTTCTCTCCTGAAACGGCGGCGTTCCCACCTGCCGAGGCCGCTTTCTCTCCTGACTCGCTGGCCATGATGAAGCAGCTCCTCGGCAGCATGCAGGATCCGGCATCTTCCACCGTCACAGACCCCGCTTTGCAGGAACTCCAGCAGGCGCTCGGCGCTGCGCTGAATCCACCTGTGGATGAAGTGACGGAGCCTTTCAAGATCGATCCCGCAGACACACCGCCGCCGCCTCCTGACACCTCCAGCCTGGGGCACAGCATCCTGCACTCGCTGGGCGCACACTCCTCGGCTGCAGCCGCGCCGGTGTCTCATGCACCGTCTGCCGAACGCGTGGAGCAGGTCAGCGCACTGATCACAGAAATGGCAGATCGTGTTCTCGTGACAGATCCTCTGCACGGTCAGACGCAGGAGGTCCGCATCACTCTGGCGGACGATCTGATGCCCGGCACCGACCTCCGCGTCTGGCGGGAAGACGGCGGGCAGCTGCGTGTGGAGTTTGACACCGTGTCTCCCTACTGGGCACGTGTTTTGAACGAAGCATCTCCTTTGCTGGCGCAGCGTCTCAATGAGCGCCTCGGCCAGCCTGAGCAGCCTGCACAGGTCACAGTGCAGCATCACGGTGGGCAGCCCGAGGACGGGCGTTCCCGCAATCGCCAGTCTCCCTGGGAGTTCGCCCAGCAGGCACTCAATTCCTAACCATTCCTTCCCGCCTCCCGAGTGAGTCAGCCCCCACCATCAGCACGTCCGCTGCCCGCCAGGCCTGAATTTGTCAGGCTGGCCAACCGCATCGCTGGAAGGCGCCGCACATTGAGTTTTGACTGGAACGGCCAGCGCGCTCACTTCGGCTTTTCCAATGCCACCAGCCACCCTCGCGGCAGCTGGAGTCTTGGTATCGTCATGGGCGGGCATCCGCTCACGGTGGAGATCAGCCGCCTGCCTGACCTCACCTGGATCGATCCCACACTCGCCGGGGTGGATGTGCAGGCACTCCCGCCCGAGCTGGCCTGCGGCCTCGTGGAGGCCAGCTTTGGAGAGATCTTCACCGCACTTTGCAAGCTGGGCATCGATGTGAAGATCACCTCGGTGGAGCCCTTTACCTTCCGTGATGCTTCGGAGGAAATCATCGGCTGGCAGGTGGATCGCGGCGGTCAGACCGGCTGGATTCACGGCCATGTGTCGGGCAATGAGGCTGCGCTGGGCCACCTGGCCGGGCTCATCAGCAAAGCTCCGGTGCAGGAGGGGGCTGGCACGCAGGAGATCCCCGTGCCGGTGCATCTCGTGGCTGGCGCGCTCACACTGCCTCTCGCGGACTGGCGTGCCCTGCAGGCTCATGACGTGCTGCTGGCCGGAGGACTGCGCGATTTCAGGCTCACCCGCACCTGCACCCTTCAGGCAGCCGGCCGCAGTCTGGCCATGGGCACGCTCAAAGACAAAAGCTTCACACTTCAAAACCTCATCCCCACACCTGCCTCGACCATGGGAGACCCCGCCAAGCCTGCATCCGTCAATGACATCGACATCGAGCTGACCTTCGTCGCTGGTCACACCACCCTCACCGTCGCTGAGCTGCGCGGTCTGGCGCCGGGCTTCACCTTTGAGCTGCCGGTCCTGGCCGGGGAGGGGCTCACCATCTGCGCTAATGGCAGGCCTGTGGGCAAAGGCGAACTGATCGAAGTGGGCGACCACCTCGGCGTGCGCATCACCGAGTTTTCCGCATCATGACCTCGTTCCAGATTCCAGATCCGCTCACGCTCATCGTGCTCACGGCGGTGCTCGCGCTCGCGCCGTTTTTTGCCATCATGGCCACTTCGTATGTAAAGCTCGTCGTGGTGCTCAGCCTCGTGCGCAATGCCCTCGGCATCCAGCAGATCCCGCCAAACATGGTGCTCAACGGCATCGCCGTCATTCTCACCATCTACATCATGGCCCCCGTGGGGCAGAGCACGTTTGCGGCGGTGGAAAAGGAGGACTTCAAGGAGTTCACCCCGGCCAGGCTCCGGCTCGTGCTGGAGAAGGGGAGCACCCCCATCCGCGACTTCCTGAACCGGCACACCTCCGCGCATGAGAAAAAATTCTTCCTCGACACCGCACGCCGCGTCTGGGGAAACGACGCCCGCGTGGAGATCAGCAACGACAGCTTCTTCGTGCTCATCCCAGCCTTCACCGTCAGCGAGCTCACCGCCGCCTTTCAGATCGGCTTCCTGCTCTATCTCCCGTTCATCGCCATCGACCTCATCGTCTCCAACATCCTGCTGGCCATGGGCATGATGATGGTCTCCCCCATGACGATCTCTCTCCCCTTCAAGCTTCTGCTCTTCGTCCTCGTGGATGGCTGGGCGCGGCTGATCCATGGCCTGGTGATGACCTACGTGCTCAAGAGCGGCGGATGATCCGATGAGAACTGCCACAATCGCATGAATCAAAATCTGCTCATCGAATTCACCAATCAGGCGCTCATCCTCGTGCTCCTGCTTTCCATGCCGCCCATCATCGTGGCCACGGTGGTCGGCGTGCTGGTGAGCCTGGTGCAGGCTCTGACGCAGGTGCAGGAGCAGACGCTGGGCTTTGCCATCAAGCTGGTCGTCGTGGCCGTGGTCCTGCTGGTCACCGCCGGCTGGACAGGGGCTGAGATGTACAAATACACCGTCCACATCTTTGAAACTTTCCCCACGCTGCAGCGATGATCACGGACCTCGATGTGCGCACGGTATTTCTGGTCATCGTGTTCACGCTGCCACGCATGATGTCGGCGCTGCTCATCTCGCCCTTTTTTGGCGACCAGTTCATCCAGGGCATGGCGCGGCAGGTGGTCATCATGTCCCTCAGCCTCATGGCCATCCCCATCACCCTGAAGGCCGGCATCCATCTGCCTGACACCGCCGCCTGGCCGGTGCATGCGATGATCGTACTGGTGAAGGAGATCTGCATCGGTCTGCTGATCGGCTACGGCACGGGGCTCGTGTTCTGGATTGCCGAGGGCACGGGCTTTTTTATCGACAACCAGCGCGGCAGCTCCATGGCTGAAATGTTTGACCCCATGTCCGGCGGCAGCAGCTCCCTCTTTGGCGTGCTGTTTACCAAGGTGCTCGGCGTGCTCTTCTTTCTGGGCGGCGGCTTTGCGGCCTTTCTCACCATCATGTACGACAGCTATGTCTCGTGGCCCGTCTTCTCGTTCTTCCCGGAGTTTCAGCCGACCTTTGCCATCGCCTGCCTGAACATGCTGGACACCCTGATGGGTCTCATCGTCACGTATTCCGCGCCCATCATCATCGCCATGTTCATCGCAGAATTTGGCCTGGGCCTGATGAACCGCTTCAGCCCGCAGCTGAATGTCTTCTTCCTCGCCATGCCTGTGAAAAGCGGCATCGCCTCGCTGCTCATCATCTTTTACCTCGTTTTTCTCATGGGTTTCTTCAAAACCCAGATCATGACGCCGGATAAGTGGCATGTGTTCTTCCACGGACTCTTCAAATAGATGAGCGAAAAGACCGAGGACCCAACACCGAAGAAGCTGCGGGACGCCCGGCAGAAAGGGCAGGTGGCCAAGAGCCAGGACGTCACCACCGCGGCGCTCACCGTGGCCTCCTTTGTCCTCATCTCCGCCCTCTGGCCCTGGTATGTGGAGCAGCTCAAGGCCCTCATGCTGCTGCCCACCGCCTTTACAGGCCAGCCTTTTGAAGACGTGGTCGATCAGGTCATGAAGGCCATCGCCATGAAGATCCTGCTGCTCTCAGCCCCCATGCTCGCCATCGTCGTGGTCATCGGCATCGGCTCAAACCTGGCGCAGGTGGGCTTCATGCTGGTCTTTGAGCCCGTCAAGCCGGAGCTCAAAAAGCTCAACCCGCTGGACAAGCTCAAGCAGATGTTCTCGGTCAAAAACCTCGTCGAGTTCCTGAAATCCGCCGCCAAGGTCATCATCATCGCCGTGCTGATCTACATCGTCACCAAGAACAGCCTCGACCCGCTCACCCGCGTGCCCTATGCAGGCGAGACAGGCGTGCTGCTGGCGCTCAAGCCCATGCTCAGCACCCTGGCCATCAATGTCACGCTGGTGTACATCGCCCTGGCTGCGGTGGATTACTTCTTCCAAAAGTTCCAGCACATCAAGCAGCTCAAGATGAGCAAGGACGAGGTGAAGCGCGAGTACAAGGAAAGCGAGGGCAATCCTGAGATCAAAGGCAAGCGCAAGCAACTGCACCAGGAGATGGTCATGAACGACACCATGGAGCGCACCCGCGGCGCCAGCGTCCTCGTCACCAATCCCACACACCTGGCCATCGCCATCTACTACAAGGAGGAGGACAATCAGATGCCCAGGGTTCTCGCCAAAGGGGAGGACTATGTGGCCAAGCGCATGATCGAGGTGGCCCGGCAGGAGGGCATCCCTGTCATGCAGCACATCCCGCTTGCGCGCGCCATTTACGAAAAAGTGGACATCGACCGCTTCATCCCCGCAGACCTCATCGAGCCCATGGCCGAGGTGCTCCGCTGGCTCAAGGAATTCCACGACCAGCAGCACTGAGCCGAGCTCACGCCGCCACGGCTTCCAGCAGCACGCGGATCTCGTGCTCGATGTCCGCCGGATCTTCCACCGTTTCCGCAATCTGCTGCCGCAGCAGTTCTCCGTAGCGCTTGCGCATGCGGAAGACCGCCACCGCCACCGTCCCCGAGCTCATGCCTATGGAGGCACCCAGCTCCTGGTAGGAGTTGGGGTTTGAGCTGCCAATCAGGAAAGGCTGCAGCGCCGTGAAGAGCGGCAGCTTTCCGACTTTCTCGTACTCAGCCTTCAGCGCCTGAAGCGCACGCTGCAGCAGGTTTTCCGCCCAGCTTCTCTCAAAGTGCTTCTCCGGCGTTTCCGGGTGGGCGATCTCGCGCTCATAGCGGTTTTCGCTCTCCCCGGCGTCCAGCGGCACAAAGTTCACCCTGCCGCCGCGCTTTTCCGCGTTCTGCTTCCGCACTTCGTTGCTCACGAAATGGCGCAGCGCACCCAGCAGGAAGGAGCGGAAGCGCCCCCGCTGCGGGTCCGCGTGCGACAGCACATTGTTTTTCAGCACGTGCTCAAAAAAGCCCTGGGTCAGATCTTGCGCATCTTCCGGCGAGTAGCCCATGCGCCGGACAAAGCCGTAGATCGGGTGCCAGCATGACCGGCAGATCTCCGCCAAGTCCTTTTCCGCACGCACGTCATGCATTTCCGCCGCACGTATCACCATGCTCCAGCGCGTCACCCCGAAAGCCTCTTTCGGCTTGGTGCTCGGGGGCTCTTCCGTTTGGCTGGGTGGTTGGGAAAGCTCAGACATTCTAGTTTTTTAGAGATCGTTTCCGTCTTTACTGAATTTTGCATGCGGGTGCAACCATCACAATCAAATCCTAGTGCTTCCTGGCGTTGATGGTTGTGTGTAAATCGTTGAAAAACAGAGCTTAAAAGCTAGGCTGAATGCCTCTTTTTAGTCCATGAAACGATTGTGCTTCTGCGCTCGTTTCCCTGCCGGGATGTGGCTGAAACAGTGGAATTTACAAAGATATAAGCTGAACCGTGATTCAGTCTCCTCTGGCTGGGTTAAATCCTGCCCCGATGGGCGCGCACGGTTCGAGTGCGACCATTGGTATCAGCAAAGTCGTTTGTCGGAGCGACGCACGCATCTGCGCTTAGCACGCTCCTGCGAACCTTCAAAGCTGCCCACTTTTTTGCCCTGGCCTGATATGACTAGATGGCCTCGGGCAGAGTGGGGTAGCAGGAACCGAGGGCGGAAAGCTCATCGAAATTGGCTTCACACACTGCCAGACACCGCAGGATCAGGCCCAAACCTTAATGCGAACTAGTCGCGGCAACGCGTGGAGAGTTCTGCGGTCACCATCTGTGGTGAATCGTCTCACGTGTAAAGATTCGCAGCTTCCGTGTTGGCACACGCTGAACGTGATGCGCGTGCCAAGACAACGGCGCC
The DNA here is from genome assembly GCF_014203095.1 of Prosthecobacter vanneervenii. Taxonomy (NCBI): domain Bacteria; kingdom Pseudomonadati; phylum Verrucomicrobiota; class Verrucomicrobiia; order Verrucomicrobiales; family Verrucomicrobiaceae; genus Prosthecobacter; species Prosthecobacter vanneervenii. Next base: position 1,022,056 of record NZ_JACHIG010000001.1, on the reverse strand, counting down.
AAAGATCATTTTAGCCTGAAACTGCACGATTAGCGTCTGATTTGCGCGATTTGGGGACTGCGCGGTTCGCGGCTTGGTCCGCGCAGTGCTGACATGAGACTTTATGCGTTCTCAAAGTTTCTCATCGCAGTCATGAAGCGGGGAAAAGCTGCTTCAGGCCTCTTTTCAGTGAGCAGCCTCACCACGGAAACCGTGGTGAGGGGAAAGCATAACCACCAGCGCAGGGTGAGTCCAAACACACGCGCGAGACCGCACGGCATCGCACGCGGCTGACCTTTTTTTAGTTTTAAAATATGAGACCTGCCACGCCCAAAAAAACGACAACCCTCACGCGCATCACTGGTTTATGTTTATGCCTGCTCATGCCGCTGGTCACACTGCCTGTTCCACTCAGTGCCGCCACATTCGTGTGGGATCCTGTGCAGGATCAGAGCGGTAGTGGAGGAGCAGGATCGTGGGACACACTCTCTTCCAATTGGCTCGGCAGCGGCGCGGATGCCGCATGGGTGAATGACGGCACGAGCACCGCCGAGTTTGCAGGTGCGGGAGGTGGCATCACCCTCGGCACCGGCCTCAGCGCTGCCGGCCTGGTTTTTGATGTGCCTGGGTACAGCCTCGGCAGCAGCACCCCGGGGCAGGTGCTCACGCTTACCACCTCCGGCATCTCTGTGGGGGCGGGGAGCGGTTCCATAAGCGTGGGAAACTCCAACCTCAGCCTGCTCGTCACGGCGGACATGACCTTTGCCAACAGCTCTCCTGGTCTGCTCACACTCGGCGGTCGTGTCACCAAAAGCACAGCGGGTTTTCTCACTTTGGGCTCAGGCTCCACAGGCGGCATCACTCTCGCTGCAGGCATGGCCGGAGCGGGCGGGCTCAAGATCAACAGCAGCGGATCAGGCATCGTCACGCTCTCCGGCACCAGCAGCTACAGCGGAGCCACGCAGGTGCTGGCGGGCACTCTGAAAATGGGCGGTGCCTACGCATTCAGCACCAGCTCCAGTCTCTCGCTGGCAAGCACCACCGGCGCGGTCTTCGATCTCAATGGTTTTAATCAGTCTGTCGCCAGCCTTTCTGGCGGCGGCACGCTGGGCGGCAATGTGCTGCTGAGCGGCAGCTCTGTGCTCACCCTCGGCGGGGCATACACCGGCCAGCCCGGCGGCTACTCACAGGCCACCAACGTCTCCGGCTACGGCATGTGGAACTCCTTTGGCGGCCAGATCTCCGGAAGCGGCTCGCTGACTCTCAGCGGCGGCAGTGTGCTCTACCTCACCAACAGCAGCAACAATTACACCGGCTTTACCAACATCCTGGGCGGCACGCTTGTCATCACAGACGTGGCGCAGCTCGGCGCCTCCACCACCACGGTGAACGTTGGTGGCATAGCGGGTGGGCAGGGTGGCGGAGCACTGGTGGTGCAGGGCGGTGCCAGCGGCATCACCTTTACGCGCAACCTCGGTCTCAGCGGCTATGGCATCAGCGGTGCCAGCAACAGCGCCGGCTACTCACTCGTCAACATCGGCAACAATACCTACACCGGCATCCTCACCTCCGCTCAGAACAACGAGACACGTGTCGGTTCCATAGCGGGCACCATGACCTTTGCCAGCACGGCCACCCTCAACTCCACAGGTACTCAGTATCTTATGGCAAACGGCTATGGCAACTTCCTCATCAACGGCTTCATGACAGGCGGCTCAGTGGGCAACGTGTCCTTCTACCGTTGGAGCGGCGGCGGCCTGCTCGGCCAGGTGACGCTAGGAAACCCGTACAATAACTACCTCGGTCAGGTGAAGGTGACGGGTGCCTTCATGCGAGTCACATCCCCGGGCAGCCTTGGTGTGGGAGTGGACAACGGCTCACTGCAGTCCTATGCCGGCGCCTATGAGTTCCGCGTGGATCCCGGCAACACAGACTTCTCCAAGAAGACCATCGCCTACAACTCCACAGGCTCCTCCATCACCGCAGCTCGTTCCGTCGGCGGCGTGGGGATCAATCAGACGCTCGTCATCGGTGGCGCGGTGGTCAATGGCGTGGTTTCCCCTGGCTGGAATGAGAGCCAGGCCAGCGCCAATGTCAGCTACAGCACTACCTTCAATGGCAACGACGGTTATGGCGTGACTATTGGTGCGGGCAACATCATCACCTATGGCTACACTGCGCAGACCTCCAGCAGCGCCGCTGTGGGCAACAACCACAGCTACGCCAGCAGTCTCAACGGCCTGCTCACGCTCAACAGCAGCTTCAACTCGGTGGACCTCAGTGCTACGCGGACCTACACCATTACGGCCAATGGCGAAGTGCTGCTCACTGGGAACCTTCTCAGCTCCGCCGGAACGGTGGACCACCTGTGGGTGAAGTCGGGTGCGGGATCGTTGGGCATCCAGGGCACCGCCTCCACCAACTTGGGCAGCTTCACCATCACCAACGGCAGCGTCATCGCCAGTGCGCTCAGCGCCTTCAATGTGAACACCACCACTGCCACCGGCAGCGGCGGCCTCATCCTGGGCACGACTAGCACGAATTCCATTCTCAACTACGTGGGCTCTGCCGCCGCAGGCGTGGGAGAGACCTCCAATAAAGCGGTGGTGCTAGGCGGCACCACGGGTGGTGGCGTCATCTTTGCCAATCAACAGCAGAATTCTGCAAACACCTCCGCCACTGGGCTCGTGCTCACAAGCAGCATCGCCGCTACCGGCGCAGGCGCCAAGACGCTCTACCTCGAAGGCTACAATAACACCACAGGCACGGCTGTGGTGAACCAGATCACCGGTTTGATCACGGACAACCTCACTCTGGCGGCCAACAGGACCTCGCTGCTCAAAGGTGGCAGCGGCACCTGGCTGTACGCGCCCACAGCTTCGTCGTATGTGTCTGCCAGCGTCGCTGCCGGAAACACGCTCAGCACCAGTTCCTCCACAGCCAGCGGCACCGTGCTGAACTTTGCAAGCACCAGCGGCCTCGCGGTGGGGCAGCTGGTTTATGGCACCAACATCGCCGCAGGATCTTATATCAGCGCGCTTACCGGCACCACCGTCACGCTCAGCACGCCAGTTTCTGGTGCTGTGGCCAGCTCCGCCTCCATCGTGTTTGGCGGGGAGGCCTCCTCGGTGGCCACCATTCCTACTGTCGCCACCACCACGGCCACCGCTTCTGGGGCAAGCGCCATCACGCTCGCCAGCACAGCGGGACTGACTGTGGGAATGGTCGTCACCGGTAGCAGTTTGATCCCTGCTGGCACCATCATCACCGCCATCAACAGCGCTACCAACACCATCACCCTCAGCGCCGCCACATATACCACCTCTACTACCACCATTGCCTCTGGCACAGCGCTCACATTCAATGGGGCGTCCAATACCAATGTGGTCACTCTCACCAGCACCAGCGGTCTGGTGGTGGGCCAGAGCGTGGCTGGAGCCAATGTGCCGGCTGGCACCGTTATTACTGCTATTTACGGCAATAACGTGGTGTTTAACAACAGCATCGGCGCCCTCACTCCCATCGCCGCAGGGACCACGCTCTACTTTGGCAGCCTGGGAGCCACCGGTGTGGCGCAGGCTTTCTCTGGGGGCGTCACTGTCGCGGGCGGCACGCTGCAGGTGCAGCCCACCGCTGCCACTGGCGCGGGCTCCGCACCGCTCACCAGCGCCAATGCACTCACTTTCTCCACGGATGTGCTCACCGGAAACGGCTACGCTGGCGGCACCTTTCAGATGCTGGGTTCCGCCAGCGTGGGTGCAGTCAGCATGACAGTGGGGCAGATCACTCTCAGCAACGGGCAGGCCAACATCAGCACCCTGGCCAATGGCGGCACGCCCACGCTCATCTTTGGCAACTCCACGCCCATCAACACCACACGCGGAGCTGGCACCGTGCTCAATTTCAGTCCTGGCGCAGGCACCACCATCCAGTTCACCACCAGTCCCACATTGCTCAATGGCATCATCGGCCTCGGCACGGCCACGCGTGGCATTGCCTACTATACCAATCCAGCCAGCGGCGCGGTGGACTTTGCCACCGTCACCGGCACTGGGCCGTATGTGGTGGCGCCGTATGCCTCCTACACCAGCGGCCTGCCCGCATCTGGTGCCACCGCCACCGCTGCCTACTGGCAGAATGGCGGCAGCGTCGCCACCACAGCCGGGCAGACCGTCAGCGCTCTGAAGGTCAGCGGCAGCGCCTCCATCACACTCGGCGGCACACTCACGCTGGGGACTTCCGCCACCACGGGCGCGGTGTTGTTCGACAACTCCAGCGGCTCCGCCACCATTGGCTCCACCGCCGCCGCCAACACCCTCGGCGCAGCTGCTACTGAAGTCATCGTTTACACCGGCGGCAGCAGCACCAGCAACACCCTGACCATCAGCGCGCCCATCAGCAGCGCCGCCGGCTCGCTGACCAAGGCAGGACCCGGCACCCTCATCATCTCTGGGGCCAACACCTTCACGGGAAATGTGACCATTGACATGGGCACCCTGCAGCTCTCTGGCGCTGCGGCCACGCTCGGCATCATCACCACCGCGGGAAACGTTACCGCTGTGCGCCAGGGTTCCACGCTCGACCTCAATGGTGCGGGCGCGGGCGGGCTTACCACCATCGGCCTGCTCACCGGTGCGGGCACTGTGACCAATAGCGGCGGCGGCACCGCTGCGGCGGCCACGCTCAGCATTGGCAGCAGCACCTCCACCGGCACCTCCACTTTCTCCGGCCTGCTGCAGGACGGCTCGGGCGTGCTCAATGTGACCAAAAACGGCACAGGTACGGAATTTTTTAATCCGCTCAATGCAGCTGTATCCAGCGCCAGCGCCAATGGCCAGACTCTTGGCACCATCGGTTACAACACGTACAGCGGTGTCACTTCCATCGTTTCGGGCACGCTCGGCGTTACGCTGATGGCAAACTACGGCAGCGTCAGCGGCATCGGCACAGGCAGCGCACAGGGAAATGCCGCCAGTCTCGTGCTCGGCGGCTCTGGCACTACAGGCACGCTGCAATACATCGCTCAAAACAACAGCTCTTTCCTCACCATGGTGCAGTCCCCCTCGGTGCAGACAAACCGCCTCTTCACCCTCGCGGGCGGCGGCACGATCGACTCCTCCGGCGGCTTTGGCAATGCGGCCGTGGGCTCCGGCGCCTCTAATAACGCCGCTGTGTGGTTTACCAACACCGCGCCCGTCGCATTCTCAGGAACCGGTGCCCGCACACTCACGCTTACCGGCACCTCCGCTGGTGACAATGAGATCGACCTCCAGCTCATCAATAACACCGTGGACGGTGGTCTGCTCAGCGTAACCAAGACCGGCACCGGCACCTGGATCCTGGGAAATGTGAACAACACCTATGGCGGCGCCACCACCATCTCAGCAGGCGTGCTGCGTGCGCAAGATGCGGGCTCCACCACCAGCAGCGCCACCACCACCTCGGCCGTTGTTGGTTCCACGGTGATCGATCTCGCCAGCACCAACGGCCTTGTAGTAGGGCAGGCGGTCACGGGCGCGGGCATCGCCCCAGGCACCACCATTGCCAGCATCCTCGGCCCCTTGCAGATCCGCCTCAGCAGCAGCAGCACGGTGGCCCGTGGCACGGTGCTCAGTTTTGGAAACATCAGCAGCCTCTCCGCCAACAGCAATCTCGTGCTGGCTGGTGGTGTACTGGAGAGTTCGGGCACCTTTTCCCGCGTGCTTGGCACCGGGGCAGGGCAGGTGCAGTGGACCAGCAGCGGAGGGTTTGCCGCCTCCGGATCTTCCCTCGTGGTGGCCATCAAGGATCCCGTAAACACTGCCAACCTCGCTACCCTCACCTTTGGCAGTGGCGGCTTTACCAGCGGCACTTTCATGCTGGGCTCCTCTACCGCACTCTCCGACACCACCGTGCTCAATCCCATCGACCTCAATGGCGGAGCACGCGCCATCACCGTCACAGACAGCTCCATCACAGCGGCTGACATCTACACTCTTGCCGGTGCGATCAGCGGCGCGGCGGGCAGTTCCCTCACATACACCGTGCCTGGCGGCACGATGCTCCTGATCAACGGTGCCAACACCTACTCTGGCAACACCACACTTACAGGTGCTGGTGCCCTTGCCGTGCAGTCCATCGGTTCCGGCGGCGCTAGCAGCTCCTTTGGCGACTCCACCGGGCAGCTCACGCTTGGCAACGGCGCCACCGCCGGCGGCTACCTTCTCTACACCGGCACGGGAGAAACCGTCACCCGCACGATCAATCTCAACACCACCACCGGTACCGGCAGCACCAACACCATCGATGCCAGCGGCAGCGGCGCCCTCGTGCTCACCAAGATCGTCACCCAGGGCGTTGGTGCCAAGACTTTGACGCTCACCGGTGAAAGCCGCGACGCCAACACCGTCTCCGCCGTGCTGGCAGACAACGGCGGCGCGCTCACCGTTTCCAAGGGAAATGCAGGCGTGTGGATTCTCACCGGGGCCAACACCTTCACCGGTGGTGTGTCCATCTCGGACGGATTCCTCGGTCTGCCTGCCGGGGTGGACACAATCTCCGCCAGCAGCGCCAACCCGCTTGGCATGAGCTCCGGCACTCTGCTCACCATCGGTGGCACGGGCGGCATATTCTCCCTTAATCCAAACGGCACCACCATCAACGCCACCGTGGCGTTGAGCAACTCCTCCGGTCTCACCGCCACTGTAAACGGCAACTACTCCGTCACCTTCAACGGCACCACCAACTGGAGCTTTGGCGCAGCCTCAACTCTCACCAATAACCTCATGCCGGGAGCCGTTCTGACGTTTGGCGGCCCCATCGCCTACACAGGCTCCTCATCCAATACTCTCGCTCTGGGAGGTACGGGCAGCACCACCTTCAATACTGCGCTGCCCGCCGCTTTCACCAGCGCCCTTACCATCAACACTCTCGGCACCGTCACCTTTAATGCCACCAGCCTGAACACTGGCGGTGTCACTCTTACTCAGGGAAATGTCATCGCCAATGCCAGGAACGCCTTTGGTGCGACATCAGGCACGCTGACTCTTGGCGGCGGCGTGCTCAGCGCGTCCACCAGCGCGCTCACGGGAACGAATGCCATAGCCAATCCGGTCACCATCAGCACCTCCGCCAGCATCATTTCCGGATCCAAATCCATTGAAATCTCCGGGGTAACTGGCATGTCTGCCAGCAGGCTGCTTACCAACAACATCGACAGCAGTTCCGGCGCCTCGCTTACTTTTTCCGGCGGCGTCAGCAACACCGCCGCATCCACCTTCACCCTTGCGGGTACTGGCAATACTCTCATCAGTGGCGTGTACGCGGCAGGCACCGGGGCCAATGCGCTGACCTACTCCGGCACGGGCACGCTCACGCTCACCGCCGCCAACACCTATACCGGAGCCACCACGATGAATGCGGGCACCACCGTCATCAGTGGCACGGCGGGCTCCCTCACCGCCACTTCTGCCATCACCGTCAATCCCACCGCCACGCTCACGCTGGACAACAGCACCAACTCCCTGGCCAACCGCCTTGCCAACAAGCCGCTCACGCTCGCAGGCGGCACGTTCAACTTTATCGGTGGCAGCGCAGGTGCCACAGAAGGCACTGCCGGCGGCGCTGGCACTTTCACCCTCGGTTCCAGCGGCCAGTCCACGCTCGGATTCACCAGCAACGGCGGCACCACCAAGCTCAACTTTGCCTCTCTCTCTGCAAACGCCGGAAGCACCATGGATGTGCAGAGCAATGTCTCTCTCGGCACCAGCACCAGTCAGGTCAGCTTTGGCAGCCTGCTGAGCACCAGCGCCGCCACCGTCACCGGTACCACTCTCAGCTTTGCTTCCACCGCTGGCGTGGCCACTGGCATGGCCGTCACCGGCCCGGGCATTCTGAATGGCACGACGGTCTCCAGTTTCACCAGCACGACTCTGACTCTCAGCCAGGCAGTTGCCGCCAGTGGTGTGACCAGCTCCGCAGCCATCACCGTTGGCGTGCCCTCGTTTGGCTCCACCTCAGTTGTGGCCAATGCGCTGCTGCCTCGTATCACCATCGGCGGCACCGCGTGGGCAGCGCTCGGCAGCAACGGCCTCACCACTTTCTCCAACTACAACAGCTCGGCGGACGTCACGCTGACAAGCCTGCTCGCCAACCCCACCATCGCGATGCAGGTCACTGGCACCACGACCAATGCGCTGTGGAGTGCGGGCGCAGCGCCGGGCGGTCGCATCATCAGCGCCCTCTCCATCAGCGGCAGCGGCATCACTCTCGGCGGGGCGACGGGTTCTGATCTTTCCCTCACGCTGGCCAGCGGCGGCATCTTGGTCAATGGGGGGGCAAACACGCTCAATGCCACGCGCATTGTGCTTGCGCCGCTCGCGGGCATCATCACCACCACCGCGCCGTCCGCCACAGGCACGGAGGGCATCCTGCAGATCGCCGCAGGCTCCACCCTCAATTTCGGCGGCACGCTGGTCGGCACGCTGCTGAACAATCAAAACAGCGCGGGCACGCTGTTTTACTCCAACACCACCGCACCTGTGGCCAGCGTGGCTACAGGTGGCCTGACCAAGGGGCTCTCTGGAAACCTCAACATCACCGCACGTCAGTTCTATACCGGAGCCACTGTGCTCAATGGTGGCACCACCACGCTCTCTGCTGGAAACAACACCCTCTTTGATAACGGCGGCGCGCTGACAGTGAACTACGGTGCTACGCTCGACCTCAATGGAACCGTGCAGTATGTGGGCAATCTGACTAGCAATGGCGGCTCGGTGCCCGGCGCTGGCGGCACCATCACCAGTACCGGCGGCGCATCGCTGCTGGTCAGTCTCGGCACCACCGGCGTGTGGGCTGGCAGCATCGCAGGAGACAGTAGCAATCCCATCACCTTTGTGCGCGCCAGCGGCGCCACCACCAACGTCCTGTCCGCCAACACCTACTTTGGCTCCACCTACATTCTTGGCGGTGCCATCACCCTGATGGACAATGGCGCGCTGACCAATACCTCCGCCATCACCGTGAGCTATGGCAACCTCAACCTCAACAACAACACCGACCTCTTCACCAATAACAATGATCGCATCAATGATGCCGCGCCCATCACGCTGAACTCTGGCACCGTGTCCCTCAGCGGCCGGGCCAACACCTACACCACTGAGTCTCTCGGCGCGCTCACCGCCGCCTCCGGTCTTAGCACCATCAACGCTGCTGCTGGCGGCACGGGAACCTACTCCAATGCCGACCTCAACTTTGCCAGCATCTCGCACGCACCTGATGCGTTGATCAACTTCACCGGCAGCGTGCTCGGCAGTGAAGGGGGCAATCCACGAATCCTTGTCACCGATGCCTCTACGCTAGGTTACAGCACCGCCACCGGCGTCATCGGCGCGTGGGCGATCGCCAATGGCGACACTTGGGCAGGTTACAATCCCACGCTCGGCATCGGCTCCGTCGGCACGGTGGGCTACCAGGGCTATGCAGGCGGCTATATGTCCGGCGGCACCGTCACTACCTCCACGGCGGTGGCAGGAGTGAACGTGACGAATACCTACTCCGGCGGCACACTCAATGGATTCGGTGCGGGGAATGTCACCAACGTGCTCAACGGCATCACCGGCATCAACCAGGTGCTCGTGCTCCCCTCCGGCGGAGCCACCACCGACTACCTGCGCCTGGCAGGCACCTCGGAAAACGACATCGCCTTCACCAGCGCGGGAGATGTGCTCAACATCGCCATGGGAGGCCTCATGCATGGAAACACCACCACTGGCTCCTCCATCATCGGCACCACCGCTGTGCGTGGTATTCTCACCGCCGGTGGCAGCGCCACCAGCGGCACGACGCAGCTCATGATTTACAACACCGGCAACACCGCTACCGCCACCGGTGTGGCTTCGACGGGGACGGTGCTCAATAGCAACGTGGTCTCCGTCACTACCACCACAGGCCTCTTCCCCGGCATGGCCGTCAGCGGCACGGGCATCCCGGCGGGCGCGTATGTCACACAGGTGCTCAGCACTACGCAATTCACCATCAACTACAATGCAACTACCACCACAGGGGGGCAGGCGCTCACGTTCACGGCGGACATGGTCATTAATTCGGTCATCGCTGACAACGGCCTCGGCAATCTCACGCGCCTCAACAAGTCCGGCACCGGAGTCCTCACACTGACTGCTGCCAACACCTACACCGGCGGCACCGTTATTAATGGCGGAACCGTCAATCTCTCTGCCGCCATCCCGGGCACCCTTGTGCTGCCTGCTGGTGGTATCACCCTCATTGGCTCGACCACGGGCGTGAATCCCACCACGCTCAACGTCGGTGTCAGTGGCATCGGTGGAAACGCCACCGGCATCGGCGGGCAGATTGATCCCAGCAATACGATCACCGTCGTAGGCAGGTCTACTGTCAACCTAGCAGGCACGCAGACGCTTAACAGCCTCGTGTTTAACAACAACGGCGGTGAAGGCTCTCCCACCGTCACTACTGCGGCGACCACGCCTGCCAGCGTGCTGAATCTCACCAGCTCAACTCCCATCACCGCCAGTTCGATCAATCCAGCCAACGTCTCCACCATCAGCGTGGCCTCACTCGGACTCTCCACCGGCACCAATACGATTCTGGTTAATCCGCTTCAGATCGCAGGCAGCAGCTTCACGCAGCTCACGGCTTCTTTGAACATCAGCTCGCCTATTGTTGGCATCGGCACCACGGGCACGGGCGTGGGCCTTAGCAAGACCGGGAATGGCCTGTTGCAGCTCAGTGGGTCGAGCACCTTTGACGGTGGGGTTAGCCTCGCAGCGGGCGGCATCGCCATTGCTGCCAGCAGCACAGCCACAGCAGGCGGCACGGTGCTCAGCGGCCCGCTCGGTACCGGGACCTTCGCCATCGGCGGCGGCACATATCTGACCTCCACGGCCGCCACCAACGTCATCGCCAATGCCCTCGCCCTCGGCGGCAATGACCTCAGCTACAAAGGGCCCAACGGTCTCACGCTCAGTGGTGCGCTTACGCTGAAAACCGGCAGCACCACGGTGAATGTGGATGTGCCTGGAGCCTTTCTCACGCTGGGAGGCATCATCTCTGGCACGGACGGCTCTTCGGGCCTGATCAAGACCGGCCTCGGCACGCTCGCACTCACAAACAACAACACCTTTGCCGGATCCGTGACAGTGAATGGCGGTGTGCTCGTGCTCGGCGGAGCTACGGGCGGAGTGGCACAGCCGCTGCTCAATGGCGGCAGCATCACGTTGGGCAGTGCGGGCACGCTCGCTTTGGAAAACAATGGTCTCGGCAACGGTGGCCTCATCACCTACCAGGGCCTATCCATCACCATCGACCCTGCGGCTAATTACGCGAACCTCTTTGTGGGAAATGCCGCCAGCGTGGGCGTTGCCGTCTCTGGAAATGGCACCGCCAACGCCATCAAGATCCCGCAGCTCACCATGACCGGAACGCAGGTGCTGAATCTGGGCGCATCCAATGCTTACTCTCTCATTATTCAAAACCTTACCGACACCACCGGTAAGGCACAGATCAATGTGCCAGCGGGCATGACTGCCTACATCTACTCCTACACCGCAGGGCAGAAGCCGGTGAATATCGGCCTGGGCGCGCTCTACTTCCCGGACGCCACCACCATCGGCGCCACGACCACGCTGGCCTCTAATCCAATCGAACTCTCCACCTACAACGGCAGCAACTACTACCCGCTGCTGGTGCAGCCGGCGGTGGCCTCATCGCTGCCAGCGGGCTACATCGCAGGCGGGCTCAATGCCAGTTTCAGCAGCCTTGCTGCGGCGCAGGGTGTCACTAGTGTGAACGTGGCTGGCATCGGGGCCAGCGGCACGGGCACCGTCTCCCTGATCAACGATGCAGGCATGAACAACCGCGCCGCCTCCACCTCTGCCAGCTATACGAATGGCATCACTACATTGCAGGGGCTGATCCAGATCACCAATGACGGCGTGTACACCTTCCGCAGCGCCACCGATGATGCAGGTGTGCTCTATATTGACGGGCAGGTGCTCATCAATGACCAAGGCCCACACCCAGGTCTCACTGAAGGAACCGGCACCGGGCAGATCAACCTCACAGCCGGATATCACACCATCTCCTACACCGCTTACAATGCCACCAACTCCGGCTCCTACCGCCTGCTCTATGCCGGCCCGGACACAGCTGGCAACGGAACGCCCAGCACCGTCGCGGGAGCGGTGGGCGGCGGCTTCCAGGCCATCCCCTCCAGCAAGCTCTTTCTCACCAGCGGTGCACCCACTGCGGCCAACGGCTACAACTATGCCGCCATCATCAACAACAACTACACGCTCGCTGCGGGCGCATCTGCCACTATCGACACTCTGGGCACGCCGCTGGGAGTGGTGATCGCGCCATCCACCGGCACAGCGATGGCTATAGGGGCAGGGGCGGTGCTCAACATTGTGGACGGCACCACCGGCATCTACGGTGCAGGCTGGGTCGGTGTTGGCGGTACGACAACGATCGGCAATGGGGCCATCATCGCCACCACCACCACGGCCACGCAGGCGGCGGGCGTGCTCGACCTTATCGGTGCGGTGACACAAACCGGCGGCGGCACGGCCAATGCCCTTTACAAAGCGGGCACCGGCATGCTCATCCTTGCAGGCAACAACACCAGCAGCTTCACCGGCGACCTTGTGATCCAGGGAGGCTATCTTCAGCTGGGAAATGCTGGAGCTCTCAGCAGCGGCAGCACAGCTTCTCTTGGCGGCACACTTGTGCGAAATGTGAACTCCAGCACCACCAGCCTGCCGACTCTGACTGCAGGGGCCAACACGCTCGTGCTCGCGGGTGCGGACACCAGCGGCACGCTTTCGCTGCTGGCGGGCATGGCAGTGAGCGGCACGGGCATCCCGGCGGGCACATATATCACAGCCATCAGCGGGACGACGCTTACGCTGTCGCAGGCCGCGACCTCCACAGCAGCGGGAACCTATTATTTTAATGCCTCCGGTGCAGTGGACCTCAATGGACAGACGAATGTGGCAGGAAACATCACTATCAATGGCCTCGGCGCGCTCATTCCCTCCGCCTCCGCTACACCCACCGCCATCCTTGCCGCAGGTTCCAGCGGTGCGCTGTGGAACAGCACTTCCACAGCCGCCAGCCTCAGTGGCACGCTTACGCTTGGCTCCAGCTCCAGCGTGGGTGGTTACGGAAATCTTACGCTCAACTCCATCATCGGCGGGAGCGGCATCACACTGACCAAGCAGGGCACCAACACGCTGCTGCTCAATGCCGGCAACGGCACGCAGGTCTTCAACACCTCTGTAGCCCTCGGCACGCTCAAGCTTGGTAATGCCGGCGCGTTCGGCGCTGCGGCTAATGCCGTCACCATCGCCAGCGGTTCGGTGCTGGACCTTAATGGCATCTCCGTGACCAACACCAACCCGCTCAGCATCTCCGGAACAGGCTACGGCGGCAGTGGTGCCATCACCGGCACGGGCACCACCAGCTCCCTCGGGGCTCTAATTAATACCGCCACCTCCGGTGCAGGATACGCGGGCACCGTCACCCTCGGTGCAGCGTCCAGCATTGGCACCAGCTACATCAATGCCACCAGCGGCTACGGCAGCACCAGCTTTGGAGACATCACGCTCTCCGGCCAGGTCAATGGTGCCTTTTTACTGACCAAGGTGGGCTCCAACACGCTGAACCTCACTGGAGTGACCACGGCTTCCACGCTCACCGGACTCACTGTTGCGCTGGGCAAGGTGGCCATCTCCGGAGGCTCCACCATCGTGCTGGGATCAGCAACAACCGCACTAAACGTGAACGCCGGTCCGGTCTCCGGCATCAATCCAACCAACACACTCCAGCTCGACTACACCGGCCTTGGAGCCACTTCGGTAAACCGCCTTGGCGCGCACGCCATCACGCTCAATGGCGGCACGCTGCTGCTTTCCGCCACTACCGGAAGCATCACTGCGCAAAACGAAGCCCTCGGGGCCAACAATATCACCATCAACGGCGCTTTTAGTGTGATCACCCTGGATGTGAACGGCACCTCCACCCTGGAACTCAGCAGCTCCAGCACGGGAACCATCACTCGCACGGCCAATACTGGCACCCTGCTCATCCGTGGCCTGGGGCTTGGCAATGCGGCGGCGCTCACCGTCGGCAAGACCAATGTCTTGCTCGGCACTGCGCCCACCGTCATTGGTCAGTCGGCGGCCGCAGGAAACAAAAACGCAGGCATCATTCCGTGGATCGTGGTGGACGACACCGGCAGTTCCGGTTCCGGCACCAGCTTTGCCATCACTGGCACAAACGGACTTCGTGCGATGGCGGCGGCTGACATGGACACCACGTTCACCGCCAACAACAACATCCTGCTCAACACCACCACCCCGCTCACTGCAGGCACGGCCACCAGCACCTACACCACCACGCTGGTCAATTCGCTGACCTTCAGCACAGCAGCGAATCCCACGCTCACGATCACCTCTGGACGAAACGTCACCCTCGATAGCGGCGGCATTCTGGCCACCGTCAATGCCACTATCGGCAGCGTTGGTGGCGGCTTCATCAATGCGGCCAACGGCACCACCAGCCGGGAGATGTTCATCTATACCGCAGGCAGCGGCACCACGCTGACCATTAATGCCGCCGTGGGCGGTGTGGTGGTGCCTTCCACCGGTGGCCTGACCAAAAGCGGCGAAGGCACCGTAGTGCTCGGCGCTGCGCAAAACAGCTACACTGGACAGACGCGCATCAATCTAGGCACGCTCAAGCTCGCGCCCGCCAGTACCACGACGAATGCGCTCTTTTACCTTGCCACTACCGCGCCCACCATCGCCACGCTCACCTCCACGCTGAATGCCAGCGTGCTCACCGTGAATGCAGGCGGCGCCTTGGATCTCAATGGCAACACGCAGACCACTGGCGCGCTCAGCAGCATCGGCATCCTGCCAGGCACAGGCGGTATCATCACCAACAGCTCCACCACCACCTCCACGCTCACCGTGGCCAATGGCGCCACCGCCACCGACTGGGCCGGTCAGATCACCGGAGACGCCTCGCACATCATCAATCTCGTCAAGACCGGTAACACCGCGCTGACGCTGCACGACAACAACACCTACGCCGGAACCACGACGGTGCAGGGGAATCTGCTCTCCCTCGTAGATCAGGGCCGCCTCTCCGGCACCAGCGCCATCTACGTGCGCAATGCCGTGCTGCAGTGGAATGACACCGGAATCCAGGCCATGAGCAACCGCCTCCCCTCCAGTGTGCCGATCACGCTCGACGGCGGCGCCTTCCAATGGACCAGCCGCAGCGGCACCAATGGCACGGCCTCCATCGGCACGCTCGCACTCGCGGGCTCCAGCAGCGAGATCCGTCTGGATGTGGGCTCCGTGGCCGGCGCAGGTGCGGGTATCGGCAGCGCCACGCTCACCATCGGCAGCATCCTCTCCCGCAGCACCGGGGCCACGCTCGTCTTTTACGCTGGCACCGGCACCATGGGGGATAATCCTCAGATCCTCTTCACCACCGCGCCGACGCTCACCAATGGCATCATCGGCGGCTGGGCCACCACCATCGGTCTTGACTCCTCGGTGGCCAGCACCACAGCCAATGCTGAGTTTGCCACCTATGATCCCGTCACTGGTATTCGCGGCCTCACTCCTGCGATGATGACCACCAGCTTTGCCGCCTCCACCAGCAGCAGCAACATCCGCTTTGGAGACACCGCCATCACCATCCCGCTGGGTGGCGCGGTGGTGAACTCCCTCACCTGGAACGGCATCAGCACCACTCGTGCACTCTCCTTCACCTCCGGCACGGACACGCTCACGCTTGGCAGCGGCGGCTTCCTCGTCGGTACAAACAACGCCGCCACCAGCATCGGCAGCACCAGCGTGCGCGGGCAGATCACTGCAGGCACGGGCCAGTCCGAGCTCTTCCTCAACGTGGGCGCAAGCACGCTCACGGTAAACTCCGCCATCACGGACAACGGCGTGTCTGGCGGTCTCAATCTCGTGCTCACCGGCCTCAGCCAGGCCACCAACACTCCGACCATCACGCTGGCAAGTGCGAACTCCTATCTCGGAACCACCTACGTGGATGCCATGGTGGTCAATCTGGCCAACCTTTCAGGATCCGGCAACGCCATCACCGGCAATCTCGTCATCAGCGGCGGCAACAACAACGCCACCGACTCCATGGCCATTGCCAATGCGCAGGTGGTCAATCTCGCATCCCAGCAGATCGCTGACAGCGCTGCTGTGACCGTGCGCGGCGGTGCGCAGTGGACGCTTAATGGCTTCAATGAAACCATCGCCAATCTGGTCTTTAACAGCCAGGGCGGCAGCAATGGCGGCAACGGCCCCCTGGTGCAGACCGGTGCAGGAACCCTCACGCTGACCGGCGGCATCACCTCCACCAATCTGGACGATGTGCGCATGGTGCCCGCCATCGTGGGCCTCCTCAGCCTGCCCTCCAGCGCCACCATCACTGTCGATCCTGTAGCCAATTCCTCCGTGAATGGCAACGGGCAGGTGGGCCTCTCGATCAACAGTAACATCGTCTCCAGCGGCGCGATCACCAAGGCAGGCTCCGGCGTGCTGCAACTTGGCGGTGTGAGTTATGTCACCAACAGCATCGGCTTCTCCAATGGCAGCAGCGGTACTCTCGTGCTCGGCCCCTCCTCAAACTATGCAGGCAGCACCATCAACCTCGGATTCAGCGGCAACGTGCTCGACATGCGCGGCCAAACGAATCTGCAGGTGGGCACCATCACCGGCGTGGTGGGTTCCATCATCAAAAACTTCAACGTCACCACTGCGGGCACGCTCGTCACCGGAGACGGCACCGGCGGCACGTTTGCGGGTACCTTTATCAGCGACTATTTCAATTCCGGCACGGCGGGTGGTGTGCTCAATGTGACCAAGATCGGCAGCGGCAACTGGGCGTTGACTGGAGACAGCAGCGCCGGCGTGACCGGTACGCTGACGGTCAACGCAGGCACCGTGACCTACAGCGGCGCGAGCGGTAAAAGCGGATTCTCCACTGTGGCACTGTCGCAGGGCGGCACCCTCACGCTGGACAACAGCGGCGTGCTCGCCAATGCCGTTGGCAGCCGCCTCGGTGGTGCCACCTCAGTCTCCGGCACAGGACGCACGCTCAGCTTCCAGGGGGGCACGCTCAACTACCTCGGCAGTAATCTCGCCACCCTCACCGAAGCTCTCGGCACCGTGACTCTTCTGGCCGGCCAGAGCACGCTCAACCTCACGCCGAGCACGGGCGCGTTTGGCACCACCATCACGATTGCTACGCTGACCGCGCAGAGCGCCACCAACACAGGCACGCTCGCCATCACCACCAGCGGCATCCTCGGCGGTGCGGCGGCCGGTGCCGGGCGTGTGAACATCACAGCCACCACGGGCAATCTCACCAACGGCATCCGTCCCGACATCATCGCCACGGACAGCACCGGCACCGGGCTGGTCACATCAGACGCCAATGGCCTGCGCATCCTCACAGCAGCGGACGGTTTCACTCCCACGGGCACCTACCTCGGTACTGCCACGCCTTCAGCCATCACCGCCTCTGGCCTCACCGCGTCCAATGGCACGGCTACCTCCAATGTCTTCACGGCGGCAAACCTGAACCTGTATGCCTCCAGCACGATCAACTCCCTTCTCCTGAACAGCGGCGGCGGCGTGACATCCACAGGTGGCGGCGCATCGGTGAACTACGCCACCGGAGCCGCCAGCGGCACCACGCTCTTCAATGCGGCCGGCACGCTCAACACGCTCACGATCACCAGCGGCGCAGTGCTGGCCAGGACGGGCAATGCGGGCTTCACCGGCGGTGCGCTCACGCAGGGCAGCGCCGCGCTTATCTTCCACACCTTGGACACGCTCAATGTGAACTCCTACCTTATTGGCACAGGTGTGCTGGTCAAGGCGGACAGCGGTACGCTGAATCTGCAAAAAGCCAGCTACCTGACCGGGGCTACCTTTGTGAACGGAGGAGAGCTCGACCTCAGCGCTGGTGCCAACACTCTCCTTGTCATCCCCACAGCCACGGTGGCCACGCTGGCCGCTCTGAACCTCAACGGCGGCACAGTGGATCTCAAAGGCAGCAGCCAGGCGGTGGCCGCATTGACTCAGACCAATGGCAACATCCTGCCCGGCGCTGCCGGCACGCTCACCAACACCGGAGCCACCACCACCTTTTTCACCAATCCCGGAGCCACCACCACCTTCCTAGGTGCCATCGCGGGGAACATCACCCTCGATAAATCCGGCACCAGCACGTTCGTGCTGACGAATACGGATGCTCGCAATGCGGGCATGCTCACCTCCATTCGCGGTGGCACGCTCACGCTCAAGGACAGCGGTGCGATCACCAGCGGCGGCGCGATCAGCCTTTACTTCTCCAGCCTTACATTGGACAACAGCGGCCTCTCAGCGCTCTCATCCCGCACTGGTGCTTC
Organism: Prosthecobacter vanneervenii; assembly: GCF_014203095.1. Taxonomy (NCBI): domain Bacteria; kingdom Pseudomonadati; phylum Verrucomicrobiota; class Verrucomicrobiia; order Verrucomicrobiales; family Verrucomicrobiaceae; genus Prosthecobacter; species Prosthecobacter vanneervenii. The sequence goes on along the minus strand of NZ_JACHIG010000001.1, from coordinate 1,003,608 downwards.
TGCCGTCAACATGCTTGGCGGCACGCTCACCTTTGCTGCCAAACAGGGCGCAGATGCTCTCAACATCGCAGGCAGTGTGAACCTTCTCTCCGGAGCCAGCACCATCACCAGCAATCTCTTTGGCAGCAGCACGGTGGGCAGCGGGCCGTCAGTGCTCACGCTGGCCAGCCTGGTGCAGAGCGGCACGGCTACGGTGAACTTTACCGTGGGCGCCGGCACCTTGGGGGCTCCTGTCTCCGGTGTGAATGGCCTCGCCCCTGGCAGTTCGGGGAACAATCCGCAGATCCTCATCACCTCTGCGCCCACGCTGGTCAATGGCATCATCGGCGGCTGGGCTGTGGTTGGCGGTGCAGATTTCGCCACCTATCGTGCCACGGTTGATCCTGTGACGGGGGCGCAGGGCGTGGCTGCTCTGGGCCTCTCTGTGAACAGTACCAATCCCTATGGTGCGTATTCCGCCAATGCGCTGACCGCAGGCACCGCCACGGACAATATCACTGTGGGGGCCAGCGTGGGCGCGGTGACTTCCCGTACCATCAACTCCCTCCGTCTCTCTGCTGCGGCCACTGTCACACAAAACTCCCTCGGAGACATGCTGGACATCGCCACCGGCGGCCTGCTGACCAACGGCGCTGCCAGCGTGATTGCGGGTGGCCGCCTTACCGCGGGTCTTCCCACCAACTCCACATCCACGCTGTACAATTACGCCAACGCCACAGTCACGATCAACAGTGCCATCACCAATTACAGCAACAGCAATCTTCTCTCCCTGGTCAAGACCGGCTCCAGCACCACCACGCTGAACGTGCTGCCCACTGTGTGGACCACCAGCACCACCACCTCATCCAACAGCATCACCGTTCCGAGCACAGCCGGGTTGGCTGTGGGCCAGACGGTCAGCGCAGGTGTAGGACAGGCGGCGGGCTCGGTCATCATCGGCATTGCGGATGCCACACATTACCTCATCAGCGCCAATGTGGTCACCGGCAGCAGCACTGCCGCAGGGACACAGCTCAGCCTGCCCACCTCGCAGGTGTTCACCATCTCCAATTCAAACTTCACCAGCAACACCATCACCGTTCCCTCGGGCAGCGTCATCTATCCTGGCATGAGCGTCAGTCTTGCCGCTGCGGCTGCCGGTGGCGGCGCTCTCACCGCCACCACCGTGGCCAGCGTCTCCGGAAACACGGTCACGCTGAATGGAAGCTTCACGACACTGCCGACCGCAGCGGCCACCGTGCTGTTTGGGGGCATCTCTGCGTCAACCCCCACAAGCACCCTCGCCAGCACGACCGCAGGCAGCAGTGTCGTGACGCTTTCCTCCACCTCCGGTCTCTACATCGGCGAGGTCGTCTCCGGCAATGCCAACATCCCTGGTGGAGCCACTATCACCGCGATCAACAGCCCCACTTCCATAACCATCTCAGCGCCCGCCACGGCCACAGCCAGCGGCACGGCCACCACCATCACCACCACGGCCACCGCGCCTGCCGCACAATTTGTGGCCGCCAGCACCACTGCAGGCAGCAATGTCATTACCCTTCTCGGTACGCCCACCCTCTTTGCCGGGCAGTTTGTGGTGGGGAATGGTATTCCACAGGGGGCGGTCGTCACCGGCATCAGCCAGGGCACGGGTGTCACGGTGGTGACCCTCTCCCAGAGCGCCACCGCCACTGGTGCTGCCAATGAATACTTTGCGCTGCAGCCGCTGGGTATGACCATCAGCGGGGCCACGCTGGCTTCCAGCACCACCGTCACCGTGCCCAGCACTGCTGGCCTGGTGCCGGGGCAGACGGTGAATGGCGCGGGCATCACGCCGGGCACAATCGTCAGCAGCATCACGGACGCCACGCGCTTTGTTATCTCGCTTCCGGCGCTGCTCACCGCCACCTCGCAGCCCATCACCGTGGGAGCTGCTCTCTATGCTGCCAGCGGCAGCATCACCGGCGTGCAGGCCAGCACCACAGCGGGCTCCGCCCTCATCACCGTTTCCAGCACTGCCGGACTTTATGTGGGCATGCCGGTCACTGGAAATTCTAACATCCCTGCGGGCTCTTTCATCACCGCCATCAACAGCGCCACCACTTTCACAATTACCAGCGGTACGGGAGTCACTGCGGGAACGAATGTGGCCACCACCATCGGTGCACCGGCGCTCGGCGGCTATTCCAACACCTACTCCGGCCCCACAGTGGTGAATCAGGGCACGCTCACCCTCAGCGGCACGCTGGGCGGTATTCAGGTGCCGGGGGACCTAGTGCTCAACAACGCCGGCGTGACGGAGAGCGGCAATGGCGGCCAGATCTCCTCCTCCAGCAACGTCACCTTCAATGGCAATGCAGGCGTGCTCACGCTCGTAAACACGAACAACACTTTTGCCAGCCTCACCTTCAATGGCAGCGGCGGCGCGCAGGCTACCAACATCACCGGCGGCACCTTCATTCTCAGTGGCACGACCAATGCCATCAGCGCTGTGAATGACAACCTGGCTGCCACGCCCACCATCGGCAGCATCTGGGAGCTCGCAGGCCAGAACCGCACCATCACCACCTCCGGCCTCTCGCCCATTGATCTCAGCATCACTGGAGTCATTCAGAATGTGATTGGCGGCACAGGCAGCGCAGCGGGTTTGATCAAGGCGGGCTCAGGTTCCCTCGTGCTGAGCGGCGCCAATACCTTCACCGGTGGCATGCAGCTCAATGCGGGCACGCTCATTCTCGCTGCCAACAGCTCCGTCACCACTGCAGGCGTGCCGCTCATCCAGGGAAATACCGGCCCGCTCGGCATCGGCATGCTCACCATCGCTGATGGCACCACGCTGCAGTCCGGCACCGCCGTTCAGACCGTGAGCAACTACGTGACCGTGAATGGAAACTTCACCTTTGGCGGCCCGGCCACGGTCAACGGAGTCACGCTCAACGGTCTCATCAATCTCGGCTCCTCCACACGCACCATCACCGTCACCAGCCCGCAAAACACCTCCACGCTCGGCGGCGCGGTCACAGGCACAGCCGGACTCACCAAGGCGGGTAATGGCATCTTGAAACTCAGCAGCAGTGGCAGCAGCTATGGCGGCGGCACCACCGTCAGTGGCGGCCTGCTGCTTATGGGCGCGGCCAATGCGCTGCCTGTGGCCGGGGCAGTCACCACGGGCGCAGGCGGCACGCTCGATCTCGTGGGCAATGCCACCACCATCGGCTCTCTGGCTGGCTCCGGTCTTGTCACCTCCTCCACCACAGCTGTCCTCACGCTGGGGAATGGAGCGAGCGGCAATTATCAGTTCGACGGTGTCTTTGCTCAGGGCACCTCGCTCGGCCTTGTCAAACTCGGCACTGGAACGATGACCCTCACCAATGTGAGCACCGCCACCGGCACGCTGACGCTGAATCAAGGCGGCATCAAGCTCACCGGTGCCACTGGCTTGATCACCTTTGCCACAGACACGCTCAACTCCACCAGCACGCTCACGCTGGACAACACCACCGCTGCGCTCAACAACCGCCTTGGCGGCAAGGCCGTTGCCATCCAGGGCGGCAGCGTCATCCTCAATGGCAGCAACGTTGCCTCCACCAATGTAAGCGAGACAATCTCCACGCTTACCGTTGCCAATGGTGGCGGCGTCATCACGCTTGCCGCAGGCACCGGTGGCAGCACACTTCTTACTGCCACGGCGCTGACCGTGCAGGCCATCAACAGCGGCGGCAGTCTGCTCATCCAGGGCGCGTCTAATGCAAGCGGTGCAGGCTTTGCCAATATCACCACCGGCAGCCTCTTTGGCAGCACGGCGGGAGTTCCCGTCGCAGGAGTGACGCAGGGCGGCGGAGCCAATGGCGCGAACAACATGAGCATTCGCTCCGACATCATCGTGGACACCGGCACAGGCACCGGCATGGGCTTCATCGTCAAAGACAGTGTCACCGGATTCCTCCGCCCGCTGGGCACCGGCACGGGCGGAACCACGGAAATCGTGAGCACACTGGCCAGCGGGCTGGCAATCAACTATGGCAGCTTCAGCAGTACGCAAACTTACAGTGCCGCGACTTCCATCAACAGCCTCACGCTCAGCACCGCCTTCGCCATCAATGTAACTGGTGGTGGCCAAGCCATCCAGAGCGGAGTGGCGCAGAAGTACACCAACACCGGCGCGCTCGCCGCACTCACCATCAACACAGGCGGCATTCTTGATATCTATGCAGGGACAAACACCCTCAATGCAGGCTCCATCACCAGCACCGGCAATGCACAGTTTCAGATTCACGTTACCGGCTCGGCCGTGCTCAATCTAAACGCCTTTCTCCTCGGCAACACCAGTGGTCTGGTCAAGGCGGACGGCGGCATGCTCATCCTCAACAACGCCGCCTACTACGCTGGTCCCACCACCATCAACGGCGGTACGCTCAAGCTGAACAGCGGCGCGGCCAATACTCTCCTCGTCACCCCGACAATCGGCACGGCCACGCTTTACAATCTCATCGTAAACGGTGGCACGCTCGATCTCAATGGCAGCAATCAGATGGTCGGCGCGCTCAGCAGCACGAATACGGTAGGCGGCACCGGCGGCTCCATCCTTAGCGCCACCTCGGCCAACCTGATGATCTCCAGTTCCAGCAGCACCACCTTTGCCGGAGTGATCGGCGGCACGGGTGGCAATGCCATAAGTCTCTACAAGGCGGGCACTGGCACGCTCACGCTCACCAGCGCCAATACCTACACTGGCAGCACCAACGTGCAGGGCGGCACGCTCATTCTGCAGGACAGTGGCAGCATCGCCAGCAGCACCATCAATGTCAGCGGAGCGACACTTTCGCTGGTTAACAATGGACTCTCTTCCAGCAGCACTCGAGTCTCCAGCACGGCCGCCGTGGTGCTCAACTCCGGCACGCTAAGCTTTACCGGTTCCAATCAGGCCAGCGCCACGCAAACCGTGGGCAGCGGCACGGGCGTGTCGCTTGCACAGGGCATGAGCACCGTCACTGTCGTGCCGCCTGCTGCCTCCACTTACAACACCGCCGCGCTGACGCTCGACAACGTGACCCGCACTGCTGGCACAGGCGCTGCCGTGATCTTTAACGGCACCGCGCTGGGCCAGACGCTGCCTGGCAGTGCGCAGATTTTTGTGAACACGCTCAATGGCAGCACGCTGCCCGCGGGCCTCCTCGGTGGCTGGGCCACCGCAGGAGCCACGGCGGCCACTGCCAATGACTGGGCGGTGAATGCCGCCGCGCAGACACTCACCGGCACAGTCTCCACCACTTTCAATAGTGCCACGGTCACACTGACCTCAGGCACTACTGCGAATATGATCGTGGGCCAGCAGATCAGCGGCACGGCCATCCCGGCGGGCAGCTACATCACCGCCATCGCCAGCGCCACCAGCTTCACCATTTCTCAGACAGCCTCCGCCACTAGCACCGCAGGCAATGCCACACTGGCTGCGGCGGGTATCTCGGCGCTGAATGCAGCGGCCTATGCGGTTCTCAGCGGCACAGGTACACAGACCGCTCTTTCCTCGGCTGGAAATTACCAGTTCAGCGGCGCAGGCACCACCATCACCCTTGCCGCAGGTGGCAACACCGTGAATACTCTCCAGCTTACCGGCGCTGCCGCTGGCCATCAGACTCTCGACCTTGCTGCTGGTACGCTGACCATCACCTCCGGTGGCCTTATGCGCACTAGCACCGGGGCGGCTGGCACGACCCAGCTTCAGAACGGTGCGCTCACCGCAGGCTCGGGTGGCGGCACGGTGGCCGAGCTGGACGTGTATGTAAACAACACCGGTGCCATGACCTTTGCTTCAGGCACGAGCGGTCTCAGCATCAGCGACAACGGCACCTACTCTGCAGGCGTGAGCGGCAGCCAGGTCGCGCTGGTGAAAAACGGCGGCGGCGGACTCACCATTACCAGCACCAGCAACAACACTTACACAGGCGGCACAGTGGTCAATGCGGGAACGCTCACGCTCAATAACGCCAGCGCCAACGGCACCAGCACCGTGGTCATTCCCGCAGGTGCGGGCACCAATGGCAGCGGTACCTCCAGCGGCTACAGCCTGGTTATCAACAATGGCGGCACCGTTACAGAGTCTGCCCTCGGCCAGATTGCGCAGACCGCTTCCGTCCTGCTCAATGGAACCGCTAATCTGACCATGGCAGGTACGAGCAACACGCTCTCCAGCATCACTTTCAATGACAACGGCGGCACGAGCAATCCCACCGTAGCCACTGCTACGCTGCTTAACCTGAGCGCTGCCAATGCCATCTCCGTCACAAATGACAACCTCGCTTCCACGCCCACCATCAGCGGCACGGCGCTGGTGTTGACCAATGCTGCGCCTGTCATCACCGTCAACGGCCTCTCACCGGAAGGGCTGATCATCTCTGCCCCGCTCAATACCACGGGCGGCGGCACCATCAAAAAGAGCGGCGCAGGCTCACTCATCTTCACTGGCTCCACGGCCAATGCTCTGACAGGCGGGCTCAATATCAGCCAGGGAACTGTCATCTTTGACAACTCCGCCGCCACCACCCCTTACGGCTCGGGCACCATCACCCTCGGCTCCGGTACCACCATCCTGGCTGGCTCATCCGCACGCATCATCAGCAATGCCACCAGCGTGAGTGGCGACTTCACCTTTGGCGGCACAGGCGTCACGGCCAATGCCAACAACCTCACTCTCAGCGGAGCCATGACGCTGGCCGCCGGTGCACATACCATTACCGTCACGAGTCCTCTTGTGACTGACACGATCAGCGGCGCGATCTCCGGTGGCACCAATCTGACGAAGGCAGGCGCTGGCGTGCTCATCCTGAGCAGCACCTCAAACACTTATGGCGGCACCACCAGCGTCTCCGGCGGCGTCCTGCAGCTAGGCGGCTCGGGAGTCATTCCAGACAGCTCCGGTCTCACCGTGGCTGCCGGTGCGGTGTTTGATGCCAATGGCAAGACCGAGACTCTTGGCTCCCTGTCGGGAGACACCGCCACCAGCGGCGGCATGATCACCAACTCGCAGTCCGGCACCTCCGCCACGCTCACCATCGGCGCGGACAATGCCAGCACCACCTACGCCGGCATCCTCACAGACACCAAGGCGGGCGTCGTTGGCACAGGTAATCTGCTTCTGACCAAGACCGGCACCGGTCAGCAGACACTCACCGGCGTCAATACCTACGCCGGAGCCACCACCGTCAGCGGTGGCAATCTCCAGGTGGGCGTTGCCGGCGTGGGCAGCACGGCCCTCTCTGCCACCACTGTTGCCGGCACCGGCAGCGCAGGTGGCACGGTCTCCGGCGTGGTGGGCGGCAGCAGCAGCGTTATCACCGCCACGCAGCTCAGCGCGCCCACGCTCTCCGGTACTGGCACCGTCGGTGCGGTCACTGTGGGCAGCAGTTCGACCATCGTAGGCTTGATCATGCCGGGAGATTCCGGCGGCACAGTCCCTGGCAAGCTCACGCTCAATGGCGCGCTCACGGTCAATTCTGGATCTCAGATCCAGTTTGGCATCACTTCCAGCAGCACCAATGCCGGCATCCTTGATTTCAGCTGGAATGCCGCAGGCTCGGCCTCCAGCTACCTCGCGCTGCACGCCACTGCAGGCTTAGGCGGCACGCCGGACGCCATCTATACGCAGTGGAACACCGTCAGCGGCACCTACAGCTCCCTCAGCCTCGCTGGCAAGACACTCAGCCTCGGCGCCAGCGTGGGGGGCACACCCACCGTGCTGGTCGAGACAACCGGTGGCGCAACCATGGGTATGGGCGATATCTTCAAGCTGATCGACTGGTCCTCCGTCTCCACCGGCACGGCGGGCACCATCGGCACACCGGGAGGCAGCAGTGCTTTCAGCTCCGCCTCCGATCTGGTCCTGCCCACTCTCGGCAGCGGCCTCTTCTGGGACACCTCTGCATTCTCCTCTTACGGTGTTGTCGTCATCGTCCCCGAGCCCGCCCGCATGGTACTCTTCCTCTTCGGTTTCTTCGCTCTCCTTCTGCGCCGCCGCCGGAGGCTGGTCTGAGGAAGTGTCGGCAAAAGGGCAGGGGGCATTCTGCGCAGTGTCCTTGACGGCTCCGTCATTAGGCCCTTCTTGATGCCACTCTCATGCGCATCCATACCCTCGATCTCCGCTTTATCGGCCTTCCTGGTCTCATCGCCTCCTTCCTGGTGGAAAGCGGCGGCGAGTATGCGCTGATCGAGACTGGGCCGGGCTCCACACTGGAGACGCTGCGTGCCGCTGTTCGCCACGCAGGGGTGGATGAAGCCGCGATCAAGAAGGTTTTTGTGACGCATATCCACCTCGACCATGCTGGGGCTGCGGGTTGGTTTGCGCAGCAAGGGGCGGTGATTTACTGCCACCCGAATGCGGCGCGGCATCTCATCGACCCCTCCAAGCTCATTGAAAGCGCACGCATGGTCTATGGCGCGCAGATGGATGCGCTTTGGGGCGATATGCTGCCTGCGCCTGCGGACAAGGTCATCGCCCTGAAGGACAACGAACGGGTGACGCTCGGTCAGGTCGAAGTCATCGCGTGGGACACCCCCGGACATGCGAGGCATCATCACGCCTTCGTCATTGGCGATGTCTGCTTTGCCGGAGATGTGGCGGGCATGCGCCTGGAAGGCAGCCGCTATCTCTCTGTCACAGCCGCTCCTCCGCAGTTTGACCCCGTGGCCTATGTGCAGTCCATCGATCGTCTGGCGGCTGCGGGTTTCAAGACGCTCTACCTGACTCACTTTGGGGCAGTGGAGGACGTGGCCTGGCATCTGGCCACCTACCGCCAGCGTGTCACCGAGGTGTATGAGCGTGTGGCCGCAGGCTGCAAAGAGGGCATCAGCGTGGAAGAAAACCGCCAGCGTTATGCCGCTGCGGAGCACCAGATCGCGATCGCCGCCGGTGTCAGCGAGGAGCTCTGGCTCAAAGGAGAAGACGCCAATGTTACCTCCATGTGCGCCGATGGGGTGCGGCTTTACTGCGAGAAGGGGCGCTAACTTACCTCCTGGGGGCTATGGCCAGTATAGGCACAAAAAGCAGGGATAGATCAAAGCGTCGGCGGACTGTTTTTTCCACCAGCCTCTGACTGCACTGACAGCTCGGTCAGCGGGCATTTGATCAAAAAAACCTCCGGTGCCGTTATTATGGCCTGGCCCGCACGCATTGAGCACTTTCTGGCTTCAGCTAAGAATTGATTCAGAAGTGTTAAAATTTCAAAAAAATTACTTATCAGCTCTTCCTTATTGATGTAAGTTTAAAAAATCGCGTCTGCTACCTCACCTCAACATCTCCCATCATTATGAGCATCCCTGCCTACGAAGTGGAAAATGGTCGTGAACTCAAGGCTCCTGCCTCACAGAGTGTGTCAGCAGTGCGTGTGGCTGAGCTGGCAGCAGCAGCCACAGATGCACAGGCCGCCTACGAGCGCTGGCGTGCAGAGTTGAGCAATGTGCAGCAGCACCATCAGGTGCGTCTTCAGGAGCTTCGCCAGATCACCCGCCTGCATGAGCAGAAGACCTCTGAGGTAAACCGCCTTCTGAGCCTGGAGGCCAGCCTGAACGAGCAGCTGGGCAAGCTGAACAGCCACCGCGAGCTGATGCTCGGCCGGCTGCAGGAGATCAACAGCCGCTATCTGCAGGACCAGGGCCGCTTGGAGCAAACGCAGCAGCAGCTCAGTGAATGGCAGAACCAGAAGCAGAACGTGGAGGCCCAGGTGGAGGCTGCGGCCAGACAGCTCACAGGACTTAAAGCGGAGGCCTCGGTGCTGGACGAGCGCAGCTCGGAGCTTTCCGACCTGCTGCAGAAGGCCATTGATGAAGTCACGCGCCAGCAGGAGCGTATTGTCGAGGCTCGGGGCATGGTGGTCCGCCATGAAACGCGTCAGCAGGAGCTGGCAGTAAACATCGCCCGCATGGAGGTCACCGCCCAGCAGGCCGAGGCTGCGCTGAAGCTCAAGCAGGAGCGCCTGGCTCATCTCGAAGAGGCCGGCAGCCGGGCCACCAGCCAGGTGGTGGATCTCACCGCACGCTGCCAGTCGCTGGAAAAAGACTTTGCCCAGCTCACCGCGCAGTGCCGCGATGGCGATGCCTCGCTGAATCTTACCCGTGCCGCCATCGTGGAAGAGCGCTCACGTTTGCAGGATGCCCGTCAGGCCCTGGAGCAGGCAGTGCGGCAGCGCAGCGTTCTTGAAGAGGAGATCGCCACCCTGGCTGCCCAGCGTACCGCCGCCGCAGCCCGCTTGGGAGAGCTGCAGGCAGAGGCTGTGCAGCAGGAGCAGGAGCTCGTCTCCTTGCGCGAGCAACGTGCCGAGAGCGAGGCCGAGTTTGACGATCTGCGCGCCTCCGAGCGCCAGGCAGCCGAGGCGCTGGCCACCCGCCGTGCGGAGCTGGCACGTGCCGAGGAAAAGCTGGGCATCGCATTGAATGAATGCCAGGAGGCCGCCTCGCAGCAGGCAGATCTGGGGCGCTCAGTCTCCGAACTGATCGCTCAGGAGTCCGCCACCACCACTCAGGTCCGCCGCCTCACCCAGGAGCTGGCAGAGCTGGGCGCGCGCCGTCAGCAGATGCAGAACCAGATCGCCGAGGCGGAGGCCTCTCTGGCCGCTCTCCATGAGCAGCAGCGCAGTCTGGGAGCTGAGATCGCCGCGCTCGTGGCCACGCGTCAGGCCACCACGGAATCTCTCAATGCCTGCCGCGCCGAGCTGGCCTCTACAGAGGAGCGCCTGCAAACCACTCAAAATGACTGTCAGGCCACCGAAGCCCGCCTGGCCGCGCTGGCCAAGAGCGTGCAGGAACGTGAGGAGAAGGAATCTCTTCTCGGCGATCGCATTCACACGCTGGAGCATCAGTCCCGCCATCTTGACACGCAGACGCAGGAGCAGTCCACCAAGCTCGAAGGTCTGCGCCAGGAGCGCATCAGCGCGGAGATCGAGCTCCAGCGCCTGGGCCAGCAGCATGAAGAGGTCGGCATCCGTCTGGAGACGCGCCAGTCTGAGATCGACACAGCTTCCACACGTCTGCAGCAGACGCAGGAGGAGTGCCGCCAGTCCGAAGAGCGCCGCACCTCGCTCACGCATGAGGTGGACGCTCTCGTGCTGCGTCAGCAGAATCAGGAAAACCTGCTCAAGGAGATCGAGGCCCAGATAGCACGCCGCGAGCAGGAGCGCGAAGCTGCCACCGCCGCCACCCGGCAGGCCCAGCTGGAGCACGAGACCACCGCCGCCTCTGTGGCCGCCGTGCGCAAGGAGCTCTCCGAGCAGCAGTCCAATGTGACCGCCGCTACCTCCAAACTCTCCGAGCTGCAGGCCACCACGCATTCCACCGAAGACACCCTCGCCAGCATCCGCGCCTCTCTGGCGGCAGAAGAGCACAAGCTGGCCGAGACCCGTGGCGCGTTTGAAAGCCTGTCCAAGGAACTCACGCTCGCTCACGATATCAAGATCACTCAGGAGGTGCTGGCCGCACGTCAGGCGAAGGTGGCCGCCACTGAGCAGCAGCTGGCCGAACTCACCCGCCAGGTGGAGGAGGCCACTCAGCGCCGCGCTCAGCTGGAAACCTCAGTAAATGAAGCCACTCGGCAGATCGCCGAGGCCACCACACGGTGCGATGCTGTCAATCATCAGGAAACCGAGGCCCGCCAGCGTGTGGAGCAGCTCAGCGCCCAGGAGAAGGATCTGCGCGAAGAGATCGCCACGCTCACCACCTCCGCCCAACAGGAGCGCACCTTGTACGATGAGCTGCGCTCCATTTCCAAAGAAGCCCGCCAGGTGCACGAAAGCGAGAGCTCCGCGCTGTCCGCGCAGCTCAAGGACTCCCGTCAGCAAATCAGTAATTGGGAAAGTCATCTCTCCGCGCTGCTCGACTGGAAGGAGCGCATGGATCACAGCCTTTCTCGTGCTCAGGAGTCGGGAGACGACACCCCCGAGGCTCGCAGCGCACGCAACGAGGTGCACATGGCTCTCAGTGCCATTCGCCATATCATGGATCGCATCCAGACCTCCAAGACTGAAGTGGCCGCTGCCGCCTCGGCGCCTGCTGCCAGCCCAGCACCTGAGGATGCCAAAAACAACACGGGCGTACTGGGAGAGATCAAGGCTGGCAGCCGCCTGAGCCGCCTGCGCGAAGAACTGCAGCGCGAGGAGTCACGCCTGCAGTTCCTGCGTCAAAATTCCCGTGCGCTGGAGATTCGTTCCCGCAGCCGCCCACAAGCCCAGCTCGTTCTGGAAGGCCAGACCGGCTCCGCCCAGGATGGTGCCTCCTACTGGGAGGAGCGAATCAAGCGCGCTGCTGCCGATGAGCAGAGCCTGGTGGAAAAAATCGCTGCGCTCAAAGAGCAAATCTCCGAGCTGCGCGTGTAGTGCGGCCGGGGAGATAGGGCGCTGACATCACTTCTTTGTAAAGGTCCGGCGACGCTCAAACTTGGGACGCACCCGGCCTTGGAGCTGGAGAAAGCGTCCCGCCACCAGCAGTACGATCACGATGGCCGCACGGATCATCCATTGGCGCTCATCGTTCAGGCCTGACTGCGGCTTGAGCTGAAGCGGTGCAGCCAGGGAGACTCCGGGTTGTCCTGCCGGGGCTGCGCCGTTGTCATCGTCGGACATGGGAACAGGCCCCATGCCTGTGGCGGAGATGCCTGCGGCTGAGGCGGGAGTGTTGGAGGCCATCGCCCGTGGGGCGGTTGGCATGGCGTCCTCCGCAGGATCTGTCTTCATGCCAGACTCGTTTCCCTTCGGCTTCTCGGCCTGTTTCAGGAATGGGTCATCCGCATAGCCGGTATCGTAAGTGTACTCAGGCTCCTGCACGCTGAAGGAGACCTCTTCGATCCGTCCGTCCTGCTCATACACACCACGGATCGTCTGCATGGGGCCGGTCTGCTCAAAGATCTCAAAGCCCAGCCAGAAATCCTCCAGCCGGCGGCCCTCGAGCGTTTGCACAAAGGTCACGTCCATGTTGCGCGACGCATACTCCGGCTCGGCCATCGGCGGGGTCTGCTCCGGGTTTGGCCAGACGGGCTCAAAGTGCACGCCTGTGCCCAGCAGCGCCTTCCTGCCATTGATCTGCACATGAATGTGCTGGTTCAGATACGTGGCGATTCGCGGCTGCGCAGCTTTCAGCTCCTCCATGCTGATCTTGCCATCGCCGTCCGTGTCGATCCCCGTGAACCGCGTGAGCGTCAGCAGATTGAACGTCAGCCGGATCTCCAGCTTGTGCGGCGTCGGTCGCACCCGCATCTCACTCTGGTCAGCGGGATGGGCTGAGGCAGAATAAATGCCCGCCGCCAATACGCAGAGGACAGCAGGAAGCGCGCCTCTCAGCCACCAGAGGAATGTGGGGAAATAAGACCTATGAATCACAGAGGACGCATAGGTCAGGTTTCCGCATTCATCAATCATCACTCCAGCGTGATCCACATCGGCGACACCCACACCAGCTCCCCGTTCGTCTGCTCGCCGCGGAAGTAGTAGTAGCTCGTCTTGCCTTTCTCCGGCTTCGGATCGGTCCAGGTCAGATCAATGGTCTTCTCCTTGGCGATCGTCATCGGGATCTCCACGTTGTCCTTGATCAGCGTGACCTTTTCAAACGGCATCGTGCCGATGAGCTTCAGCGAGATCGTGGGCGCGCCCTTCACGCTGAATTCGTCTCCCATCATGCGCTCCTTGCCATCAGCCGCCTTGCAGCGGCTTTCGGCGATGATGTTGTCCGTGGCGCCATACGTGTGGCGCTGGCGCATCGCCTTGATGATGCCCTCGCGGCTGTAATCCTCCGCATAGATCATCGCGTAGCTGATGTGCGTGCTGCCGTGGTCGCTGCTGCTTTGAAAGCTGAACTTGTAGCCTTTGGCAAAGGCATCGCACACCCAGCCGCCGGGCTCCCAGCCGCCGATGGCGTCGTTCTCCGTGGGGCAGCGCGGGCAGCCGGGGTACTCGTAGTTTTGGCGCGCGCCCTGGTAGATCTCCACCATCGGCTCGTACTCGCCGCCCCAGTTCCGCCAGTCGGTGCCCATGCTGCCCACGCTCGTGTGGCTGGCGCAGACGCCGTTGAAGAGCTTCAGGTATTTGTAGAGCATGTTTGTGTCCGGCGCGGGCTCATGCACGCGCACATCGCTCAGCGGCAGGCGGGGCAGGGTGCGCACACCGCGCTGGGCAAAGACCACATTCCTGTGCCCCTCGGGATACACCACGCTGCGCTCGTAGCTGAACATCGGCGTGAAGGCCTTCGGCAGGAAAAAGGCGTCCGTCGTCTTCTGCGTCAGCCACCAGGAGTACTCGCGGCCGTTGCCGTTGTCATGGTCCCCGTTGCCGATCCAGTCCATCGACGCCGCATCGATGGCATAGCGCCACATGTCCTCCAGCGGGCCGTCATTTGCGCCGTCTCCGCTGATCTCCGTGTGGCGGTGAAATTCACCCCGCAGGATGCGCCGCTCCGTGCCGGCGATGCTGCTGCGGAAGCCGCGGATCGCAGCCACTTCAGCGCGCTCCGCCTCCGTGCGCTTGCTCGGCGCGGGATTGTCCTGCGGCGGCTCCGCGCGGGGCTGGAGCACCGCAGGCTTCACCGGGCCGCTGGCGATCAGTCGGCTGAAATACACATCGTTGTCAAAGGGGTCCTTGCTCGCATCCAGCGCGGCATTGCCACCCTTGCCGCCGGGAGTCTTGGCTCGGTTAAACTCCGCCATGCGGTCCATCCGGTGGTCGCTGCTGTGCGCCACAAACAGCATCTTGGGCCCCGCGGCGATGGCGGGCAGGTTGTACATGAGGTTGTCGCTGTGCGGGATGCTGATGGGGCCCACCCACTCGCTGCCGTCCAGATACGCCGCAACGCTGCCCCAGGTGCTGCCCAGCGGGCCACGGAAGCTGTTCAGCCGCGTGCGCGCGATCAGCCAGATGCGCCCCTCCGAGTCGCAGCAGATGCGGCCAAGGTTGTTGTACGTCTGCGGGCCGCTCACCGCCACATGCGCCCCCGGTGCACCGCCGCGCACGGCGGGCTTTTCAAACGCCAGACCATCCGGCACTTCCGGTGAAGCCGGCGGGGCAGGGGTGCTCACGTCCGCGCCACGGCCTTTCCCTTTGCCCTTGCCTTTGCCGCCACGCGCCTGCGGCGTGATGGCTCCCGGCAGCGCCTCGGCGATGCTCCCCTGCGGCTCCATCCACGCCTTGCCATCCCACACGCACACGCCGATCTCACGATTCCGATACAGCCCGATGCCATCGCCGCTGTCATACGCGCCCCAGTCCTTGCCCCAGGTGGCGCCGCTCTTTTCATAGGCCACCCACACACGCCCCTCGTGATCGTGCGTCACCGCCGCACGCGCCTCATACTGCGGCGTATTTGCCACCGGCATCGGCGCTCCCGCAGGCCTGCCGCTGGCATCCAGCACGCACATCCAGATGTCGTAATCGCCCTTCTCATAGGTGTCCCACGCCAGTGCCAGCTGCCCGCTGCCCTCCGCACGTGCATCCGCGCTGAGGGCCGGGTTCCAGCAGTTGCCGCTGTTCTTGGAAACCGTCTGCGCCGCCGCCCAGGCACCGCCTTCATGCGTGCGCGTGCGGATCTCAAACTTCCCCTCATGCGCCGCCATCCAGGCCAGCACCAGCGTGCCCTTCGCCGAGCGCACGATCACCGGATTCAGATCATTCCCCGCCGACTTCGACAGGTTCTCCACCTCCCCGAGCTTCCCCTCGGCCAAGTGACGCGCCAGGATTTCAAAATTGCCCTCCAGGCGCTCGCTCCACACGATCCACGCGCCGCCCTTGCCATCCGCCGCCACGGCAGACTTGTAGATGTCGCGCCCGGGTTCGGTCACAGCGATGCGCTCTTCCTCCCACTGCTTCGCCTTGCGTACATGCAGCCAGAGCTGGTCGCCGGCCGCAGGCTTGTTCAGGAAGGACAGATCCTCCGGCTCAGTGTCCCAGCGCTTCGCCCGCTCATCGCGGTCGATGCCCGGCGTAAAGCTTTGGTAAACGAGGAAGCCATGCCCCTCCGCATCAAACGCCAGGGCAGGGAAGTCATCGTCCGTGCGCTCCTTGGTAAACACGCGCAGATTGAACGCCGTCTGCTGCACCGCCACGCGGCCCTCCATCAGGTCCAGCGCCTCGCCCGGCTTCACATCCGCCAGCTTGAAGCTCACCTTTCCCTGCGCCGTCGTCACCTCCACGCTGCTCTCCGGCGTCACATCGCGCAGCTTCACATACACCCCGTTTTCAAAGATGGGCCCCAGCTGCTTCGCCATCTGGCCGATCTTCTTCGGATTGTTTCCGCGAGCCTTTGCATTCGCGCCTACGGGCGTGCGGCTGCTCGCCTTCCACGAATTCTTTCCCGTCATCGCGTCCTTCTGCTCAAAGCGGTAGCCGTTCACCTCCAGCACTTCCCCCGGCGTCACCGTCACAGAGCCATCCCAAACCGTGGACTCCTTGTCATGGAGCCCGAACTGGATCAGCAGCGCAGAGTCAGCGGCAGAAGCAAGCCCACCGAGCAGGAGAAGAGGAAGCAGAAGATGTTTCATGGCTGGAAACGCCCTAAAACGAGCTCAATCCGCCGTTCTCACACCGAGTTACGAAGAAGTTTAGGCTCTATGAACAATCCGTGATTGACTCAAATCCGCCGGTCGAATTAAAAACATCGGAATTGGCAAATATGTGGGCGGTGGTTGGTAAAAGAACTGCTGCCCTTGCGTATCTCCAACGCCGTGCGCGCTGCGGCAGCCTATCCCATAACACCACATCATAACACCCCGTCAGACATCCATGAAGAAGACTGCTCTCTCCCTGCTCTGCCTCGCCATCAGCCTCAGCACTGCCTCCGCCGACGACCTCATCAAAGGCGCGATGAAGAAAAATTGGAAGCCTGAAGATGCCATCGCCAAGAAGGTGGGCAAAGGCGAAGCTACGGACGCCGAACTCGATTCCCTGATCAAATGCGTGCAGGCCATCTGCGCCGCCACTCCCCCCAAGGGCGACAAGGGTGCCTGGGTGGAAAAGTGCAAAACCCTGGTCGGTGCGCTTCAGAAAGTGAAGGCCAAGGATGCCAGCGGCACCAGCGAATTCAAGAAGGCCAACAACTGCAAGGCCTGCCATGACGTCTTCAAAGGCGCCGCCAAGTAAGTTTAGCACCCCGGCCACAGCATAGGCCGTGACTCCCCAAGGCTCCGCTGTCAAAAGCGGAGCCTTCTTTATTTCTGCTTCTTGCGCGTCCGGGCAGATGCTCCAATATCCGCCAAACCATGCCCACCACGTACCACATCGTCCCCACTGAAGCCCACAACGCACTCGTCCGCGCCGCCTACCAGCACCGCGGCTACACCCAGGCCGAAGCCGATGACGGAGCACGGTTTTGCGAAATGGCCTCCGCGCATGGCATCCGCACCCACAACGCCATCAAGGCCCTCCACCTCGACCACCTCTTTGGAAGCGCCACCGGCGGCTGCAAACCGGGCGCTGAGATCGAAGTCATTAAGAAGCCCTTTGCCGCCAGCGAAGCCTGGGACGGCAAATTGAAGCTCGGCCAGAGCGTCGCCTTCCGCGCCATGGAGCGCTGCATGGAGCTGGCGGACAAATACGGCATCGGCCAGGTCAGCGTGGACAATGCCTTCCACTACCTCTGGGGCGGCGGCTACGTCATGGATGCCGCCAAGAAAGGCTACATCGCCTACACGAACTGCACCTCCACCCTTGGCGAGGTCGTGCCCTTCGGCGGCAAATTCCCCGTGCTGGGCACCAATCCCCACTCCTGGGGCCTCCCCACACAGGACGCCTGTGGCTTCCCCATCGTCATCGACTGGGCCACCTCCACCGTCGCCATGGGCCGCGTCCAGCAGCTCAAGCGCGAAGGCAAGCCCCTGCCTCCCGGCGCAGCCGTGGACAAGGACGGCAAGCCCACCACCGACGCCAATGAAGCCGCCTGGCTCATGCCCTTCGGCGCGCACAAAGGCTACGGCCTCTCCCTCCTCATCGAGGTCATGGGCGGCATGATCGGCGGCGGCCTGCCCACCCTGCGCGGCGGCGGCGCCCACCCCGACATCAAGAGCAAGCCTTTCCCCGCCGGTGAAAAGCGCACGAGCAGCTTCTACTTCCAGGTCATCCACCCCGATGCCATCAGCACCGGCCTCTTCTCCAACGGCCGCAGCTTCAATGAAAACGTGAAGGTGGTCATCGACGACATCCTCGGCCACGGGAATGAAAACTGCATGCTCCCCGGCCAACCCGAGGCGCAGAACGCCGCCCACACCGCCAAAGCCGGCGGCCTCCTCTTCAGCACCGCCGAAGTCGAAGCCCTTAACGAGATCGCCGATGAGGTGGGCTCAGCCCGCTTTGATGTTGCCGCGCTGGGGACGTATGAGGTGCCGTGAGGGATGTGACGAAGCCACGAGTAGCGAATTACAGACAGCAAGTTAAAGTTCATGCTGGAATGAGCGCTAGTCGCTCTCATTCTTAGGCTGCTCGCGTTGATAACACGCGGAACTCACGACTTTTGTTGCGTTGTGTTCAGTGAAATGTTACAGATGTGATAAGAAAAATGTATTGAGTGGCTGTATTTGTGAGTGTTGTATATATTTCTTATGCTCAAGTCCCTGCGTGGTTATCGCTGCGCTGTCCTTTTATTTCTGGCTCAGCTCGTGTCAGCTGAGGCGGCGGTAGTCAACGCCACCTGGAACTCCGCCACGGACACGCCCGTGACTGCCAGCAGTTACACCGCCACAGGGAACACCCTCAATTTCACTCTCAATTTCGCGCCTCGGACTGGTGCCAACCTGACCGTGGTGAACAACACCGGCCTGCCCTTCATCAGCGGCACTTTCAGCAATCTGGTGGAGGGGCAGCTGGTAGAGCTCACTTATGCAGGCCAAGCGTACCATTTTCTGGCCAGCTACTATGGTGGCAGCGGCAATGATCTGGTGCTGCAGTGGGCGGACACACGAGCCTGCGCCTGGGGCGCCAACTCGTACCAACAGCTCGGCACTCAGTCGAGTTCTACGGGAATGGTGCCGCTGGTTATGACGGGCGCGCTCAGTCAGCGGAGCATCCGCATGCTGGCTGCTGGAGCGCGCCACAGCCTGGCGCTCTGCTGGGACGGCACCCTCGCAGCATGGGGGGACAACAGCAGCGGACAGCTGGGGCTGCACTACACCACGAGCAGCACCGCCACCACGCCCGTGGCAGTGAATGTGTCAGATGCCAGCTCTGCTTTGTATGGCAAAACAGTTGTGGCTGTGGCTGCTGGAGACAGTCACAGTCTCGCGCTGTGTTCAGACGGCACGGTGGTGGCCTGGGGTGGCAACGCTGATGGGCAGCTCGGAATTGATCTGGCTACGACGCAGAGCGACATCCCCATTGCTGTGAACTCCTCCAGTGGTGTCTCGGACCTGTCGGGCAGGAGTGTAGTCGCCATTGCGGCTGGGGCCAGTTACAGCCTGGCACTTTGCACGGATGGCACGGTGGTTGGCTGGGGAGACAACAGTGTCGGACAGCTCGGCAACCTCACCTTCGGCTTGTGCCCTATGCCTGTGGCGGTCAGTGCTGCCAGTGGTGTCTCCGCATTGAATGGTAAAAGTGTGATCTCCTTGGCTGCAGGAAGCGGCCACAGCCTTGCTCTGTGCTCCGACGGCACAGTGGTCGCCTGGGGAAGCAACGCCAATGGGCAGCTCGGATTCTCTACCACTGCCTCTGGCTCAAGCCTGCCGGTGGCTGTGAGCACTGCTCAGGGATCTTCCGCGCTTTATGGCAAAACCGTGGTGGCGGTAAGTGCTGGTTATGCGCACAGTCTGGCTTTGTGTTCAGACGGCACTGTGACTGCTTGGGGGGCGAATGATTCTGGACAGCTTGGAGACAACTCCGGCAATCCCAGAAACCCCGCCGGAGTTGCGCAATCCCTGCCAGTTTTGGTCAATACAAGCAGTGGTACTTCCGCACTTTATGGGAAAACCGTAACGAGTGTGACCGCAGGGTTCTATCATAGCTTGGCATGCTGCTCAGACGGTACCCTGGCCGTATGGGGCTCAAACACGCACAATGAAATTGGTTTAAACGTCGGCGCCGGCGTCAAATACCCGGTCAAGGCTGCAGGGGCATCCATTCGGAGTTATGAATTGTGCGCGTCGGTCTTCGCTGGACCGAGTGCTCTGCACAGTCTAGCGCTGGTGGCCACGCCCCCCATCACGATCACCCCCGATGCTCCAATTGTGCCCACCAGCAGTACGGTCTTTTTGGGTGGATATATCTATACAGGCCAGTTTGCCAGCATCGCTTTGAGCACCTCCCTCGACTATGGTCTTACCTCCGCCTATGGCATGCGCATTTCAGGCTTGTCATTCATTCCTGGAGGCACTCACTTTAGCATTTTTCCTAGTGGGTTTACCCCTGGCACCACCTACCATTATCGCATCAACGGAGGTTCATACAGCAGTCCTGACCTCACCTTCACCACCCTGACTCTGCAACAGGAATGGAGGCAGCAAAATTTCAGCACTTCAGCGAACACCGGCAACGCCGCAGACACAGCCGACTATGATGGAGATGGCATCCCCAATCTGCTCGAGTATGCCCTCAATCTCAATCCTAAAACTGTCAGCAGGTTGCCGGTGGGGGCGCTAGTTAATGGCGCTAATTTTGAATACACCTACACCCGCAGCACCTCAGCGGTGAATGCGGGCACTGCATACACGGTGGAGTGGAGCCCT
Source organism: Prosthecobacter vanneervenii (assembly GCF_014203095.1). Classification (NCBI taxonomy): domain Bacteria; kingdom Pseudomonadati; phylum Verrucomicrobiota; class Verrucomicrobiia; order Verrucomicrobiales; family Verrucomicrobiaceae; genus Prosthecobacter; species Prosthecobacter vanneervenii. The sequence goes on along the minus strand of NZ_JACHIG010000001.1, from coordinate 982,952 downwards.
TCTTTGTCCGCAGGATCATGGAGCAGTGCAGGTGTCGCCCAAACAGTGCTCAGCGATGATGGCACCACGCAGCAGGTGAAGGCGGTCATTCCCATGAGCGCGGCCAATTCGATGTTTGTGCATCTGTCTGTGACCGCGCCGCCTTGAAGAGCCACTGAAGCAGGGGCGACTCAATAAATCATCGCATTGTCCGGCGCGGTGGTTTCTTCAACCTTGGTGGTTTCGATGATGGGGACGGTCTGGTTGCCTTCCTTTTTGTAGTTCATCTTGCCCACCACTTTGACCCAGGTCATGTCTTTAAACTCGGGGGCTTTCTTGCCGAAATCGACAGGCACGGAGTAGGGCCGGGCGTCGGCGGCGCAGCACTGCACCAGCATGCGGAAGATGCGCATGCGGTGGCCGTCGGCGTTGTTCACCTTTTCAGGCAGGATCTGCGCCACGGTCTCGACCATCTGGCCAGTCAGGACCTTCTGTACTTCCAGGTCGCCGCCAGTGTAGTAGAGCTCGGGCACTTCGAGGATAAAGTTGCCCTCCTTGCTCTGCGGCACCTGCTTCTTGAGGTCTTCCAGGGTGAAGGTGCCGTAGCTCTTGGAGGCCTGTGCCGGGGCAGGGATGTTCTTGGGCGGTGTCTTGGTTTCTTCGGCAGCGGCAGAGGCTGCAGCGACTCCCGGAGGAGGCGTGCTGGCTGGCTTGGTGGTGGCAGCGGGTGGCAGGTCCGAAGCCTTGGGCGCTGTGGCGGCGATGGTGTCAGTCGCAGGCTGAGCTGCCGTCTTGGATTTGTTCTGCAGGGAGAACTGGTCGGCGCGGGAGGTGTCCTTGTAGTTCGGATCGTACAGGCCCTTGTTTACGATGGCGTTCTGGCTGTAGCGGTCCGGGGTGGAAAGAGCAGCCCAGGAGAGCGGGGCGGCCAGGATCAGCAGCACCACGATGCGGCCCGGCCAGGAGCTCTCTTCCAGAATGCCGTGCGCATGGCCTTCATGTCCGTGATTATGCCCGCAGCAGCCGTGTTCGTTCTTGTGCTCGTGTCCATGGTCATGGCCTCCGCAGCAACCATGCTCGTGTTTGTGTCCGTGATCATGGTCGCAGGCGGCCTGCTTGTGCTCGTGATCATGGCCACCGCAGCAGCCGTCCTTGTGCGCGTGATCGTGGGCATGATCATGGTCGTGGCCGCAGCACTCCTTGTGGTCGTGGTCATGCTCATCATGGGAGTGGCCGTGGTCGTGGCCCTCGCAGCCCACGTCTTCAGCTCCCATGGTCAGCAGATTGAAGAGGCCCAGCACACAGAGGCCGATGCCTGAGATGAGCACCATCGGGCGGAAGATGCCGTCCGGTGGCAGGTAGTTGCTCAGACGACCGCTGATGTAAAAGTACAGCAGCACTCCGCCCCACAGCAGGAGCATGGCGACGCTGAGAAGGTGAACGAGGGTGCGGGTGGCACTCATGGCAGGATTAAGGTTTGGTGTGAAGGAGTTGGATCAGGCCCATCCAAGGGCTGCTGAGAAGGCCGATCAGCACAAACAGCCCCACCAGCAGATATACGACCACTTTCCGCTGGAAGACGCCGGAGTACATGAAGAGGAGCTTGATGTCCATCATCGGGCCGAAGACGAGGAAAGCCAGCTTGGCGGCCATGGAGAAGGCGGTCATCGGCGCGGCGATGAAGGCGTCCGAGGTGCTGCAGAGGGAGAGCACGATGGCCAGTCCCATGAGGGACGGAATGGCCAGCCAGTCATTGCCCGCCACGGTGTTCAGCAGAGACTGGTTGATCTGCGTGTTGAAGGCGGAGGTGATGACTACGCCGATGGCGAAATACATCGCTGTATCGAGGAAGTCGCGCATGGAGCTGCGCATGGCGTGCACCAGCTTGCCATTGAAGCCGGCGGCCGGGGCGTGCGTGTGGCCGTGGTCATGGGCGTCTTCAGCCCCGGCGTTTTCGATCTTGTTGGCAATGCTGTGTCGCAGCACCTGGCCCGGCTTGAAGCGCAGCACCACCAGACCCACGATCACCGCCACCAGGTAGCCCAGCGAGAGGCGCGCGATCGTCATGGTGGCATTTCCCGCTGTGGAGAGGCCCAGGCCCTGGAATTCCTTGAAGGCCGTCATCGTGCTGATCGCCACGATGGGGTTCATGATCGGGGCGGAGAGCATGTAGGTGACAGCGCAGGAGAGCGGCAGCCCCTTCTGCACCAGACGGCGGATCACCGGTACCACCGCACACTCGCACACCGGAAAGACGAGCCCGAGGAAGCCGGCGATCAGGGTGGACAGCAGCTTGCTCTTGGGCAGCACGCGGTCCAGCAGCTTGGCGGGCAGGAAGGCGTCGATGATTCCGGAAAAGACCGTGCCGATGAGGATGTACGGAGCTCCTTCAAAGACAATGCTCAGGAAAGCCATGAGGACGTCCCCCATGCGGCTGGGTGCGGGCAGTTCGGCTAGAAAAATCATGAAGTTGGGATGAACCCTTTTAAACGCTCCGTAAAGGCGGGTTCAAGCGGGAAAGAAGGGCGAAATAGTGGATTCTTGGCTGGGGGATGGCTTCTCGCTGAAGTCAATAGGTCGTCAAAAGATCAAGAAATTCCGTCGAAGCACAATCGTCCTCGATCACTACGCTGCCGTGCCTGCCCTGCGCAAAAAACAAGGTCACTAAACACCGAATGAGATTGTCTCTCAGCATCACTTCTGGTGAAATCGCCCCTATGAACGAAGAGCCGAAAGAGCAGTGGGGGTGCATGCAGTGGGGTATGCTTGTTGCATGTTTGCTATTTTCGGCCTGGGTGGTTCTGCCTGCGTTCACACGAGTTTCATCTCGGGGCGACTCAATGATCGGCATGAACAAGTGCAAGCAGATCATTCTGAGCTTAAAGCAGTACTCGAAAGATCACGACTCTGCCTTTCCAGACCATGGGAAGGTGGCGGTTCACTCATCAAATGAGGTCTTTCGTGAGCTTTTTAAAGAGGGCATTGTGACGGACGAGCGCATCTTCGGTTGCCCCCAGAGCATTTTTAATCCGGACAACGTCATCGGAGATCCACCAGGATTCGAAAAGGCGCTCCAGCCAGGAGAATGCCACTGGATGCTTCTCAAGGGGCAAAGTGACGTGTCACACCCCGAAACGCCGCTTGTGATCGAAAAAAGCCTCAACTCATCATGGCCGCCCCGATGGGAGGTGACAAGTGGCTCTTCTTTATGGATGAGGTCTGAGAGAGTTGCCAAAAAAGGCTGCTCGTGGCCAGGAGGCAGGATTCTCATCGGTCGCGTAGATGGCTCTGTATCGATGGAAAAACTGCGCCCGGACGGCACCATCGACTGGCATGCCTACGGCACACCCGGCCCCGACGGCAAACGCTGGATCGACACCCTGACTCCGGAGCAGCTTTCCAAGCTCTCCTACTGGGACATCGAGGAAAAGTAGCCCCGCACTGTGCCTGCCTTGCGCATCCTTGGGCGGGATTTGCTATGGCCTATGATGGAGGAATGCCTGTGCGTTGATGGGGTAACGCGCACCTCAACTCCAACTCGACTCCATCCATGAAATCGCTTCTTGCCCCTCTGCTGCTGACCCTGGCCATGACCGCCACCGTGTTTGCCGCCTGGCCCATCAATGATGAGTGCCCGGTGGACCACAAGGCCTCCCGCCCAATCTACCGTGTGAAGACCGAAGAGGGCTTTGTCTCTTTCTGCTGCACCGAGTGCATGCAGAAGTTTGCCAAGTCTCCGAATTCCTACCCGGTGAAGAAGAAGGATTCGCCGAAATAACGATGATTCATCCGCCTGACGCTGAGGCTGCGCACTGGTCTGGCATGGACAACAGACCAGTAGCACAGCCTTGAGTAGGCAGGCATGAGCCGTGCATGATACGGCTCATGTCTTCCCCACATCCTTTTGATCTCAAGGGACGCTCAATCTGGGTCTTTGGCGGCGCCGGTTATCTCGGCGCGGCGGTCGTGGCCCAGCTCGCGGAAATGCAGGCCCGCGTGCTCTGCGTGGATTTGCCAGGACGGGCGGAGGAAATGCTGGCTGCCAAAAGCTTGCAGACGCAGGTGGAGGCAGCCTCCTTGGATGCGGCAGACATCGCCGCCGTTGAGGCCTTTGTGGACTCGCGCATCGCCGCCCACGGCGTGCCGCAGGGCCTGGTAGTCATGACTTATGCCTCGACGGCCAAGCGCTTTGACGATCTGACTGCGGCGGACTTTGACATGGCCAATCACGGCAACCTTACCGCCACCTTTACGCTGGCACGTGCTGTGGGGCGGCACATGGCGGAGCAGGGCAGGGGAAGTGTGGTGCTCTTTTCCAGCATGTATGGCAGCGTGTCACCAGACCCCTCGGTGTATGCCGCTCCGATGAATCCCAACCCCGTTGAGTACGGCGTGGGAAAGGCGGGCGTGCAGCAGCTCGCGCGCTACCTCGCCGTCCACTGGGGCCGTCAGGGCATCCGATGCAACAGCATTTCTCCCGGCCCTTTTCCCAATCCCTCCATCCAGGTGCAGCAGCCGGACTTCGTGCAGCGCCTCGCTCAAAAAGTGCCGCTGGGCCGTGTGGGGCAGGCGGAGGAGATCGCCGGTGCCGTGACCTTTCTCCTCAGCGATGCCTCCTCATTCATCACCGGTCAAAATTTGGCCGTGGATGGCGGCTGGACCTCTTGGTGAGATCACAGCGTCTCGCCGCGAATCATCTTCGGCATCAGTCGTATGGCTTTGGGCGGCAGGCCACCGGTCTCTGCCAGCTGGCGAGCAGCCTTGCATACGTTGCGGGCAAACTGGCCGCTGCCAGGGGCGTAGCGCGTCACGCTGGGTACCACATGCTGCATGAAGGTTTCGTCATCCCGGGAGATCACTGCGATGTCCTGCGGGATGCGCTTGCCGCGCTGCATCAGAAACATCATCACCGTCAGCACATGGATGGCGCGCGCCACCACAAAGGCCGTGGGCGGGCGGGCGGAGCGCAGCGCCTTGTCCAGCAGCGCGCAGATGTTGGCGGCGGTGCCGTCATGCAGGATGACCTGTGGTGGCGGCGCATGGCTCGCGGCCAGGGCCTCGCGCAGCCCCTGCTCGCTCTGCAGGTCGCCACCGTAGTCACCGCTGGGCCGCAGGAGGACGATGTGCCGGTGCCCTTTGGCGCACAGCATGCCGCCCGCATGGCGGCAGAGTGCGCGGTAGTCGGTGTCGATGGACGGCAGGCTCACCCCCGGTGCGCACGATCCCACCACCAGGCTGGGCAGCTGATGCCGCACAAACCAGCTCTGCACCGGCTCCAGCGCGCCAAAGATCAGCCACGCTGCTGCGGGAGATCGCGTGGTCAGCGCCTCCAGCGCGCGGGCGGGCTTGGAGGAAAAGCACGCGGTGCTCACATGAATCTCGAAGCTGAAGCCCACGCGGGAGAGCTGGTCACGCAGCTCATCCACCATCACCACCGTGGACTGCGACATCTCCTGCAGCGGGCGCGGGGAGATGAGCGCGATGACGTGCGAGTGAGACGTCTTCGTTTTTCCCGTGGCGGTCTTGATGCGCCGCCGCTGCCGGTCCGCCACCTCCAGCGTGCCTTCCCGCTGCAGCATCTGCAGCGCCGCACGCAGCGTGTGGCGGCTTACCTGCAGGCGTGCGCACAGCTCGCGCTCTCCGGGCAGGTGCCCCTGCCAGTGTCCGGCCAGCATGGACTCCCGCAGGCTCTGCGCCGTCTGCGTCACGAGGGAGACGCGCTGCGGCAGGCGCGGGCTGGATGAAGCGTCGGTTTGCATCTGGTTTGGACAACAGACCAGAAACGCAGCCTTGTGGCAAATCGTTTCAACCGCCTGTTTTCACCTCATGGCCGACACCGCAAAAGCACGCCCCCTGTCTCACAGCGACCTGCTTCAGCTCAAGCGCTGGAACACCCCCACCATCTACAACGGCTGGGAGCAGATCACCCGGCGCGATGCCGGAGCCGACGCCTTCAACATCGAGGAAACCCACGACTTCATGCCGCAGATGGGCCCCATGGTGGGCTACGCCGTCACCCTCGTCATCGAGCCCTCGAATGCAGCCCACCGCACCGCCAATCCAAATGCGGGCGCGGAGTTTCGCCAGTACATCGCCAGCGTGCCCGGGCCCAAGATCATCGTCGTGCAGGATCTCGACAAGCCGCGTGTGCTTGGCTCCACCTGGGGCGAGGTCAGCGCCAACATGTTCCGCGCGCTCGGCTGCGTGGGCACCATCACAGACGGAGCCATCCGCGATCTAGATGAAATGACCAGCGCCGGGTTCAAGGCGCTCGCCCGCCGCCTCTGCGTGGGCCACGCGCACGTCCACCCCGTGCGCTGGGGCTGCGAGGTCGAGGTCTTTGGCCGCACCGTCAAGCCGGACGATCTCATCCATGCCGACAAGCACGGCTTCCTCGTCATTCCTCCCGAGGAGCAGCCTGGCCTGCTGGAGGCCGCGCGCTTCATGGATGAAAACGAATGCACCACGGTCATTCCAGCGGCGCGCAGTTGCGAAGGTCTCAGCACCGCGCAGGCGCTCGCCGGTCTGGAGCAGTCCATCGCCCAGTTCGGCCGCAATCTCAAAGCCCGCTTCTCTCGCCAGGGCGAGTGGTAGCCGCCTGCCTTTTTCATTTCACCAATCACACTTCCATGAAACGCCTCCTCCTCTTCCTGACTGCCGCTCTTCTGGCGCATGCGGACAGCACCATCACGCTCAATCTCGATCCCACCAAGGACAACCCGCGCAATTCGGAAGGCTCCTTCGCCACGCTCGCCTCCGGCCGCATCATCTTCTGCTACTCGCACTTCTACGGCGGCGCTGGAGACGAGAGCCCCGCGCGCATCGTGCGCATTCATTCAGACGACCAGGGCCGCACCTGGAGCCAGCCTGTGACCGTGGTGGAAAACACTGGCGGCGACAACGTGATGAGCGTCTCTCTTCTGCGCCTCGCCAGCGGCAAGCTGGCCATGTTTTACTGCATCAAAAATAGCTGGATCGACTGCCGCCCGCACATGCGCATCTCCACCGATGAAGGCGAGACCTGGAGCCAGCCAAAGCTCGTGCTGCAGGCGCCGGGTTATTTCGTGATGAACAACGACCGCGTCATCCAGACCAGCAAGGGCCGCATCGTCATCCCGCTCGCCTTTCACCGCTCACGCGGCACCGACCCCGAGAGCAGCAAATCCTGGGACGCACGCGCCATCGCCATGTGGATCTATTCCGATGATGAAGGAGCCACCTGGACGGAGTCCTCAAGCTGGTGGGCCATGGCCGTGCGCAGCGGCAGCGGCCTGCAGGAGCCCGGTGTGGTGGAGCTGGCAGACGGCGGCCTCTTCTCCTGGTGCCGCACAGATCAGGGCGCGCAGTACGGCTTCTACTCCACCGATGCGGGCAAGACCTTCTCTCCGCCCGTGCCCACCGAGATGAAATCTCCCAACGGCCCCGCCAGCATCAAGCGTCTGCCAGGAAGCAGCGATCTCCTCGCCATCTACAACGACCACTCCGGCATGTTCCCGTTCCCGCCCAAGAAGCGCAATCCCTACGTCGCCGCCATCTCCACCGACGGCGGCAAGACCTGGCCCAAACGCAAGCTTATCGAGAGCGATCCCGACGGTCTCTACCACTACACCGCCATCCACTTCGTGGGCGATGCCATGCTCATCGGCTACTGCGCTGGCGACAGCAAGGTGGGCGCTCTCAACCGCCTGCGAATTCGCCGCATCACGCTCGACTGGCTCAAGCAGCCCTGATGATCCCATGCGCACGCTCCTTCTTCTCCTCTGCGTTTGCTCACACCTGCTGGCGGAAGCACCGCTGAAAACAGCCGCACTCCTCGCCGCAGGGCAGGATCCTGTGCGCATCGTCTGCATCGGCGACAGCATCACCGGTGTCTATTATCACAGCGGCGGTCGCCGGGCCTATCCCGAGATGCTCCAGATCGCACTGCAGCAGCTCCACCCGCAGGCAAAGCTCAGCGTGCACAATGCGGGCATCAGCGGAGACACCACCACCGGCGGCCTCAAGCGTCTCGACCGCGATGTCCTCTCCCGCAAGCCTCACCTCGTGACGATCATGTTTGGCATGAACGATCTCGTGGGCACGCCGGTGGATGTCTTTAAAAAGAACCTGCGCGAGATGATCGCACGCTGCCGCGCGGCCGGTGCCGAGGTGCTTCTCTGCACGCAGAATTCCGTCGTCGAGACTCCGCAGCGCCCGTGCGCGCGCCTCGCCGAATTCACCCAGGCCATCCGCGATGTGGCCAAGGACGAGGCGCTGCCCGTGGCCGACTGCTTCGCCGCATTCGAGGCCGTGCACGCCGCCGATGCCGCCGAATGGAATCTGCTCCTCAGTGACACGATTCATCCCAACATGGCCGGTCACAAGCTCTTCGCCGAAACGCTCGCGCAGGCCATCACCGGGCAGACGGTTTCACTTCGCAAAATCGGGCCGCCCGCGCCGGTGCTGCCGCATGTCTTTGCCCGCATCAAGGCCGCGCAGCCGGTGCGGGTTCTCGCCATGCCGCCGTATGATGAGATCATCGCGAATGCGCTGAAGGAGCTGACTCCGGGCGTGGAGGTCAGTGTCACCTCCTGGCCCGTCGCAGGCCAGTCACTCGCGCAACTGGAGGCTTCGGCGCGCAAGGTGCGCAGCATGACGCAGGATCTCGTGATCATCGCCGTGCCCGCTGATCTTCCGTTGAAGGATCAGGCGCAGTTTCACCACGATTATTCATGGATCATGAACTGGTCGCTCAGCTTTGGCCCGCAGCAGTGGGATGTGGTGGTGGCTCTGCCCTCGGTCGCAAAGCCCGCGCTCACCCCGGAGGAAAGCCGCCATGAGGCCTTCGCCCGTCGCCTCATCCAGGCCCAGGATCTTTCCATGATCGCACGCCGCTCCGGCGATCATTCTCTGCCGTTCAAAATCCTCTGCGACTGGCTCGCACACCATCAACCCTGATCCCTTTCCTATGAGACGCTCCAAAGTCCTCGCTAAAATCCGCTCCGGCCAGGTGGCCCGCATCTGCTGCACCGGCTCGCCCATCGCCTTCTTCCCGGCCATCGCCGCTCACTTTCACTACGACGGCATCTGGCTGGACGCCGAGCACCGCGTCTGGGACCCGCGCGAAGCCGAGACCATGCTGGGCCGCCACCACGCGGCGGACATCGACTGCGTCTGGCGTGCGCAGACCAAGGAGAAAAACGGCCTTTACCGCCTCCTCGAAGACGGCGCCTCCGGCCTCATGATCCCTCACGTCGGCAGTGCGGACGAGGCGCGCGCCTTGGTCAATGCCATGAAGTTTCCACCGCTGGGAGATCGCGGCTTCTGCGGTGGCGGTCGCGATGCCAGCTACTGGATCGGCAAGCCCGACGATTACACCGACGCCGCCAACCGCGAGACCTTCCTCGTCGCGCAGATCGAAACCCCCGACGCGCTTGCGCAGGTGGATGAAATCGCCGCCGTGCCTGGTGTGGATGTCCTCTTCCTCGGCCCTGGCGACATGTCCCTGCGCCTCGGCTGCACACCTGCTGTGAGCGATCCCGTGATGATGGACGTGCAGAAAAAAATCGCCGCCGCATGCCGCAAGCATGGCAAGACCTGGGGCCGCCCGGTAGGCAGCGCAGCCGATGCCAAAACCATCATCGAGCTGGGCTCCCAGTTTGTCGTGCTCGGCAGCGAGTTCGGCGCGCTGCACGCCCACCTCAGCGACTGCGCCGCGCAGTTTGACAGCGTTCTTAGCGAGATCTCCGGCCACTCCGCCATTCCCGCAGGAAAGACTTACTGATGCCATGAAATGCCATCTTATGCTCCTCGCCCTGGCCGCCCCGCTGCTCTTTGCCGCCGAGCCGCCCAGGCCGCACCACGGCACCAAGCTCCTCGTGGTGAATGACGATGGCTTCAGCGCCTTCCACAGCGGCCGCTACAAGACGGCGGAGGATCTGAAAAACGCCATGCTGGCCTACAAGGACACCCAGGTGGCCGTGATGGAGTGGTGCATCATCGCGGGCAGCCGCGCCAACTACCCCAGCAAAGTTACGGAGCTGATCGGCGCTGGCATGACGGAGTTTCCCCGTCGTGGCGACAAGCTGGCGCATGAAACCCTCAAGCGCATGGCCGATGGCGGCGAGAACACGCTCAAGATCGTCGCGGACGCCTGCCACGAGGCCGGGCTGGCCTGCTATGCCTCCCTCCGCATGAACGGAGACTACCCGGAAAACATGTGGCAGGGCAGCTTTCCCAAATACGCCAACAGCACTTTCTGGTGGCAGCACCCGGAGCTGCGCATCATCGATGCCAAGGGCAAGACCGGCTACCGCTTCTCCTTCGCCTTTCCCGAGGTGCGCGAGTTCAAGCTGAGCATCCTCCGCGAGGCTGTGCAGCAGGACATCGACGGCATCAATCTCGACTTCCAGCGTCATCCCGTGTTCTTCGGCTTTGAGAAGCCCATGGCCGATGCCTTCAAGGCCAGATACGGTGTCGAAGCCGCCACCGTGGGCCAGGATGATCCGCGCTGGGTGCCGCTGCGCTACGAGGTCATGACGCAGTTTGTGCGCGAGGTGCGCCGGATTCTCGATGAAGCTGGCAAGGCCAAGAACAAGCACCTCGGCCTCTCCGTGCGCATCGACTGGCAGAAATACCCCACCTGGGGCTGCGACATCGCCACCTGGCTCAAGGAAGGCCTGCTCGACTACCTCGTGGTGGGTCAGTATGGCCTCGGTGGTTACGACTTTGACATCGCCCCCTTTGTGCAGATGGCCAAAGGCAGCGGCTGCGCGGTGCTCTTTGGTGAGGAAGCCATCACCAAAGGCCATGACCGCACCGCCGAGGAGGACCGCCTCATCGCCGCAGGCAAGCTCAAGCCGCCACCCAGCGAGCTTCTCACACGCGAGCAGTATGAGGCCCGCGCCGCCAAAGTGTACGCCGCAGGTGCGGACGGCCTGCATCTTTTCAATGAGACACGGAAAGAAATGTTCACCGGTCTCGGTGATGTAAAGACCGCCCATGCACGCTGAAGCGGTCTTCTCTCCTCACCATCCACTTCTCTCATGAAAGCCCTGCTCCTCCTCGCCTTGTTCCTTTCACCCCTCGGCCTCGGGCAGTCCGCACGCGCCGCCGAGCCTGTGCGCATCGCCACCTTTGACGTGGACGCCACGCCGCCGCTCGGCTCGGCCATGGCCTATGATCCGGTGAAGCGGGTGGATGAGCTGACTCTGCGCTGCCGTGGCATCGTCATTCTCGGCTCCGCGCAGCCCGTCGTGCTCTGCGCGGTGGACTGGATCGGCATCGCCAATGAAGGGCACGATGCCTTTCGCACCGCGCTCTCCGAGGCCGCAGGCACTGTGCCGGGCCGCGTGGCCGTGCATGCCTTGCATCAGCACGATGCCCCCGGCTGCGACTTCACGGCGGAGAAAATCATCCAGGAACTCGGCGTGCAGGGCTACACCCGTTTCGACGGCACCTTTCACCGTCAGGTCATCCAGCGCGCGGCAGATGCCATCCGCGCGGCATTGCCCAATGCCCAGCCCGTCTCTCATTATGGCTATGGCGAGGCCGTGGTGAAGGAGGTCGCCTCCAACCGCCGCGTGGAGCGCCTTGCCGATGGTCGCGTGGGCCGCATGCGCGGCAGTGCCTGCAAAATCGAAGGACTGATCTCCCTGCCGGAAGGTCTCATCGATCCCCTCGTCTCTGTGCTCAGCTTTTGGAATGGCGACAAGCCCGTGGCGGTGCTCACCAGCTACGCCTGCCATCCGCAGAGCTACTACCGCCTCGGCATTCCCAGCCCGGATTTCCCCGGCATCGCGCGCTTCATTCGCGGTCAGGATGTGAACGCCGCGCTGCATGTGCACTTCAATGGCGCAGGTGGAAACGTCGCCGCAGGCAAGTACAACGACGGCGCTCAGGCCAATCGCGTCATCCTCGCCACACGCCTCGCAGCAGGCATGCGCGAGGCCTACGACAAGACTGTGAAGCAGCCGCTCACCAGCGCGGAAATCGGCTGGGGCAGTGTGCCGGTGAAGCTGCCGCTCTCCCCACGCCTGAACGAGGAGGACCTCATCGCCAAGCTCAAATCCACCGCCGCCAAGGGCTACATCTCCTTTGCCGACCAGCTCGCCTTTGTGCGCCGCAGCAAGGCCGGTCATCAGATCGACATCACCTGCCTCCAGGTCGGAGACACGCGCATGCTTCATCTGCCCGGCGAGCTCTTTGTCGAATACCAGCTCGCCGCCAAGGCCTTGCGCCCGGACCTCCACGTCATGATGGCCGCCTACGGCGACTACGGCCCCGGCTACATCGGCACCGCTGCCGCCTATCCCGAGGGTGGCTACGAAACCGGTCCCACTTCCTCCAATGTCGCCCCCGAGGTCGAGCAGGTGCTCACCGGCGCCATGCAGCAGCTGCTTGGCAAAAAGCCGTGAGTCAGACAACCGAACACGCTTTTGAGACATGAAGGTCAGCAGCAAAATCCTCGGCGAATACGAACGCGATGGCGTGGTGCTGATTCATCAGTTTCTCAATGCCGCTGAGATTGCCGCCGTGCGTGCGGAGCTGGAGCGCTATATCCGAGATGACCTCGCAGCGCTGCCTGCAGATGCACGCACCTTTGAGAAGGACGAGAAGACCGTGCGCAATCTCTGGCGTCTGGAAAAGTACAGCACCTACTTCCGCCGTCTTGGCGAACGTGCTGATATCCTCACACTGGTGGCTCCGCTGGTGCATGGAGATCCGGTGCTGGTCGGAGTGGAGACTTTCAACAAGCCTGCGCGCATCGGTTCCGGAGTGCCCTATCACCAGGACAACGCCTACTTCTGCCAGAGCCCGCCGGACATGCTCACTGTATGGATCGCCATCGATTCGGTTACCCAGGCCAATGGCCCTGTCTTCTTTGTCAAAGGCTCACATCTCGGCGGCATGCTGCCCACCCGGCCCAGCGGCGTGCGCGGAAACAGCATCGGCATGGCGCATCCGTCCGATGTGCCGCTCAGCGAGCAGTTCTGCGCCCTCCTGGCCCCCGGAGACGCCACCATTCATCACTGCGAGACGATTCATCACTCTGCGCCAAACACCACAGAGCACTCACGCCTCGGGCTCCTGCTCGTCTATCGCGGCAGCCACACGCAGACCGATCCGCATCTCAAAACAGCCTACGCAACGGCTGTGGCCGCCACGCCTCCTGCATGAAGCACCTCCTTGCTCTTTTCTGCCTGCTCGCAGCGCTGGTGCCGCTCGGCGCTCAGGAAAGCTACGCGCCCATGCACCGGCTCACGTGGGATGAGTACGTGGGCACGCTGATCCACTGGCGGCAGATGTTCCCCAAACGCATGACGATGGAGTCCCGCGGCATGAGCGGGCAGACCATGCCCGTTTATCTCCTCAAGATCACCGACACCACCGTGCCCGCTGCGGACAAGCAGGTGTGCCTCATCACCACGCTGCATAGCGGCCCCGAGCGCACCGGCACCACCGGTGCCATGGCTTTTGCGGAGTGGTGTCTGAGCGATGATCCGCTCGCGGTGGAGACGCGAAAGAAGCAGATCATCCTCGTCATGCCCTGCGTGAATCCGCTGGCCATGTTTTACACCGACCGCTTTCGCAATGAGCATGGAGTGGACCCCTACACAGGCGGCGGCCGTCTCAGCAAGCTGTGGGATGTGAAGACCCTCACGCTCACCCGACCGGAGGATGCACCCGAGCTCACCGCAGTGCTTTCCGTCATCGATGAATACCAGCCCGATGTGCATGCCCATCTGCATGGCACCGGTCTTCAAGAATACGCGCCCGAGCAGCTCGGCGCACGCCGCTTGTATCACGGTCAGATAATGACGGAGGTCACCGGCGGTGCGTATTCCAACTACGCCCTGCGCCCCTGGGACTGGCGCGTGACGGAGGCGATGATCGAGGCCGGACGCGCAGCCGGATTCCCCTCGGATCGTTTTGAGGCCGATGCCCAGCGCACCTTCTGGGGCCCGGAGCTCGCCCCGCTCGGGCGCAAGCTCTGGCACGGCATGCCGCTCTTCTACTCCGCGCACTACGGCTACGCCAAATACCACACCATGCTGCTCACGCAGGAGGTGGCCTGGGAGCAGAGCCTCGTGGCCCGCATGCAGGGCCTCATGCGCATCGGCAATGGCGTGTGGCTCGATGAGCGCACTCCCGGTTATCCCGTGAACCGCATGCGCCACTTCGTCGGCCACTACGTCACCGCCTATGGCAGCGCCGCTGCAGAGCGCCGCGCCAGCCGCGTGGAGCTGTGGAATCAGCAGAGCGACTTCGCCCTCGGCTTTCTCTATCCGCAGACCGTGGGCCGCGAGACCTTCGTCGTCGCCACCACCGCAGCCGCCAAGCACGCCATCGCCCTCAATGACTTCCGTCATCTGCTGGGAGATTCCGCCACCGAGATCGAGCGCTTCATCAAAGCAGGCCCCGAGCTCAAGATCGCCATGGAGCAGACTCCAGAGCAGCTTCTCGCCGCCACGACCGACGCCTCCTTCTCCCACGGCATCGGCTTCCGCCTGCGCCTGCCTTATCGCGAGCCCCGGCAGATCGAGGTCCGACTCAATGGCGCGGCATTGAAACAAGATGCCGCCGACGGCTACGAGAGCTGGCATGCCGATGGCTTCACCCAGGTGCAGGTAAACGTGCCACCACAGAAGCTGCCCGCGCATGGCCTTTACTTCATCACCTGCGCCTATACGCCCGACGAGCAGCGCCCCACTGGCTGGATGCCGCCTGCGGAGGTGCAGAAAAAGTACGCCACGGACAAGCTCGACGCCACACCCGCCACCTTCACCGATCTGCCCTACGGCTCCCACTTTCGCCAGAGCATGGACGTCTGGCTCACCGAATCCACCAAGCCCACCCCAGTCGTGTTTTACATCCACGGCGGCGGCTGGAATGCGCAGGACAAGACGGACATCCACCAGCACCTCGACGTCCGCGCCCTTCTCGATGCCGGCATCTCCGTCGCTTCGATCAACTACCGCTTCCTCGCCGATGCCAATGCCGCCAAAGTCACGCCGCCGCTCCAGTGGCCTCTGCAGGATGCCGCGCGTGCCTTGCAGTTTCTCCGCTCCAAGGCGGACGAATGGCATCTCGACAAAACACGCATCGCCGCCAGCGGTGTGAGCGCAGGCGGCTGCTCCTCTCTCTGGCTGGCTATGCACGATGACATGGCCGAGCCGCAGAGCGCCGACCCCGTCGCACGTGAATCCACCCGTCTCCTCTTCACCGCCACCAAGGCACCGCAGGCCTCCTTCGATCCGCAGCAGCTTGTCGAATGGATCCCTAACAGCGAATACGGCGCGCACGCTTTTGGCTACCCGCTGTCAAAGTCACGCAAGGAAACATTCCCGCTCTTCCTCGCCGATCGTGAAAAGCACATCGCAGACATTCGCCGGTGGTCGCCCATCGCCCACGCCAGCGCAGACGATCCACCCGCTTTCGTTGTTTACACCAAAGACGACAAGCCTCCCGTCAAAGGCCAGCCGCAGACAGACCCGAGCCACAGCGTGCTGCATGCGCTCATGCTCCAGGCCACGCTGCAGCCTCTCGGCGTGTCATGCGAGGTTCACCATCCGCAGGATGGGAAGCCCGCCACCACTATGCAGGAACTCCTCGCGCAACATTTGAAACCCGCTCAACCATGAAACCACAGCTCCTTTTCTCCCTGCTGCTTGCCAGCTCTCTGCCTGCTGCCGACGCCCCCGTCCAGATTGGCAGCCGTCGCGAGCTGTTTGCGGACTCCTTCTTGATCGAGAGCTTCAGCGGCACGCACCTGCAGCTGCAAACTCCGCGCGATGAGGGCGTGGCCTTTAAGTTTGACCAGCCATGGGAGGGGCTCTTCAGCGGCTATGCCACGCTCGTCACACTCGGCGATGGCCGCCTGCGCGCCTACTACCGCGGCAAGGCCGTGGCCAACAAGGACGGCAGCGAGGAGGAGCTGACCTGCGTCGCGGAGTCCGCCGATGGACGCACCTGGACCAAGCCCGAACTCGGCATCTATGAGGTGATAGGCACTCGAAAAAACAACGTCGTGCTCATGAAGGCGCACACCGCCACGCACAATTTCAGCCCATTTCGCGACCAGCGCCCTGGCGTGCCGGAAGGCGAGCGCTTCAAGGCCTTCGGCGGCACCATGGAGGGCGGCGGCCTCACCGCGTGGAAATCTCCCGACGGCCTGCGCTGGGAAAAGCTCGCTCCCGAGCCAGTCATCACCAAGGCCATGGTACCCTACAAGTACATGTTCGATTCGCAGAACGTCCCTTTCTGGTCCGCAGCCGAGGGCAAATACGTCGCCTATTACCGCGTGTTTGAGGGCGGCATCCGCCGCATCGTTCGCAGCGAGAGCAGCGACTTCCGCACCTGGTCCGCGCCCGTGCTCATGGAGTATCGCCATCCTTCCATGCAGGCGCCCATTGAGCATCTCTACACCAATCAAACGCACCCCTACTTCCGCGCACCGCATCTGTATGTCTCCATCGCCGCGCGCTTCATGCCGGGCCGCCGCGTGCTCACTGATGAGCAGGCCGCCGCCATCAAGGTGAACCCCAATTATTTCAAGGACACCTCGGACGCCATCTTCATGACCACACGCCCCGTGGAGGGCACCGCGCATTCAGGCGTGTATGACCGCACCTTTTTGGAAGGCTTCATCCGGGGTGGCATCGGCGCACAAAACTGGGTCTCCCGTACCAATTATCCCGCCCTCAATGTCGTCCCCACCGGTCCGCATGAGATGTCTGTGTTTGTGAATCAGGACTATGCCCAGCCCACCGCGCACATGCGCCGCTACTCGCTGCGCACGGACGGCTTTGCCTCCCTGCATTGCAGCTACGCAGGCGGTCATGCCATCACCAAGCCGGTGGTCTTTGCCGGACGTGAGCTATCGCTGAATTTCTCCACTTCTGCTGCTGGCGGTGTGAAAGTGGGCTTTGAAGACGTCGATGGCAAACCCGTGCCCGGTTTCGGCCTTGAGGACTGTGTCATGCAGATCGGCAATGAACTCGACCGCAAGGTCGCATGGAAATCCGGCACCGATGTCAGCAAGCTCGCTGGAAAGCCGCTGCGCCTGCGCATCTCCATGAAAGATGCCGACGTCTTCTCCTTCCAGTTCATGCCGTGAAATGCTGCTTCCTCCTCCTCCTCCTCCTCCTCCTCGCGCTCACCGGGCTGGCGGGCGCTGCGGATTCCACGACCGCCATCTCCGGCATCTGGATGATGGGCCAGTCCTTGTGCGATGGCTCCGAGTCCCTGCCCATCGTCACCAGCGCGGACACCGGCTGGGGAAATCGAGCCTTTCAGCGCGGCGTGCGCACCTGGCTTGCATCAGATCATCCTGCCTCGCCCGATCAGCGGGCGCCAGAGTCATTCCAGCTCGTGCCGCTGCTCGCGCAGACGAATGGTGGCCTAGGCGAAACCATCGCCAATGGCATGGCCGACCACTGGAAGTCGCTGCGATTTGAAAACAACAAGACGCGGGCCGCTCAGTCAGCCTCCCGCTTCCTCGTCGCCTGCGCAGGGCAGGGGGGAAGGCAAATTAATGAGCTCTCCAGCGCCGACCTCTCCACCGACACACGCACGCCTGAGTCCCGCAGGCATGGCGGCGGCTACTACCGCACCAGTTTGGACGATGCACGCCGCGCCGTCGCACAGGCCAAAGCTGCGGGCTCGTCATTTCAAATCGCCGCGCTCTACTGGATGCAGGGGGAGGGAAA
This sequence comes from Prosthecobacter vanneervenii, assembly GCF_014203095.1. Lineage (NCBI taxonomy): Bacteria > Pseudomonadati > Verrucomicrobiota > Verrucomicrobiia > Verrucomicrobiales > Verrucomicrobiaceae > Prosthecobacter > Prosthecobacter vanneervenii. Next base: position 965,283 of record NZ_JACHIG010000001.1, on the reverse strand, counting down.
CAGCGGCCCCACCGGCAGCATCGTCCCCACGCGTTGGGATGCCGAGCTGCCACGCGCGCAGGGCCTCGCCTGGTATCGCGATCAACTCATCGCTTATCGCAAGCAGTGGTCGGCTGACCTGTGCGCCATCACCGGACAGAAAACAGAACTCCCCCTCTTCACCTACCAGACCCTCGGCCCCGCAGGCGAGGCGCAGCTCATGGCCGCCGATGCCGATGCCAGCATCTGGCTTGTCGGCCCCCACTACGCCGTGCCCAGCGCCATCAACAGCCGCACCAAACCCGGCCGCCATGGCGCCCCCATCCATCTCTCCGCCGATGGCGAACGCTGGTGGGGCGAGCAGGTGGGCAAGGTCATGCACCGTGTGCTGGATCGCGGCGAGCGCTGGCAGCCGCTGCGCCCGCACAAGGCATCCTTGGAAGCCACCCGCGACACCATCCTCGTCAGCTTCAGCGTGCCCCGTCCTCCTCTGGTATTAGATACCACCTTCCTCCCTCGACAAGAAATCACCGCAAACGGCACCTTCACCTCGCTGGCCGGATTCCGCGTGCACGACAGCACCGGCGCTGCCGTTCCTCTCACCTCCATCGAAGTCGTCGCCCCCGCCCAGCTCCGCATCCGTCTGGCCGCACCCTTGTCCGCAGGCAAAACCTGCCGCCTCAGCTACGGCCACCCGTATGCAGGCGCGCTTGGCAAGGTGGCCTCAGTGCGTGCTGGCGAGCTCCTTCTTTCCAGCGGCATCACAGAATCCATCAAGCAGCTCATGAACGAAGGCGCCTTCCTCGCCACCACCACCTCCGACGCCGTCGCCCGCGTCCCGGTGCGCTCCGTGCGCGAAGAAAACGGAGCCGCCGTGCTGAGCTACGACCCCGCAGAACTCCGCGACGCCCGACCCTTCGAGCCCGGCCAGGACCTCGTGGCCATGCGCTCCTTCAGCTACGGCAACCTACGCGACTCCGACGACGAGCGCTCCGTCTTCACCTTCACCGACTCAGCTTACGGCACCCGCTCAGGCCAGCCCTATCCGCTGTGGAACTGGTGCGTGCTATTTTCGGATCTGCCTGCGGAGTGATACCACGCACAGCTGAAAACGGGTCCCATGGGTGAAATCCAGTATCCCATGCGGCCACCCAGCGCTCTGCGGAGTGGGATCGTCCCGATCCCACACGCTCCCGCATCATCCAGCGCCATCGCACATCCGCGAACCCCTTGCAGGTGGGGGGATCAAGATGATGCCCCTCCGTCGGCTCGTGCCTCCGCCTTCAGACCCGTTTTCATCGCATCGTGGTATGAGTGTGGGCGCAGAATCGAATGCGTCATTCCTGGTTCTCGTAAACGCTTCTCCTGCGGGCTGTTGTTTGACGAATGAATCAGCAGATGCCACAAGGCCCGCTGTCATCCGCATGCCAAACAAAACGGGCGGCTGAGCTTGTGGCTCAAACCGCCCGTTTGGGGAAGAGGCTTTCAGGTCTGTTCTGCGGGGCGAACGGACTGCTGGGGCATCAATGGTTGAAGTAGAACTCCTTCGAGTTCAGCAGGGCCCAGAAGAGGTCTTCCAGCACCGTCTGGCGGCCGTTGGGATCGTCTGCGATGGCCTGCTGCACATTGGTCCATTCTTTCTCAAGAGGCATGCGGCCAAAGACACGCAGGAAGAGGTCTTCCACGATCTCGCGGTCGGTCTTCTTGTCCTTGATCATGTTGGCCACCACACGGCCCTGCTTGATGCGGTCGTTCACGGCGTCGCCGTTCATGAGGTGCAGGGCCTGGGAGAGCGTGGGCTCCATCTTCACCTCGCAGGAGCAGACGGATTCACGCTTGGCGCGGCCAAAGGTGGTGAGGAAGTAGTTCGTCACCGCACCGTCGGCGATCTGCACGGCACGTGCGCCCAGCGGCAGGCCCTGGAATTTGTTCGGCGTGTCGGTGATCTGGGAGATGGCGTCCAGCAGCACCTCGGCACGCACGCGGCGCACCTGGGCGTGGGAGAAGTTGCGCTTGTCCCCGGCGTTGGTCTCGTTAACCTTGGTGCTGCGCTGGTAGGTCTGGGAGGTGCAGATGTCCCGCACAAACTTGCGCATGTCGTACTTGTACTCCGTCAGGTGCTCGGCCAGCGCGGCGATCAGCGCGGGGTTGGACGGCGGGTTGGACACACGCACATCATCCACCGGCTCCACCACACCGACGCCGTTGAAGTGCGCCCAGATGATGTTGGCGATGTTGCGTGCAAAGAAGGGATTGCGCGGGGATGCCATCCACTCGGCCAGCACCTTGCGGCGGTCTTCTCCGGGCTTCATCTCTGGGGTGTCTCCGCCGAGGAACTTCGGCTTCATCACTGCCTGCGTCAGGAAGTGCTTCGATTCACCGCCCTTGCTGTTGTAGATGATGACTTCAGCAGGATCGTCCGTGGGCTTGCGGCCGATCTGGGAAAAGAAGGCCTTGAAGCCGTAGTAGTCGTCCATCGTCCAGCGGTCAAAGGGGTGGTTGTGGCACTGCGCGCACTGGATGCGCATGCCCATGAACACCTGGGCCACGTTTTCCGTCAGCTTCAGCTGGTCCAGCTCGGTCTGGTAGAAGTTCACCGCAGGATTGGAAACGGTGCCGCCGGAGGAGGAGAGCAGCTCCTGCACGATCTCATTGATCGGAACGTTCTTGCCGATGCGCTCAGAGAGCCAGTTGTAGTAGAGCAGCGCGTTCTTGTAGAAGGGCGGCTGGTTGTTGTTGCCAGCGATGCCGGAGCGGATCTGCAGCAGCTCGGCCCACTTCATGACCCACAGCTCGGTGAATTCCTTGCGCTCCAGCAGAGTGTCCACCAGCGCGGCGCGCTTGTTGGGGTTGGTGTCCGTGATGAAGGCGCGCATGTCCTTGGACTCCGGATACACGCCAGCGATGTCGATGTAGGCGCGGCGCACAAACTCTTCGTCCGTGCAAATGGGGGAGGGCAGGATGCGCAGCTTGTGCAGGTTTTCGTCCACCAGCGTGTCGATGTAGTTCGTCTCAGCCAGCTTGGGCCGCTCATACTTGAGTTCGGCGGGAATGACCAGCACCTGCGCGGTGACGGAGTACACATCAAAGCGGGCCAGCATGAAGGCTGCGCCACGGTCGCCGGAGGTCACCACGCCGGCCTTGCTGATGGTGGCGGTCGGGTCGTTGTTGGACATGAACAGCGCCAAGTTCGTCACATCGCGGTCGGTGCCGTCGGAGTAGGTGGCGCGCACGGTGATCTGCTGTGTGGCGTTCTTGCCCTCCAGCACGATCTGGCTGGGGAAGACCTCGATGCCGGTCACCTTGGCCACATCGGCAGCATCGTTCGGAGCGCCTGCGGCGATCCATTCCAGCAGCGTCTTGTTGTAAACGGAGTCAGGTTCAAAGCACTGGTTGCCGGAGTGCGGCACGGCGCCCACGGCTTTTTCGATCAGCGCGCTCTCTTCCGGGATGGCCAGATTGATGCGGCGGCCGGGCATCTCGCGGGTGATGCGGATGTAGTCGCCTGCGGGGTCCATGCCAAAGAGGGAGGTGCGGAAGCCGTCCTTGCCACGGGCGGCGCCATGGCAGCCGCCCTGATTGCAGCCGCCGCGCATCAGCACGGGCATGCAGTCCAGGCGGAAGGAGATGGCGCGGTCCTTGGTGCCGTTCTTCACATCCACGGGGGCCTTCACCGTCTGGCCGCCGATGGAGGCGATGACCTCCGTGCTGCCGGCATCGGCCACAGGCTTCAGCGTCAGGCCGTCGAGCGTGGCTACTTTGGAGTCGGCCACTTTGAGATCGCACAGGCCGGTCACGTCCTTGGTGGTGGCGTCCTTAAAGGTGGCCAGCACCACCACGCGGTGGTAGTCGCGCTTGGTTTCCAGGGAGTACTTGTCCGGCAGAATCTGCAGGTTCTTCAGCGTTGGCAGCTTCTTGTTCAGTTCGGCCAGGGCCTGGCGCTGCTCGGGGGTCTTGTACTGCAGCGTGAGGTTCTGCGGCCAGGGGGCGCCAGCTGCCACCCAGCGCTTGAGCACGTCGATCTCATGGGCCGCGAGCGGTCCGCCCTTGGGAGGCATGATGTCGTCGTGATCTTTCGGCAGCACGAGGCGCTTGATCATCTCGCTCTCATCGGGCTTGCCAGCCACGAGGGCCGGGCCGGTGGAGCCGCCTTTGAGCAGCGCAGCCAGGGAGTCCATGAGGAGCTTGCCTTTGATCTTGCCGGGGTTGTGGCATTCGAGGCACTTGGCCTCCAGGATGGGCTGCACATCGCGCACAAAATCCATTGCTGCTACCGCAGGAGCGGCGGGTGCTGGAGCAGGTGCCGCCGCAGGGGCTGCGGGAGCCGGGGCCGGTGCAGGGGGAGCCGCCACAGCTGGGGCAGGGGCAGGGGGAGCCGCCACAGCTGGGGCAGGGGCAGGCGCTGCGGGATCGGCCGCAAAAAGGCTGGTGGAAACGGCGAGGGTAAAGAGAGAAGCTCGCAAGGGGCTTTTCATAAAGGTAGGCTGAAGGGGTTAATTCATGCTACGCCCCTGAGGGGATGCATTTATCACGGATGCGAAAAAAGGCTGTGAATAAGCTTGTCACTTTTCCAGTGCCGCCAGCCGCTGACCGATGGGCGGGTGGGAGTAGTGCAGCCAGACGGTGAGCGGGTGGGGGTTGGGGTGCGTCAGGTGGTCCACGGAGAGCTTTTTCAGCCCGTCCATCAGCGGTGCGCTGCCGCAGGCGCTGCGGGCATAGGCGTCTGCCTGAAACTCATGCCGGCGGCTCAGCGCGCTGCTCAGCAGGCCCAGCAGCAGGCTGGCGGGCTGATAGATGATGCTGAAAAGCACCAGCCCCAGGCCCAGCGGCTGCCCCGTGACTCCAAAGGCGCTGAAAAACTCCGGCGACTGCAGCGCCAGGTGCAGCAGATAAAACATCAGCCCGCTCTCCAGCAGCCCTAGGATGAGCTGCTGCGGCACATGGCGGCATTTGTGGTGGCCGATCTCATGCGCCAGGATGGCTTCCAGCTCCGCCTGCGTGTGTTTCTCGATCAGCGTGTCAAAGAGCGCGATGCGCTTGTTTTTGCCAAAGCCGCTGAGGAAGGCGTTCGCCTTGCTGGAGCGGCGGGAGCCGTCCACCACCGAGATGTCCACCACGGGAAACTTCAGCCGCGCGGCCAGCGCCAGCAGCCCCTCGCGCAGCGGGCCGTCATCCAGCGGTTTGAACTTCAGAAACAGCGGCATCAGCAGCCGGGGAGAGAGCCAGGCCATCACGATGCTGAAGCCCGCCACGGTCAGCCAGGTGTAGAGCACCGCGTGGACCTGCGTCTGGAAAAACCACAGGATCAGCCCCAGCAGCGGCCCGCCCAGCAGCGCGGTGAGCAGCAGGCCTTTCACGCGATCGCCGATGAAGGTGCCCACCGTGGTGCGATTAAAGCCGTACTCGGCCTCGATCTTGAAGGTGTCCCAGGCATCAAAGGGCAGGGAGAGGAGATTCTGCGCCAGCAGCAGCACACCGATCACGCCTATGCCCGTGTACACCGCGCTCCAGCCCCATCCGGCGCTCCAGCGCTGCAGCCAGTCAAAGCCGCCACCCCACCAAAAGCACACCAGCACCGCCACGGAGGCCGTGCTGCGCAGCACATCCAGATGCGAGGACTTGCCGGCATACTCGCCCGCCTTCTGCACCGTCTCTTCGGAAAAGATCTCCCGCAGGCGGGCAGGCAGCGCATGGCGGAACTGCGCCAGATTCAGAAACGTGGCCACGATCTCCAGATGAAAGACGCCGAGCACGCCGACGACGGCGGCGATGAACCAGGGATTGGATAAAGACATGTGGTTGGGGTTGGGAAGAAAAAGCGGGAAAGATGCAGCAGGAGCGGCACGAATCCCGAAATTTTGTGTAACCACTCGCCCGGTGCTGCATTTCAGTCAATGACCACCTCCCCTCGCACGCCATGATCCGCCCGCTGCTTTTTCTCCTCGCTCTTGTCAGCATCACCCCGGCCTCCGCCCAGCTCGGCGGCAGGCTGCGCGATCTCATTGCCAACCGCAGGCAGTCCGGCTCGGGCTCTGCGCAGCAGGGTGGCAAGGAAGAGCTGAGCTACGGCAGCGACTCGATGCAAAATCTCGACTACTGGCGGCCCACCACGCCGGGCTCTCCGCTGGTCATCTACGTGCACGGCGGCGGCTGGAAGCGCGGTGACAAAGGCCTGGCAGCAGGGGAGAAAAGTGTGCATTACCTCCAGCAGGGCTACGCCTTTGCCTCGCTCAATTACCGCCTCGTGCCCTCCTGCACCGTGGAGGAGCAGGCCAGCGACGTGGCACACGCTGTCTCCTTCCTCATCCGCCGCGCCGAGCAGCTCGGCTTTGATGGCAAGCGCGTGGTCCTCATGGGCCACAGCGCCGGGGCGCATCTGGTGGCGCTGGTGGGCACGGACATGAGCTATCTGCAGAAGGCCGATCTGGGCCCCCAGGCCGTGTGCGGCATCATCCCGCTGGATGGCGCGGCCTATGATGTGCCCCAGCAGATCGCGGAAGGCGGTGACTTCATGCACGACACCTACCTGCAGGCCTTTGGCACTGACCCCGAGCGCCAGGCCAAGCTCTCGCCCACCAAGCAGGCCGCTGCGCCCAATGCTCCCGCCTTCCTCATCCTGCACGTCCAGCGCGTGGACGGCACCGCCCAGTCCATCGCCCTCGGTGAGGCCCTGCGCAAAGCCGACACCCCCGCCGAGGTGAAAGGCTTCGAAGGTCACGGCCTCATCGGCCATGCAGAAATCAACCGCCGCATGGGAGATCCCACGTACCCGGCCACGCCAGTGGTGGATGCGTGGCTGAAGAAGATCTTTGCGAAGTAGGGCGCAGTCTTCAAATACGCAGCCCATTTGGAGTGCGGTCGCGGAGCGAGGCACGAGCGCAGCTACCGCTTTCGCAAGCTGCACGGCATACCAAATCTCTGGAGATGCACGCAGGCGACCGCTCGGCGTCTCTCGAAAGCCAGTTTGTTCTCGTTTACCACGAGATACTCGAAAGCGGCAGCTTTGCGTGCCGCACTCCAAATTGACGCTGGGCCGCCCGCACGCTACTCGGCATCCGCGTCCACTTCCACATTCACCGCCGCCTCATGCCCATGCGCCGCCTGATGCTCCAGATACCCCGCAAAGATGTCCTCCAGCTCCATCAGGCTGCCGATCTGTGAGAAGCGCTGGCGCAGCCATTTGCCGCCGGGGATGGACTTGGTGTAGTTCATGAGGCGGTTGCGCATGGAGCGCAGCGTGGGCAGCTCGCCCATGTGCGCATTGCGGGCGATCGCCATCTGGCAGTGCCGGCGCATGAAGTTGAAGCGCTCCTCCACCGTGGCATGCGGCACATGCGTACCCGTGGCCAGGTAGTGCTTGGCCTCTTTAAAGACCCACGGATTCGTCATCGCCGCACGGCCGATCATCACGCCCTTCACATTCGTCTGCGCGCGGCGGATCTCCACGTCTGCGCCGCTGGAGATGTCGCCATTGCCGATCACCGGCACCTTCACTGCATCCGCCACCTGGCCAATCACGTCCCAATCTGCCAGGCCGGTGTAGCCCTGCGCACGGGTACGCCCGTGCACGGCGATGGCCTGCATGCCGCAGTCTTCCAGAATACGCGCCACTTCGACCGCATTGACGTGGTTTGCATCCCAGCCGATGCGCATCTTGGCGGTGACGGGGATGGACACCGCCTTGGCCACCTCCCGCGCCACGCTGGCGAGAAGGGGGCAGTCTTTGAGCAGGGAGGAGCCGCCGTTTTTGGAGACGACCTTGTTCACCGGGCAGCCGAAATTGATGTCGATGAAATCGGGCTGCTTCCAGTCGATGATCTTGCGTGCAGCCTCGCCCATGCGCACGCCGTCGGAGCCAAAGAGCTGCACGCCGAGCGGGCGCTGGCTGTCGTCAAAGTCCGTGTAGTGGCGGGTGCGGTCGTCCCGCTGCAGGATGCCCTCGGCGCTCACAAACTCCGTCACCATCACATCCGCGCCCTGCTCCTTGCAGAGCTGGCGGAAGATCACGTCCGTCACCCCGGCCATGGGGGCCAGGTAGAGGGGGAAGCGGTCGTTTTGAAACCAATGTAGCATCTTCCATGATAGCCGCACTGGCACAGAGCGGCAAGTCGTGTCACATTATACGATGGCAAGACGCCGCCGACGCCAAAAACCTCTCCTCCCGGGCCTCTGGACCGTGCTGGTGGCGTTCGCCCTTCTGGGCAGCATCGGTGGCTTTTACTGGGTGCTGGGCAAGAAGACGCACCTCGTGCGGAATGACGCGCCGCCGGCGGCTGCGGTGGCGAAAAGGAAATAGTTTGGCCTATGCATACCCGCGTGGTTTGATTAATGCTGGAGAAACCAGCATTTGAGTCGTGCTGCAGTCTTATCTATACCATGCGCAAGCACCTGCCTTTTTTGATCTTCGCTCTTGCTCTCCCGTGTTTGGCTCAGCAGCGATCTACAGCTCCGAGGTTTCTGCAGAAGAGCGAGGTAGTAAATTTCATTTTCCAAAGACATGCAGCTGGAAAGACGGTGGTGTTTGTCTCACGCGATGGAAAAATATACGGGATGGATTCAGATTCCGTCATTAGTTTCGAGCCGGAAGGGAGGGTGGTCTTGGGAGAATTCGGGGCCGGTATTGCAGGCTATGGGGGCACGTATCAGGTGGCCAAGGATGGCAGCGTCTCGATCTCCCTGAAGGGGTACCGTGCCAAATGGCCAGAGATGAGGTTTTCGAACGAACTCGGGAAAATGAGGCTGTATGCGCCAAAAAGCGGCGATGGGTTTGTGATGGGCGGCCGTGGCGGGGCTGTGGAGATGGGCGGAATGAGACCATTTTGGCCGTTTTTTCTGGTTGATGGCGCGCGAACCCCGCAGGTCACGCCTGTCTGGTCTGGAGGAGAAGTGAAAATGTTCATCAGTCCGCAGTTGCCTCCAGATTTTAAATGGGGCGGCTCAAAGGCCAGCTTCCGTCTGAATTTCACCATATCTCCGGAAGGCAAAGCGTCAGTCAGCAAGGCAAATAGCGGCCCATTTGAAGATAATGACTGGAGAACGCCGTCGGTAAAAGTCGCGATTCAGGCTGTGGAGAACTGGAGTTTCAATCCACCGCTAGAGGATGGTAAGCCGGTGGCAAGGAGCGCAGCTTTGGACTTTACTCTTTCCCGTGTGGAGGACAGCATCCGCTGGATCGTGCAGGACAACGGGAAGACGCTTTTTGACAACGTGCCAGGCTACCCCACCGCTGACTGATCAGCGGCTGGCTCCCGGAGTGTTCATTACACCGCAGGCCGCACCACCACGATCTCTCCCAGCAGCTGCTCCTGCTCCACCTGCAGGTGGTTCAGCTTGATGAGCTCCAGCATGGCCAGGAAGGTCACGATCACCTCGCCACGGCTGGCGGCGCTGGAGAAGAGCTCTTCAAACTTGATGCGCGCGCCCACCGGCACCGTCTGCAGCAGGTGCTCGATCTTGTCCGCCACGGTGAAGCGGTCATTGACGATCTCACGGAAGTCGCTGGCGTTTTCAAAGCGCTTGAGGATGCGCTGGAAGGCGCGGATGAGGTCAAAGATGCCCACCTGGCCCACGCTGTCCACCGGGGCGTCCAGGTCTGGCAGCTCGGGGGTGGTGACGAAAAGCTCGTCGCTCTTCACCTCCTGAGAGCCCAGGAACTGCGCGGCCTCCTTGAATTTCTTGTACTCCACCAGCTGGCGGATCAGCTCCCAGCGCGGGTCATTTTCCTCCGCATCCTCCTCCGGCGGCTGCACATCCTGCGGCAGCAGCTCGCGGCTCTTGATGTACATGAGGTTGGCCGCCATGACGATGAACTCGCTGGCCAGCTCGATGTTCAGCGCCTGGAAGGTGTCGATGTAGTCGAGGTACTGCCGCGTGATGCGCTCCAGCGACACATTGTAGATGTCGATCTCCTCTTTTTTGATGAGGTAGAGCAGCAGGTCCAGCGGACCCTCAAAAATCTCAAGCTTAACTTTGTAGTCGGAATCTTCCACGGATCGAGATAGAACGGGGAATCAGGGATGGCGAGAGGAAAATGGTGGGGAGGGTGGCCCATCTACGCAGGTGACCTTCACCGCCGCCCTCGCTTTTTCCCGTCTATGCGTTTATCTGCCTTTCTCCCCGCATGCCCGCCAAAAAGAAACCCAGCGACAAGCCGCTCAGTGGTGCCGCCCTCATCAAAGAGGTGTGCCGGCGCATCCGCGTGGCGCGCAGCTACTGGGATGCGCACAACAACCGCGCCTGCCGGGGCGAGCGGGAGAAGGCGATGGCGCTTTATGAGACTTTGAGCGAGACCGAGCGTGACAAGGTGCCGCAGGTGCTGCGCGTGTGGCTTCGCTACCGCAGTGAGAAATACTTTGGCGAGCACCGCACGCCACCGGGAGGGGGCCGGTGAGCAGGTGACCGGCCGCAAAAAGGCACAAAAAACTCAAGAAATCAGCATGGGAAATCCTGTCTCTGATCCCCGTCTTTTTTGCTTTTTTTGCGGCTCTTTGCGGCCATCTGCATTCTGCTGACATGAACCACGCCACCAAAGCGGGACTACATCCGCGCAACCGCTTCAATACGCGCTACGACTTCCCCCAGCTCATCGCGTGCAGCCCGGCGCTGGCGGTGTTTGTGAAGCCGAATGCGTATGGCAGCGACAGCATCGACTATGCCGACCCGCAGGCGGTGAAGGCGCTGAATGAGGCGCTGCTGCGGCAGGCCTATGGCGTGGAGCAGTGGGACATCCCGCCCGGCTGCTTGTGCCCGCCCATTCCGGGGCGTTGCGACTACATTCATCATCTGGCGGATCTCATCGGCGTGCTGCGTGGTGCAGACGTGCGCGTGCTGGACATCGGCACCGGCGCGAGCTGCATCTACCCGATCCTCGGCGCATGCGCGTACGGCTGGAGCTTTGTGGGCGCGGAGGTGGACGCCGCCTCCTGGCGCTGGGCGCGCAAGATGGTGGCGGCAAATCCGGTTGTGGCGGGCTTTATTGACTGCCGTTTGCAGAAGTCGGCGCAGCATTGTTTTCAGGGCATCATTCAGAAAGGCGAGCGCTTTCATCTCACCATGTGCAATCCGCCTTTCCACACCTCCGCAGCCGAGGCGGCGGCAGGCACGCAGCGGAAACAGCGCAACCTCGGGCAGAAAAGCAGCGCGCTGAATTTCGGCGGCAAGGCCAACGAGCTCTGGTGCCCGGGCGGGGAGCTGGCGTTCATCCGCCGCATGATCGCGGAGAGCACGGAGTTCGCCACGCAGTGCGGATGGTTCACCACGCTGGTGTCGAAAAGCGATCACCTGGCACCGCTTCAAAAAACATTGCGCCAGGCCCAGGCGGCCGAGGTGCGCATCATCGACATGGCACAGGGCCAGAAGAAAAGCCGCATCCTCGCGTGGCGCTTCTGAGGTAGGGAGGGCTGTCCTCAGCCCTCCGAGTGAGGGGCAAGCGTGTGCGAATCATGAGTCGTAGCAGCGGAGTTTGCAATGTCCTGCGACGGCTGGTTGTCCTACTTGGTATTTCACAGCACGCTGGGCAACGGCGGCTGGAGGACCAGCCGCCCTACCTGCCCAGGGCATGCGCACGCCCAGCGCGAGAATCCTATCCTCCATCTTCCGCGCTGGCGCTAGATCGCGCGCTTCGGTTCGTATAGCCTTGCCACATCTCATGAAACTTTCCTTCGCCTGCGTCTCCCTGCTTCTGTTTGCCTCCGCCCTTCAGGCCGAGGTGAAGCTATCCAAGGTCTTCACGCCACACATGGTGCTGCAGCGTGGCATGGCGGTGCCCGTGTGGGGCACGGCGGCACCGGGTGAGAAGGTCACAGTCTCCTTTGCCGGACAGAGCAAGACGGCCACGGCGGATGACAAAGGTGCCTGGAGCGTAAAGCTGGAGGCCCTGCAGGCCAGCACCGAGCCGCGCACGCTCATCATTGGAGACAAGAAGATCGAAGACGTGCTGGTGGGAGATGTGTGGGTGGGCTCCGGCCAGTCCAACATGGACATGACGGTGAGCAGCTACACCAAGGATGACCCCGTTCTGGATGCCGCCTCCAAGCAGAGCTACCCGCACCTGCGCCTGCTGCGCAAGGACCCCACTGCCACCTGGGAGCAGGCCACGCCGGAGACGAATGTGAAATTCAGCGCGCTGCTGTTCTCCTTTGGCTTCCCATTGCAGAAAGAGCTGAACGTGCCCGTGGGCCTCATGGTGGGTGCAGTGGGCGGCACGCCCTCCGGCTTCTGGCTGAGCGAGGACATGTATCGCAGCGACGCCGCCTGCGCGGAGGCGGTGAAAGCCTTTGCTCCGACCTACAAGTATGACGAGCTGATGGCCAAATACACCGTGGAAAAAGCCAAGTGGGATGTCGAGCTGGCCGCGTGGAAGAAGCAGGCCGAGGCCGCGAAAAAAGAGGGCAAGGAACCCACCCGCCCACCGCGTGGACCCCAGCCTGTGGGCAAAGCTGGTGAACCCAATTTCGGCAAGGTGGGCCAGCTCTTTGAGCAGTTCATCCGCCCGTATGTAGGCTACGGCATCAAAGGCGTGCTGTGGGATCAGGGCGAGAGCCGCACCAACATCGCCGGTGTGGATCAGGTCACGCTCATGGGCGCGCTGATCGGCGGCTGGCGCAAGGCCTGGGGGCAGGGCGACTTCCCCTGGCTCTATGTGGAAAAGCCCAGCGGCGGCGGCTGCGCCTATGACTACACGCAGCCGATGAACCGGCTCGCAGAAAAATTCGCCCCGCTGCCCAAGACCATCCCCAACAATCCGGACAAGGAGTACTCGCACGTGGCCTTTGAGCAGATCATGAAGTACAAGAACACGCACATGGTCATCAGCAGTGATCTGGGCAATGGCATCCACCCGCCGAATAAGTCCGGCTACGGCGCGCGTGCGGTGCAGGTGGCGCTGGCCGTGGCGTATGACAGGGGCAATGAATACCTCGGCCCGCAGCTGGCCTCGCATAGCATCAGTGGCGGCAAGGTGACGCTGAAGTTCAAGCACAGCGGCAAAGGACTCGCCTTCAAAAACGGTGACAAGCTGCAGGGCTTTTCCATCGCCGGAGCTGACAAGAAATTTGTGTGGGCCGATGCCGTGATCGAGGGCGACAGCGTGATCGTCTCCAGCAAAGACGTGCCCCAGCCCGCCGCCGTGCGCTATGCCTGGAGCAATGCCTTCCAGTGGGCCAATCTCTTCAATCAAGACGGCCTGCCCGCGCAGCCGTTCCGGACGGATGCATGGTGAGGGGCGCAGGCTGGCAGGGTAGGGAGGGCTGTCCCCAGCCCGCCGAGCGAGGTCTTGAACAGGCTCAATGCAGATGTGCGGCAGCGAAGCCCATCAGCCTGCGAACGACGGCGCTTGGAGGACCAAGCGCCCTACCTCGCGCTGAGCCAGCGCGCAGTAGAACGGGCAATCCTGCCCGTGATCCGAAAGCGCTCGAAAGCGGGCAGGATTGCCCGCGCTACCTCGGAATGGGCAGCCCACTCGGCACTTTCTCCGGCGCAGTCTTGTCATAGTCATCACTATTGAGCGCGTCGAGAAACGCTTTGATCAGCGCGTGATCTTCCGGCAGCAGGTTCATGTGGCGGAGCAGGGGATCGAGGGCGGGCTGGGTGGCGGTGTCGGCACCTTCCAGAGTCTCGGCAGCCTGATCCATGAGGCGGTCGTAAAAGAGCAGCACCTCATCCAGCGTGGAGCTGCCGCCGTGGTGCATGTAGGGGGCGGTGTGTGCGAGATTGCGCAGCGTGGGGGTGCGGAATTCGCTGCGGTTCGTTGCATTGTCCGTGAGGCCGATGGCATGCAGCTTGTAGTCGGAGAGCATGGGACCATTGTGACACAGCGCGCAGCCGGCTCTCTGAAAGGCGGCCATGCCCTGCTGCTGCACGGGAGTCATCGCGGTCTTGTCGCCACGCATGAAGCGGTCAAATGGCGTGTCTGGTGTGATAAGCGTGCGCTCATAGGCGGCGATGGCCTGTGTCACTTTCGCAGCGGTGATCTTTCCGCCAAAAAGACGCACATACTCCGGTATGGTGCTCAGCCTCTCCACCATCGCGGGCACAGCCTCGGCCTCGCTGCACGCATCTCCGCGCATCTCCTCACGCTGGCGGATGGGCCCCAGCACCTGCGCCTCGAGACTGCGCATGCGGTTGTCCCAAAACATGGGGGCCTGCGTGGGATCATAGGGCTTGCCGATGGCAATGCCGTTGAAGGCGGTGTTCAGGATCGTGGGTGTGTTGCGGGTGAGCGGCAGAAAGGCACCACCCGCGACAAGCCTGCGTGCCGGGCCGATGCCGCTGGCATTCACCCCCAGCGGTGTGGGGCGTGCGTCCGCCCAGCCATGCTGCGGGCTGTGGCAGGTGGCGCAGGCCACCGTGCGCGTGGCGGAGAGGATGGGGTCAAAAAACAGCAGCCGCCCCAGCGCCACCTGCGCGGGTGTGTCTCCCGGCAGCGCCGCACTCTGCGGCAGCGCCTCCAACCGGGTGTCCGGCAGAGGCTCCGCAGCGGCGGTGGCCAGGATGACGAGCAGGGTGGGGAGCATGGGTACTTCAACGCGCCTCGGGCCGTGCTTCATCCAGCGGGCGGCTTTCGTGCTTGAGAAACTCCGCCACATCATGCTCGGCCTGCGCGGCGCGTGGGTGGCCGGCGGCGCGGTAGGTTTCCAGGCGGAATTGCAGAAACTCCAGACGCCAGGGCGGGTGCGGTTCAAAAAGGGACATCACCTCCACCTGCTGCGCGGGGCTCAGCGGCGAGCTGATGCCCAGCAGCGTGTTCACGCGCAGCGGCTCCATCAGGCCGCCGGGAATGGGCTTTTGCAGCAGCGGCAGGAATTCGCGCGCCAGATCGTGATTGTCCGCCACCAGCGGCGGCACCAGCGCCAGTGCGGCGCGCACCAGCGGCGGGCGCACCCACACCTGGCTGCGCAGCGCTGCAAAGCCCTGCATCAGCTCCGCAGCGGCATCATCGGCGGAGCCCTGGCGATAGGCGAACACCGCAGCGGCCAGATGCGCATCGGCAGGCCAGTCTTTTTTCACGGCCTCATGCAGCGGGCGGAACTGCTCCTCCGTGCCTGCCTGCGCGGCGCACTCCAGCAGCATGAGCTGCTCGTAGGGGCTGGTGGCGGGGCCCGTCCATGCGGCCAAGGCGTGGTCGTGCCGACCCATAGTGTAGGCGGCGCAGGCATGGGCGCGGCGTGCATCATCGCCCTCCAGCTCATCCATCAACGAGAAACTGGACTGGTCTGCCGAGAGCATGCGCTGGCGCTCGTAGGTCAGGCGTGTGCGGTCCACCTGCGCGGCGAGATGCGCGGGCACATCCGTGCTGTCTTGAATGGCCTGCGCCAGCACCTGCGTGGTGTTGAACCCGCCCTCCTGGGACAGCGCGCGGGCAAAGCCATACTCGAGCAGGTTGCGGTCATCCGTGTTCACGGTGGCGGGGCGGGTTTGCAGCAGCTTGCGGGCAAAGTCCGGCGTGGCCAGATGCCGCGCCAGCACGCCCTCGATGCTGTCCGTGAGCCACACGCGGCGCAGCGCCTCGGTGAAGAGCGGCAGCGCCATGCGTGCGCGCAAATGGTTCATGGTATAATCTGGTGCCACCAGATGCCCGATGAAGAGCAGGTCGTTGGGCCCTGAGACCCACGTCTCCACATGCGGAAAGACAGAGCATAGCGTGGCATACACCTGGCGGATGGCCTGCGAGTCCACCTCATACCCCTGCACCCACTGGGCAAAGAGCCCGCGCTCATTCAGCCGCGCCCTGGCGGCGGCGTAGAACTCCTGGGTGAAGAGCGTGGAGACTCCGGCGCGGTAGGGGTTAGACGGCTCTGAGATGACCAGATCGTATTTGCGGCCTGCAGCCAGCAGCGCCTCGCGGGCATCGCCGGGGATGAGGCGCACGTTTTTCTTGTCCAGCACATCACGGTTCACCGGGGCAAAGTGATCACGAGCCAGCGTGGTCATGGCGGGCTCCAGCTCCACCACATCCACCTGCTGCATCTCCGGCACATCGGCCACCCAGCCAGCGGTGGTGCCGGTGCCCAGGCCCACCACAAAGGCGCTGTGCGGCGCGGCATGCAGCAGCGCGGGGACGAGCCCCTGCATCACCTGCGTGTCGGCATCGCCAAAGGCGGAGCCGTCGCTCTTGCCGTTCACGTAGAGGCACCAGCCGTCGTCACTGGCCACGGCGGCCACGCTGGCCTCACGGCCTTCAAATTCATGCGCCACCCGCATGCGTGCGGCATTTAGCCAGGCGTGCAGGTCATTGATGTAGCCCGGCAGCACCTCCACGCGGCCGTAGCCGATGGGCTTGTGCCGCCATGCGGCGGTGGGCCCCGTGCCGCCCAGCATCAGCGCGCCAGCACCCAGCCAAAGCAGAGCGCACAGCGCCCACGCACGCCATGAGGCAAGGCGTGCGCCCAGCAGTGCCGCTCCCACGCTGAGCAGCAGCGTCAGCAGGAAAACCAGCCGCCACGCCCCCGGCGCGGTGAGCCACGGCAGCATCACAAAGCCACCTGCCAGCGAGCCTGCGATGGAGCCCAGCGTGTTCGCCGCATAGGCCAGACCCGTGTGCCGCCCGGCATCGCGACTGCCACGACCTAACAGGCCCACCAGCAGCGGAAACTGCACGCCTGCCAGCACGGAGGGGCCCAGCACCAGCAGCCCCGCGATCAGCGTCCAGCCGGTGATCTGCCCCGCCATGCCCAACGCACGAAGTTGATTCACATCCACCGCAAAGACCGCGATGCGATCTCCCAGCGCCCAAGGCAGCGCGAGAAAGAGCGCCTGCCACGCCGCCACCCGCGCCAGTGACGGAAGAGTCACCGCTCCGGGGCGTGCCGCCCACAGCGTGCGGTATAGCAGCCCGCCCAGCCCGATGCCTGCCAGAGCCAGCGCGAGGATCAGCCCAAAGCCATACACCGAGCTGCCCAGCAGCGGCGCCAGGATGCGAAACCACACCAGCTCCGCCAGGAAGAAGGTGAATCCGGTGATGCCTGCGGCTGCATAAACAAATCTCCGTTTCAAAGCACGAGCGGAATCTTCCTCCTCCTCTTCCTCATACTCCTCCTCCCTTTCTGGCATTCCATTCCCATCCTCCCCGAGCGCCGCATACCATGAAATACCACCAATCAGCAGGTTCACGCATGCCGCCGCATTTACCGTGGCGCGGATGCCCCACAGCTCCAGCAGCCAGAAGGTGCTGAGCAGCACGCCTGCCAGCGCGCCGAGGGTGTTCACCCCATAGAGAACGCCCAGGCTCCCGCGCTGCGCGTCGTGGTCGGTTTCCACCCATTTAAAGGCCGCTGGCAGGCTGCCGCCCATCAGCAGGCAGGGCGGAGCCAGCACCACCGTCGCGAGCAGAAGCTGCAGCAGCGTGGCCGGCACCACTCCCAGCGCGGCGATCCCTCCGGTGCTCAGATACAGCGCACGCACCAGCCAGAGTAGCAGCGGTGTCAGCAGCGCCGCCACGCCCACGCCCAGCTCGATCAGCGCATAAAGCCGCAGCGGATTGCACGAAGCCTCCGCCTTCCGGCCAAACAGGGCACTGCCCGCGCCCATGGCTCCCATAAAGATGGCCAGCACCGCCGCCGTGGCCGGAGTGGCCCCGCCAAACATCAGCCGAAACTCCCGCAGCCACGCCATCTGGTAGATCAGCGCGCACGCGCCGGAAAGCGCCAGCAGCGCGGCGAGGAAGGGCAGGCGGGGAAGGGGATGTTGACGGCCTGTCCTTCTCAGCTCGGAGAGCAAAGGAGGATTGTTGACGGTCTTTGGCGGTGATTGACGCTTTTTAATGATGAGGCCTCCGGTGGTTTGGTGGGGATTGGATAACAAACGTCGGCGAGCGTCAACCGTTGTAAGCCGCCATCAACGACCCCCAGCGGCTCCGTTTTTGCATTTACGGCTCTGAAAGCACACCGACGAAACCGACAAAACTAGGTTTCGTCAGTTTCGTCAGTGTGTTTTGCGCGCGCAGTTTTTTTTCGCGGTCTGAGCCCGGGCTGGCTACGGCCAGGGATGCGCTCTCAAAGAGGCAAAATGCGCTTTTGGCGGGGGGCATGAGGTTTCGTCAGTTTCGTCGGTGTGTTTTAGAGCGTGAGATTTTTTTCGTGAGCGGCCCCGCTGAATGAGGGAAGCCAGCCACTGCATTCCTCCAGGATCATTGGATTCCCACGGAACAGGAAGAAAACTCATGGAAGGAAGAGGTTCTCAGAGAGCATCCTGTGGATGTGATGGCATGAAAGTACATCGGCTCCCTTCTTTCATGTCATAGACATTCACTCTGCAGGTGGGGGGGGATCAAGATGATCCCCCTCCGTCGGCTCGTGCTTCCACCTTCAGACTCGCTTTCATCTCATCGTGGTATGAGATGGTTGTGCCATGAAGGTACGATGACTCTCGTAGCATTGCCTCACAGCGTTTTCAGTCAGTCTATGGAGACATCTTCATGATGTGTTATCAAAATACCACTAGATAACATGAGGTCATATGCAGCGCCTCAGGTTAGCAGGCTGTGTGCTAGGAGTGTCTTGGGTATTCTGGGGCAGGCTTCTTCATTCATCCTCCTGCCTGCTGGCTGACTGAATGAAAATTTTTCACTGCTGGAAAACACACCGACGAAACTGACGAAACCTAGTTTCGTCGGTTTTGTCGGTGTACTTCGGATCGGAAGCGGCGCAGCACCCGTCGAGTGAGTTGTGAGGCTTGAATCTCGGAGCTTCAAATGCCGTGCCTGTTTCAGTTTCTGGCCGGCTTAAACTCTGCACCGGAGTTGGTGGAGAGTGGCGACCCCTACGAGAATCGAACTCGTGTCGCATCCGTGAAAGGGATGTGTCCTAACCGCTAGACGAAGGGGTCGTTGTTTCGCTCAGAACGAGCGGGCATTCATAGTGCGTTTGATGCGAAGTTTCGCAAGAGGAAAATCATCATTTTGAAAACATTTTTTGTCATGACGCTGCTTTCACCGGCATGTGTGGCGCATTTCTGCCATTTCATGGCAGGCGGATGAAACAACAAAGCCGGAACCCGCCGCCGTTCTTCATCACGTGGATAAAGCTCTGGCCGACGAGATCCGGCTTCTCTGGAGGTCCTGATCTCAAGCGGTGCGCCTGAGTGCTAGTGGTGGTGCTGCCAGTTTCCTGGCGGCATGCTTTCATAGCAGAACCAGCCTCCACCTGAAAAGCAATGCTCAGCTGGCGGCGGTTCCCCCCATAGGGAG
The DNA here is from genome assembly GCF_014203095.1 of Prosthecobacter vanneervenii. Lineage (NCBI taxonomy): Bacteria > Pseudomonadati > Verrucomicrobiota > Verrucomicrobiia > Verrucomicrobiales > Verrucomicrobiaceae > Prosthecobacter > Prosthecobacter vanneervenii. The sequence continues at coordinate 946,121 of NZ_JACHIG010000001.1, read as the reverse complement.
GCACCACGGACGGGCCGGGGTGAACCTGTGCTTGCAAATCACGCCAAACTCGCCAAGAAAGCAGGCTCATCTTATGCCAGCCACCCCAGTCATCAATCTCCGCAAGGGCCACGCCGTCCGCTACAACAACGACGTCTGCGTCGTCACCGACACCGAACTCAAGACGCCTCCGCGCATGGCTTCCTTCGTGCAGATGTCCGTCCGCAGCATCACCATCGGCAAGATGTACAACCTGCGCATGACCTCCAACGAGTCTCTCGAATCCGTGAACCTCGTGAAGGACAACCATGAGTTCAGCTACAAGGACGGAGACGGCTACCACTTCATCCACCCTGAGACGTTTGAAGACGTGCTCATCGGTGAAGACAAGCTAGACGCCAAGACCCGCGGCTACCTCATCGAAGGCCAGAAGTACCTCGTCGTCTTTGCTGACGATGTTGTCGCCGGCATCGAGCTTCCCGCCAACATCATCATGACCGTGACGGACAGCCCCGCCGGCGTGAAGGGAGACTCCGCCAACAACGTGTACAAGGAAGCCACCACCGAGTCCGGCATGCGTGTGCAGGTTCCTCTCTTCATCGGCCCTGGCGACAAGATCAGCGTCAAGACCGAAGATGGCACCTACCTCGGCCGCGCGAACTAATCCTTCCGCCCCGTTCATTCATCCAATCAGAAGCGCCCGCGTGAGATCACGCGGGCGTTTTTGTTGGGGGATGGGGGATGCCAAGGTGTCTGCCGTACGCAGAAGGACGGGACGGCTTTCGCCATGCCCGTCCTGCGTTGATTCATGAATCTGCTGCCGCCTTGATCAGCAGTCGCCGAAGGAGATGCCGATCGCGCGCGAGGCGCGGACGATCTCGCTGTCTTTGCTGACCAGGCGCAGCTGGTGCACGGCTTCTTCGATCGGCACGTCGCCCACCTGATACTGCTGGTAGCTGACCATGCGGCCAAAGCTGCCCTGGGAAATGAGCTCCACGGCCTTGGCGCCAAAGCGCACACCGAGGATGCGGTCCAGCGCCGTGGGTGCGCCACCGCGCTGCAGGTGGCCCAGGGTGCAGGCTCGGGTTTCCTTGCCGGTGTCTTTCTCGATGTGCTTGGCCACGTAGTCGCCGATGCCGCCGAGGCGGTCTTCGCCCTTGGTGCCCACTTTCTCCTTGGTCAGCAGCTCGCCTGTCTCCATGTGCGCGCCCTCCGCCACCACCACCAGGGTGCTGTGGCGGCCTGCGGCGTCACGTTTGCGGATGGCCTTGGCCACGTGCTCAAAGCTGAAGGGGATCTCCGGCAGCAGGATCACATCCGCACCACCGGCCATGCCGCCGTAGAGCGCGATCCAGCCTGCGTGGCGTCCCATCACTTCCAGCACGATCACGCGCTTGTGGCTTTCTGCCGTGGTATGCAGGCGGTCCAGGGCGTCCACTACAGCGGCCACGGCGGAGTCAAAACCAAAGGAGGTGGCGGTGGCCTGGATGTCATTGTCGATCGTCTTCGGCACGCCGATCACCGGCACACCCATCTGGTAGAGCTGCAGGCCGGTGGTCAGGCTGCCGTCTCCACCCACCACGATCAGCGCGCCCACCTCCAGGTGGCGCAGGGTGTTCTTGGCCTTTTCCACGATCTCTGCTGGCACCTGAGCCACATTGCCCTCGCCCACCTTGGCCACAAAGTGCCCCTTGTTGGTGGTGCCCAGGATGGTGCCGCCCAGTTTCATGATGCCGATGGTCTTCTCGGTGTTCAGCATCATGTAGTCGCCTGGGGGCAGCAGGCCTTCAAAGCCATCGCGGAAGCCCACGACTTCCCAGCCGAGTGTGTGCGCCGCGCCGACGACGCCGTGAATGACTGCGTTGAGTCCGGGGCAGTCCCCGCCGCTGTTCAAAATGCCGATTCTCATGGTGTTTTTCTTGGGAGGTTTGGGGTTGGGGGGAAAGGAAAGAAAAGGCGCTGAAGCGATGCCTGCCGGGAGGCCCCGTCTTAGTAATGATCCAGCATCTGCTTCTTGTCAGTGATCGGGCGTCCGGCTGCCAGCCAGCGGTCATAGGCAGCCCAGCCCTGATGCAGCAGCGCACGGGCTTCAGCAAAGGGGCTGGGGGAGTTCAGCACCACCACCACCATGCGGTGGCGGTAGATGAGGCTGGAATTGTCCGCCTGCACCTGCACGCTGGAGGGCTTTTCAGCGGAAATGACCAGGCAGCCGCCGGCACGCTGAGTGTTGCCCGATTTGAGTCCGTCGATCCGGTCCACACCTAGCAGCTCGTTGGTATTTGTGAGCGGCACGGAGATCTGCTGGCCGCTGCGGTAGATGGTGATGCTGCGGCTGGTCTGATTGGTATAAAAGCGCAGCGCAGGGCGGGACACCGCGTAGATGGAGAGGCGGGCGATGTCCGCAGCCGTGGAGTAGGGCATGGGGCGGGAGTTTTCCAGCCCGTGCGGATTGGTGAAGCGAGTGCCGCGTGCGCCCTCGCGTGCGGCGAGCTGGTTCATCTGTCGCACAAATTCCTCCATCGGGTGCCCGGCGCGGCCCAGGCGTGTCAGGTGGTCACGGCCCACGAAATCTCCCAGGGTGATGGCGGCGATGTTGTCTCCGCCCATCATGGTGGCGTAGATGAGGTCGCGCAGCGTGGCCTGGTCTCCGGGCTGAAAGCCCACAGAGCCGGCGTCAGACATCTGAAAGGCGTAGGCGGGCACGGTGGCCAGCACGCCCACGCCCACTTTGGAGGCCTCGGCCCAGTCCAGCGTGACCATGGCGGTGGCTATCTTGGCCAGGCCGCCCACCGGGCGCTTGGCATGGGCGTCTGCCGCCACGTGGACTTTTTTGTTGAAGGCATCCACCACCATGACGGCGGACTGCGCCTGCAGGACGGCACCGCCGGTGATGAACGAAAAACAGATGCCGAGGATCAATGCGCGGGAGCTGCTCCACGCCGTGCTGGGGGAAAACATAGACGTATGATGTTTAGCCGCCCCTCTCCGTCTCGCAACCTCCCATGCACGATTTTCTAGTTTGACGCCCGCACCACGGGATTCATGCTGGCTGCACTTTCATTCATCATGTCCACTCCGCAGCAACAGGCGCTCTCCCTCATCCAGACCTACTACACCACCTTCAATTCAGGAGACCGTGCGGCCTTCCTCGCGCTGCTGACCGATGACGTCGTGCACGACATCAATCAAGGCGGTGCCGAAACCGGTCGTGAGGTCTTCCGCGCCTTCCTGGAGCGCATGGACCGCTGCTACCGCGAGCAGGTGTGTGATCTCGTCGTCTTTGCCTCGGAAGACGGCACGCGTGGGGCGGCGGAGTTTTACATTGAGGGGCAGTACCTCTCCACCGATGACGGTCTGCCGCCAGCTACCGGCCAGCGCTACCGTTTGCGAGTAGGGGCCTTTTTTGATCTCAAAGACGGCAAGGTCAGCCGCATCACCAACTACTACAACCTCCAGGAATGGTTGCGCCAGGTGGGCGCGGCATGAGGTGAGGTCACACCACTGAAAAACAAAACTGCCATGCTGGGTTTCAGCATGGCAGCTTAGGGAAGGGGATGCTTGGGGCCGCAGCCTCAGATCACTTGTCAAAGAAGGAGGACTCTTCGCGGTCGCCCACCTTCAAGTAGCGGTAGTACACCTCCAGCTGCAGCGTGCAGAGGGTCTGGCGGTAGATGGCGTCGGCGGCGTCACCGGCAGGCCAGTTCGGGCGGCCATGCTTGAAGGAGCCGTCTGCCTGCTGGGCACTGAGGATCTGCGGCAGGAACTGCTGATTGTAGAACTTCCAGTCGTCTCCACCCTGCTGGAAGAAGGCCTGGGTGTAGTAGTACCAGCAGTAGAGATTGCAATTCTTGTTCCAGTCCAGCGGCTCAGCGGTGATAAACTCGCGCAGGAACTTGATGCCCTTCTTGATCGGGGTGGTCTTGCCCTTGGCCATGGTCTGCAGGCCCAGGATGCCCACGCCGGAGAGGCTCCACTGATTGTAGTGCGCGTCACGGTTGGTGCCGCCAAAGCCGCCGTCCTTGGTCTGCATGCTTTCCAGGTAATCGGTCATCTTGCCGATGGCGCTGTGCAGGCCGTCGATCTTCAGGCTGGTGTTCTTGGCCGCCTTGAGCGCCTGGAACTGCCAGCCCACCACGGAGAGGTCGGAGCCGCCCTGCTTGTTGTACACGATCTGGTCTTTGCCACCGTAGGCCCAGCCGCCCTTGTCGTTCTGGTAGTCGATGATGGTCTTCACACCTTTTTCAAAGGCCTCGCGCATGCCCGGCAGGCTCTTGCTGCCCAGACGTGCCAGGGTGTACATTTCACCGAGGGCGTAGGTGGCGATCCCGTGCTCATACGTGCCTGCACCGCCTTTGCCGCCTGCGGCCTCGCCTTTCCAGCCGGTTTCAGAGAAGATGCCAAAGGGGTTCTTCTTCCCGACTTCGATGAGGAACATGATGCCCTTCATCACGTTGTCGCCATAGAAGGGGGATTCCGGCGTCTCGCAGCGGCCGAGGTAGCACAGCAGGGCCAGACCGGTCATGGCGCACTTGTTGCTGCGCCCCCAGGAGCCGTCGGCGTTCTGCTGGGTTTTCAGCCATTCGAGAGAGGCGGACACGGCGGCCTCGCACTCAGGCGTTCCACCATTCTGGCGCAGCTTCTCCAGTCGCTCCTGTGTGGAGCAGCGGCTGCGCATGGAGGGCGGCAGCGTCACAAAACCGTTCGCTGCTCCCATGCCCACGCCTTTGCCAAAGCCGCCACCGGCTCCGGCCAAGCCCAGGCTGCCACCGGCACCCAAGGCTCCCCCGCCCATCATCGCGCTCATGTCCGGCATGTCCAGAGAGTCGGGCGGTGCCTCAGGAAGGGAGATGGCCGAATTCACGCTGGTGCTGACCAGCTTCTTCATCGGCATGGATTTATTGACCGAGCTGCGCTTCTTCTGCTGCACCTTGTGCTGCAGGTCGGAGCTGGCCTTGGCACCTGCGGCGGTGCCGCCACCGGGCAGGAAGTCCACCTGCTTGTCCATGACGCCGCTGGTGAAGACGATGAAGAGTGCGCCCACGCCCAGACCGGCGTGGATGGCAATGCTGAGCAGCAGGGAGCTGGCACCCGCCTTGCGCCACATCTGCACAAACTTGTTGGGCGGAGGTCCTGCCTCGATGTGGGTCAGCGCGGGAGGGTGGTACACCTGGCCTTCGACGTGTTCGACCGCCACTGCGGCCTCTCCTGCGTCATCGGCAGGCACCGCAGCCACGGCCACTGGTATGGCGGGTGCTACAGCAGAGGGGGCCGGCATCGCGGCAGCGACAGCCGAAGGAGCGGGCATGGAAGGGGTCGGCATCGCCACTGGCACGGCGGCGCTCACAGGCTTAACAGTTCCCGTGTTTCCTGTGGAGGGCGCGGGAGGCGGCATCATGGCCGGCATGGGCATGGCAGGCACATAGCCCGGAGGATAGCCCGGCATCTGCGGCGGGTAGCCCTGCGGCATGGGGTAGCCGGCAGGCATCTGCGGCGGATAACCCTGGGGCATCGGATAGCCCTGTGGATAACCCTGAGGCATCTGCGGCGGATAGCCCTGCGGCATGGGATAACCCTGCGGGTAGCCCTGAGGCATCTGCGGCGGGTAACCAGGAGGCGGCACGTACCCAGGCTGAAGCGGCTGGGTGGCTCCGGGGTTCTGCTGCGGATTCTGGGGGTTTCCTGACGGCGGCGGATTCATTGTAGTGACAGGCTAAAGCTCTATATACGCGGAAGCCCTGCTTCCCTACAAGGTTAATTTGCGCCCAAAATAAACGCGTTATGGACACTTTTGGTCCAGTTTTCGGCCAGATTCAGGCTGGGGGCTGTCCTTGGGGCCAGCGCTCAGGAGGAGTGGGATCATCCCGATCCCACACGCTCCCGCCCCGCCCAGCGCTTCCGCTCCATCCGCAAACCCCCTGCATGGGATCAAGATCATCCTTCTCCGTCGGCTTCCGCTGCCCATGGATCTGGCGTGGACTCACTTCTTCTTTTCTTCGTGAGCGTGGTCATGCCCATGCTCGCAGGTGCAGGCGTATTCTTTGTTTTTGCAGGTGGGGCACTGCTCAAGGTTGAGATTGAATTTCTCGTTCACGGGCTTGGCTCCTTCCTTGGCACGGATCTGCACCACGGTAGGGTGGTCGTTGCCAGAGGGGATGGCTTTATCGCTGATGAGCTTGTTGCCGTCCTGGGTGAAGGCCAGCTTGGTGGGGGCGGAGCGATCACCGAGTGTGACGGTGACGACCTGGCTGCCCGGAGGCACGATCTTGTTGTCATCATCGACAAAGCGGATCTCGACCTTGTTTTCCTTGTTCACAAAGAACTCGGCATGTGGCTCCACCTCCGTGATGAGGCGGCCGCCACTGGGGCCGGCTTTGATTTTTTCATGGTCATGATCATGCTTGTGCTCGGCGGCATTGAGCGTGCAGGCGAGGGCAAGGGCGGCGAGGGTGCTGAGCAGTTTGGTTTTCATGAGTGTGTTTGTGCTTGGGTGGATGTTTGCTGACGAAAATGGTTAATGAGATGCGGGCGCGTCTTCGGCGATGGCCTGCGCTGCGGCTTTGCGGCCAAGAAGCCAGAACATGGCGGGAGTGATGGCCATATCGAGGAAGGTGGAAGAGACGAGACCGCCGACAATGACGACGGCCACAGGATGCAGGATTTCCTTCCCCGGTTGATCGGCCGCGAGCACCAGCGGTATGAGGCCGATGCCGGCGCTGAGGGCCGTCATGAGCACGGGCACCAGACGCTCCAGCGTGCCGCGCTCGATCATGCTGCGGGAGAATTTCTCCCCCTCATGCCGCATGAGGTGCAGGTAGTGGCTGATCATCATGATGCCATTGCGCGCGGCCACACCACCCACGGCGATGAAGCCCACCAGCGTGGCGATGCTGATGTTGTTCAGCTTGAAGTAGGTGAAGGCGAGACCGCCCATGAGGGCGAGCGGGATATTGACCAGCACCTGCAGCGCCAGCGAGGCGCTGCGGAAGTAACCGTAGAGCATGAGGAAGACGGCGACGAAGACGACGGCGGAAAAGAGGGCGATGCGCTCAGTGGCTTCTTTCTGCGCCTGGAACTCGCCTTCAAAGGTGATGAAGTAACCCTGCGGCAGCTTCACTGTTTCGTTCACTTCCTTGCGCAGGCGCTCCACGAGGTTTGTCACATCCAGCACGGTGGGTTTGATGGCGAGCGCAAAGCGGCGCTGGCTGGCCTCGCGGAAGATGACGTTGGGACCTTTCGCTTCGCGGACATCGGCCACGAGATCGAGCGGGATGCGCTGGCCTTCCTCGGTCTCGATGGGAAGGGAGGCGATCTTGTCCGGTGAGTCGCGCCATTCGGGCGGCAGGCGCATGACAAGGCTGACCCTGCGCTGGCCTTCGCGCAGCTCGGCCAGCTCCTGCCCGCCGATGAGGGCGGAGAGCATGTTGTTCAGACGCCCGGGCGCGATGCCGTAGGCCTTGGAGCGGTCGCGGTCTGCCTCGATGCGGAGCTGCGGGATAGTCGCGGTCTGGTCGAGCTTGCAGTCTTCGAAACCGGGAATGGTCCGGGCAATTTTTTGAATCTCGATGCCGATGCTGCGCAGTTGTTCCAGGTCGGGGCCAAAGATCTTGATGGCGACGGGGGCGGAGACGCCGCTCATCATGTGGCCGATGCGGTCTGCCAGCGGCCCCCCGACAACGGCGAAGACGCCGGGCACGGTCTTGATTTTGGTGGTGATGTCTGCCAGCACTTCTTTGCGGGTGCGAGAGTTGGCCTGTTGCGCCGCAACTGGCGTGGAAGAGGAGGTGGCAGACTCCAGTTGCGGCGCAACTGGACTACTTGGCTCGCGGAAATCGACATCGAATTCAGCGGTGCTGACCGGTACCACGTGGTCACCACGCTCGGCGCGGCCAAGGCGGCGGCCCACCTTGCGCACCTCGGGCACGCTGAGGAGCTGCTGCTCGATGACGTCGGAGATTTTGTTCATTTCCTCCAATGAAGTGCCCGGCGCGGCGGTGGCGGCGACGAGCGCGGTCTCCTCCTGGAACTTGGGCAGGAAGTCCTTGTTCATCTGTGGGTAGAGCGAGAACGCAGCCACGAGAAGAACGAGTGCGATGGTGAGCACGAGCGCAGGCTGGAGCAGGGCAAAGCGCAGCAGCGTGCGCCGCAGCAGGCCCTTCATGGCGCGGGTCAGCGGGCCGTCTTTATGCTCATGCCCCTGCTTGGGCCTGAGAAACACTGAGCACAGCACCGGGATGGCGGTGAGTGACACGATGAAGGATGCGACCATGGAGATGATCGTGGCGATGGCGATGGGCGCAAAGAGCTTGCCCTCCACCCCGGTGAGGCCGAGCAGCGGCAGAAAGACCAGGATGATGAGCACCGTGGCGTACAGAATGGAGTTACGCACTTCACCGGAGGCGGCGGCGATGACCTGCAGGCGTGGCCGTGGCTGTGCAGCGCTGGCATTTTCCTGCAGCCGGCGGAAGACGTTTTCCACATCCACAATGGCGTCATCCACCACCATGCCGATGGCCACGGCCAGGCCGCCGAGGGTCATGCTGTTCACGCTGATGCCCAGCACCTGAAAGATGAGCATGGTGATGCCAAAAGAGAGCGGCATGGCCATCAGGGTGATGAAGGTGGTACGCAGATTCAGCAGGAAGAAAAACAGCACGATGGTGACCATGACCGCGCCTTCAGCGATGGCGCTTTTCAGATTGCCGATGGCGTTGTCGATGAAGTCTTTTTGCTGAAAGAGCAGGGTGGTTTCCACGCCTTGCGGAAAGGTGGGCTTCAGCTCGTCCAGCGCGGCCTTGATCTGCTCAGTGAGCTTGCGGGTGTCAAAGCCGGGCGCCTTGGTGATGGACATGATGACGCCGTAAGTGGGTGATTTCTCCGGAGCCTGGCTGACGGTGGCGTCTCCGCGCATGGGCTCGATGCCCCAGGAAACAGCGGCCACATCTCCGATGGCCACCGGACGGTCATTGACCTTTTTGATCATGGTCTTGGCGATGTCTCCGAGATCCACGCTCATGGCCAGATTGCGCACCATGATCTCGGTGGGGCCGGTGTTGATGAAGCCGCCGGTGGTGGTGTTGGCAGCTTCGGTGATGGCCTCCTCCAGCTCCGCAAAAGTGACGTTGTTGGCCTGCATCTTCCACGGGTCGGGCTGCACTTCGATGCGCTTCACACCGCCGCCCATGTTGAGGATTTCGGCGATGCCGGAGATGCTTTGCAAACGACGCTTGATCGTCCAGTCGGCGAGGGAGCGCACTTCACGCGGCGGGATGTAGCCGGGCTCTCCCTCCTTGAGGGTGCTGCGCACGCCGACGAGGAGGATCTCCCCCATGAGCGAGGCCACGGGCGTCATGAAAGGCTGCACGCCCTCCGGCAGGCTGCCACGCGCGCTTTGCAGGCGCTCCTGCACCAGCATGCGTGCGCGGTAGATGTCTGTGTCCCAGCCAAACTCGGCATACACGAGAGACAGCGAGACATCCGAATTCGACCGCAGGCGGGTGAGACCGGCGACGCCCATGAGCGCGCTTTCAATCGGCTGCGTGACGCGCATCTCCACCTCTTCAGGGGCGAGGCCGGGGGATTCCGTCAGAATAATGACGGTGGGCTTGGTCAGGTCTGGCAGCACCTCCACGGGGAGCTGCGTGGCCGTGCGCAGGCCCATGACCATGAGGATGAGCGTGGCACCAAGGATGAAGGCGCGATTGTGCAGCGCCCATTGGATCATTCGATTGAGCATGGCCTAGGCGACCTCCTTGGGCGTGGGTGTGTCCTTGGGCTGCGCGTGCTCATCGTCGGGCGGGCTTTTGCGCGTGAGCAGTGAGATGACGAGGAGCAGGCCCAGCACGCCGCTGGTGTACTTCCAGAAGGGGCTGGCCTCCTCAGCGTGATCGTGCCCCTCATGGTCATGATGAGCCCCGCCATTCTTTTTGGCATCCATCTCGGCGCGCTTCTCCGGTGTGAGCTCGCTGCCGTCTTCCGCATGCTCGTGACCATGCGCGGCGTCGAGTGCTTCTTTGAGCGAGACGGTGCTGGCTCCGGCGAAGGAGAGCGAATAAGCGCCACGGGTGACGACTTCATCAGCCGGGAGCAAACCGCTGACGATTTCCACATAGCGGTCATTGATTTCACCGACAGTGACCGGCGTTTTGATGAAGGCGTTTTTCAGGTCGAAGTCCTTCACGTAAACAAAGCGGTTGCCACCTTCTCCCTGCAAGGCGGAGCGCGGCACGGCGACGACGTTGTCGCGTTTGCTCATGACGATGCTGAATTCGGCCCTCATCTCGGGGCGGAGCTGGCCGCCCGTGTTCGGCAGGCGGAAGATGGCGTCGATGGTGCCGCTCTGACGGTCGGCGCTGGTGCCAAAGCGCAGGAGCTCGCCCTCAAATTTCTCCGTGGGCAGTGCGGCCACCTTGATGTGCGCCCTGGTCCCAGGCTTCATCTGCCCCGCCTGGTGCTCGGGCACGCGGGCCACGGCATAGACCTCGGTGAGGTCGGTGATCTCCAGCACGGCATTGCTCGGCTCAATGGGTGCGCCCGGGTGCTGGTTCACCTGAGTGACGAGCCCGCTGATGGGGGCTTTCAGCGTGATGGTGGGCGGTGGATCGCCGGGCTGACGGCTTTCTATTTTCACCACCTCATCTCCCTCCTTCACGGTGTCTCCGGGAGCCACACGCAGGTCCACGATGCGGCCGGCAATGCGGCTGCTGAGATCGGCGATTTTTCCTGGGATGGCTTGGATGCGGCCCAGGGAGAAGAGCGTGGTTTCAAAATCCGCCTCCTCGACTTCGACAGTTTCGATGCGCAGATTTTTCACACCGGTTTCATCCAGCACGATGGTGTTTGCCGCGCGTTTGCTGTCCTCGGCGGCAATCGTGAGGACAGAGGTGAAAAGCAGGGTTGTAACAAAGAAAGTTTTCATGGCTTCAGAGCTTGAAAGATCAGGGCTGGGGTGTCACCGGAGCTGCAGGTGCATGCTTGCCCACCGCAGCCTCGTAGCGGATGCGGGCCAGATGGAAGTCGCGCAGCGCATCGAGCGTGGAGGATTCGAGCTGGAGGCGCTGATCTCGGGAGCGCAGCACGGACTGGAGATCTGCCTGCCCGGCCTCGTAGGCTTTTTGCATGGCGTCCATCTGCTCCGCTGCGAGCGGGAGGAGATTCTCACGCGTCTCGCGCACGATGGAGGCATTGGTCTCCATTTCCTTGCGCGCGGTGCCGGACTCGCCGTTGATCTGCATGGCCAGCGCATCGCGCTCCAGGCGTGCGCGATCGGCGGTGGCGGTCTTTTCTGCAATCATTCCCTGATTGCGATTCCAAAACGGCAGCGGCAGCGAGAAGCGGAAGCCGATGTAGCCGGTGCGCACGCGTCCGGTGCCGGGCACGTCCTGCATTTCATTGGAGGCAAAGAGGCCCATCTTCACGTCTTGGAGGCGGTTGGCGCGGGCGAGGCTTTGGTCGGTTTCAGCCGCCATGATCTTGGTCTGCGCGAGCTGGTAGTCCGGGCGCAGCGTCCAGGTGGTGACGGTGGGCAGCTCCATGGGAGGAAGATCACCGGAGATGCTGAGGGTGTCTTCAGCACGCAGGCCCAGCATGGGCTTGAGCTGACCCAGCAGGCTGACACTCTGCGCCTCCAGCAGGCGGAACTCCACGCGCAGACGCTGCGAGTCCAGCCGCACCTGCTTGGCGTCCAGAGGGGAGACTTCGCCTGCCTTGGCGCGGCCTTCGGCAAAGTCGGCCAGCTTTTGCGCGAGTTCTGTCTGCTGCTGGCGCAGGGCTTTCTGCCGCGTGAGAGTAAGCAGCCGCACGACCTGCTGCTGGGCCTCTGCGATGAGCTTGCGCTCCACATCCCGCACCTCCAGCGTGGCTGCCTGCACGAGCTGGGAGGTGAGCTTTTTCTCCAGAGTCAGACGCCTGGTGACGGGAAAAGCCTGGTCAAAGGAGAAGACACCCGTCTGCGGGCTGACGTGGCTTTGATTTTGAAAGTCGTAATTAAACGATGGATTGCTCAGTCGGCCGGAGCCGAGCTGGCGGCCCTGAGCCTCGGCGATGGCAAGGCGGGCGGCCTTGAGGGCGGGATGATGAGTGCGCACGCGCGGTGCCACGTCTGCCAGAGACAGGCTGAGGGCCGATGCGCTGCCCGCGAAGGAGCCGAGCGCGAGAAACAAAAGAAAAGACGCTTTCATGGAAGCAAAAGGATTTGAGAACACTGGCATGGAGACCCCATGCCTGAAGAGTGAGATGGGTGCATCACAGCCAGTCAGTCATCCGTCTTGGGATGGGCAGGCCGTGCCATTTCTCAAATTCTCAAAACCAGCGTGCGCGCCAGGAGCTGCGGCCAGGGCCGCTGCGCGGCGGGTGGAGGGTGCTCTGAATGAACTGCGGTGGAAGCCGCGGCCTCAGTCAAAAAGAGCGGGCTGTGCCACTCCTCCAGCGCCAGATCCATGATGATGGGAGCAGGCGCGGAGAAAGAGAAGGCAGGGGAGAGACTGGCGAGCAGGCTCTCGATGAGTGCGGGATGCTCGTGCGTATCGCCATCGTGATGCCCGCCTGATTCTTCATGGCAGGGCTCCTCCGCCTCGTGATCATGGCAGGCTGCCGAGTGAGGGCCGTGGCAGTGATCTGCCGCCGTGATTTTCTCCATGCCTCCGCAGTCGCAGACGAAACCCCTGTCCATCCCAAACACCTGCGCGCACGCCACCAGCAGGATCGCCAGTGTGGAAAGTGCGCGCTTGAGGACAGAAGACATGCTGGATACTAAGATGATCAAGCCTCCGGCTTATTCAATGTTTTTCACCATGGCGCAAACATCAGCTGTGCTGTTCCCCACGTGATTCGTTAAGGGGCCTGACAGCAGTCGCATTCCGCAGGCGCTTCCTGCTACGCTCTCGATTTGTCTTCCGCGAAGTCGCCCCCTTGAAGCAGCATCCACCGGCGCTGGGGGATCGTAACACGAGCGCTTGTTTTTCTGATCGAGGACGGCGGCTGGGAAGGGCCCGGTGCTGTTGCTGATTCAGTCTCTCCAGCAGCTGCCAACCCTCATCCATGACCCCTTTTCAAAAGACCACCTCCGCCGAAATCGAAACCGCACGCGCCGCCCTGCTGGGGCATTCCCTCTACGCCAGGCTGCGCACTCTGGAGGATCTGGCGCAGTTCATGGAGTGCCACGTGTTTGCCGTATGGGACTTCATGTCTTTGCTCAAAGCTCTGCAGCAGCGCCTTACCTGTGTGCAGGTGCCTTGGGTGCCTGTGGGAGACAATCAGGTGCGCCGTCTCGTCAATGAAATCGTCCTTGGAGAGGAAAGTGATCGCACCCCGGATGGCACACCCTCCAGCCACTACGAGCTCTATCTCCAGGCCATGCAGGAGGCCGGAGCAGACACCACCGCCGTGCAGGGCTTGATCCGCCAGTTGCAGCAGGGCACGAGCGTGACCGAGGCGCTGGCCGCCAGCGGCGTGCCGGAGTGCGTGGCGGAGTTTGTCAGCCACACCTTTGAAGTGATCGCAGGTGGAAAGCCCCACGTCATCGCCGCCGCCTTCACCTATGGGCGGGAGGACCTCATCCCCGCCATGTTTCACGAGCTCGTGGCGCGGCTGGAGGCCGAATTCCCCGGCCGTCTCAAAATCCTCCGCTACTACCTGGACCGCCACATCCAGCTCGATGGCGACGAACACGGCGAGATGGGCCGTGCCATGGTCGAGCTGCTCTGCGAAGGAAACCCCCAGCGTGAATCCGAAGCCCGCCAGGCTGCCCTCGATGCTCTCAACGCACGCCTGCACCTCTGGGATGGGATCGCCGAGCGGATCGTGAGTCGGTGAGGTCGGGCAAGGAGCAGTCCAGTCGCTGTTGCTGTCAGTGGGTTAACCCAAAAAGGCGATGGAGGCAGGGGGCTGAGTTTGGATAGGTTAACCCACGCAATGGCAGCGCCACTGAGTGGCATCACTGCACTTTTTATCACCATCCACCCCTCACTGCTTTCGTCCGATGCTTGAATTTTTTTCGGCCAGCACGCGCATGGTTAATTCAAGGCACGCCATCCAGGAGTGCCTCGAAACCGCCCTCGGAACTGACAAAAAATGCGACCTCGTCATGCTCCATGCCTCCATCGGTCATGATTACCAAGTCTTGGCGGATGAGGTGCGGCGCCAGATCCCAGGCGTGCGCGTGGTGGGGGCCTCCTGCTGCGGGATCGTGGGCAGCGAAGGCGTGAGCGAATCGATGAAGGACGTGGCGCTGATGGCGGTGCGCGGACCGGAGCTGGCTGTCGCTCATTTGGACGGCATCCATGGCCACAATGCCTTCGAAAAAGCGTCGGAGCTAGCCCGTCAGCTCAAGGCCCAGCAGCCCGGCATCACGATGGTTCACTTCCTGGCCTCGGGAATCGACATCGCTAATGACAGGGCCATCGCCGGCCTCGAATCCGTCTTTGGGCCGGAGGTCACGATCTTTGGCGCCACATCTTCGGACAACATGCGCGGCGTGGTCAGCTACCAAATCGTCGATGACCAGGTCTTCGAGCATGGCGCATGGGCCGTGGGCTTTGCCGATCCTTCGCTGGAGGTGGACACCCAGGCCACGCATGGCTTTCTCGCTGTGGGAGAGCCCATGGTGGTCACTCGTGCCGAGGGCACCCGCATTCTTGAATTGAACGGCCGCCCGGCCTGGCAGGAGTACACCAGCCGCCTGGGGCTCGATCCTGAAAAAGCCACCTGCGGAGACTCGATCCCCGTGGGGGCGCTGGCCGAGGAGCTTCCCGCCAGTCTGGCCGAGGAGTATGGCAATCCGCACATCCTGCGTGTGGTGACCAAGCGGGATGCCGAGGGTGCCATGCACTACGCCACGACGATCCGCGAAGGCACACGGCTCTGGCTCACCGTGCGCGATGAGGAGCGCATCTTTGCCGACATGGACCGGATGATGGCCGCGATGGTCAAACGCGCGGGCGCACGCAAGCCGGTGGCTGTTTTCCACGCGGACTGCCTCGCACGAGGCCGCTACCTCCTGAACCGGGTGATGAAGGAAGAGCTCGTGGGCCGGATGCAGTTTCCGCTCAGCAGCCAGGGTGTAGTGCCGCCCTGGCTGGGCATGTACGGGTTTGGGGAGTTCGCACGACTGGGCGGCGTCAACACCTATCACAACTACACCACGGCCATCTATGCCATCTACCGCCGCTGAGCGTGTCTCATCCTGCAGATGACTGACAAAGAAGAAGATTCCCTTGAGGTGCTGAAGCAAAACTACGACGAGCTGCAACGCCGCGTCACGCGTTTCTCCGTGGTCGAGCAGGGGCTCATCGACATGCGGAACCGGCTCGACTGCGAAATCGGGCGCTTTGGCCGCATTCACGCCTTCAGCACCCAGGCGCTGAATGCCGCCTCGGATGAAGCGTTCGCCATCATGGTGGCAGACGCACTCCTCGACGTCTTCGAGCTTGAGGTGGGCTTGTTTTGGCTCTTCGATGAGCAGGGCCGCCTGCTTTCGGAACCGGCCGCCTCATCGGGGCTGCGCGTTGGTCATGCCTCGTTTGAGAGCATGCGTGCCTGGCTCGAATCGCGCATCACCGTCCTGGGGGACACGGCTTGCTTTTTTGCGGCGGAAAGCTTGGAGCTCCAGCAGGCGGACCTCGATTTCTCCCACATGATGGTCGGCTGCTGCAGGCATCCCGGCGGGAAACCGCTCGTGCTTCTCATGACCGGCATCACTACAGCGGTGTCAGATTTTCACGATGCGCTGAGCGAGAATGAAGCGCAGTCATTCCGTGTCTTCACAGCGCAGGTGGCCGCCCTGTATGCCAACCGTGCCAGCGCCGCGATCATCCAGCGGCAGATGACCGACCTGCATGAGTCGGAGGAGCGCCTCTCGCTGGCCGTCAAAGGCAGCGAGATCGGCTTCTGGGACTGGTGTTTGGATTCGGGCGCTATCGTGCTCTCACCTGAGTGGAAGGCCACGCTGGGCTATCAGGATGATGAGATCGTGAGCCACCTGGAGGCATGGCAGTCCCGTGTTCATCCGGAGGATCTTGAGCGCAGCCTGCAGCTCGTGAGCGAGCACTTGTCAGGCATGACGGAGATCTACGAGAATCTGCACCGCCTCCGCCACAAGGAAGGTCATTATGTCTGGGTCATGGCCCGCGGCCGCGCTTTCCGGGATGAAATGGGCCGTGTCAGACGTTTTGTCGGCACGCATCTCGACATCTCAAGGCAGAAAGCCCTGGAAGAGCGTTTGCGGGAGGCTGAGGAGCTCCAGCGCCAGGCACGCCAGCAGGCCGAGTCTGCCAGCCGCGCCAAAAGCGTCTTCGTGGCCAGCATGAGTCACGAGATTCGCACGCCGATGAATGGGGTGATCGGCATGCTGCAGCTGCTGCAGGACACTTCGCTCACCCCTGTGCAGTCCTCTCTCGTCACCATTGCCGAGCAATCAGCCACCGCGCTCCTCGACATCATTGGAGACATACTTGACATCTCCAAGGTGGAGGCCGGCAGGGTGGAGCTCAAACATGAGCCCTTTGACCTCCAGGCGCTGGTGAAAAACGTCATCCAGCTCATGCAGCATCGCGCCGAGGCCAAGGATATCCTGCTCGAATGCCAGATGCCGAAACTGCGGGAAAACAGTGTCCTGGGAGATGAAGGCCGGCTCCGCCAGGTCCTGATCAATCTCATCGGCAACGCCATCAAATTCACCGACCGCGGCAGTGTGCGGCTGGTGATCAAAAAGGGCCGCAGTACCATCAACCGCGATTCCTTCACCTTCCGTATCACAGACACCGGCGTCGGCATCTCGCCGAAGGCCTTGAAGCATTTGTTTGAACCTTTCAATCAAGGCGACTCGACCCTCAACGCCCGCAAAGACGCTGGCACCGGCCTCGGCCTGGCCATCTCGCAGGCGCTTCTGCGGCTGATGGGCGGTGAAATCACGGTGGCTAGTGAGAAGGGCTCCGGTTCTACATTCTGCTTCACCCTCTCGCTGCCCCGTGCCAGCCCGGGCGCTTCTGTGGCTGCTTTGGCCACTGAGCCGCCTGCAGCCATTCCTGAGCGGCTCACGGGACGGATTCTCCTCGTCGATGACAGCCAGACGAGCCGAATGGTGGCCAAGCTCATGATGGAGCCGGCAGGGTTGAAGGTGGATCTCGCCTGCGATGGCGAAGAGGCCGTCGGCAAGGTCAAAAAAGGCCGCTACGACGCCATCCTCATGGACTGCCAGATGCCTGGCATGGACGGTTATGAGGCCACACGGCTGATCCGCAAGCTGCCCGGAAAGCGCGGCCGGCTTCCCGTCATCGCCCTCACCGCCAATGTCGAGACCGGGTTCATCGGCGAGTGCTACGCCTCTGGCATGAATGACCACCTTTGCAAGCCGGTCCAGAAGTCAGCACTGCTCGCCAAAGTGGCCCACTACCTCGCCCAATCCTGACCGCTTCTGAGGTCGTGCTGACGAAGCCATGATCTCAGAGCCTATGAGGTCATCGGCTCTCCCAGCTAAGAAATCAGCCGCATCATCCAGAGCTGGGTGTTGCCGGTTCTTTACTGGGAGCGCCGGTTTTTAACCGGCTCTGGAAGCTCCGCCGCAGAAGGCGCTCCGCATTTCTCCCAACTAGATTCCCTCACACCGCCTCAGGGCCACTCGCCCAGAGGCCGATGAGGACATCGGCGCTCCCAGTAAAGAGCTCCGCCGTAGGACAGCAAAGAAAAAAAGATGCCAGGCATTTAGTTGATTGATTTCTCTTAAATTTCACTCATTTTTCCGCCATGCAACCCGCCCAATCCGCTCATCCCCAGTCTCTCCCGCTTGAGGAGCAGCTCGTCGGTGTGAATGCCAAAACCGGCCTCTATCCTGCCGCGCGGTCCTGGTCCGGCGGGCGCAAGCGCATCCTCGGCAAGGGGCCCTTCGAGTCCTACTGCTACCACGTCATGTCCCGCACCTGCGGCGGCGAGATCTGGTTTGATGACGTCGAGAAGGAGGCCCTCCGCCGCATCATCTGGCGCATGGCCGAGTTCTCCGGCATCAAGATCGTCACCTACTGCCTCATGGGCAATCACTTCCACCTCCTCGCCGAAGTGCCGCACAAGAGGACCTGGCTGGAACGCTTCGACGGTCCCGGCGGCGAATCCAAGCTCTTCCAGCACCTCAGCATCCTCTACAGCAAGACCTACCTCGGCCTCCTGCGCGATGAACTTGCCGACCTCCGTCAGCGCGGCATGGCCATCCTCGCCGACCAAAAAATCGACGCTCTCAAAAAGCGCTTTTGCGATCTCTCGCTATTCGTGAAGGAAATCAAAGAGCGCTTCAGCCGCTGGTTCAACAAACGCCGTGGCCGACGCGGCACCCTGTGGATGGACCGCTTTAAAAGCGTGCTCGTCGAAGGCAAAGGTGAAGCCCTGCGCACCATGGCTGCTTACATCGACCTCAACCCCGTCCGCGCTGGCCTCGTCAAAGACCCGAAAGACTACCGCTGGTGCGGCTACGCCGAAGCCCTCGGTGGCAGCCGGAGAGCCCAGCGCGGCCTCTGCAAAGCCCTGGGCAAACCCGTGGACGGCTGGAAAAGTGCCGCCGCCGCCGAAGCCTACCGCAGCCTGCTGCACACTGACGGCCGCGAGATCAAAGATGCCCAAAACGAAAACGTCGTACGCCAAGGCCTCAGCACCGAAACCGCCCGTGCTGTACTAACCGAGAAAGGCAAGCTCAGCGCCGCCGAACTCGTACGCCTCCGCGTGCGCTACTTCACCGACGGCCTCGCCTTGGGCGGCAAAGAATTCGTGGATGGCATCTTCGAGGCGCAGCGGGAGATGTTTGGCCCCAGGCGCAAGGCTGGGGCGCGGCGTCTCACGGAATCAGCCGAGCCCTTTTATACACTGCGCAGGCTGAGAGTCAGCCCGGTGGGCTAGGGGGGGAGAGTCTTGGTTTGCCAGCCATTGGGCAATGCGGGGCATGTTGCCACAGCGGGGCTTCCAGAGCCGGTGAGGACATCGGCGCTCCCAGTAAAGAGCTGCGTCGCAGGACAGCAAAGACCGTTCCCACCTCCTCACACCCGCTCTTCCTTGTGCTTCGCAAAGATGGCCAGGCAGCGGTCGCGTTCGGTGTGGTGATCGACCATGGGGATGGGGTAGCCTTTGGCGAGGGGGAGGCCGGGGCGGGAGGGGGGCTCGTGGAGGAGGGGGGCGGGGACGTCTTTGAGCTCGGGCACCCACTGCTTGATGTACACGCCCTCGGGGTCAAAGCGGGCGCTTTGCAGCCAGGGGTTCTGGATGCGGAAGTAGGGGGCGGCATCGGCGCCGGTGCCGGCGCTCCACTGCCAGCCGCCGTTGTTGCTGGCGTTTTCGCCGTCCACCAGATGCTGCATGAAGAAGGCCTCTCCCAGCCGCCAGTCGCAGTGCAGGTCTTTGGTGAGAAACATGGCCGTGATCATGCGCAGGCGGTTGTGCATGAGGCCGGTTTTCAGCAGCTGGCGCATGCCCGCATCCACGATGGGAAAGCCCGTGGAGCCCGTGGCCCAGCGCTGGAAATCCGCATCTGTGCCTGGCCAGGGCAGGCCCACCCAGTCGGGGGAAAACTCCTGCTCAAACACCTGCGGGAAGTGCCAGAGGATGGCCATGTAAAACTCCCGCCATGCCAGCTCTTTGATATACGTCTGGATGGACGCCTGCGCGGCGGCGGGCTGTGGCTTGCCGGATTCATCCACCAGCGCCTCCTGGCAGCGCTGATAGATCTCGCGGATGCTGAGCAGGCCGTAGCGCAGGTCCGGGCTGAGCATGGAGGTGGTCTGCCCGGCGGGAAGGTTCCGCTCCTGGCCGTAGCGGTGCAGGATGCCGCTGCTGATGAAGTGCTTCAGCCTCTCCCGTGCGGCGCGCTCTCCCGGCGCGGGGATCTGCGCGGTGCAGGGTGGGAGCTGCCAGTGCTCCAGCGTGGGCAGGGGCAGGCTGGTCACCGTGGCCGGGGCGGCGGGGCCCAGCGTGCGCGGGCGGCCATGGGGCGCGGTCTTGGGCAGGCTGAGCCAGTTTTTGGAATACGGCGTGTACACCCGGTAGGGCAGCCCTGCGCCCGTGAGCACGGCATCGGGCTCATGCAGCACGCTGTCCTGGTAGGAGTGGCACTCGATGCCCAGGCGCGTGCACAGCTCCTGCACACGTTTCTCCATCGCGCGGCCGTAGGGATCATAGTCACGGTTGAAGTACACGGCTTGCGCCTGCGTCTCGCGGATCAGGCGCTCCAGCTCCGCATCGGCGCGGCCACAGCGGATGATCAGGCGGCTGCCCAGCGCCTCCAGGTTCTTGGCCAGAGACTCCAGATTCCCGCAGAGGAACTGCTGGCGGTTTGGCCCCGTCCAGCCGTGGCGCTGCTTCCAGTCGCTCAGAATGTACACGGGCACCACCTGTTCGGCGGCCTGGGTGGCGTGGTGCAGGGCTGTGTTGTCAGTGAGGCGAAGATCGCGGCGGAACCAGTGAATGACAGTGCGTGGCA
Source organism: Prosthecobacter vanneervenii (assembly GCF_014203095.1). Lineage (NCBI taxonomy): Bacteria > Pseudomonadati > Verrucomicrobiota > Verrucomicrobiia > Verrucomicrobiales > Verrucomicrobiaceae > Prosthecobacter > Prosthecobacter vanneervenii. The sequence goes on along the minus strand of NZ_JACHIG010000001.1, from coordinate 925,696 downwards.
TGCGGCAGGGAGGAAGGGAGAGGAGCACAAGATACGGTCAGAATCAGACAAAAGGCGTGGTCAATGTTTGCAGCATTCACCATCAGGTTCCTGATGAATCTTTCGCCCATCTGCCGTTAGATAGGAGCTTTAGTTTTCAGGATTCCTCCCACCCTCAACCAAATCCCGCCCAGAATCATGTCATCGTACTCCCACGACTCCGACGGACCCAAATCATTCACCATCGCCTGGATCGCCACCAGCGCGCTGCTGGCGGCCTTTGTGCTGGGCCTGCTGATTTTTCCGCCGCTGTACGATGCACCGAAGGGGGAGGCTTCCAGCATGGTGCTCTTTGTGGGGCGCTTTCACCCCATCCTGCTGCACCTGCCGGTGGGCATCCTGAGTGTGCTGTGCCTGTTTGAGCTCATCTGCTCCACGCGGCGCGGAGAGCAGAAATACGGCGAGGCCTCCCTGATCATGCTCATCTTGGGTGGCGCAGGCTCGGTGCTGGCCGTGCTGGCGGGCATCATGCTCTCCAGAGAGGGCGGCTATGTGGGGGGGAACTTCAGCCTGCACCAGACGATGGCGCTGGTGGGGACTTTTGGCGTGCTCGCCTCTCTGGTGGTGCGCCTCATGGCCATGGGCCGGGAGAGCATGGAGCTGCTGAATGCCTACCGCGCGCTCTACTTCATCAGCTTTGGCATCATGGGCCTGGGCGCGCACTTTGGCGGCAACATGAGCCACGGAAACAAATTCCTCGTGGAGCACGCCCCGCCCGCAGTGAAGGGCCCCATGGTAGCCATGGAGAAGTGGATGCTCTCCTTTGTGGAGAAGCCCAAGGCTCCCAAGGAGACCACGCCCGAAGCCCCCGCCGCACCCGAGGCGGCACCCAAGGCCGATGTGGCTGAAAAGCCCACGCCCGCCCCTGCGCCCTCCGGCATGCCTGCCCCGGCCGCACCCACCACACCCGCAGCCCCTGCTGGCGGCAATGAAAAGCTCGTCTTCCAGCACGTCATCCTCCCCGTGCTCACCGCCAAGTGCAACAAATGCCACTGCGAGGAGAAGTCCAAAGGCGACCTCCGCATGGACACCTACGAGATGGCCATCAAGGGCGGCGAGAACGGCAAAAACTTCGTGGCCGGAAATCTCAAAGACAGCCTCAGCATCACCCGCATCCTGCTGCCAGACAGCGATGACGAGCATATGCCCCCGGAGGGCAAGGACCAGCTGACGCCCGAGGAGATCGCGCTGCTCAAGTGGTGGGTGGAGCAGGGTGCCAGCGGCACGCAGAAGGTGGGAGAGGCCAAATTCCCCGCCGAGCTGCAGGCCACCGTCGATGGAATTCTGAAAGGCTAGTCCAATTCGCGCCTTTTGTTGCCTAGTGCCATCTGCATCCGCTTTCTGCTGAATCTCGTCTTCTCCCCCCAACCCCTCTCTTTGTCCTCCCATCCATGATGAAACCCACCTCTCTCCTCCTCGCCTTGGCGCTGGCCATGGCCCAGGCCGCGCCTGCCGCCGATGACAAAGCCGCCGCAGATCCCGCCGTGGCCGCCGCGATGCAGAAAGTGAACGCCACCGGGGCCTCGCTCATGCCCATCGCTGCGGATGCCAAGGCCTACCGCTTCACCGCGCTGAATGTGGCCAAGGAGTTTGGAGACGCTGGTCTGGAGCCCCTCGGCCCTATCGCCGACAAGATCGCCTCCCTCGACATCGCCCGCAGCAAGGTGACGGACGCTGGGCTCAAGGCGCTCGCTGGCATGAAGCACCTCAAGGAACTGCACCTCGAAGGCACCGCCATCGGCGATGCCGGGCTGGACCACCTCAAGGGACTCTCCGAGCTGGAATACCTCAACCTCTACGGCACCAAGGTCACCGACGCCGGTCTGACCAAGCTCGCCACCCTCACCAAGCTGAAATCCCTCTACCTCTGGCAGAGCGGCGTGACGAAGGCTGGTGTGACCGCCCTTAAGGCCAAGTTGGCCTCCACCCACATCAACACCGGCTGGACGGCCGAGGATGATGCCAAGCCCGTGGCCGTGGTGGCCGCAGCCCCTGCCGCCGCCGCTCCGGCTGCCAAGCCCGTTGCTGTAACCGCACCCGCCGCTGCTGCCAAGCCCGCCGCTCCAGCCCCTGCTGCCGCAGCACCCGCTGCCGCTGGTGCCAAGCTGGACCCCGCCATCGCCGCCAAGGCCGTCATTTACAAAGACGTCGTCGCCTCCATCATGAGCGCCAAGTGCGTCTCCTGCCACGGCCTGGAAAAGAAAAAGGGCAAGCTCCAGCTGCACGACTACGCCGCCATGCTCAAAGGCGGCAGCGACGGCGCCACCACCGTCATCCCCAAGAACACCAAGGAAAGCCTCCTGCTCGTCCGCGCCAATCTGCCCAAGGACGACGACGACCACATGCCCCCCAGCGACGAGCCGCAGCTGACCAAGGAAGAGCTGGCCATCCTCACTTGGTGGATCGAGAGCGGTGCCTCCGAATCCGCCACCGTCGCCTCTGCCAAGGCTTCCGCCGATGTGGAGAGCGCCCTGGCCGTGCTGCTCGCCAAAGGCCTGCCCAAGACCGAAGCCCCCAAGGTGGCCGCCAAGCCCAAGGCCAAGCCCCTGACCGAGGCCGAGAAGAAGCTGGTGGCTGACATCTCCGCCAAGATGCAGGCGCTCAATGCCTCCCTCATGCCCCTCGCGCAGGACACCGAGCAGCTCCGCCTCGGCGTCATCAATGCCGCTGACAAGTTTGGCGACAAAGAGCTCGCCCTCCTCGCCCCCATCGCCACGCAGATCCTCTGGGTGGACCTCTCCCGCAGCCAGGTCACCGATGCCGGACTCGACACCCTGGCCAAGATGACCAACCTCGAGCGCCTGCACCTCGAAAACACCAAGGTCACCGACGCTGGCATCGCCAAGCTCGGTGCGCTGCCCAATCTCGAATACCTCAACCTCTACGGCACCAAGACCACCGATGCCGGCATCGCCAAGCTCGCCACCGCCAAAGACCTGAAGAAGCTCTACGTGTGGGAAACCGGCGTCACGCAGGCCGGAGCCAAGGCGCTCGAAGGCAAGCTGCCCGGCCTCAAGGTCAATGTGGGCCTCACTGCCGAGGAGATCGCCAAGCTCACCGCCCCGCCCCCTGCGCCTCCCGCCCCGGCCAAGCCCGCCGCCGCACCTGCTCCTGCTGCCAAGCCCGCCGCCGGTGGCAGCGAAGCCATCAAGACCGCCATGAAGGATTTCCACAAAGGCGATGCCGCTCTCTGCAAGAAAGTCGGCACCACCGCCACGGATGCGGAACTGGCCACGCTGCTCAAGGCCTACCAGGCCATGTGCGCCGCCACTCCTCCCAAGGGCGACAAAGCTGCCTGGGTCACCAAATGCCAGGCCCTCATCGGAGCCGTGAAGAAGGTGCAGGCCAAAGACCCCGCCGGTGCCGCCGCCTACAAGGCCGCCGTGAACTGCAAAGCCTGCCACACCGACCACAAGGGCGCATAAGCACGCAAAGCATCGCATCTCCCAGCACCGGGCCACTGGGTCCGTGCTGGGACTTTTTCTGTACTGGGAGCGCCGGTGTTTCACCGGCTCTGGAAAACTCCGCCACGAAAGTAGGTGCCGTGTTTGCAGAAAGCTATCCCCACGGAAGAGCGCCGAAAGGCCGCACGCCCGGAGCCGATGAGGACATCAGCGCTCCCAGCAAAGAGCTCCGCCGCATGACCCAGCGCTGAGTGGGCCGGTTCTTTACTGGGAGCGCCGGTTTTTAACCGGCTCTGGGAAGCTCCGCAGCGAAGAGCGCGCCGCGTTTGGAGAAAGCCCTATTCGCGGATGAGCGCCGCAGGGCCGCGCGCCCGGAGCCGATGAGGACATCAGCGCTCCCTGCAAAGAGCTCCGCCGCATGACCCGGCGCTAAGTGGGCCGGTTCTTTGCTAGGCTATTTTTTTCTCACTCCCTTATCCCAATCTCCTCCACCGGGATCCTCTTGAACCCGAGCTTGAACGCGGGTGACTCCGGCTTAAGTCGGAAGTCGTCGTGCTCCCAGTCCACAAACAATGGATCGGCCACGAGGCTGTGTTTGTCCCATCCGGCGTTCTGCCAGGCGGACCACTCATCCAGCGGCTCGGCTTCGGAGATGCGCACGTCGTCGATGAAGACCTGGCCTTTGGGCTCGTGGCAGTCGATGCGCAGCCAGAAGGCGGTCATCCAGGGTTTCCAGCCGGTTTCGTTCTCGCGCAGCATTCTGCCGGTGGCTTCCACTTCCTTCCATTCATTCGTGGCGGTGATGCTGGTGCTGCCGGTCTGCCAGTAGCCCGCGCCATTTTTAAAGGAGGCCAAGGCCACGCTGATCTTCGCGGTAGGTTCGCTGCTCTTCACCCGCAGGCGCACGCGGTAGGCCGCGCCGGGCTTGATCGGTACATCGGGGCTGTGAAAGACGCTCTTCGGATTGGGCGGCGTTCCGAGCGCGCAGTCCACTCGCAGAGCGCCCTCGGCCACCACGAGCTGCACGTCCTTGTTCGGGCGGTGGTTGAATCCCCAGCCGGGAGGTGTCTTGCCAGCGTCGAGGCCGTCGAAGTTTTCCGACACAATGGGCGCGCCTTTGTCCGGGCCCACCTGATTGATGCCGGTCACGATGGGGTGTCCACCATTCCATGCGAGGTTGTAGTCGAGCGTGTTGTACTTCGGCGAGGCATTGCGGATGTCGCCATACTTCACGCCCGGTGTGTTGCTGAACATGATGTTGTGCTGAAAGCTGTTGCCGCTCATCATGGTGCCGTCTTCGCGGATGGCGTCTTTTGGGTGCAGGTCCATGTTGCGCATGCTGGTCCAGGCCAGCTGACCGGCCACGGACTCGTAGCCCTTGATCATCTCATTGATGTGGCTGGTGTAGAAGCGCTGTTCCTTGGTCCAGCCGTGCAGGTCAAACTGGAACTTCTCGCCCAGCGCGAAGATGTTGTTTTCCACGATGCAGTCGCGTGAGTTGTGCATGTGGATGGGCGTGTGGGCCACGCGATAGACGATGTTGCCGATGATGTCGATGCCGCCGCTGTTGTCGTCCGGGTAGAGGCCAAAGGTGAACCATGGGTGCTTGAGTCCACCAGATTCCTGGCCGCAGCCGATCACGTCGTGGATCAGGTTGTACTGCCATTTGCTGCCACGGCTGCTGATCCAGTCGCGCCCGCCGGTATAGATGGCACCGCCGTCCTGCGTTTCCAGGCAGAGGTGGTGCAGGTGATTGAACTCCACCACGAGATTGTTGCCGCTCATCTGCACGCCCATGCGCGGGCCGTCGTGGATGTGGTTGTGCGTGGCGGTGTTGTCCACGCCGTAGATGCTGATGCCGCAGGCGTTTTTGTTGAACACGCCCATGTGGTGGATGTGATTGTCCGCCGCCACGTGGCCGGGGCCGGTCAGCGTCTTGCGGTCGCCGCCGCTGAGGCTGATGCCGTTGCTGCCGGTGTAGCTGATCTCGCAGTGGGAGACGCGCACGTTCCTGCCATCGCTCACGCCCACGCCGCTGCCATGAAAGGCACCCACCTGCGTGATGATGCAGCGCTCCACCACACAATCCTCCGCACGCTCAAAAGTGATCGCACTGCCGTGGCAGCCTGTGAGTGTGAGACCGCGAATGGCGATCTTCTTTGCTCCGGCCTTCACTTTGAAAAAGCTCTCCAGAACCGGCAGGCGCACCTCAGGAGTGTCCTTGCTGACGGGAGGCATGAAGTAGAGAGTGCCTTCGCGCTTGTCGTAGTACCACTCGCCGGGTGCATCCAGCTCTTCGAGCGCGTTTTGGAAGTGGTAGCGGTTGTACGGGTGCAGGTCGTAGCTGCAGTCCTTCTTCAGCGTGAGCAGTCGTGTCTGGGGATCGAGCGAGGCCACGGGCTCCACAAAGTTCCACCAGCCGTACTGCGCAAAGATGTCCAGCTCCACCTCCTCAGGGTGCGCCCATGTGCGCACGTCCTCAGGCTTCACATAGAGCGTGCGTTTCCACAGGTGCCCCTCCGGCGCGCCTGCGGGTGGAAAGGCCGCCACAAAGGCCCAGCCGCCATAGAGCGGATCTTTGGCGTCAAAGTTCGGGTAGCGCGCCAGGATCTGCCGCTCGCCATTGCAGAGGAGCTGCTTGGGCACAAAGCCCTTGGGCACCAGCTTGGACACATCCGCTTTCAGGATATTGCCTGCCATCGGGCCCCAGTTGGTGATGACCGGCGCGCCGATGAGCGTGCTCTTGCTGCCAGTGATGGTCAGATTGGAATCCTGCGCTTCCAATTGAATGGGCTGCGTCAGCTCCGTCGTGCCCTCGGGGAGAAGGATTGTCGCAGGCGAGCTGTCGCCAGCTTTGCGCGCGGCTCGCACCTGCTCCAGCGCCTGCGGAAGCGAGAGGGTGGGGGAGACACGCACCTCCAGCGCGTGCGTGGTGGTAATGGCAGCAGCCAGCAGGGTAATCAGAGAGCGGGAAAAAGACATGGTTGCCCGCAGCGATACGCCGCACAGCCCCGAGGGCAAATGCGACTTGTGCGCTCCGGCTGGCATGATGAATGCCGTGCCTGCGTCTTCTTACTTCAGCGTCTTGCGCAGCCAGGCGATGAGCTGCTGCTGGTAGTCGCTGTTCAGCTTTTCCCAGCCGCCCATGCCGTGGCCGCCGCCGGGCACAGTGATGGTTTCGCAGGAGTTGCCTGCGGCTTTCATCTTGGCTTCAAACGTCACGCTCTGGGAGAGGGGCACAGTTTCATCTTTGTCGCCATGGATCTGCAGAAAGGGCGGCAGTCCGGCGCGGATGTGGTTCATGGGAGAAATCTCTGCCAGCTTCTGCCATGCGGCGTCATTCAGCTCCGTCATGCCGATCAGCCCGCCCAGGCGGTCGAGCACCTTGCGGCGCTGCACCTGCACCACGAGATCGTGCGGCGCATAAAACGGCACCACAGCGGCCACGCGTGTGTCGCCCTCTCCCTTCACTCCGGCCCACGAGACGAGATGCCCGCCTGCGGATTCGCCGATGATGGCGATGCGATTTACATCCACCTTGTATTCTGCGGCGTGCGCCTTCACCCACTTGATGGCGCTCAGCACATCCTCTGCACAGGCCGGCCACGGATGCTGCGGGGCCAAACGGTAGTTGATCGTGAACCAGGTGAAGCCTGCTTTCGAGAGCGGCTCAAACAGCGGCTTGATAAACGAATGCTTGTCCCCCTTGGTGAACCCGCCGCCATGCACCAGGATGCACGTGGCAAAGGGGCCTGCACCCTCTGGAGTGAAGGCGTCCAGCGTCAGGCTCACGTCCCCCGCCTTGGCAAACTCGATGTCCTGCTTCAGCCCCGGCATGGAAAAGGGCGCATCGGCGGCGCAGAGTGCGGAAAGAGAGAGCAGGCTGAGAAGCAGGAGTGATTTCATGGCACGATACAACGCCCCGGCAGGCGCGGCTTTGCAAGCGTTCCTGCTTTCAAATCGTGTGCTGCCCTCAGCCTCCGATGAGCCGCACGGCATGCGCCTCTGAGAGCGTGGGCACTTCGGTCTTGGCTAGCAGGCGGTGGATCACGCTTTCAGGCACGCTGGCTTCGCGTGCTTTGTTCTGGCGCAGGATGGTGGCCAGCGGGGGCTCGAGGTAGATGATCTCCACGCGTGCGTGGTAACTCAGAAAGAGGTCGATCCAGCGCCTGCGCAGCATGGAGGTGAGGTTGGTGGCATTGAAGGCAAAGCTGCGATGCGCACGAAGGTGCTCGCGGCAGTGCTCCCGGGCGGTCTGGATGACCTGCCCTTGGTTGTCGGTGGAGGAGACGTCCAGCTCCTCGCGCACGGCATCCAGCGAGACGACAGAGAGGCCGCGCCGCTCAGTGGCCAGCCAGGTATCCTTGCCCGCGCCGGGCAGGGCGCTCATCATCGTCACCGTGCAGGTGTAGTCTTCATGCGGTGTGTAGTGCAGGCTGGTCAGTTCATCGCGGTGGTAGAGCAGCCGCGCGTGGTCATTGGCAAAGGGATATTCACAGTTGAAGCAGCCATGCTCCAAAGCCGTGTCCCGCCACAGATGCAGCGTCTCCTCCGGACGGCTCATCTCCTCGGCATGGCGACCACGGGTGTCCGCCAGTGCAAAGAGATAGAGCAGACGGTTGGAGAGCAGGCTGGAAAGCTGGATGACGCTGCGCTCAGGCTCGCGGGACTCCAGCAGGTAGGGCGGGCGGCCGTGATAGCGCACGAGACGCACGATATGCTCGCGGGTGGGCAGGTCGCAGCCGAGATCCCGCAGGATCTGGCGCGTCATGGCTGCACCCACGAGGGAGTGCTTGGGCGAGCGCGTGCGTCCGGTTTCAGGATCCAGCATGGTCGTGGCCGGTTTCCCCGCATCATGCAGCAGCGCCACCAGCAGGAGCATGATCTGCTCCTGCCGGCTGAGATCAGGGTACTCCGCCAGCCGTGTGACCTGCTCATACACCATGCATGTGTGCGTCCACACATCTCCCTCCGCATGCCACTGCGCATCCTGCATGCAGGCACGCATGGGCGCGGCCCAGGGCTGGCGGGAGGCCCAGTCGAGGATGGTGGCGTCGTCCGCCCTGAGCATGTTCGCCCAGGATCTCATGACCAGATGTCGGCTCCTTCTGCCAGCTGATTGGGCACCATCTGCTGATGCTGCCAGTGTGCGCTCTGTTTCACTTTTTCGACAAATTCCGGCCGCACGATCTTTGCGCGTCCCGTCACTCTGTCGCCCGCCTCAGTGCGCAGGTAGAGGCCCTCCATGCGTGAATCCGTGCGGCCGGTGAGCGGATTCTGAAACTCGGCCTGGTAGGCGGAGGTGGTGATGATCTCCAGCAGCTGCTCGTGCCTGGCCGCACCCGTGTGCACCACGGGAACGGTGTGCAGGCCGGTGCCCTCCAGCAGGGCCAGCCTGCGCTGCAGGGAGAGGAAGCAGCCCGCTTCTTTGTCATAGATGTCGAACTCAAAGAAGTAGTGTGGCAGGGCGTGGTAGAAAATGCTGTGCTTGGCGTAAACCCACTCGCCAAAGAGGATGTGGCGGTCTGCCAGCATGCCCTCCAGCACGGGGCGCTTCACCGCCACCCATTGCTTGAAGAGGTCATACTGCGGGTGCATGCCCTCGGTGATCTCATGGCCACGGCATTGCAGCACCATGCGCCCGGTGGACGCGAAGTGGATGCCCACATTCGTTCCGTCCAGCTTTTCCTCCACGATGAGGGAGGGATCGGCGATGAACGCGGCGGAATCCTTCGACCCCATGTGGCGGTCGTCGTCCGTGCCCTTCGAACCAAAGAGGTGCGGGGTGCGCGGGTATTTGATGAAGTCGTCTCGTGAAGCACCCATGGCGGAGGGGTGTGTTCAACGATCAGCGGCGGAGGTTGATTAGATTTTTTTCTCCATCCGCTTCAGCTTGCTGCGCGGCGGCCGTTCGCAGCCACCGCGCCGGCAGGCTTTTACTTCTTCTTCAAGATCACGTCTCCGAGGCTGAACATGGGGCCGTAGATGGCGTAGATGAGGAAGCCCACCATGACGCCGAGGATGAGCATGGTCAGGGGCTCGATCATCTTGTCCAGGGTGGAGGCCAGGTTGTCGAGGTCCTCCTCGTAGTCGTCGGCGATTTCGGAGAGCATTTCCGTGCCGGAGCCAGTTTCGGAGGCCAGTTCGATGAGGCCGCAGAGGTTTCGCGCATCAGGGCCGAGCCAGTGGGACTCCATGAGGAAGGCCTCATGCAGCGTGCGGCCCACAGAGATGTGTTCGCGCAGACGGATGAAGAGCTCCTTGTAGTGGTAGTGCCAGCTGGCCTGGGCGGTGATGTCCAGCGCGCTGGTGAGGCGCACGTTGGACTCGGTGAGCATGGCCAGGGTGCGGAAGCCGGTGGCGGCGGCGGATTTACGCACGATGACGCCCACGGCGGGCAGTTTCAAAAACAGATCCTGCATCGGGCGCAGGGAGCTGATCCTGCCCCAGTTCACAAAGAAGTAGTACAGTCCCACAAACGGCAGCGCGGCCATGTAGGGGCGGTGCAGGAAGAGGTCTGAGAGGGCGATGAGCACCTTCGTGCCCATGGGCAGTTCCGTCTTGAAGGAGGCGAAGAGCTTGGCCATGGCGGGCACGAGCGTGAAGCTCATGGCAATGACCACCGCCACGCCGAGCACGATCACCACGGCCGGGTAGATCATGCCGCCTTTGAGCTTTTTGATGATCTTGGAGCTCTTTTTCTGCGAGACGGCGATTCGCTTGCACACCTTGGCCATCTGACCGGCTTCTTCACCTGCGACGATGAGGGAGAGCATGTCGTCGGGAAAGAGCTTGGGGAATTTGGCGATGGCGTCGCTGAACTTGTCCCCCACCGAGATGCCGTGCACCACCTCGGCGATCATGCCTTTGTAGGTGGCGGATTTGACGCGGTTGGTCTGCAGCAGCAGAGATTTGGTCAGGGAGATGTTGCGCTCCAGGCATCGGCCCAGTCCGGCGAAGAAGGCGGCGCTGTCTTCGGTGTTGGGCTTGGGGCTGGTGAGGCGGTGCAGCTTCTCATCCAGGCCGGTGATGGTCTGGATGGTGGTGGTCTCGTTCTGCGCCACCCCGGCGCCGATGAGGGCTTTGTCATCGGTGTCCGTGTCCACGAGAGTCTCGGAGGACTTGCCTGAGTGGACGTTGGTGATTTTGACTTTTTTAAGCATGGCTAGTGTGGCTGAAAGGTGGAGCTCAGGGCGGGGCGCGGAGATCGGTGACGAGGCGCGGGCGGTAGGCGGTGAGAGTGTAGGAGGCGCCGGCGCTTTTGGTGCTGGGGTTCTGGGAGCTGTTCACCACTGCGGTGCAGAGCAGCGTCTCCATGACGACGCCGTTGACGGTGGTCTGCCCGCTCTCCACCAGGGTGGGGGCGGCAAACATGGCCTGCTGCAGCACGGCATTCTGCGTGAGGGAGGGCATGAGCGCGTTTACCTGCACGGTGGAAAGCCCCAGCTGCCAGAGGCGCACGGCGTTTTCCTGGTAGTTGCGCGTGACGCTGATGCGCAGCGCCATTTCCTCCTGCAGCATCAGCGTGGCGGAGAGGCTGACCATGGCGGTGGCGCTCACGGAGACGATGGCCGCCGCCGCGAGCACCTCGATGAGCGTGTAGCCGCCGCGCGCCCTGCGGGCGGTTTGCGGTTGTCTGCGATGGTTTGCCGTTGTTTGCGGTTGTTTGGAAAACCACTGCAAACAATGGCCAGCCATTGCAAACCACGGCAAACTCTGCGTGCGAAGGTTCTTCATGGCGGGGCTACGGGGGCAAAGTAGGACTCGAGCCACGCATCGCGCGGGAGGAAGGTGGAGAAGGCGGGGCCGTTGTTGGTGGCGGCGGGCACGGCGGGGTCGTTGTCGCTGGTGAAGAGCAGGCGGCTGGGATTGGTGCCGCCGGAGGCATAGCGCTTCACGGTCCAGTTGGTCATCACACCTCCGAGCCAGCGGATGCTCTGGGTCAGGTTGGCAGGCATGTTGAACATGAGGGACGTGTATTCATTCACCAGCACACAGCGCCAGCGGAACTCGCTGCCGGAGATGGGGTTGTTGACCCAGGACAAGTCGATCACGGGCGGTGCCGCGGCGGCAGAGCGTGTGTTTTTAAATGCCAGCACATGGCGGCGGTTGTTTTCGCGCTCAAAACGGATGTCGCGTATGCTGTCTCCATTGAGGGCGGGCATGATGGTGATGATCACCGGCTTCAGATAGGCTGCGTTGGCAAAGGCCGTGGCGTTGCTCTGGCCCACGAAGATGATCTGGTTCACCGCGCCGGTGATGCGCATGTTTTTGAGATACTGGCTGTCCAGCTTGATGAAGAGAACCTTCAGGCTGTCGCTGTAGCCGCGAGGCCAGTCCGGCGGCTTGTAGGTGGGATTGGTCTGCTGCGCGATCCAGTAGGCCTCGGTGGAGGAGTTGAAGACATTGTTGGTGTCGATGGTGACAGTGGGTGTGCGGCCTGCGGCGGCTTCGCGGTCCTGGAAGTGCCAGAGGGAGTTGTCCGGGTTGTTGTTGTTTTGGACGACGTTGAGGTAGCCTTGAAAGTCGCTGGTGCCGCTGCTGTCGATCGGGCCGGAGGTGCTGGGCACCACGGGGAGGTTGGAGGGCAGCAGCGCCTTGCCATTGGGATCTGTGCCATACACCGGGTAGGGAATGGAGGGCGGCTCCAGCGTGGCGTGGGACTGGATGTAGAGTGATTTGGTGAGAAACGGGAGCTGCAGCGGGCTGGGGGTGTTGGCTACGAAAAGAGAGCGCGGGTGGTGAAGCACGGTGCGGCCCTGCACAGTCCAGCAGGCGATGTGGCCGCCGGAGCTGGAGCTGGCGTCGGTATAGACGTCGAGCTGCGTCCTGGCTGCATCAGGCTTGCGGTAGATGCAGAAGAGATCCCCGTTGAGCACAGGGGGCATGGTCTTGAGAAACTGCCAGCTGTTAAAGTCGTCGATGTTTCCCGCCGTGTCGGAATCTGGACGCACGAGCTGCTCCACATTGAGGTAGGAGGCTCCGGGGCGCAGGCCGGTGTAGTTGTAGGGATACACGGTGGTCATGCCTCCAGGCGTGTTTTCGGAGGTGTAGACATTGAGGGCGTTCCATCCGGATTTGGTATTGATGCTGCCGGTGTTCTTTCCGAGCACGATGTCTTTGGAGGAGCTCAGGGTGCTGTTGGGCACCAGCGCCTGGCTGCTGGTGCACTGCCAGGCCAGCAGGCGGGAGCTTTCCAGACCCACGTGGCGCTCGATCATGCTCTCCAGGTAGCTCACCTGGGAGGCGCGTGTGCTCATCAACGCCACCCATGAGGTGACGAAGATGCCGCTGACCACCATGAGCATGAGCGCCGCCGCCATGAGGGCGCCACGGCTGCTGCTGCTGAGAGGGGTCTGTGGGTGGATGCGCATGGGGGATCAGAGGGCCGGAAACATGGGCACGGTAAACATGAAGGCGGTGCGCCCGGCCATGTGGTTGTAGGCCTGGCGCGGGTCGGAGGAGGCAAAGGTGTTGGCCACGGCTCCGAGGTGGCGGGCGGTGGGGTCCGGCCACCAGATGAAGTAGAAGGGCCGCTCGTAGGCGCGCTTAAAGCGGTCGATGGTGGCAGGCGTCTCCCGCAGCGCCAGGCGCTCGGAACGCTCAAAGGTGACAAAAAGCGGGACAAAGCCGTCTCCGCTCCACTGGCTGGAGCTGGTGGGGCTGGGGACGGATGGCGGGAAAAACACGTCGTAGCCGCCCGTGTAGCTCAGCGTGGAGGTGGTGGTGGCCGTGCCGGAGTCTGAGTAGCGTTTGACGGAGGCGTAGATGCCGTTGGGCTGGCTGGCAGCCGTGAAGCGCATGACGTCGATGTCATAGAGCGCGGTGACTTTGAGGTAGCCGGGGTACTTGCTGTAGCCGAGCACGAAGATGCTGGCGTTTTGCGGCACGGCGGTGTTGTCGTTGAGGGGGTTGCGGTAGTCGCGGTAGAGGGTGGTGGAGACGGATGCGCGGGCGATGAGGTGGGCGCGGAATTTCTGCGGGGTGTCCAGCTCTGCATCCTGCGTGGCGTCATACGCGATCATGGAGGGCTTGTAGGTATTGACACCGTCCCGCGGCAGGCAGAAGACGGCGGTGGCGCTGATGGTGTCTGTGAGAAACTGCTCCCGCAGTTCCTCGGCCAGGGAGAGCGCTCCATACTGCGGGGCCATGCCGGTGTTGACCGATGAGCCTGCGGTGCCGTAAAAATTGAGCATGGCCTGGCTGCCGACCGGCACGCTGACGATGGAGGAGACGCTGGGCTGGCTGCGCACGATGGTGCCATACGTCACCACGACGCCGCCCAGGATCATGGCGGAGAGTGCCAGCACCAGCAGGAGCTCCACGGAGGTAAACCCCCCTGGCTGATGATGTGCACGGCGGTTCATCATTTGGGGGCTGGCGTGGGATTGCCAAAGAGCATGCGCACCACGGACTCCACGGCAGGAGAGGGCGGCTGGCTGGCCGGCTGCTGCTGCTGATCTGCAGGCGCGGGAGCGGCGGCAGTGGCTGCAGCACCAGTGGGTGCGGCGGGCTGTCCCGGGGCGGAGGGGGCAGGCTTTTGCTGGGCCACGGCTGGCGGCTCAGGCTGGGCGGGCTGCGCCATGCGGGGCGGGGAGAAAGGGGTGGGATCGTCCGCCACGAGCTGGGCACGTGGGGGTACGGCCTCGGGCGTTGCGGCTGCTGCGGGCAGGGGAGCTGGCGCGGTGGCTGCCGGGGCTGCTGCAGGCTGCTGAGGCTTGGCGGCCAGGGCTGGGTCTCGCGGTGGCAGGGACATCTTCGCGTTGACGCTGCGGGACTTCTTGGCCTCCTCCTCGGTCTGCCCGTGCATGATGTAGCGCACCTGCGGCGAGATGTTGATGGGGATGAGCATGAGCTTGGGCGGCAGGCCGGTCATGCGCTTCTCCGTCCATGCCAGCTCGATGTGCTCGGCGGTGATGTTTTTCACGCGCAGCTCCACGAGCTGCCCAGGCAGCACCGGGGGCACCACGCGGCCGGTTTCAAGAATGATGTCTCCCAGCAGCACGCGCATGCGGCCATCTTCCATCCGCTTGATGCCCACCACGGGCAGCTTCAGCAGCCTGTCGCGCACACGGTTTTCCTCGGTGTCTCCGGTGTTCTGGCGGCTGAGCGCCTCGTTTTCAGATTCAAAGGGGTTGTGCTCCTCCGGCTTGACGGTCTCGGGGGTTTTTTCATCCGGGAGCACCAGCTGGTATTGCACGCGCTTGTCCTCTTCCTCCTCCTTGCCAGGCGGGGTGGTCTGGGCGCGGGCTGTGGCGGCCATGATCGTGAGAATCAGGCCCGGTAGCAGCAGTCGGCAGGCGGCGTTCATGGCTAGGATTTTTTGGCGGGCTTGGCGGCGGCTGCAGCGGCGGCGGCCTTTTTCTTGTCCGCATCTGCGGCGGCGAGGTCAAAGATGGGAGTCTCAAAGGAGACATCCATCTTCAGCTGGGAACTGGTGCTGCCGCCGGTGATCTGCACCACGCGCATGCGCGCGGTGGGCAGGCGGCGCTCGATGTCCCCGAGCCAGTTGAGCACCTTGGCGTACTCCTCCTCGATCGTCATGGTGGTGATGATGGACTTGGGGATGATCTTGTTGCCGGAGGAGGACTTGGGCTCGGTCTTGCGGGAGCGGACGAGGTTGATGCCGCGCTCGCGCAGGCTCAGCTCGATGGTCTGCTCCGCCTCCTGCTGGGTCTGCATGTGCTCGATGGAGGGCAGCCAGGCGCGCAGAAAGCGGCGCACCTCCTCGGTCTGCTCCTTGAAGACGGCGGTCTCGATCTCCGCCGTGGAGCGCTCGTTTTCAGCGGTGACGGCGGCGGTCTCAGCGTCCTCCGCTTCAGCACGGGTGGTGGCCACGGTCTTGTGGATCATCTGCGCGGTGTAGGTCAGCACACCGACGAACGCGAGCAGGATGAAGCAGGCTATTTGCTTGGGGTTCATGAGGGGCGGTGTGGGGGTTAGTCGGCCTGGCGCACGAGGGTGGAGTGGTATTCCACAAAGTCTCCGTTCTTGGTCTGCTGCGGGGAGTAGGAGCGGTAGAGCAGCTGGCCCAGCGCGGACTCGATGGCGGCCAGTTCGGTGGAGACATTGGTGCCGTTCACATGGATGGTGAGGGCGATGTTGGAGGGCACCTGCTCATTGCGCTCCAGCGCCACCTGGGTGATGCGGGTGTCCGGCTGCAGAGCGCGGGCGATCTTGACGGCGATGGGCTGCATGTTGCGCGCGCCTTCCATCCACTGCGCCACTTTTTCCGCCTTGGTGGCTTCGGACTCCAGCTCGGCCTTTTCAGCCTTGAATGCATCGCGCTTCTCCGCGCTGATCTTTTCGCGCTGCTGTGCTTCCGTCTTCTGCTGCAGGGCCTTCTTGTAGTTAAAGTAGTCCATGGTCATGACGTAGGCGCTGAAGAGCAGGGCCACGTAAAAGACCACGGGGATGGCGCGGAAGCTGGAGGGCAGGCGGCGCGCGGTGTCGGTGCGCGGCGTCTTGAAGTCATGGCAGAGATACTCGTTCATGGCAGGGGCTGGTGTTTAGTGTTCTCCGATGATGGTCCAGAGCAGGTCGTCCTGCGTGAGGTCGGCGGCGCCCACCTTCTCCAGGTGCAGCATGAGCTCGGTGCGGAATTTGTTGTCGTGCCCGTCTCCCACAAAGTACACCGGGCTGCCCTGCGGCACCTTGGCCAGCAGGGGGCTGATGATCTGCAGCGCCGTCTCCACGGCTTCGGGGCCCAGGCCGCTGCGGCAGCGGATGTCGCGCCACTGGCCCTCCTGCTGCACCAGCACGGCCAGGGAGCCCTCGCACGCGGCGATGAGCACAAAGTCCGGCGGCGTGCCGCCGCTGCTGGCGCGGAAGATGCTGAGCACGGCATGCTCCAGCATGGCAAAGAGGCCGCAGCACACACGGCCGGGCTTGAGGTTCACCGTCTTCAGCGTGTCCTCCGTGACCTTGACCATGGACTCCTCCACGGCCAGCAGCAGGCTGGCGGTGGTCTCGGGGTGGTGGCAGATGGCGTAGCGCTTGCCACGGTCGTACTTGGGCCCCAGCACGGCGCGCGGGTTGGTGCGCAGCAGGCCCACGACGTTGTCTCCGCGCATGAGGTTGTTTTCCAGGCTGATGATGAAGCGGTGGTTTACGGAGACGGAGCACCAGCCGTTTTCCACCATGCCCTTCCATTCTTCAGCGCGGTGGGGGGCGGTGTCTGTCAGCTCGCCCTCCTGCGTGCCGCCTTCTTCAAAGCGGCCGCGCTTGTTGACGGAGCGCCAGCTCACGGCGCTGCGGCTGACGTTGAGGAGAAGAGACTTGCGCCCCTCGTAGCGTTTCCCCCACGGCACGGCTGAGTCGTCGGGGTCGGCTTTGAAGGCGGCAAAGCTCAGTACGGATTTGATTTCATCCAGCAGCATATACGGAGGTCAGTTGTTCTTTGGAAAGGAAGTCGTACACCTCATGCTCGGTGTAGCCGGTCTTGCGGGCGGTGGAGGGCTTCCAGCCGTCGGACATGCGCATGTTCAGGCAGCGCTCAAAGCTGATCATCCCGCGTGTAAAGCCCGCCTCCAGCTCCTGCTCCAGGTTCTTGAACTCGCCGCGGCGGATCATGCCGCACACGGAGTCATAGGGCAGGAGCAGCTCATGGATGGGGAAGCGCTTGCCGCGCGCCTCATCAAAGAGCAGGCGCTGGCAGAGGATGCCGCGCAGGGAGTCGGCAAAGGAGAGCATGGCGTTTTCCATGCGGTCGCTGGGGATGAGCTTCAGGTAGCGCTGCACCGTCTGTGCGGCGGAGGAGGTGTGCAGCGTGGCCACCACCACGTGGCCCGTTTCAGCGGCCTGCAGGGCGATCTCCGCCGTCTCCCCGTCTCGAATTTCTCCCACCAGGATGACGTCGGGTGCTTGTCGCAGAGCAGCGCGCAGGGATTTGTTGAAGTCGAGCTCGTCGGTGCCGATCTCGCGCTGGGACACCAGGGAGGGGATGCCGGAGGGATAGACGAATTCGATGGGGTCCTCAAAGGTGAGCACGTGCTCCTGGCGGCGCTTGGCGCGCTCCAGGATCATGGAGGCGATGGTGGTGGATTTACCGGAGCCGGTGGCACCGCACACGAGGAAGAGGCCGTTTTTGGCCTCCAGGAAGGCTTTGATGGCAGGGGGGGGCACCATGAGCTTGCTGATGTCCGGAATGTTTTCCGGCAGCAGACGCAGCACCCAGCGCGGACGGCCGCGCGTGACCATGCGGTTCACACGATAGCGGCGGGAGCCGAGCTGCAGCGCGTAGTCCACGCACCCGGGGGTAAACTCCAGCGGCCGCTCCGGCTGGTAGATGAAGGAGTCGTAGAAGAGCTTGCCGTTGCGCTTGTAGGTCAGCGGCTCCCAGGGAGTGACATAGAAGTCGCTCACCCCGTTGTCCTTGGACAGGTGGAGCATGCGGTAACCGAGCTGGCTGCGTTCGTGAATGTCTTCCATGGAGCGGGTGGGTCAGAAGTTGCTGGTGAAGCGGGCGCGCAGCTCCACGGCCGCCGTGGCGCCCTCAAAGATGAGGAGGTTGTTTCCCTGGACGACGCTGGAGCTGGGGTCGAGAGACTGCCACTGCAGCTCCAGGCGGTACTGCACGCCGTCGATGGTGATGGTGAAGTCGGTGGTGGGGTTCAGCAGCTGCACGACGTCCGCGCTGGAGAGGGGATCGCTGGTGTTGGGCGTGCTGACGAGGCCGAGATTGATGTAGGCGGTGTAGCTGACGGCAGGCTGGCTGAGGTTCAGGTTCACCGTGAGGGTCACGGCGGTGGCTTCGCTGTTGTAGAAGGTGGTGCCGTTGGCGAGCTGCATGGCGCCAAAGTCGAACCAGGTGTTGGGCGCGATGTTGTTGAACCCGGCTGGGGTGAAGCTGATGGAGTTCTGCATGCCGGCATCGAGGTACTGGCCGCCGCCGAGGTCGAGCTTGGTATTGCCGGACTTGAAGGTGGAGGTGGTGTCGGTGTTCTGCGTGTTCGTCACCAGATTGGGGCCGCCTTTGGCATTTCCCCAGCTGCCGGTGTCAGTACCGGTAAAGCCGCTGATGAGGCGGTAGTAGGTCTGTGAATTGACGTTGCTGTTGGCAAACTCCGCCGTGCGCGTGCTCACATTCTGCGCCTGGATGTTCATGGCCGGTGTCAGCGGGATGGGGCCTGTGTACGTCTGCCATGACCCGCCATTGATGCTGTACATGAGAAGGGAGGCGCCCGCCGGTCCTGCCCCCACGATGGCCACGGTGCTGGGAAAGCTGCCAAAGGCAAAGGTGCCGCCGCTGGGGGTGAAGATGGGCGTGGTGAGCATGGCCAGCGTGGGCTGCGAGCCGGGACCGCCACCGCTGCCGCCATCTCCGCCGCCGCTGCCGCCACCCGAGTCTGTAGGGGGTGTGGAGGAGGCGGGCGCAGTCTCATTAGGATCAAAGCCGGAGGCCGGAGTCACGGGCGTGGTGGCCGTGGGGTCCATGTAGTTCGGGGTGCCCGGCGTGCCGGGGTTGCTCCACACCCAGCCAGTCTTGCCGGAATTAAAGGCATACAGGGATTTGGTGCGCGTCTCCGTGCCGTAGTCAGCGGAGGCCAGGGCATTGTCCAGATAGAATTCCTTCACACCGCTGCCACTGGTGCCAATATAGAAGCGCTGCTTGGTGCGGTCCCAGAGGGCGCGCTGGGCTCCGGCAGGGTCCGAGGTCGTCGTCATCCGGGCCTGCAGGCGTACGTCCAGCAGCTTGCCAGAGACCATGCCTGCATGCTGCTGCCACTCGGACTGCGGGCGGCTGCGCTTCATCTTGTCGATGATGGCCTGCGGGGAGGAAAGGCCCGCCAGACTGCCGCCATCTGCCAGGTAGAGAGCGATCATGTGATTGATCCCCGCCACGTCGGCCTGCAGCTTGCCGGCATTGCTGCCGCCCACATCGCCACCCATGCTGTTGACCAGGATGCCGGTGATGACGCCGAGAATGGCGATCATGCTGACGAGTTCGAGCACTGAAAATCCACCACAGCAGTTCTCACTGCACGTGCCCGCTTTGGGAACTGTGGATTTTATGGGGGTCATCAATCAGATACTAAATAGTTAAACTTGCCTAAATTCAAGGCGAAACATATGAAAATTATAGAAAATGGCGTAAAACAGTCAATCCTCCTGAATATTTTGCTAAAATCATAAAATCAAGACAACGGAGTGTTAAATGTCATTTGATTTGCTCGACCAGTGAAGGTATAATTTCCATAATTATGCGCCAATTTCATGCTTTGTTCCAGCTAAAACTCCTGCTCTGCCTAGCTCTGGCAGCCTTCGCAGGAAGCTCTCTGCGCGCCCAGTTCAACTCCAACGCCGCCCAGCTGTTATCCCCTGAGTATGAGGCGGAAGCAGGCAAGCTCAGAATCGCCGCGCCACAGCAGTATGACTTTTCCAAAGCCATGCTGAGCGACGTACTGCGCTTTCTGGCCACCGATGCGGGCATCTCCTTCTTTTCCCTGCCGGACGACAGCGCCGAAGGCAGCAAGCTCATCACCTTTTCCATCAAGGCCAGCCCCTTCCAGGTGCTGGAGACGCTGTGCAAGGCCAACGGGCTCGCCATCATACCAGACCATGGCATCTGGTACATCCGCCCGGCGGACGACCGTGAGCTCATCGGCAAGTCCTATGAGATCAAAAACAACGCCGTGGAAATGGTGGAGCGCGTGTCCTCCTCCGGCACCACCTCCATGAGGACCGGGGCCATCAGCAGCGCCGCCACCGGCATGGACCTGCAGGGCACCAGCCAGGCCTTTGAGGTCAAGCGCAGCGAGGTCGTCAATGACATCCGCGCCCTGCTGGGCCTGGGCCCGGAGGAGGCAGAAGGCGCAGCCGCCATGGGCGGCGGTGGTGCCGGCATCCCTGGCATCGCGGCCGGTGCAGGGGGCGCAGGCATGGGCGGCGGTGCGCTGGATGAGGCCCGCGCCATGAACTCGAATGAACTCAGCTCCGTGCGCAAGCCCAAGGTCATCTGGAAATCCGACTCCAACACCCTCTACATCGTGGCCACACGCCTGCAGCACATGTGGGTGGAGGGCTTTCTGTCCGCTGCGGACAAGCCGCAGTCCCTCATCGCCATCGAGGTGAAGTTTATCGAGACCTCGCGCGACCCCTCGCGTGAGTTTGGCATGGACTGGAGCTCCACGCTGGGCAGCGGCGGCACATTCCGCCAGGTGACGGAGTCCAACACCACCGTGGACACCACCACCGGCCTGCCCACCACCACCATCAAGTACAACAACACGCCCACCACCGGCGGCTACGCCACCTCTGTGCAGTCGCTGCTGGAGGTCTTTAACGTGAACCAGATGGCGCACAACTCCTTCCCCATGACCAGCATCCTCAGCGCGCAGGACGTGAACCTGAAGCTGCGTGCGCTCATGCAGGACCAGGAGACCAATACCACCTCCTACCCGCGCATGGTCACGCTGAGCAACCGAGAGGTGGCCATCCGCGCCGTGGTCAACCAGCCCGTGCTCGATGCCAGCTCCACCGCCAGCTCCGGCTCCACCGGCGCCACCACCACCACCAAGGTGGCCTACCTGCCCATCGGCACCGTGCTCAACATCCTGCCCAAGCGCATGCAGTCGGACAAGGTGCTGCTGAACATGGCCGTGACCGTCTCCAGCATCATCGGCTCCCAGGTCATCTCCGGCAATCCCTACCCGGTGGCCTCCTCCCGCGTGTACAATGCCCCCGTGGAGATCGAATCCGGCTACACCGTGGCCGTGGGCGGCCTGGATGAGGCCACAGAGAAGGAAGCGCAGACCGGCGTGCCCTTCCTGAGCAAGATCCCCGGCCTGAAATGGCTCTTTGACTACAAGAGCCGCAGCAAGAACCACAAGAGCCTCATGCTCTTCATCACGCCCACCATCATCGATGCACGCAATGGCGGCCTGCCTGCCGAGCCGCAGTCCGTGGTGCCGCGCCGCCCCGGCCTGGCCTCCAAGCCCCGCGTGGACAGCAGCACCGGCACCCTGGTGGGCGGCAGCAGGGCCCTGCCAGACGCCGTGGCCTACCTCTCCCGCGAATGCGAGATCCTCGGCAACACCGTCAAGGAAAGCCGCATCACCCCCGAGCTGACGCAGAAGCTCAAGGAGCTCAAGATCGCCGTGGAGCGCATCAATGCACAGTGCGAAAACCTCAAGCTCTCCGAGCCCCAGCAGTTTGGCATGATCGACCAGCAGCAGCAGTCCCTGAAGACCATCCTGGAGCGCCTCGCCTCCTTCCAGCGCACGCTCTTCACCAAGAAATACCTCTGAGCTGATCCCGCCCCCGCCTTCTTCATAGCCGAGCGCCACGTGCAGCGATGCCGTGGCGTTTTGTTTTCCGCAACGCACGCACGGCAGGTGGAAAAATGCCATCTCATAGCACGACATGCCATGGCACTGCACAGCACGGAAACCTGGCGCAGCGCGCGCGAACAAGGCGCCAGCAAAGTGGTCCGCACAACGCGAAGCCAGCCGAAGGCAATCCTCTGTGCGGCACGGACAGCCCATTTCTCCCTTTTTGAGAAGAGCTTTCGAGCGTCACTTGCACCAGCTCGCGTTGAGAGCATGGGGCCCATCATCAGAGGGAGGCCGCTGGATTCTGCGCAGGTGGATGCTGGACTTATACCACGAGTCCTTGAAAACGGGTCTGCAATTCTGTCGCCGCAGGCATGGCGTGCATCTGGATTTGGAGTGCGGTCGCGCAGATGCAAGGCGCAGGCCTGCATCGGAGCCACCGCTTTCGCGGGGTCGTGAAGGTTCTTCGGCCTCAGCCAGCTGTCCGGCCTGCGGAGCCGAGCGAAGCGAACCGGAGCGTAGCGGAGATAGCCGAAGGCAAACAGACGACTGAAAGGAGCCCGTAGGGTGAGCGAAGCGAATCAAAGCGGTAGCTTTGTTCGTTCCTCACTGCTCGACCGCACTCCAAATGGGACGCTGCGCTTTCAGGCCCCAGAACCTGCGTCACGCTCATGCACTTACGGGCTATCGCCACACCCATCCCACGATCCAAGATAGCGGACCAGCCATTCCACTTGTTATCCGAGGAAGACTCTGAGTCTGTGATCCTGTGAAGACTCGTTTTCAACTGCCAGTGGTATTATTCATCGGGGAGCTTGCGCACCGCACAGAGGATTGCCTTCGGCTGGCTTCGCGTTGTGCGGACCACTCTAAAACCCAGCTCCCCCGCGCAAAAAAAAAGCGCCGGGCTGCACTCAGGCATCCGGCGCTCGCTTGCTGCCATCTTGTGGCATCGGCATCCTCAGCGTGCGGCCACGCGCTCAAACACGCGGGGTGTTTCCAGTGCGGCACTCTTGGGCTTCGGCGCGGGCTTGGGGTCCAGATTTTGCGCCAGCTCCTCTTCAGTGACCTTCGATTCCACGCCCTTCTCAGGCACGTCCACCTTGGTGACCCACAGCAGGGCGTTCAGCACGGCCTTGCGCACGTTGTCATTGCCCCAGTTGGCATGGAAGTGACCGCCGGTGAAGCCAAAGCCGCGACCGCCATCGGTGCGCTCCACGGTCCACATCATGGTCTCAGGCGTGCCCTTTTCCGCCTGGATGTGCGGGTAGGGGCCCTTGGGGGCCACGTAGGGGCCGTCGCGGGTGGCATCGCTCGGAGGTGCCACCAGGATGGGCACAAACTTCGCCGCGCCATCCGTGGCCGGCTTGTCGCCATGACCAAAGGCCGGGCGGAAGCGCATGTGGATGTACCACTCGTCCTTGGTGGTGAAAGGCTGCACGCCATTCGTGATGGGGTGCTGCGGCAGCTGAGTGTAGTTTGCGTCCCAGATCGGGTTGCAGGAATACGCATTCTCATAGTGTCCGCCCAGCCACTCCTGGAATTCCTTGCCCGCCTGACCGGCTACGACTTCGACTCCGTAGTGCATGCAGCCAAAGCCCACGCCCTTGGCCACCAGGCCGCGCAGCGTCTCCAGATGCCCGTCCACCACGGCAGGGTGCTTGCCGCCGCCATCGGCGTAGATCACCACGGCATCCGCATCGGCAAAGGTCTTTTCATCGCTGACCCAGCCCATCTCATGGCGGTCCACCACCAGATTCGGCACGCTTTTCAGGCACTTTTCCAGCAGGATGGTTCCTGCGCGGAATTCATGCATGCCCGCCGGGTGCGAGGGCTTTCCGGCGATCAGCACCAGCTTCTTCTTCCCATCCGGCGTGACGGCCTGGAGAGATGCAGCGGCGGCGAGAAACAGAGCGAGCAGATGAAGCGGCTTCATGAAAGGGAAGGGGAGAGTGTGGTTGGGTATCCTGAGCCCGCACCATTCCTGCCACGCCGAGCAAATCAAGAGGCAGTACGGCAGGGTGCAGCAGCCTTCGGGGAGGCGTTGAAGGAGGGGCTTCTGGAAAGGGTGAGAGTGAACGGGACAGCAGAACGTGCTGGGACGAAGGATTCCAGGGACACGGCGCAGCGCGTCCCTACCAGCTTGCGCGGTGCGTCACGTGAAAGGAATGGTAGGGAACCGCTGCGTCGGGTCCGTGATTTCGGGTCTGTCGCGTCGCAGGCGATCAAAAAAGTGCGCCGTCCTTGGAGCGGTGAGCGGCAGGCCACTTCCGCCGAGCGCACAAATCCCATCGATGGACGAAGACACCGCCTAAAGTTCCCGACTACGCTGATTTCCGCTCGCCAAATCACCGCGCCGGGCTTGGGTGGGGTGCTGAGCGATGTGCTGCCGGTGCAGTCCCGCTCTGCATTCCCAGAGAATAGCCGTTCATGCCATTTCCGCATCAGCTACAAGCACAAGCCATCTGCGACCAGCTCGGTGTTCTTGCTGATCAGTTGAAAGCGCGCACACGGGCGGGGCACAACGATGCCAATCACTGGCTGGAGTCGGTCATGAAGAGGTTCTTCAATGCCCTGATGGGCTGGGAGCTGGTGAACCTGAATACCGAGCAGTCCAATTATCCCGCAGCAGACCTCGGCGATGCCACTCTCCGCATCGCCGTGCAGGTGACCAATCAAAATGCGGGAAGCAAGATCACAGAGACAGCAAAGAAAGCCATTCAGCATCAGTTGGGGGGAAAGTTTGATCGCATCATCATCTTCTTCCTTCTTCCCGAAAAGCCTTCCGTGCCCAAGGCCTTTGAGCAGCCAGCCAACGGCCCCGGCATCGAATCCTGGGATCTTGCCGATCTGCTCAAGCTCATGGCCGAACTGCCAGACCAGAGTCGTATCGCGGATGCGGCGGCAGTGCTTTCGAGGGAACTGAGCCGCGAGGTCACAGGCATAGCCCCGCCTCCCTCCAATCTACCCGGCGGGTATATCGGTCAGACGTTTGTGGGGCGGGAGGAGTTCTTGAAGGATCTGCGTGCTTCGCTGCTCAAGCAGACACATGCCACGGCCATCACGCAGTCGATGAGGCGGCAGCAGCAGCCTGCGGCCACGGTGGCGGAGGGGCTGGGCGGTCTGGGCAAGACCCATGCCGCCGTGGAGTATGCGCACCGGCACCGGGCAGAGTATAGCGCGCTGCTGTTTGTTGGTGGTGACACTCCGCAGAAGTTGCAGTCTAGCCTAGCGAGCTTGTGCGAAGTGAAGGGGCTGTCGTTGGACAAGGACCTGCCGAATGAGGAAGAAAAGCGGGCACAAATCGCCTTGCGCTGGCTGGCTACGCACAAGGGCTGGCTGCTGATCGTGGACAATGTGGATGATGAGAAAGCCGCAGCGGCGCTGACCACGCACTTTGACCAGCTCCGCCACGGCCATGTGCTCATTACCTCCCGTCTGCATCATTGGTCGAATCAGGTGGACTCTCTGGACCTCTCCGTGCTGAGCACCGAGGACGGCGCCGACCTGCTGCTGCAGCTCACGGACAGGCACCGCCGCAAGACCGCCGATGACGACACCCAGGCCCGCACCCTGGCCGAACAGATGGAGGGCCTGCCCCTGGCGCTGCATCAGGCCGC
This sequence comes from Prosthecobacter vanneervenii, assembly GCF_014203095.1. Classification (NCBI taxonomy): domain Bacteria; kingdom Pseudomonadati; phylum Verrucomicrobiota; class Verrucomicrobiia; order Verrucomicrobiales; family Verrucomicrobiaceae; genus Prosthecobacter; species Prosthecobacter vanneervenii. The sequence goes on along the minus strand of NZ_JACHIG010000001.1, from coordinate 900,361 downwards.
TGGCTACATCAATGAAAACGCCTGCACCCTGGCCCAGTACCTGACCACCTATAAAGACAAAGAGCAAACGCTCGAGTTGCTGGGGTGGTTCAATGACCACAGTATCCCCTACGAGCGTCCCATTAAAAAAGCACCGCGTCCCGTCCTCATCACCTGGAAGACCAGCTTTGACCAGCTCACCGAAGACGCCCGCCTCTGGCTGCTCGTCTTCTCCCACTACGCGCCCGAACCCATTCCGGAGTTTCTGGTGGAGGCTGCGCCGGGTGCGGATGAGCAAGACAAGGCCCTGCTGCGTAGTGCCCGCCAGGCACTCGCGCAGATGGACAAGCTGGGACTGATCACACGCTACAGAGATGATCCGCCCCGTTTCAAGATTCATCGCTTGGTGCAGGAGGTGACAAGGCTCAGTGGTGGTGTGGCGAAGCGTGCTGCGGCGCTGGATTTGGGTATTCGGCTTATGAATTTAGGCTGCCCAGGTGATCCGCAGGATGTTCAAACCTGGAAGAAGTGGAATCCGCTAATGTCTCATGCACAGGCTCTTTGCTATTATGCGTCGGATGAACCTGCGCCAGAGAGGCTGTCGTGGTTGCTGAGTTGCCTGTCTCTACTGCTGGACACCAAATCACTGTATGCACAGGCCGAGCCGCTGATACGTCGGGCCTTGCAGCTTGATGAGGCCAATTTCGGCCCGAACCATCCAGTAGTCGCTACGAGACTCAACAATCTTTCTACATTGCTGCTGGACATGAACCAAATGGCGGAGGCCGAGTTGTTGATGAATCGGGCCTTGCAGATCGATGAGGCTAGCTTTGGCCCGGATCATACCCAAGTCTCCATCCGCCTCAATAACCTAGCGCAGTTGTTCCAGGCTACGAACCGGCTGGAGGAGGCCGAGCCGCTGATGCGCCGGGCCTTGCAGATCGATGAGGCCAGCTTTGGCCCGGATAATCCCAGTGTCGCCATCCGCCTCAATAATCTCGCAAGATTACTACAGGAAACGGATCGGCAGTCGGAGGCTGAGCCGCTGATGCGCCGGGCTCTGAAAATAAATGAGGACAACTATGGTCCGGCTCATCCCGCAGTAGCCATTGGCCTCAACAATCTTGCAGGGTTGCTCCTGGTCACAAACCGTATGGCGGAAGCTGAGTCGCTGATGCGCCGTGCCTTGCAGATCGACGAAGTCAGCTTTGGCCCGGGTCATCCCGATGTCGCACTCGATCTCAACAACCTTGCGACGTTGTTCCAGGATACAAACAGGTCGGCGCAGGCGGAGCCTCTGATGCGCCAGGCGGTGGGAATCTTTGTGCGCAGGCTGGGGATGGAGCATCCGAATTCTCAGGCAGCTTTTCGAAACTACATAGACCTCCTCCAAGCCCTAGAACTACCTGAAGCAGAAATCGAAAAGAGGGTGCGGGAGGCGGTGGGCGGGGGAGCTGGGGAGGGGTGAGGACCAGCCGCTGGCTGGCTGCAGGGAGGGGGCTTCGCGGCGGTGGGGGGCGTGGTTTCGGCTGTGGCAGGGGATACCACGACCTGCTGCTTTCCGGCTCATCGTGGTTCGGTGGTCGGCAGCGGGGTGCGGGATGGTTCATTTTTGTGCGACTTGGCGGTTGACTTTTAAAAAAGGGTCCCAAGCGAGTGGTTGTCATGAAACAACATCCTAGACCGACACAGAACATGAATACGTCCTCCTCCACTTCTTCCACCTCCACCACCGCCCGGGCACGGGGCGGGCAGCCGGAGGGGCTGCCGGGCCGAATGATCACACGGCAGCAGATGGCGGCCCATGTGGGGCTCTCCGTGCGCATGATCGATGAGCTCACACACACGGGCGTGCTGCCATATTTCAAGATCGGCAAGGCCGTGCGCTATGACCTGGCGGAGGCGGAGGCCGCATTCCGGGCGCGGTATCATGTGGCTGCGCACCCAGCGCTGGGTAGGGCGGGCTGTCCCCAGCCCGCCGCGTCGGAGGATGGCGGCACCGTAGCAGCCACACAACGCCAAGAGGGCCTGGGGTGCGGGGTTTGCCCTGGGAGCGCAGAGAGTCAGGGGACGCCCGGCGGAGGCTTGGGGACAAGCCTCCCTACCTTAAACCTTCCGGCCTCCGGCAGCCCTACCTCATCTGGCTGCGCCGTCGCATCTGCCAATACCACGAACTACCACGAGCAGGCAGCGCCTGCCGCTTCCTCCTCCTCCTCCTCCTCCTCCTCCTCCTTCACAACCCTCAACCCCGCCGCCTGAGGTACACGCCATGAGCCATCCTACTGAATTTACCGGATCCCAGCTTTCCGCGCCGGAGAGCGAGGAGCAGATTCTCTCCGTGGTGCTGGACGGGCATGCCGACTGGCTGCCTGCGCTGCAGCGCGTGCTCCGCATGCCGGAGGTGTTTGTGGACCCCGAGCGTCGCCGACTCTGGGTGCTGCTGCTGGAAATGCACGCACGCGGGGAGGTCATCACCATGGACAGCGTGGCCGTGCACCTGCGCCGGCAGAGCGGCATCGAGGGCGTGCGCAGTCTGGGGCTGATCATGGGACGACATGCCATCTTCAGCTATGAAATGGCAGAGTGGCACGCGCGGCAGCTGGCCCACGCGCATGGCCGCCGCCTGCTGGCGGAGGCTGCGGAGATGGCCCAGCGCGCCGATGCCGGACCGCAGGAGATGGCCGCCGTGCTGCGCCAGAGCCTGCACAAGATGGAGCACATCGCCTACACCACGGGGGAGGACGCCCCGCGCCCGCTGCCGCTGGTGGCGGCGCTGCCACCCGTGCTGCCCTTTGATCCCGACTGGCTGCCGGAGACCTTCCGCCCGTGGATCACCGACATCGCCGAGCGCATGCAGTGCCCGCCGGAGTTTCCCGCCGTGGCGGCCATGACGGCGCTCTCCAGCGTGTGCGGCCGGCGCTTCTGCATCCAGCCCAAGGAGCATGATGAGGGCTACACCGAGTTTCCCCATCTCTGGGGCATGATCATCGGCAATCCCTCCCTGATGAAGTCCCCCTCCATGCAGGCCGCCATGCGCCCGCTCAAGACGCTGACCGCCGATGCGCAGCGCAACTACGCCGAGCAGGTGCGCGCACGCCAGGCCACGGAGATCGAGGCCCGCATGCGCCGCAGCGCGCTGGAGAGTGCGGCCAAGAAGGCCACCAAAAACGGCGAGGCCTTTGACTACGCGCAGCTCATCCAGAACGAGGACGAGGAAGGCCCGCCGCTGCGCCGACTCACCGTCAACAATCCCAGCCTCGAAGCCCTGGGCGAGGTGCTGCGCGAGAACCCCACCGGCACGCTCCTCTACCAGGACGAGCTGGCCGGTCTGCTGGCGCTGCTGGAAAAGGAGGGGAATCAATCCCTGCGCGCCTTTTTGCTGCAAGCCTGGAGCGGCAAGGAAGGGTTCACCTTTGACCGCATCGGGCGCGGGCGTCGCTACATCGAGGCCTGCGCGCTCAGCGTGCTGGGCAGCATCCAGCCGGGCGTCATCGCCAGTCATGTGCGTGCCGCCAGCAGCCACAGTGCGGGGGCAGACGGCTTCCTGCAGCGTTTTTCATTAATGGTGTGGCCGGACGTGAAATCCGAGTGGCAGGACATCGACCGCCCGCTGGACCGCACGGCCGAGTGGGATGCGGAGTGCGTCTTTGTGGCCATGGAAAACCTGACTGCCGAGGAGCTGCTGCGCCAGGGCGTGGCCCCCGGGCGCGATGACATCCCCACCTTCCGCTTTGACCCGGAGGCGCAGGAGCTCTTCCGCGACTGGCGCAGCCGTTTTGAGAACCGCCTGCGCGCAGGCCGCATGCCCGCGCCCTTTGAGGCGCACCTGGGCAAATACCGCAAGCTCATCCCCGCGCTCTCCGTGCTCATCCACGCAGCGGAGAGCTTTGGCGGCCTGGTGCCCCTCAGCGCCCTGCAGCGCGCCCTCTCCTGGGCCGACTGCCTGGAAAGCCACGCCGCCCGCGTCTATGCCTCCAGCACCACCGCCGACACCGACGCCGTGCACACCCTGCTGAAAAAACTGCTCGATGGCACCGCAGGCCTGCCCGAGGAGTTTCGGGCACGGGATGTGCGGAGAAAGGGGTGGAGCGGACTGTTGAGGCCGGAAGATGCCGAAGCCGCCTGTGAGCAATTGGCAGAGTACCGCTGGCTCATCGCCACCACGCAGCCTGCGGTGGTGAAGGCCGGACGCCATACCATCAGCTACCATCTCAATCCACAGGCGAAAAACGCAATGCATGCCGCCTGAAAGCATTGCCGAAACCGCCGAAATTGCCGCGCATGGGTATTTCGGCGGTTTTGGCGGTGTGTTTCTCAGCGTGAAATTTTTTTCTGCGAATCTGGTCTGCGCTGGTGATGCCTGAAAGTTCGTAAAACTGCCTTAAATGCCACAACCTACCATCTCAATCTGTGGATGAAAAATGCAGCGCATGCCGCCTGAAAGCACTGCCGAAACCGCCGAAATTGCCGCGCATGGGTATTTCGGCGGTTTTGGCGGTGTGTTTCTGAGCGTGAAATATTTTTCTGTGTGCTGTCGTGGGCCATGCTGCTGTGGCAACCGCATGCCTGACAACCCCGGTAAGGGCTCCTGGAAGGAGCAGAGACATTAGCCGGTGGTGGAGCGAAACCGCGCAGCGGTGCAGCGGGAACCACCGGACCCTGACACACCTCTGATTCCCTTCAGGGGCGCATGCCGAAGGTATGCGAGAGGGAAGCGGCCGCCCAGCGTGCACGAGGAGACTGCGCACACTTCTCGCATGCCTCCAGCATGCGCTCTTGAGCACAATGGTATGACATACCATATCCGGTGGTTCCCGCTCGCCAAGCCTCGCTCCACCACCGGCTAATATCCGGGCTCCTTCCAGGAGCCAATGGCAGATGTCGAGCAGGGGAGGGAGGCTGCGTTATCGAAAGAAAACGCACCACACATCTGACATGAGGCTCACTCGGAAAAAGCAGGCACCAGCTTGCTTTCTCCACGCTTCAGCCCGCCAATATGATTGAGCATCTTCTGGTAGTCCGGAGTACCTTTCTTATAGACAAAAAAGGCGTCTCCCACCGCGCCGTCGTCACTCTCGGCACGCAGCATGACTTCGAGCATGCCATCTCGGGTCAGGTGTGCGGAGCCAATGGTACGGCCCGCTGGATCGGGTGGAGGCGGTGTCTTGGCCGACTGGCATCCTACGATGAAGAGCAGAGCCAGAGGAAGAGGAGATGTCCAGATTTTCATTGGTGGGCTTATGAGCGTCATCGGGGTGTGGCGGCGATGCCAGCCTCAAAATAAAAATACGCGGCTGAAAATGTACTGCCAAAACCGCCAAAATTACGGAGGACGGGTATTTCGGCGGTTTTGGCGGTGCGTTTTAGAGGGTGTGATTTTGTTTTTTGATCGAGCTGGGGCGTGTCGAGGACGGCAGGATGGAGAAGAGGCGGTGAGTTGGGAATGGGGGAGAGGGATGGGGCGGGAGAGGGCGCTGGGAGGAAGGATTCTACGGACGCGGCGCAGCGCGTCCCTACCATCCGGAGTGGTGGGGCTGGGGCTGGTTTCTGCCTTAGAGCGGCGCGTGCCGCAGGGCTGGTAGGGACCCGCTGCGCCGGGTCCGTAGATAAGGGTCTGTGGTGCAGCAGGCTATCCAAGAGGTTCGCCGTCCGCAGCGTGTGGCAGGGCGGGGTATCTCTGTCCTACGCTGGCGCGATCTTGGCCCTTCAGGTTCCTTCTTGCCACGGCATGCCAGATTCTCTATTCTGATGCACCTCAGATGACTCTGCGCTTCTCTCTTCCGCGCCATTGGCTGGCATGCTGTGTTCTGGTATGCCTTATGGCGGCGGCTGCGCGGGCTGAGGAGGGATGGACCTCTCTACTGGCCATTTCTAAACAAGCAGACACTGACCTGAGGGGATGGCTGAGAGTCTCAGACATCGACGACCGCGCGCAGTCCATCGCCAAGCTGGAGCGGGTGCGGGCGCTCCCGGGGCTCTTTTTCCTGCCGAGAATGAAGGCAGCTCCTGCGCCGACACTGGTGGTGGGGCGCGAGACGCCGCTGCCCCCTCTGTTTCTGAGTCCGGAGTGCTGGGCGGACTGCGGCTGGGTGCGCATGCCTGCAATCAGGCAGTCATTGATGCTGGAGCATTTCCTCCGCCGTCTCGACTCCAGCAGGCCCACGCTCTCTGAGCTGCCCTGCTACGACACCGCTTATGACCGGGCGGTGAATGATCTCTCCGCTGCCTATGGCTGCTGCCAGGAGTACTTTGCCACACGGCTGGCCAAGTCGATGCATGGTGTGGATGATGTGGCGTTTCTCGACCTGATCGAATGGGAGATGAAAAAAGGGGATGGGTGATCAGGTGAGGTGCATCACCAAATCAAATACGCGGCTGAAAGCGTACTGCCAAAACTGCCGAAATTACGGAGGACGGGTATTTCGGCAGTTTTGGCAGTGTGTTTTGAGGATGCGATTTTGTTTTTTGGGTTGTCGGCGAGGTGTGAACTTGCCGGGCGAGGTTCCTTCTTGCCACGTCATGCCAGATTCTCTACGCTGATGCCACCTGAGATGAATCTGTGCCGCTTTATTCTGCGCCATTGGCTGGCATGCCATGCTCTGGTATGGCTGGTGGTGGTGGGTGGGGTGCGGGCGGAGGACACGCTGATCAAGCGCTGGCCGGTGGCAGGCGGGGCGGAGGTGGTGCTGGTGCGTACGGCTGACCCTGGCGCGGGCGGGATTCGCTCGGGCGGAAACTACTGCCTGCGCTACCGCCATCCGAATGGCGGCGCACGGGAAGTGTACCGCATGCAGGCGCTCGACAATCCAGACCAGCAGATCTGCCTGGGCGAAAGGCGCGTCAGTCTGCGCTTCTTTACACGGTATGATAACATCATCGTGACTCTCGATGTGAACGCCGAGGAGCCCCGGCTGTATGAGGATGTGTTTCCTTCCACCTACGGGCTTGATCCTGGCATCGGTCTGAAGCTGCTGACGGCGGATGAACTCGTGCTGCGTGATGACAGAGATCCGGTGTGCAGGGAAAAGCATCTGCTGCGCGATGAGTCCGGGCGGTGGACGTTTCAGGGGCTGCCCTATCGGAAAGACCTGCACACCAAGCTGACCGTTTTTTCTCCCGACTATCAGCAGCTCCGCGTGATGGAGCTGCCGATTCGATTTGGGTGGACGGTGGGTGTCCAGTCGAGCTATCCCATCACGGCCATGCCGGGGCTTTACCAGCGGCTGCAGGATGTGCATGCGGTGTTTTCTAATCTCGTGAGCTGGTCCGCTCCGTCAGCCACGGTGGCAGACGAGGAGGAGCTTCTGCTGGCACAGCTCGATGCCATGGCGTGGCCGAGAGTAGATACTGCATTGACGGGGCTAGCCCCCCCTTACTTCAGGTATGACTGGCCTTGGGTTCGCTCCGTCTTTTTTAGCAAAGTCCGCTTCACCGACTGGGAGCTGAAGCTGCCCTGCCGCGTGACAGAATACGACGACGCGGTGGCGGAGCTGCGTGAGGCCTACCTGTTGTATGAAATCTACTCCACGGAGCTGCTGGCACAAAGCGCGCAAAGCTTTGATGAACTGGCCTTTTCCGCACTCATCGTGCACGAGCTGGAAAAGGCTGGTTTTTGAAGCGGGGAGGGGTGGTGGAAAAAATCATCGTCTCCACCAAAAACAAACCACCGAAACCCCCACAACCGGTTGTGGGGGTTTTGGGGGGTCTTCTTGGGGGATGATTTTTTGTGTTGGCTCCAGAGGCTTTGCCGCAGAGACGGAGGGGGATCATCTTGATCCCCGCACATGTGACGGGTTCGCGGAATGGCGTGGTGGTGGCGCGTGTTTGCGGAATGCGCTGGGCAGGGGTGTTTTTGGATGTGCGGGAGGCGCCGGTGATTTTCACCCGCTGGCTTACGGGCAGGATTGCCCGTGCTACTGCCGGAGTTGCGGTCTACCGCACGGTCTGAAACTCGGGCAGCATGCAGACGGCCCAGAGGAGGTCTTCGAGGGATTGGGCGGTGGGTTTGTCGCCGAGGATCTCCTGCGCGGTGGCCAGCTCGGCGGCGGTGGGCGGGCGGCTGAGGGCCTGCTGGTAGATGCCCACGATGAGTGCCTGCGGTGTGGCGGCGGGGGACTGCAGCAGACGCTGCGCGCCTTTGGCGATGGCTGCGGAAAGCACGCTGCCATTGGCGAGGTCGATGGCCTCCAGCGTGGTCAGGTCATTGGGGCGGGTGGTCACGATCTGGTCGCGGTTTGGGCGGCCCAGGGTGCGCATGAGAAAGTCGGACTTCATCAGCGCGGCGCGCACCATGCGGCCGGAGGCGGCGGCACCCTGTGCCAGCAGCGCGGGGGCCTGCGCCTGGATGGTCTTTTCCCACACGGGCAGCGCCTTCACCACCACCACGGGCTTCCAGTCCTTGGCGTCAAAGGCACCCAGGCGGCCCTCCTTGGTGGCAGGCACCTTGGCGGTCCACTCCCAGGTGGCGTCGCTGCTGATGGTCGTCTCCTTGCCGGAGGCGCTGCGCACGCGGGCGTCAAAGAAGAAGCCTGCGGCATTGGGGCCTTTGCCGGCATTGGTGGCCACCACGAGGAGGGTGTTGGCCCCTTTTTTCAGGGCGGTCTGCAGCGGCACGGCGGCCATCTTGGTCCAGTCGTCCCCGGCGCTGATGCGGCGGTTGTTGATAAATAAAGTGTAGCCGTTGTCGCAGGTGACCACGGCGCTGGCGCTGGCGGGGTCTTCATCCAGCGTGAAGGTCTTGCGCAGGGTGATGGCCTCTCCCGCAGGCGGCGTGCTGCCGGGACTGGCGCTGTGGCCCCAGATCCACTGGCCGCTGATCTTGATCTGCTGCGCCAGCTTTGGGTCCACCTTGCCACGCAGTACTCCGGCATCCATCTTCACGGGGGCTGCGCCGGTGATCTGCCAGATGGCATCCACAAACTGCTCCGCTGTGAGCCGCCGCACGCGCGGGCCTGCGTAGGTGTAGCCGTGGTCGTCGGTGTCTTTTGCCAGCACCTCGGCGTGGGACTGGTAGGCCTGGGAGCTGGCGATGAGCCCGAGCGTGTGCTTCAGGTCATAGCCATGCTGCGCAAAGTCCGCCGCCAGGTAGTCGAGCAGGTCGGCGCTCCAGGGCTCGGTCTGCATGGCATCCACCGGGTGCACGATACCACGACCCACCAGACGCTGCCAGAGGCGATTGACCAGCGTGCGCGGCACTCGGCCGTTCCTGGGGTGCGTCATGAGCGCGGCCAGCTGCTTGAGGCGCTCGGCGGGCGGGGCCTGCGGGTCCACCTGACCGATCTCTGGAAAGAGCCATGAGGGCACGGCTTTCTGCCCGGTGGGCTTGTCGCAGCGGTTCACCTCCAGCGGGCGGGTGGAGTAGATGGCGGCCAGGCCGTAGGCCTCGCTGAGCTTCCAGCGGTCGATGAAGCTGTCGTGGCATGACGCGCACTTCATATTGATGCCGAGAAAGCTCTGCCCCACGCTCTGCGCAAACTGGATCTCCACCGTCTGCCCGGCGCTGACATCGCCACGCCATTTGATGCCATCAATGAAGCCCCGGCTCTCGTCATTCGGCGGTGCGATGAGCTCGCGCACAAACTGGTCGAAGGGCATGTTGGTGACGAGCGCCTGATAGAGCCAGTTGCTGATCTGCTTGCGCCCGCCGGTGATGAATCCGGTGCCGCCGTAGTCATTGCGCAGCAGGTCATTCCAAAAGGTGAGCCAGTGCTCGGTGTAGTCGATGTCGCGCTGCAGGAGGGACTCGATGAGGCGTGTGCGTTTGTCGGTGGCCTTGTCTTGGGCAAAGGCTTCCTGCTCCTGCGGCGTGGGCAGCAGGCCGATGAGGTCCAGGTGCACGCGGCGCATGAAGGTGGCGTCGTCGATCGCAGCAGGGCGGGGGAGTTTCTTGGAAGCGAGATACGCATCCAGGATGCGGTCGATGGGGTTCGTGCGCCCGTCCACGGCTGCAGGCAGCGCGGGCATGCGCGGCTGCAGCGGCGGCTCATACGCAGGCTTTTTGAAGGCGAATCCCTCCTCCCACGCGAGGCCTTCATCGATCCACTGCCGCAGCAGCGCCACCTGCTCGGCGGGCACGCGTTTGCCCTTGGGCGGCATCTGCTCATCGGGATCGGTGGAGAGAATGGCTTTGATGAGCTCGCTCTCGGCGCTCTTGCCACTGACCACCGCAGGCCCGTCCTCGCCGCCCTCCATGAGAGAGGCGCGGTCATTGAAGGAGAAGCCGCCTTTCTTTTTGTCCCCCGCATGGCACTCCGCGCAGTGCTCGCGCAGGATGGGCACGATCTGGTGTGAGAAATCGACCGCCGCCGCAGCAGGCAGGCTGATGGAGAGCAGGAGAAAAGGCAGGAGACGCATTCGGTGTGAGAATGTGACGAACGTTTGAAGGAGGTGGAATCTCTCGCGCAGGGTGGTGACTTGGGAAGGCGGGAGTGTGAAAAGACAAAAGAGGAGCGGGGGCTGGCTGGGGCATGGCTGGCTGCTTCAAGAGTTGAGCTGGCTTGGTGGCGTGGTAAAATCGGCCATGCTCAACGTCGCACGCACTTTCATGACACGCTCGAAAAGCATGGGGCTGCTCTGCTGCCTGCTTCTGGTGCTGGGGTTCGTGTTTTCAAAGAAAAAGCCCTCGGTTGATCCCAAGGTGGCTGAGATTCTGACGTCCATGATCCAGGATATTTTGGAAGGAGATGCCAACCGGAGTGCACGGGATTTTTATGGCACCCCAGGCGATAAAACGGTGATCCTGATCGATGGGCATGAGCTTTCCGGAGAGCCTGTGAAATGGCCGCCGGGTTTTGTCCCGTCTGTGCCAGGTTATACCTTCCTCTTTGATCATCAGGTATACCGGCATCATGAGTCGGAAAACCGCAGGCTGGCGATCCGGCTTGAGCGCTGTGTCATTGACACACCGGACAAGCCGGAGAGTGAGAAACACATCCTTTTGGATAAAAGCCCCATACGGGTGGAAATTGTAAATGGTGGCGGTTCCAAAAACGGAGCTGTGATGGGTGGGCACACCACCTTTTATTCCTTTTTCTGGAAGGATGGCCGCTGGGTCGCTGTGCAGGAAGGATTTTTCAGCTAGAGGGTCCGCCATGCGAGAGCTGCTGCCTGCGGGCGTCTCGTGGTGCTTGCACCTCTGCTCGGCCCACGGAAAGCGGTAGCTGCGGTCGTTCCTCCCTCCGCGACCGCATTGACTCGCTGCGCTCGCCCTTCGGGCAGCCTGCGGCTGTCTATCTCCACTTCGTTCCGGTTCCAAATGGGCTGCGTGAGCACGCGCAGTGAATTTGGAGTGCGGTTGCGCAGATGCGAGGCGCAAGCCTGCATCGGAGCCACCGCTTTCGAGCGTCTCGTGGTGGGCGTGGGCTGACCGGCCTGCGAGGGATGTATCGTTCGTGAGAGCTGCTGCCTCTCATAGCTACGTGATGCTCGCACCTCTGCTCGGCCCACGAAAAGCGGTAGCTGCGTTCATTCTTCACTCCGCGACCGCACTCCAAATGGGCTGCGTGAGCACGCGCAGTGAATTTGGAGTGCGGTTGCGCAGATGCGAGGCGCAAGCCTGCATCGGAGCCACCGCTTTCGAGCGTCTCGTGGTGGGCGTGGGCTGACCGGCCTGCGAGAGATGCATCGTTCGTGAGAGCTGCTGCCTCTCATATCTACGTGATGCTTGCACCTCTGCTCGGCCCACGGAAAGCGGTAGCTGCGTTCATTCTTCACTCCGCGACCGCACTCCATATTCTGCTGCGGCACATCAGGCAGCATCTGAGGCTTTTGCTTGCGCGATGCCTTCACTCGCCTTTCATCGCTGCAAGATGCCGCTCCCAACCCTCGTTCGCTTTTCCTCCATGAAGTTCCCGTTTCTCCCACTCGCTGCTGTCTCGTTCCTTTTCGCCACGCTCGCCCCTGCGGCTCCGCAGGATGATCAGTATGTCCTCGGGCCGGACTCCCAGGTGAAGGAGGATGTGCCGCATGGCAAGGTGACGCAGATGCCTGCCTGGACGGAGTCCAAGATCTTCCCCGGCACCACACGCGACTGGTGGGTGTACGTGCCCGCGCAGTACAAGCCCGAGCAGCCAGCCAGCGTGATGGTCTTTTGCGACGGCGGCGGCTTTGTGAAGGCAGACGGCCAGTTCCGCGTGCCTGTGGTGTTTGACAATCTCATCGCCAAAGGGGAGATGCCCGTCACCATCGGCATCTTCATCAATCCGGGCGTGTTTCCCACCAAGAACCCCAAGGAAAAACCGCGCAGCAATCGCAGCTTTGAGTACGACTCTCTCGGAGATCAGTATGCCAAGTTTCTGCTGGAGGAGATCCTGCCCGAAGTCAGCAAGACCTACAAGCTGACCAGCGACCCCGACCAGCGCGCCATCTGCGGCAACAGCAGCGGCGGCATCTGCGCCTTCACCGTGGCGTGGGAGCGCCCGGACGCCTTCCGCAAGGTGGTCAGCCACATCGGCTCCTTCACCAACATTCGCGGCGGCTACGTCTATCCCGCCCTCGTGCGCAAGACGGAGAAGAAGCCTCTCAAAGTCTTCCTCCAGGATGGCAGGAACGACCTCGACAACCAGTTCGGCAACTGGCCGCTGTCCAATCAGGACATGGCCGCCTCCCTGAAGTTTGCAGGCTACGACTACACCTTTGTCTTCGGCGAAGGCACCCACAGCGGCAAGCACGGCGGCGCCATCTTCCCGGACACGATGCGCTGGCTGTGGAAGAAGTGAGAGGCTGCGTGTGCCCAGTCCGTGGTTCTCCTTTGAGCAAACCAATCCTTCATCCTCATGAGCGCGGTGCTTGAAATCAAAAAAGCCATCGAGTCACTGCCGCAGGATCAGTTCTGGCAGCTTGTCGAATGGATGGACGCCAAGCGCGCAGAGGTGGAAGATGCCGCCGATGTAGCCAGAGCTGAAGCCCTCCTGGTCGAAGGCGGTGAGAATGTCTCATGGGATGAGGCGAAAAAAGAAATGGGCTGGAAGTAAGTGAACTGCAGCCTCGAACTTCATCCTCTCGTTTTGAGCACACCTTGAACCTTTGACTGCCACAAGACTCCAAGCTCGTCGTCCTGATTGTGGACGTGGGGCATCGCAAAGACATTTACAACTGATCACAACCACTCGCGCATGAAACGCACCCTTCTTTCCCTCTGCCTCCTTTCTTCCTCCCTCTTCGCGCAGGACACCTCGCTGCATGATTACCTCATCGAGGGCGAGCCCTGGCGCGAGGCGGCCTCCGGCTATGTCTTCACCGACGGCCTATGCTGCGATGCTGCGGGCAATCTCTTCTTCACCGACGTGAAGGGCGGCAAGGGCATCTACAAGCTGGACGCCGCCACCGGCAAGACGGACCTCTTTCTCGACAATCTCCCCGGCATCAGCGGCCTGCAGATCGGGCCGGACGGACGCTTCTACGCCTGTCACAATAAAGAGCAGCGCATCATCACCATCACCATGAAAGGGGAGGTGGAGGTGCTGCTCACGGGTGTGAAATGCAATGATCTGGTAGTCAGCAAGGCAGGGCACCTCTACTTCACCGAGACGCCCACGCAGCGCATCCACCTCATCACGAAAGACAAGAAGCATATCATCGCCGATGAGGGCCATGTGGTGAAGCCGAATGGCATCACCATCTCCACCGATGAGCGCACGCTCTTCGCCTCCGAATACGGCGGCAAGCACGTGTGGGCCTGGCGCATCGAGGACGACGGCACGCTCTCCGGCGCGGAGCCCTACTCCACGATGTGGCTGCCTGTGGGCAAGGAGAGCGCCGCTGGAGACGGTGCCACCACCGAGGCCGCAGGGCGCGTCTTTGTCACCACCGAGCTGGGCGTGCAGATCTTTGACACCGCAGGCCGTCTCTCCGGCATCATCGCCAAACCGGACCCCGCAGGCAAGGTCGTCAGCGTCGAGTTCGCCGGCAAAGACCACGACATCCTCTACGTCGCCGGAGGCGGCGGCATCTACGGCCGCAAGGTCAAGGTGAAGGGCTATTTCGGGAAGTAAGCGGGGCAGTGATGCAGGCGGTTATGCCTGCAATCTGTGCGTCATCGTTATTCCTGGTGCTTGCTTCAGCGCCGAGACGTTCGTCTTTGCCGCAGAGGGGCAGAGTAGCAGAGGAGGCGGTGTTTTTGATCCTGGCTTATACCACGATCAGTTAAAACGGGTCTGAAGGTGGAGGCGCGAGCCGACGGAGGGGGGATCATCTTGATCCCCACACATGGCGCTTGTTTGTGGATGTGCGACGGCGCTGGATGATGTGTGGGAAATTCGGCTTTGTGGAGACGCGAGAATGCTAGGCGATGCGGGAGCGTGAGGGATCGGGACGATCCCTCTCCGCCAGAGGCTTCGCCGCAGCGACGGAGGGGGATCATCTTGATCCCCACACAGGGCGCTTGTTTGTGGATGTGCGATGGCGCTGGATGATGTGTGGGAAATTCGGCTTTGTGGAGACGCGAGAATGCAGGGCGTTGCGGGAGCGTGAGGGATCGGGACGATCCCTCTCCGCCGGAGCGCTGGCTTCCACCCATGAGAGCCGTTTTCAGCTGTGCATGGTATGAAATCTCTGCTGCCTCTGCCTCTGCCTCTGCCTCATTGCCCCTCTGCGGCTGAATCGAGCGGCCTTTGGGTGCGCCCACCTTTGCCCGCCTATTTCGGGAAATGGGCGGGGGCTGTGTAGCGCTGTGGCGTGCGGTGTTTGTCTATGGAGCCGGGCTTGAGATGCGGCGGGAGTGTGGCTATTTTTGGAGGATGGTCGCTGCTGTGATCTCCAATCGCCGGGAAGGTTTGTCTGCTGCTGCCATGAAGCCGCCTGCTCGGTGGCGTGGGGTGGCGATGCTCACGCTCGCGGCGCTGCTCACCGCATCTGCCAGCGGCGCAGCGGAGAGCCGTCAGGACAAGCCGCCCGCCGCAGGATCACCGCAACTGCCGCAAGCGCCTGCCGCCCAGCCCGTGGAGGCAGCGCCGGAGCCTGTGGCCAAGCCGCCTGCTCCCAAGGCCAAGGTGCCCGAGCCACCTGCGCCACCCAGCTTTGTGCCGGGCAGCGGATCGCGGGCGGATGTGCGGCCCTTTTACTTTGCCATACCGGCACCGCGTGGGCAGATCCTGGACCGCGCTGGCAGGCCGCTGGCGCAGAACTCCCTCGTGCGGCGTGTGCAGCTCACCGTGCCCGCCGCGCAGCACACCACGCTGGAGGCCTACACCGCCTGGCTGCAGCAGGAGATCGAGGCCATGCACGCCGACCTGCCCATGCTGCGCATGCCCGATGCCGACACGCTGCAGCGCCACTATGAAAGCCGCCGCGAGTTGCCCATCCCTGTCAGCGATGCCATCACCCAGGAGCTGAAGCTGGATGCGCAGAAGCATCCGCATGCCCTGGTGCGCACGGAGTATGTGCGCCACTACCCGCAGGGCAGCATGGCCGCACATCTGCTGGGTTATGTTTCCGCAGATGGTGCAGCCCCCGGCGGGCAGGTGCTGCGCAATGAGCCGCTGTGGCAGCGCACACGCGGTGCCACCGGGCTGGAAGCCGCCTACAACAAGCAGCTGACCGGCACCGATGGCACGCTCTGCCTCATGGTGGGCAATGACGGCCACGTGGCCTATGAGCAGGTCTTCACCCCGCCGGTGGCCGGGCGCGATGTCGTCACCACGCTGAGCCTCGACACCCAGCGCATCGTGGAGTCCGCGCTGGCGCAGACCGGCCGCCGCTGCGCCATGGTGGTGGTGGACGGCTACACCGGAGACATCCGCGCCATGGCCAGCCTGCCGCGTTATGATCCCAATGCCTTTGCAGGCGGCATCTCGGAGGCGGATTTCAATGCGCTGACACAGGACATCAACGGGCCTTTGTTTGACCGCGCCGTGCTCGGCACGTACCCGCCCGGCTCCGTCTTCAAGCCCATGGTCGTGCTGGCCGGGCTGCGTGCCGGCACAGTGCCCGCCATGCAGGAGTTTGAGTGCGGGCCCACGCTCATGATTGATGGCAGGGAGTTCGACAACTGGTCCAAGGATGACTACGGCTGGTTCAATGCACGCTCCGCCATCATCCGCAGCTGCAACACCTACTTCTACCAGTCCGCCATGATGACGCGGGATGCGCCCATCCTCTACATGGCGCGGGAGTTTGGCTACGGTGCCGCGCCCGTGCTGCCCATCAAGACGGCCGCAGGCTCCCTGCCGCCACGTGCTGTGGCCAATGGGGATCTGGCCAATCTTTCCATCGGTCAGGGTGTCACCGAGGCCTCGCCGCTGCAGGTCGCCATGGCCATGGCCACGCTGGCAAACGGGGCCTGCAGGCCGCGCCCGCGCCTCGTCATGCAGACGCAGTCCCAGCGCGGTCAGGTGGGAGATATGGTGACGCCATGCCGCGAGACGCTGCTGCCTGTGGGGCAGGGGGATCTGGACATGATCCGCCACGCCATGTACGGCGTGGTGAATCACGCCAATGGCACCGGCCGCGCCGCGCGCCTCAAGAAGATCCCCGTGCATGGCAAGACCGGCACCGCCCAGTGGGTGCTGCGCGGAGCCAAGGCGAATGTGGTGTGGTTTGCAGGCTACGTGGAGACCAATCCGCCACTGGCCTTTGCCGTCATGCTGGAGGGAAATGCAGGCGAGGGTGGCCTCTCCGGTGGCGGCACGGCGGCACCCGTCATCGCCAAAGTGTTGCGGGAGATCGAGGCCAAACCCTCCGCGCACGAGGTGGCCTACGAGCCCGTGCGGGTGGAGGAGGAAAACGACCCTCTCACGCTTTCGGCAGAGCCAGGCTACTACGGCATGGATGGCCGCCCGCCGCCACCCCCTGGCTACTACCCCAATGACGGGCCGCCCTACGGCTACTACGGCAGGCCGCCACCCGGCTCTGGCTATGGCCGCAGACCGCCGCCGCAGTATCAGGGAAATCCGGTCAGTGAATTCTTCCAGCGTCTCTTCCGCCCCTGATGCGCCGGACTTCGGGCTCCCGCTGATTTCTTCAAAACGTATCCCGCTGCACGCTGTCATATCCTCTCACATTCCATCCTCTTCCGTTTCATTCCTTCCTCTGTGCCTTCGTTCATCCGCCCTCTTTTGAGCCTCCTCTCCGGCCTGCGCAGCCGCTGGCTGCGTGTGCCGCGCTGGCTGCGCATCCTGGGCGGTGTGGCGGCGGTGCCCGTGGGGCTGGGGGCGCTGGCGCTGGCGGCGGTGTGGTGGCACTACTCCGCCGTGGCGGCGGGCTATGACATGGCCGCTCTCACCCGGGGCCAGAACGAGACGCTGATCGTGGACGCACGCGGAGAGCCCGTGGGCAGCGCCAGCGAGATCGAGCGCGAGCTGGTGGATCTCAAGGAGCTGCCCACCTCGCTGGTGGAGGCCGTGCTGGCCACGGAGGATGCGCGCTTCTTTTCGCATCCCGGATTTGATGTCATCGGCCTGACACGCGCTGCGCTGAAGAACTTCAATGCCAAGGGCATCCGCCAGGGCGGCAGCACCATCACGCAGCAGCTCGCACGCAATGCCTTTGGCCTGCAGGGCCGCAGCTACGAGCGCAAGATCACCGAGATCTTTCTGGCCATGCGCATCGAGCATGAGTACAGCAAGGAGCAGATCCTCTCGCACTACCTGAACCGCATCTACCTCGGCACCGGGTGCAGCGGCGTGGGCGCGGCGGCGCGCTGCTACTTTGGCAAAGACGTGCGCGAGCTCACGCTGCCGGAGTCCGCCACACTCGCGGGCATCATCAAGGCCCCGGTGGCTTATTCGCCCATCACCCAGCCCGCGCTGGCGCGGCAAAAGCGCGATCTCTCGCTGCAGCGCATGGTGGACACCGGCAGGCTGGGCAAGGAGGAGGCCGCCGCTGCCAAGGCCCAGCCCCTCGTGGTGCGGCATGACAAGACCCGCGTGCGCACCGGTTACATGCTCGCAGCGGCACGCTCGGAGTTTCAGCGCCTGGGCATGAAGCCCGGCACCCCGCCGGAGATGCGCATGACCCTGCGCCTGGACTGGCAGCGGCGGCTCGATGCCCTGATGCGCCAGCACCTGGAAAGCGTGGAGGGGAAGGACAAGGACAAAGGCGCTGCCACATTGCAGGGTGCCGTCATCGTGCTGGACAATCGCTCCGGCGCCATCCTGGCCATGCAGGGCGGCAGGGACTTCACCACCAGTCCTTTCAATCGTGCACTGGAGGGCACACGCCCGCCGGGCACCGGCTTCCTCCCGCTCGTCTATGCCGCTGCGCTCACCGCGCTGCCAGAGGCCACCGACACACCGCTGATCGACGGGCCGCTGGACAACCGCCAGGCCATGATCGGCGGGCTGGCCGGCACCCTGGGGGAATGGGGCGCGGATGGCGAGCCCGTGGCCTACACCGGCGGCACCATCACCCCCATGCAGGCGCTGCTGGAGGGGCGCACCGCCGCCACCGTGCGCCTGTGCTATCAGGTGGGGCTGGACGCCGTGAGGTCTGAGCTGGGCCGCTGCTCATTCACCACACCGCTGCGCACGGAGGCCGCCTTTACCCTGGGGCAGAGTCCTGTGCGCCTCATCGAGCTGGCGCGTGCCTTCACCGCTGTGGCCAATGACGGCCGCCTCTGCACCGCTCCGCATGTGCTGCTGGCCCCCACCGTGCGCAGCGCGGAGATCTTTGCGCCCTCCGCCATGGCGCACATCCGCGAGACCCTCATCGCAGGCATGACACGGCCCGAGTACCGCGCCCCGCTGGTGCAGCACGGGCTGGCTGACAAAAGCATCGCAGGCTATGGCGGCATCACCTACGACCGCACCGACGCGTGGTTTGCCGGCATGGACCGCAGCATGACCTGCCTCGTGTGGGTGGGGCATGACAAAGATGCGCCCATCAACCCCAAGGCCACCGCCGCCCAGGTGGCGCTGCCGCTGTGGGCGGCCGTCTTTGCCATGGTCACGGAGGGCAAGCCCCACGGCTGGGATGTGAAGCCCGGCCTCACCCAGCTCCTCGTCACCGCACCGCGTGCCATCCCCGTGGGCCGCACACGAGGCCCCTCCCAGCCCGAGCCTCTGCCGGTGCATCCCGTCTCCGGAGCCGTCATCGGCAACGACCCCTACCAAAGCGTCGGCGCAGTACCCCGCGCCGTCCCCGTGCCTCGTGCAGCCAATGAGGAGTAGAGGATGTGGAAGCGCAGGTGTTCAGTGTTCATGTTGTGGCATCAGATCGCAGGTGGAACGTATTAAGAAATAATGTAGCCATATGATGCATGGCATGCGGTCGCCTGCACGATGCTGCCAGACGATCCACCCTTCAAAACGCGGCTGCTTTATTTTTTAATACCATAGGCAATTGAAAACGAGTCTGAGCAGGCTTGTGCACGAGTAGCGTGGCACTCCGGTCGTAGGTTGGATGTGTTTGGCGTCGCAAACGCTTCATCGTCCCACCGCGCTCTCCGCCAAACCGTCCGACCATGAGGATGTCCGTACGCCGTGTTGCTTGCAGCACGCTGATGGACGGGCGGGCTGTCGCCACACCCATCCTACGTGTGCCGGGCATGCAAGCAATGGCTGCCGGATCTGCCTTGAAGCTTTGCGGACCACGATGCTGCCGCTCCCTTACTTCGCCTCTCCCGCCGGTGCCTTCAGCACGGACACCTGCACGGCGGTGTTCGGAGCCTTGCCGGAGTAGTAGGAGAGATAATGCGTGTCCCCGATCACCGTGGCGTTCACGTTTCCGGCATCGATGGTGCTGTCGCTTCCGGCGGCCACGGCTTCGGGCGCGGGCCAGCGCAGCGGATGCTCAAACACGCTCTCCGGCTTCACCAGCCTGCGCCACAGCACGCCTGCCTGGCCGCGCTGGTAGTAGTAGTTGCTCAGCAGGCCGGTCTTGGCATCGAGGATCAGGCTGGGGGTGGAGATCAGCACGTTGGTGATGTTGGTCTGCTCGCGCTTCCAGGTCTTGCCATGGTCGGTGGAGGTCATCTGGAACTGCGCACGCTCGGTGGTGGGTGCGCCGCTCTCCGTGCGGCCGATGGCGAGGATCCTGCCCTCGCCGAGATACACAGCGGAGGGTTCGGTGGGCCACTGCGCTTTCGTCAAACCGGACTCGATGGTGGTTTGCGTCCACGTTTTGCCATCGTCCGTGCTGGTCAGCTTGCCCCAGGAGTGGGTGGGGCCTTGATCGCCATAGTCACCGGCAAACCACAGC
Organism: Prosthecobacter vanneervenii; assembly: GCF_014203095.1. NCBI lineage: Bacteria > Pseudomonadati > Verrucomicrobiota > Verrucomicrobiia > Verrucomicrobiales > Verrucomicrobiaceae > Prosthecobacter > Prosthecobacter vanneervenii. The sequence continues at coordinate 880,249 of NZ_JACHIG010000001.1, read as the reverse complement.
GCCATGAGCCCCACGGTGGGCACGGAGAAAATATCCGTGATCTGCACGGGGCGCGGGTCCAGCGTGGGCGTGGTCACCAGGGTGAAGTTGACCCCATCGGTGCTGCGGTAGAGATCCTGGTGCCATTCCTTGCCCACACGGCGCACCCAGGCGAGCAGCGCGCCGGTGGAGTCCAGGCCCTTGCCCACAGGCACATCGCCGTAGCCGGGGCTGTTGGCCACGGTGGTCTCGGGCGTCCACGTCTTGCCGCCATCGGTGGAGGTGCGTGCGTAGGTGGCGCGCGCGTCTTCGCCAATGGTGTGGCCGGAGCCACGGGTGTACACGCACACCAGCTTGTCGCCCATGGCCTGGAGCATCGGCCAGGAGTTGTAGCCCGGCACGTCCTGCACCACGAAGGGCGCGGCGGGGGCTTTGACGGGGGTGATTTTCACCGCAGCCAGCCCCATCGGGCGGGTAAAGGTGTCGGCGGGGTCGCCGGGCTCGCGCTGAATGCGCACGCACAGCGGCGCACCGGGCTGCACCTTGTAGTAGGCATTGAGCACGATGCTGCGGGAATGCAGCGGCCCGGCAGGCAGCGTGGTGCGCACGGGATCGCCCTGCAGATGGCGGGCGGTGAAGGGGGCTCCTTCAATCATCTGAGAGAGGTGCACGCGGTACACATCCTCAAAGGCTGGGCTCGTTTCTGTATCGGTGGACGTCACGGTGATCTCCACGCGCACCCCGCCGCAGTCGTTCGGCAGGCCGGTCACCACCCCGCAGACGGACTGCCCCTCCGTGCCGCCGGACAGGGACCACACCGGGATGTGCGTGGACGCGCCGGACATGAGCACCAGCGAGGGCTTGCCCGTGGCGATCGAGAGCTGGCTGGCATTGAGAAACAGCGGCGCATCCTCCGCCGCGTGGCTGGCGAGAGCGGGGGCAAGCAGGGCTGCGGAGAGGAGGGAAAGACGCATGGGCAGAGGTTGTCGGCAGGAGTGGTCAGGTGGTCAAGAGGAGGGTCGGTGGGGCATCGAGAAAGAGGCGGGCGCTTTTTCTATACCCCCATGCAGCCGTCAACCGGCGCAGGCTGCGGTGAGAGGCTGCATTTTGAATGTTATTCCCGTCTTTACACCAGCCCATCTCTGATCATTCATGCCCGCCCGATTTTTCCGCCCATGACCACCAAGCTCGATCCCAAATTCATTGCCCTCCTTGCTGACACTGCGCAGAAACTCCAGGCGCTGGAAATCCAGCCGCGTGTGCTGGAGGAGGCTGTCGAGGGCCTGACCGCCACGGCTGCGGAGCTCAGCCAGAAAATGATCGACTTCAGCCTGCAGCTCACCGCCGCCACCGAGGCCAAGGTGGCAGCAGACATCGCCGCGCGCGAGGCCGCCAAGGCCCAGGCGCTGGCAGACAAGGAAGCTGCACGCCTCGCAGCCATCGCCGAGAAGGAGGCTGCCCGCATCGCCAAGGAAGAAGCCGCCGCCGCCGCCAAGGCGCAGGCCGCGCTGGAGCTGGAGGCCATGCGCGCCGCCGCCGCCGCCATCAAGGCCAAGGAACAGGCTGAAAAGGAGGAGGCCAAAGCCCGTGCGCTGGCCGAAAAGGAGGCCGCCAAAGAAGCCGCCCGTCTGGCCAAGGAACAGGCAGAGGCTGAAAAGATCGCCGCCAAGGAGCGCGCCCAGGCCGAGAAGCTGGCCGCCATGCTCGCCGCCGCCGAGGCCAAGGCCCAGGCACTGGCCGAGAAGGAAGCTGCCAAGGAGGCCGAGCGCCTCGCCAAAGAGCAGGCCGCCCTGGAGAAAGCCGAGGCCAAGGCCCGCGAACTCGCTGAAAAGGAGGCTGCCAAAGAAGCTGCCCGTCTTGCCAAGGAACAGGCTGAAGCCGAGAAAGCCGCCGCCAAGGAGGCTGCCCGCCTGGCCAAGGAACAGGAAGCCGCTGAAAAGGCAGCCGCCAAGGCTCAGGCCCTGGCCGAAAAGGAAGCTGCCAAGGAGGCCGCACGCATTGCCAAGGAGCAGGCCGAGGCCGAGAAACTGGCTGCCATGCTCGCTGCCGCTGAGGCCCGGGCTCAGGCGCAGGCAGAGAAGGAAGCCGCCAAGGAAGCCGCTCGCCTGGCCAAAGAGCAGGCCGAGGCTGAGAAAGCCGCCGCCAAAGCCCAGGCTCTGGCAGAGAAAGAAGCGGCCAAGGAAGCCGCCCGCCTGGCCAAAGAACAGGCCGAGGCTGAAAAGGCCGCCATCCGCGCCCAGGCCGAAGCCGAGCGCGAGGCCGTCCGCGCTGCTGCTGCCGAGCTGAAGGCCAAGCAGCTGGCCGAGAAGGAAGCCATCCGTCTGGAGAAGGAAAAGCGCGCCGCCGAAGCCGCCGCCATCAAGGCTGCTCAAGACGCCGAGCGCGCCAAAGCCAATCAAGCCGAAGAAGAAGCCAAAGCCCGCCGCGCCGAAGCCCGCGCCAAAGCCATCGCTGAATACGAAGCCAAGCAGAAAGCCCGCCAGGCCGAAGCCCTCGCCCAGATCGCCGCCGACAAAGCCGCGCTGCAGGCCGAGAAGAAGGCTATGGTGAAGGCATGATGCGCTGCTGAATCTTCCTCCTCCCGCGCTTGGGTGGGGCATGCGGCTTGATCGCCGCATGCTCAGCACGTGTGGCCGCGAAAGCTCCATGCCATTCGAATGATCAAGCGGCCTGCGGAGCCGAGCGAAGTGAGACAGACGACTGAAAGGAGCCCGTAGGGTGAGCAACGCGAATCAAAGCGGTAGCTGCGTTCATTCTTCACTCCGCGACCGCACTCCAAATTTAAATGCGCAAGCACGAGCGCAAATTTGGAGTGCGGTTGCGCAGATGCGAGGCGCAAGCCTGCATCGGAGCCACCGCTTTCGAGCGTCTCGTGGCATGCATTGCTGGGTGCGTATGCGCACTCCAAAGAGAGGTGACTTTCGGTTGCCTCATTGTATTCGCAGGCTCGCCCAGCCCACAGAGCCGAGCGAAGTGAGACAGACGACTGAAAGGAGCCCGTAGGGTGAGCGACGCGAATCAAAGCGGTAGCTGCGTTCATTCTTCACTCCGCGACCGCACTCCAAATTTAACTGCGCAAGCACGAGCGCGAATTTGGAGTGCGGTTGCGCAGATGCGAGGCGCAAGCCTGCATCGTAGCCACCGCTTTCGAGCGTCTCGTGGCATGCATTGCTGGGTGCGTATGCGCACTCCAAAGAGAGGTGACCTTCGGTTGCCTCATTGTATTCGCAGGCTCACCAGCCCACAGAGCCGAGCGAAGTGAGACAGACGACTGAAAGGAGCCCGTAGGGTGAGCGACGCGAATCAAAGCGGTAGCTGCGTTCATTCTTCACTCCGCGACCGCACTCCAAATGGCTCTGGGCCATGCGCGGTGTGATTTCACCGCAAGTGCGCACCCGCATTTGCCATCCCACCTCAGCACGCCTATGGCACACGCCCCCTATGAAGAAAACGATCTGGTTCATCCGTCACGCCGAAAGCCTCAGCAATGCGGGGTTTCCCACGGACACGCCGCATGCCATCGGGCTCAGCGACAAGGGGCAGGCGCAGGCCGAGGCGCTGGGTCAGCAGTGGCAGACGGTGCCGGATCTCATCGTGGTCTCGCGCTATGCACGCACGGGATTGACCGTGGAGCCGCTGCGCAGGCGGCTGCCGCAGGTGCCGGTGCTCACGCTGCCGCTGCACGAGCTGACCTTTCTGGCCCCCGCACGCTACGTGGGCACCACCGAAAACCTGCGCCGCGAGCCCGCGCGCCAGTACTGGGAGCGCTGTGACCCCGACTACTGCGATGGCGAAGGCGCGGAGAGCTTTCGCGAATTCTGCGCCCGCATTGACGAATCTCTCGCCGCACTGCGGCAGCGTACGGAGCAGGGCATCCTGGTGGTCTGCCATGGCTACGTCATCAAAGCCATTCTCTGGCGGCAGATGAATCTGGAAGCTCCTGTGACCGCCGACTACATGCGCGCCTTCTACGACTTCCACCTGCGCTGCGTGGTGCCGAATGTGATGGTGTACCCCTTTGAGGATGCGCCGGGCGCACCGCTCTCCATGCTGACGCCGTTTGAGATCCAGGTGGAGTGAGGTTCAGACTTCTAAAATCAAAATTCGATTGCTCGACAATCGTCAATCCTCCGGCCTCAAGGCATCGTGGGCATGATTGATTGACGATTGATGAACAAGGATTGTCGATTTTTGAAGTGAAGAGAATTGCTGCGCAAGCGTGCGCCCTCGGCCTGCGTACACTCCGCATGTCCGATCTCTCCGCGCTCTCACGTCGTGCACTGCTCTCCCGCATGGGGGGCGGCCTGGGCACGCTGGGCCTGGCGTCTGCGCTGCAGGGCGCGCCGCGCACAAACTTTGTGCCGAAGGCCAAGCGCGTGATCCAGCTCTTCATGAACGGCGGGCCGTTCGGGCCGGACTTCTTTGATCCCAAGCCGGGCCTCACCCGATACTCCGGGCAGAAACCCGAGGGCGCAGACCTGCGCACCGAGCGCCCCACCGGCGGCCTGCTGGCCTCTCCGTATGCTTATTCCAAGCATGGGCAGAGCGGGCTGGAGATCAGCGAGCTGCTGCCCAATCTGGCACGCCATGCCGATGACCTCTGCGTGCTGCGCTCCTGCCACACGGACAATCCGAATCACGGCCCCGCGCTGCTGCTGATGAACAACGGCACCATGACCGAGCGCGTGCCCAGCATGGGTTCGTGGCTGAGCTACGGTCTGGGGAATGAGAATGCGAATCTGCCCTCCTTCGTCGTGCTCTGCCCCGGCAAGCCGGTGCGCTTTTCCGTGCTGTGGACCAGCGCCTTTCTCCCCGCGCAGCACCAGGGCGTGTACATCAACCACTCCAATCTGGATCCGAAGCAGATGATCCCGTGGCTGACGAATGAGAAGCTGGCGCGCACAGATCAGCGGCGTCAGCTGGATCTCATGCAGGCGCTCAATGCCGAGCACCTGGCCGCACGCGGTGGTGCGGATGTGGCGCTGAATGGCCGCATCCAGGCCATGGAGACGGCCTACCGCATGCAGTCCGCCGCCACCGATGCCTTTGATGTCAATCTGGAGCCTGAGAAGGTGCGCGAGATCTATGGCAAAAGCCATTTCTCCAACGGCTGCCTCATGGCCCGCCGACTGGTGGAGCGCGGCGTGCGTTACGTGCAGCTCTACTACGGCAACGGCCAGCCCTGGGACACGCACTCCAAGCACGATGAGCAGACCCGCAAGCTGGCGGCGGACATCGACCGCCCCATCGCCGCACTCATCGGAGATTTGAAACAGCGCGGCATGCTGGAGGACACCCTCATCATCTGGGGTGGTGAATTTGGCCGCACACCCGTGAGCGAGAATGGCAACGGCCGCGACCACAATCCGCACGGCTTCTGCATGTTCCTGGCCGGTGGCGGCGCACGCGGCGGTCAGGCCTACGGCCAGAGCGATGACTTTGGCTTCAAGGCCGCCGTGGACAAGATGCATGTGCATGATGTGCATGCCACCATCCTGCACCTGCTGGGCATGGACCACGAAAGGCTGACCTATCGCTACGCCGGACGCGACTACCGCCTCACCGATGTGCACGGCCGTGTGCCGCAGGCGATCGTGGGCTGAGGCTTCAGGCGGAGAGCGATCGTCCCGATCCCTCACGCGCACACATAAGACCAGCGTTCTCGCGTCTCCTCAGAGCCGAGCCTCCCATATCATCCAGCGCCATCGCACATCCGCGAACCCGCTGCAGGTGTGGGGATCAAAATGATCCCCCTCCATCGCTGCGGCGAAGCCTCTGGCGGCTCGTGCCTGCACCTTCAGACCCGTTTCCAACGCATCATGGGATGACTACTTCGACGGATTCTCGGCTGGAGTGTGCTTGAAGGTCGTCACGGTCATGCTCAGCTTGAACTTCTTGTCTCCGATCATCTCGTAGGAACTCCAGGGCCGGCCTTCGATGAAGGTCACTTTGCGCTGGGAGATCTCCTTCTCCGTGCCGTCCGCCTGCACCTCGCTGATCACGGCCCTGAGCAGCATGATGTTGGGCCGCACGTCCATCTCGGCCAGCTTTTTCCGCAGCTCGGCATACTGGGCGTGGCCGGAGTTCAGCGTCAGCGCATTGGGGCCTATCTGGATGTCCTGCACCATCTCAGCGATCTTGGGAAAGGACTCCTTGAGCTTCTGGTAGGCCTCGGCGGCATCCAGGTATTTCAGCGGCACGCTGACCTTGAGGGGCGCTCCCAGCGGGGCCTTTGGCAGAGCATCCTTCTTGGCCTGGCTGTTCACGACGAGGATCAACAAGGCAGCACAAAGACAGAGCAGCGTTTTCATGGCATCATCATGCAGACTAAGACGATTGCTGGCAAGAAAAAGCCGCGCATGTTCGGACTGTGGGTTGCTGCTCACTCGCCCACCACGCTGATCACGATGCTGCGGGTGTGCGGGGCGCGGCGGTGCTCAAAGAGGAAGATGCCCTGCCAGGTGCCCAGTGCCAGGCGGCCGTCCACCACGGGGATGACCTCCGAGGTGCGCGTGAGCGCCATGCGCAGGTGGCTGGGCATGTCGTCCGGGCCTTCGTAAGTGTGCACAAAGTAGGGCGTGTCCTCCGGCACCAGATGGTCAAAGAAGCTGTGCAGGTCCGTGCGCGCAGACGGGTCGGCATTCTCATAGATCACCAGACTGGCGCTGGTGTGCTGGACAAAAACGGTGGCCATGCCGGTGCGGATGCCGCTGGCTCTCACGATCTGCTGGCAGCGCTCGGTGATCTCGTAGGTGCCTTTTCCCCGCGTGGGGAGGGTGAAGTGATCTGCGTGTGCGGCCATGGAATCGGGGGAGGGGTTTGCAGCTAGAGAAGCCACTTTCTGTCCCTGCGCTCAACCACAAAAATGCCATGCGACTCAGCATCGCATGGCATCGGATGGTTATCTTGAGCAGTGGGCGGCAGCTTAGGCCAGTTCGGCCAGCTTGGCCTTCACGGCTTCAAAGTTCGGCAGATCCTTTGGGGTGGGGGTCTGCTCGGCGTACTGGATGACGCCGTTCTTGTCGATCACGAAGGCGGCGCGGGCGGAGGTGTCGCCGATGCCGGCGAGGCCCGGGAAGAGCACGTCGTAGGCCTTGGTGGTTTCCTTGTTGAGGTCGCTCACCAGGGTGATGCCGATCTTTTCCTTCTGCGCCCAGGCTTCCTGAGCAAAGGGGCTGTCAACGCTGATGCCGATGACTTCGGCGTTCAGGTCGCTGTAGGAGCTGAGGCCGGCGGTGATGTCGCACAGTTCCTGGGTGCACACGCCCGTGAAGGCGAGGGGGAAGAAAAGCAGGACGGTGTTCTTGCCAGCGGGGAGCGAGACATCGCTGAGGCCGGAGGCGGATTTGGACTTGAGGGTGAAGCCAGGGGCTTTGGAACCGACGGAGAGTGCCATGGAGGTTGAGTGGAGTGAGGGTTGCGTTCAGGCCGGAAGCGGCCAGGAGTGCAGTTATCAAGGCCAGACTGGCCTCCGGGTCAAATCCAATGCTGCCTTTCTGGACAGGGGGAGATGGGGGCTATATTTGGGAGTGCAGTCGCGCAGATGCAGGCGTCAGCCCCGCATCGAGCCACCGCTTGTGAGAGGGGCGTGGCAGGCGTAGGGTGCGCATGCCTGTGAGTGCCGATGGGCGGATGGCATCGTGGGTTTGATCGTATTCGCAGGGGCAACCGGCCTGCAAAAGCGGTAGCTGCGTTCATTCTTCACTTCGCAACCGCACTCCAAATTTAACTGCGAAAGCACGAGGGCGAATTTGGAGTGCGGCTGCGAAACGAGGAACGAGTGAAGCTGCCGCTTTCGCTGGCCGGACGGTGAGGTTGGTGACGGAGATCGTCTCTGCTCCGGCTCAAAGCGGTGTTGCCGATGCTGGCTTGCGCCTGCATCTCTGCCACCGCATTGATTGATTCGCTCTTACCGGTTCCACTGGGCTCCGGTTCCAATGACGCCGTCGCGTGTGCTATTGCTTTCTCACTCCTCCAGCTCCAGCGCCTCCACGCCCTCATAGCGTGCGCACAGGGCGGCGATCTCATCCTTATCCATGATCATGAAGGAGGTCGAAAGCGCGTCCGACAGCGCGGCGGTGGGGGCCAGGGCGTAGGTGCGGCGGTTCCTGATCGGCACGGGCATGAAGAGGCGCGGGTTCATGATGTGCGCTCCCTTCACGGCAAAGCCGGAGCCGCTCACGGCGCGGTCGATGAGTGAGAGCCTGCGCTGCCCGCCGCCGAGGGTGATGCTCCACGCCTCCTTGCCCGCAGGTGTGCCCACGGCCAGGATGGTGCTGTCTCCGGCATTGAGCACAAAGCTGCCGATCTTCCAGTCCTGCAGCACGTCGGCGGCCTGGTCGAGCGCGTAGCCCTTGCCCATGGCCCCGAGATCAAAGATCATGCCGCTGGCGTGCACGGTCACGCTGAGGTTGTCCTCATCCAGGTCAAAGCGCTGGCTGCCGATGATGCCGCGCGCCTGCTCCAGCACGGCGGCGTTCACCTGACGCGGCTCCCCATCGGAGGTGACGAAGAGGGTCATGAGCGGGCCGATGGTGATGTCAAAGGCCCCCGCCGTCTCCTGATGCATGGCCTTGGCCAGCGAGAGGCAGTCCCATGCGGCCATGCCCACGCGGATGCTCTCCCCGGCCTTGAGCTGCCCCAGGCGGTAGATGTCGCTGGTGGCGCGGAAGCGGCTCAGCTCATCCTCCAGGCGTGCGATCTCCTGAAACACCGCCTGCGCGGCCTGTGCGGCGTAGGTTTCATCCGCCGCATCGTGGCTGATGATGACATCAAAGGTGGTGGCCATCGCGTTCTGGGTGAAGCGATGGTGCTGGGGGGCGGCGTCTTCGCTCACGGTGCGGGGGCTTCCTTTTGCTGCTGCTTGCGCAGGGTGTTTCGCTCCCAAAGGGTCTGCTCCACCCAGAGGTTCAGCATGACGCCGGGGCGCAGGCCGTACAGGTCCAGCGTGGTGTAGGGGGTGCCGTCAAATTTGGCCTCCAGCGCGGTTTTCATCTCGGGCTCGGCGATGATCACACGCGCGTCGATCTTGTCCGGCACGGCGTTGGTGTAGTGCACGCTCTTGATGTCGCGCAGATACCAGGGCAGGGGCCATCCGGCATCGCGGTTCACCACGAGGACGTCAAAGGCTCCATCGGGCGCTGTCTTCTGCAGTTCGCGGATCACCGGCAGCAGGCGCAGCAGGTTGCTGGAGGTGTGGGAATAGACATAGGGGTTTCTCGAATCCGCCGCATACAGGTGGATGGCCAGGTTTGTCTGCGCCACCAGGTTGTAAAGGCCGAGGCCAAAGGCGATCCTGAAAACCACCCGTGAAAAGGAGCCGCTGAGCGCGCTGGAGATGGCCGCTGCGCCCACGCCCGCCAGCAGCGTCAGAGCATGCTGCGCGCTGAGGATGGACCAGGGCGTCTTGTAGGCCAGGAAGGAGTAGATGGCAAAAAGCGCCAGGGTATAGACCGAGAGGAAGACCAGAAAGGCCTGCCGCGCGGGCTGCTTGCTGTGGTTTCCCAGAAAGGCATACAGCATGCCCACGATGCCCAGGCCCCCGATCATGGCCTCGCTCCACACCAGGCCGTCCTTGCGCCAGAAGATCAGGGTGAGGTAGTAGTACCATGGCTTCTCATGGCCGCTGCCCTCGGCACGCTTGAGGTAGTTCAGGTAGGTCAGCGCGCTGTCCTTCACCGCCACCCAGTCTTTAAATCCGCCGGAATACAGCGCGACGCTGGTGAGCACGGCGGGAATAATGACCCACAGCCAGGGGCGCAGGGCGCGGCGTTTGCCAGGGCCGGAATCAAAGCCGCTGCGGCGCGGGGCAAAGTCTCCCACCAGCAGCTTCGTGGCGGCAAAGCCCGCCAGAGCGGCGGCCACATTCAGCACAAAGGTCTCCTTGGTGGCGTGCTGCAGGCCCAGGCACACGCCTGCCAGCACCAGCCACCAGCGCCCGCTGCCCTGCGAGTAATGCCACAGCGCCGCGATGCTCAGCGTGATGAGCAGCACCAGCGGCACCTCCATGATGAAATAGCGGGAGTAATAGACCATCATGGGGGAGATGGACATCAGCAGCATGGCATAGCCCGCCGCCGCGCGGCCCAGCGCGTGGCGCAGCAGCAGCGTGGCCAGGATCAGCCCCAGCCCGCACATCACCGGCACCATGCGCAGCTGTGCCTCTGTCCACGTGCTGGAGTCTCCCCAGCCCGCCAGCCAGCCCCACACGCGTGTGATGTAGTGCAGCCCCGGTCCGTGAAAGTCCTTGGGGTCATACTGGAAATGGCCCGTGGCCTGATACTCCGCCGACTTCATGGCCAGGATGGCCTCGTCCGTGTGCATGGGCCGGTCTCCCAGCGAGGGCAGGCGGTAGTAAGCGCCTACCGCCAAGGAAATGACGGCAAAGATGATCAGGCCGATGGGGCCCAGGGGTTGTTTCTTGGAAGAAGGGGGCATTTGAGGAAAAAAAGGCGGGATAGGTAGCAGGATGGCTGCCAGCAGGCTCAGCAGACGGGCGGGGTGGTGTGCAAATTCACACGATCTCCCGGCGCTCCACCTGCAGGCTCTGCTGGCGGTTTCTCCGCAGGTGGAAGCGCTCGCGCGTAGGGGGCAGGGTCTCGCTGCCGCCGTGCTCGATCACCAGCGTCACATGCTGTGGGTGTACCGTCATTTCCAAAAATCGCATCACAGGGGTGCCGCGCGTGCGGAAAAAGATGTGCACCGGCACGTGCAGATGGGCGGCGTTCCACAGCCAGCGCGCTGGGGGGAAGCGCTCTTCATCCATCAGCGCGCACAGGACCTCCCGCATGATCCTTTCGCCGTGGCGGCGTGTCCATTTCCAGGCCTCGCGCCGGTTCATGAGTTCGTTGAACTTGGCCACGATCGGGTTCGCATGCGCCTGCTCCATCTCCTGGATGATCTCGCCCGCATGCACGGCCATGGCGGTGCGGAATTCCTCACGGGTGATGCGGCCGCTGTCCAGCCAGCGGAAAAGCTGCTGCGGGGTGGGGACGGGGTCGGTGGGAAGCATGGTGGAAGGTCCCGCCAAGATGGGCGCGTTCCAGCCTGCGCGCAAATTCACTCTGCGGCGGTGTGGGGTAGGGCTGGTTGCTGGAGGTAGGAAGGGCTGGCCCCAGCCCTCCGCCGCCGAAGCCCGGTGGGTGCGTGAAACCCACCGCTCAGCGAGCCGGTCGTCCTTCTCTTCCTCCTACTCCTCCTCTTCCTCTCAGAAAGGGAGGAAGAGGAAGATCTGAGCTGCGAATGAGCTGGGTCTTCTCACCGCCACAGACCACGGCGCTTGGAGGACCAAGCGCCCTACCTGCGCCGGGCATGCTTTACCCCTCACTCCTTCACATTCTCCGGGATGTCCAGGATGCGCAGCAGGTTGTGGTAGCGGTCGGTCCAGAGGCGGACGTCGTGTTTCAGCTCCACCTCGGTGCCCACGAGGCTGGGCGGCGTGGCCTTGAGAAAGGCCTCGTTGCGCGTCACCAGGATGTAGTCGGTGGAGTCGTGGTCGCCTTCCAGCTCGGTGGCGATCCGGGTGGTCTTGAAGCCGGTGGCAGCGGCGATCTTTTCGATCACCGGGGCCAGCACCAGGTAGCTGTTGGTGATGTGCACGGCGATGATGCCGTCCTTCTTCATATGCCGGTCATAGATCGTGAAGGCCTCCTGCGTCAGCAGGTGCACCGGCACGGAGTCGCCGCTGAAGGCATCCAGCAGCAGCACGTCAAACTGCTGGGACTTCTCGCGCTCCAGCGCCAGGCGTGCGTCTGACACCACCACCTCCACCGTGGCACCGCGCTTTCGTGCGTCCGCCAGGTAGGTGAAGTACTTGTCCGCGATGCGCACCACATCCGGATTGATGTCATAAAAGCGGATGCTCTGCCCGCTGCGTGCATAGCAGGCCGCCGTGCCCGCGCCCATGCCCACCACACCGATTCGTGCGCCCGCCTTCTCCTTGATGCTGTCCAGCGCCTTGCCCACACCGGTCTGGTGGCCGTAGTAGGTGGTGGGCTCCTCCTGCAGGAAGTTGCCCAGATTCTGCATGCCGTGGATGATGCCGCCATTCACCAGCTCGCGGTAGGTCAGGCGCTGGCCCTCGCTTTCGAAGTGGTCCTCGCTCACCGAGAGCATGCCGTAGAAATTGCGCACGCGCTCGATCTTCTCGTCCTTCTTGAAGCCGAGATCGCTCATGGTCATGAGCAGAAAGGTGAAGAGCATGGCCAGCTGCATGGCGGAGAAGAGGCCCGGGCGCAGGCTGCCCCGGCGCACCATGCGCCAGACCAGAATGAGAATGCAGAGCCCGATGGCTGCCAGCGAGCCATACAGCGCACTCATGGGCAGCTTTTGCTCCTCGATCTGCTTCTGCACCAGCTCCCAGTCCAGCAGGCCGGCGTCATACATCATCCCGAGAATGCCGCCCGTGATGCCGGTGATGAGCACCAGCAGCGCCCACTCCTTCCAGCGCCGCATTTTCAGCACCGCACGCAGCAGGATGATGCACACCACGCCGCACACCACGATCAGGCTGATGGGCCACTCCGCAAAGCTGGTGAAGACATGCGGCGCACCCAGGCTGACGAAGAGGCCGCCCAGCGCCCCGCCGGCAGACATGAGTAGGTAAAACTCCGTGAGCCGGCGTGGCGCGGGCTTCAGCCGCACCAGTTCGCCGTGGCAGAGCATGCAGGCCAGAAACATGGCGCCAAAGGACCAGCCCAGCTCCCAGACGAAATTGGGCGTCACATCGATGTCGGCCAGGTTCCAGTCCTGCCCTGTGACCTTGTTCAGCACGGGCTGCACATGGTTGTGCATCATCTGCTCAAATTTCGTCCACACCGGCTTGGCCTGCAGGCGCTGCTCCGTGCAGGTGAGAAAGAGCACCGGCAGCGCCACCACCGCCCACAGCACGGAGATGCGCACATACCAGCGCTCGTGCTCAAAGCAGATGATGAAGGTGAGCAGGTACAGACTCAGCGGCACCACCCAGAGGAAGGGGATCACCGCAACGTCCTGGCACACGTGATTCGTGGCCGCCAGCAGCACGCTGCTGGCCAGCGCAGGCAGCAGCACCCAGAACAGCCGTCGCCACCAGCCGGGGTGGTCATTCGCCGCAGCTTCGCTGGCGGCGGGGGCAGGGGAGTCCTCCGCCTGCGGGGCCTCGGCCTCCAGCGCCTGCCGCCGGTCCAGCCACACGCCTGCCAGAGAGAGGACCACAAACGCACCAAAGCCCACCGCCCACAGCGTGGTCTGCTCCAGCACATCCCAGTGCACCTCAAAGAAAAGCGGGTAGCTCAGCAGTGCTGCCAGGGAGCCGATGTTGGAAAGCGCATACAGCCGCCAGGGATTGGCCCCGCCCGTGGTGCGGGTGAACCACACCTGCACCAGCGGGCTGGTGCTGGAGAGCACAAAGTACGGCAGCCCCACGCTGGCCATCAGCAGCAGCAGGATTCGCAGCGCAGGATCCTCCGTGCCGGTGGGCTTCCACGCGTCTCCGGGCGCGATCGGCAGCATGGCGATCGCCGCGCCCAGCAGCACCCCGTGCAGCATGCCCTGCCAGCGCCGTGGCAGCAGCGTCAGCGTGTGCGCATACGCATACCCCGCAAACAGCACCAGCTGAAAGAACAGCATGCACGTCGTCCACACACCCGGGCTGCCGCCAAACCATGGGAGGATGAATTTGCTGATGATCGGCTGCACCTGAAACAGCAGAAAGGCGCTCAGCAGGCTCAGTGCCGCGAGGATCAAACCGGGGACGGCACGGGAAGAAGTGGAGGGCATGGCGGGAGAAACGGCGGAGGAGGCTGTCATATCGCAGCTCATCATGGAAGATAAAAGTAAGGACATTGTGCGGAGCCGCTGGCATTCCCCGCCCGCTGCGGCATCATGCCCCATGCCGCCGCCCCCACGCCGCCCTTTCAGCTCCCAGCCCAGCCCACGCCCCGGACCTCGCCCGCGTACACGTCCTGCTGGCGGCCCGTCGGCTGGCCCCGGCGGCAAGCCTCTGCGCGAGCACGGCACCTCCTGGGAAAAATCCGCCGACTGGTATGACCGCATCATCGGCGAGCGCGGCTCCGAGCTCTACCAGGCCGTGGTCATTCCTGGTGCTCTGAAACTGCTGGCCCCCAAGCGTGGCGAGCGCGTGCTGGATCTCGGCTGCGGGCAGGGCGTCTTTTCCCGTGCGCTGGCCCAGGCCGGGTGCCAGGTCACCGGAGTGGATGCCGCCCCCACGCTCATCCAGAAAGCGCGTACTTATCCAGTGAAGCCCCCCGTGCGCTACCTTGCACGCGATGCCGCCCAGATCGGCGATCTCGGAGAATTCGACGCCGCCTCCGCCATCCTCTGCGTGCAAAACATGGAGCACCTCGACACCGTGGCCGCCGCCGCCGCCAAGGTGCTGCGCCCCGGTGGCCGCATGCTCTGGGTGGTGAACCACCCCGCCTTCCGCATCCCCCGCCAGTCCGCCTGGGGCCACGATGAGGAGCGCAAGATCCAGTACCGCCGCACGGACGCCTACAGCAGCACGCTGAGCATCCCCATCGTCATGCACCCCGGGAAGGCCGACAGCGAGAGCACCGTCTCCTTTCACCGCAGCATGCAGACCCTCACCGGCACCGGCTTCTCCGCCGGTCTGGTATTGGCTGGTATGGAGGAGTGGTACTCCCACAAGGAAAGCCAGCCCGGCCCCCGCGCCCGCGCCGAAAACCGCGCCCGCAAGGAGTTCCCGCTCTTCCTGGCGCTGCTGTGGGAGAAGCGCTGAGCTGCCGCGCCCTGTTCACCCTTTTCAGTCCGCAGGCAGCTCTATCTGCCCACCGGCCCTTGCCCCATCGCGCAGGCACGCTAATTTTCCGCGCATGGCACTCGACACCATCCAGACCCTTCTTCACTCCGAATCGGCACGCAATGGCATCACCGCCCGTGGCTGGGTGCGCACCAAGCGCGACTCCAAGTCCTGCTCCTTCCTGGAAATCTCTGACGGCTCCTGCTTCAAGGGCCTGCAGGTCGTGGTGGACGCCGCGCTGCCCACGGCCGAACTGCTGCCGCGCATCCTGACCGGCGCGTCTGTGGAGGTGGTGGGCGATCTCGTGGCCTCTCCCGCCGCCGGGCAGAAGTGGGAGATGCAGGCCGCCGAGCTGTGCCTGCTCGGCGAGGCCGACGCCACCTACCCGCTGCAAAAGAAGGGGCACACGCCCGAGTTTCTCCGCACCATCGCCCACCTGCGCCCGCGCACCAATCTCTTTGGCAGCGTCTTCCGCGTGCGCAGCAAGATGGCCTACGCCGTGCACCGCTTCTTCCAGGAGCGCGGCTTCTTCTACGTGCACACCCCCATCATCACCAGCAGCGACTGCGAAGGAGCAGGGGAGATGTTTCAGGTGACCACGCTGAAGCCCAACACGCCCACCAAGCCTGAGCAGGACTTCTTCGGCCGCCCCACCTACCTCACCGTCAGCGGCCAGTTGCAGGGAGAGGCCTTTGCCTGCGCGCTGGGAAACATCTACACCTTTGGCCCCACCTTCCGCGCGGAGAACAGCAACACCACGCGCCATGCCGCCGAGTTCTGGATGATCGAGCCCGAGATGGCCTTCTACGATCTCACCGCCGACATGACGCTGGCGGAGGAGCACGTGCGCTACCTCGTGCAGGCCATGTTTGATGAATGCCCGGACGAGCTGGAATTCTTCAACAAGTTCATCGACAAAGGACTCATCGACCGCCTCAAGCAGACTCTGGCCAAGCCCTTTGAGCGTATCAGCTACACCGATGCCGTGGACATCCTGCTCAAATCCGGCCGAAACTTCGAACACCCCGTTGTCTGGGGAGACAGCCTGCAGACCGAGCACGAGCGCTACCTGGCCGAAGAGCATGTCAAAGGCCCGGTGACGATCTTCAACTACCCCAAGGACATCAAGCCCTTCTACATGCGTCAGAACGACGATGGCAAAACCGCTGCCGCCATGGACCTCCTCGTTCCCGGCATTGGCGAAATCGTCGGCGGCAGCCAGCGCGAGGAGCGCCTGGATGTGCTCGAAGCCCTCATGTCCAAGCAGGGCCTCGATCCCGAAAACTACTCCTGGTACGCCGATCTCCGCCGCTACGGCAGCGTGCCCCATGCCGGCTACGGCCTCGGCTTCGAGCGCCTGCTCATGTTCGTCACCGGCGTCCCCAACATCCGCGACGTCATCCCGTTTGCCCGCACGCCGGGGCATGCGGCGTACTAGCGAAAGCCTGCCGGGGGAGTCGGCCGGATGAATTCTCATTTGACCGCAGGCGCTACTTCTTTACATACCAACCGGTCTGTATGTCAAAGAAAGCTGCCAGCACGAAACGTGAGCGCGATCCCGCAGCCAGCAGGCAGCGGCTGATCGACGCTACCGTGCGGCTCATGCTGCGGCAGGGGTTTGCGGCCACCTCGGTGGACATGATCTGCCAGGAGGCGGGCATGACGAAGGGCGGCTTTTTCCACCACTTTGAAAACAAGGAGGCGCTGGCTCTCGCGGCCGTGGATTGGTGGGGCCGCATGGGCACCGCGCTGTATGCAGAGGCGTGGAAGGACGAGACGCTGGATCCCCTCAAGCAGCTGCACCGCATGCTGGACATCATGGCCGGATTCACCAGACGGCCTGAAGAGAACTGCGTATGCATGGTGGGCATGATGTCGCAGGAGCTGGCCGCCACCAGCCCCGCCCTGCGGGCCGCGTGTGAAAAAGAGCTGACTCTCTGGACTTCCAACACGGCCAAAATGCTGGCTGCTGCGAAGAAGAAACATCAACCGAAGACAAAGTTTGACCCCATGCAAGCGGCCTGGTTTCTCAACAGCCTCTGGCAGGGCTCCATGCTCGTGGGCAAGACCTGCCGCTCCCAGGAAATGATCCGCCACAATCTCAAGCTGGCCCGCGCCTTTGTGGACGGCCTTTTTCAAGCACGCTGAACCCTTCCGCATGAACGAACCAGCCACTCCAGACGACCCCACCAGCAAAGATGCCTGCGCCCAGCTGGCCACGGAGCACTTCTTCCGGCACGAGTCGGCACGTCTGGTGGCCACGCTGGCGGGGCAGTTTGGCGCGCAGCGGCTGCAGTGGGTGGAGGACGTGGTGCAGGAGGCGCTGGTGCGTGCTCTGCAGACCTGGCCCTATCGGGGAGTTCCGGACAATCCGGCGGCATGGCTCACCCAGACGGCACGTCATCTGGCGCTGGACCAGCTGCGCCGCGAGCAGCGCTGGAATGAGCGCGAGGAGGGTGTCTCCACCGAGCAGGCACGCTGGATGGCGGTGCCAGTGGAGGAGGCCTCATGGGACGATGCGCATCTGCGCGATGACATCCTGCGCCTGATGTTTGTCTGCTGCCACCCGCAGCTCTCGCCGGAGGCGCAGATCGCGCTGGCACTGCGCACGCTGTGCGGCCTCAGCCCGGCGGAGATCGCGGCGGCGTTTGTCACCACCGAGGCGGCCATCTCCAAGAGGCTGGTGCGCGCACGGGCGCGCATCCGCGAGCTGGAGCTGCCCTTTGAGCTGCCGGAGGCGCATGAGCTGCCGCAGCGGCTGGATGCCGTGCTGGCCACTCTATACCTGCTCTTTAATGAGGGCTACAAGGCCAGCAGCGGCGAGCACCTGGTACGCGCGGACCTCTGCCATGAGGCCATCCGTCTGGCCGAGCTGCTGGCCACGCATCCTGCCACCAGCCAGCCGCGCTGCCATGCCCTGCTGGCGCTCATGCTGCTGAGCGCTGCACGACTGCCCGCACGCACGGACGATGCCGGAGACATCCTGCGCCTGCATGAGCAAAACCGCAGCCTCTGGGATCAGTCGCTGATCCAGCGCGGCATCCAGCATCTGCAGCTCTCGGCTCAGGGAGACACGCTCACGGAGTATCATCTTGAGGCTGGCATTGCCGCATGCCATAGCACGGCCACCACTCATGAAGCCACGGACTGGTCGCGCATCCTCGTGCTTTATGATCAGCTCATGCAGCTGAAGCCTTCTCCTGTGGTGGCGCTGAACCGCGCCATCGCCGTGGGGCGCGTGCATGGGGCGCAGCGTGGGCTGGATGCCCTGGGAACCGTGAAGGGGCTGGACACCTATCTCTCCCTGCACGCCGCGCGCGGGGCCTTTGCCACAGAGCTGGGGCAGCACCAGACCGCCGCCACTCACTACTGCCGCGCGCTGGCGCTCGCCGTGCTGCCCTCGGAGCGCCGCTTTTTTGAAAGCCGCATCGCCGACAGCGAGGCCGCTGCTGCTGGCTTCGGGACATAAAGGAAAAATTTTTTCACCACGCTGTCCTTTTCCGTCCCGCCCATTCGTCGTCCCTTTTGAAGCCACCTTGTTTCCTCCCTTTCCATGAACGCCAAAGCCCCCCTCAATGACTACCTTGTGATCTCACGCGGCCACTGGGACAAAGACAAGTCCAAGGAGCAGATCGACGCGGCCATAACCGACTTTTACGCCTGGCTGTATGCGCACATCGACGCAGGCCGCATGCGTGCCGGCAGCCGCCTCAGCACCGAGGGGGCCTCGGTGTCCAGGACGGGCTTCGTGACAGACGGCCCCTTTGGCGAGGCCAAGGAAGTGGTGGGTGGTTACTGGTTTGTCAGCGCCGCCAGTCTGCCGGAGGCCGCCGAGCTGCTCTCCCACAGCCCCACGCTGCCCTGCGGCATTCACTACGAGGTGCGTCCGCTGGAGTCCCAGCGCTGCACCGCCTCAGATCTGACCAACGAAACCCCTCCCCGATGAATCCCCAAAACCCCACTGACGAATACCTCCTCCTCATTCGCGGCACCCACTGGAACCACGGCATGTCCCCCTCTGAGCTGCAGCATGTGATGACCGACTTCTACGCCTGGGTGGACCGCCTGGGAAAGACCGGCATCCATCGCGGCGCGCAGCCGCTGATGGAGGAAGGAAAGCTCGTCTCCGGCCCCAGGGGCACCAGCGTGACCGACGGTGTCTTTGCCGAATCCAAGGAGGCCATCGCCGGGTACTTCCGCATCGCCGTGGGCAGCATGGAAGAGGCGGTGCGCATCGCGCAGGAGTGCCCCATCCTGCAATACGGCGCCAGCATCGAAGTGCGCCCCATCGCCGATCTCTGCCGCCCTATGGCGGAGGTCAAGGCCGCCGGAAAAGAATGATCTCAACCCAACCCCCACCCTCCACCACCATGAGCACCCCCGACCACAGCTACCCCGCCTTCAGCCCCTACATCACCGTGCAGGATGCCGCCAAGGCCATCTCCTTTTACCAGGAGGCCTTTGGCGCCACCGAGCGCTTCCGCCTCGTGGACGCCGCCACCGGAAAGATCGGCCACGCCGAACTTAATCTCCAGGGCGGTCTCCTCATGCTCTCCGATGAAAATCCCGCCTGGAACAAGTCGCCGCAGACGCTGGGCGGCACGCCGGTGAAGTTTTCCCTCATGGTGGAGAATGCAGACGCCGCCATAGCCAAGGCGGCAGCAGCCGGAGCCACGGTGCAGATGCCCGCAACAGACATGTTTTACGGCTTCCGTAGCGGCTGTGTGTGCGATCCCTTCGGCCACATCTGGATGCTGCAGCACGAGATCGAAAAAGTCTCCCCGGAGGAGATGCAGAAGCGCTGGAACTCCATGACGGAGAAGTGCCCGGCCTCCAAGGAGTCAGACAAGTAACACCACCCACCCAACGCACATCCCATGATCAAGAAAATCATCCTCGGCCTCGTGGCCGTCATCGCCCTCATCTGCATCGCCGCCTCGTTTCAGTCGGACGATATGACTGTGACGCGCAGCGCCACCACCACGGCGGCACCGGCCACGGTGTTTAAAATCGTGAACGACTTCCGCCAGTGGGATGCGTGGTCTCCCTGGTCAAAGCTGGACCCCGCCATGAAGAAAACTCTGGAAGGCCCGTCCGAAGGCGTGGGCGCGGTTTATCGCTGGAACGGCAACAACGAAGTGGGCGAAGGCAGCACCACGCTCGTCGAGAGCAAGCCCCATGAAAAGATCGGCATGAAGCTGGAGTTTGTGCGTCCCTTTGCCGGCAGCAGCGATGTGCAGTTCACCTTCGCCCCGGAAGGCACCGGCACCAAGATCACCTGGGCCATGCAGAGCAAGAAGCCCTTCATCGGCAAGATCATGAGCCTCTTCATGAACTGCGAGAAGATGTGCGGCGACCAGTTCCTGGAAGGTCTGGCCAATCTGAAAAAGCTGGCCGAGGCAGCGCCGAAAGCCTGAGCCACCCCATTCCACCATGCCCTGCTATGCTTGACGAAATTTCATCGCCCATCTCCACCACCGCGCAGCCTGCGGCGGTGATCCACATCACCGTTCCGCGAGACCAGATCCAGCAGGTCATGGGCCCCGCCATCCACGAGGTGATTGGTGCCGCCAGCACGCAGGGCATTGGCCCCAGGGGGGCGGTGTTTGCGCATCACTTTGGCATGACACCCGGCATCTTTAATTTTGAAGTGGGCGTGCCCATCTCTGGTGAGCTGCAGCCGGCAGGTCGGGTCAAGGCGGGCGAGATCCCCGCCGCTACCATCATCCGCACCGTGTACACCGGCCCCTACGAGGGGCTGGGTCAGGCATGGGGAGACTTTCAGGATCTCATCGAGGCACAGGGGCACACGCTGGGCCCCAGTCTGTGGGAGCGCTATCTCTCAGGCCCCGAGGCCAGCGATGATCCCGCCACCTTCCGCACCGAGCTGAATCAAACGATTCAGGACTGAACCACCCCACCACCAATCATGCCATGAATGCACATCCCATCGTCTCCCAGGATGAATGGCTGGAGGCGCGCCGCGCTCTGCTGGCCAAGGAAAAAGCCCACATGCAGGCCAATGATGAACTGGCCCGCCTGCGCCGCGAGCTGCCCTGGGTGAAGATCACCAAGCCCTACGTCTTTGACACGCCCTCCGGTCAGGCCACGCTGAGCGATCTCTTTGACGGTCGCAGCCAGCTCTTTCTCTACCACTTCATGTTTGGCCCGGACTGGGAGGAGGGCTGCACCGGCTGCTCTTTTCTTTGCGATCACGTGGACGGCGCACGCCAGCATTTTGAGCATCATGACCTCACCTTTGTGGCGGTCTCCCGCGCACCGCTCGAAAAGCTGGAGGCTTACCGCAAACGCATGGGCTGGGGCTTCCGCTGGGTGTCCTCCGCACACACGGACTTCAACTACGACTTCCACGTCTCCTTCCCACCTGAACGTGTGACGAACGGCCGGATGACCTACAATTTCTCTGAGCAGGACTACAGCCCCGACTGCCAGGAGCTGCCCGGCTTCTCCGTCTTTTCCAAAGACGACTCCGGCCAGATCTTCCACACCTACTCCTGCTTCAGCCGTGGCGGCGAAACCCTGCTGGGCGCGTATCAGTTCATCGACCAGACGCCGAAGGGCCGCATGGAGAAGGTGAATGGCAACCTCATGGACTGGGTGAAGCGCCATGACCGCTACGAAAACGACGGTCGCACGACGACAAAGCCATGCTGCGGCTGCAGCGCCGCCACCTGAACATCTCCTATTTCAACCATCTGATATCCCATGCCACTCCCAACACCCATCGAATCCCCTCTTTCCGAACGTGAGCTTGTGCTCGTTCGCGAAACCGACATTCCAGCCGCCAAACTCTACGCCGGATGGACGCAGCCAGACCTGCTCGTGAAGTGGTTCACGCCTGCGCCCTGGACCACCACCGCGTGCGAGATCGACCTCCGCCCCGGCGGCACCTGCAAGACCACCATGCGCAGCCCCGAAGGCCAGGAGTTTCCCAATGTGGGCGTGTATCTGGAGGTGGTGCCGAATGAAAAGCTCGTCTTTACCGATGCCTATCTGCCCGGCTGGGAGCCCAACCCCAATCACTTTTTCACCGCCGTGCTCACCTGGGAGACGCTGCCGAGCGGCAAGACCCGCTACACCGCCCGCGCCCTGCACTGGACCAAGGAAGCCTGCGAAAAGCACGCCTCCATGGGCTTCGCCGAAGGCTGGGGCAAGGCCTTTGACCAGCTCGTCGAACTCATGAGCAAGTAACACACTTCAACTTCACATCCACCCCATACCACCATGTCCCAGTCTTACATCCAGCCCTATCTCTTCTTCGGCGGCCGCTGCGAGGAAGCACTCGAGTTTTATAAAACCGCCATCGGCGCCGAGGTGCAGATGCTCATGCGCTACAGCGACAGCCCCGAGCCCGCGCCCCCGGGCATGCTGCCCGCCGGCTACGAGAGCAAGGTCATGCACGCCAGCTTCAAGGTGGGCGGCAGTGTCATCCTGGCCTCCGATGGCTGCGGCGGCGAAGAGAGCAAGGGCTTTCGCGGCTTCTCGCTTTCGCTGGCCCTGCCTGCTGAAGCGGATGCCCAACGCGTTTTTGAGGCCCTCTCCGCAGGCGGCAGCGTCACCATGCCCTTGGGCAAGACCTTCTGGTCCTCCTGCTTTGGCATGCTGCAGGACAAATTCGGCATGGGCTGGATGGTCACGCTGGCACCGAGTGCTGATCCGCTGAATGCGTGAACCCAGCCCGCCTTCATCCCATGAGCCTGTCCCCCTCCCAGATCATCAGCACCCGCCTTTTCGAAACCAGCCGCGAGCGCCTGTTTGCCGCGTTCAGCGATCCAGCCCAGCTCGCACAATGGTGGGGCCCCAAGGGCTTTACCAACACCTTTGAGGAGTTTGACCTTCGTCCCGGTGGCGACTGGAAATTCACCATGCACGGCCCGGACGGCAAGGACTACACCAATCATGCCCGCTTCATCGAGGTGGTGCCTGCCGAGCGCATCGTGTATGAGCACATCGCCCCGCATTTCCAGATGACCATCTCTCTTGCCGATGCCGGTGAGGGTACTCACATGACCTGGTGCATGCAGTTTCCCAGCGAGGAAATGTGCGAGCGCTTCAAGCCCATCTGCGTGCCTGCCAATGAGGAGAACTTTGACCGTCTGGCGGCGCATCTCGGATAAAGCAGCCTGTCACCATCTTTTCGGATCGCATCTTGCTTTGATTCCTTCAGCCCCCACACTCCACTCCTATGAAATACGCGCCACTCATCGCCTCCATCCTGCTCGGACTTCTGTTTGTGATGTCCGCCGTCACCGTTCTGTTTAATCTGGCCCCCATGCCTGAGCTGCCCAAGGACACCCCCATCTCCCATTTCATGGCGGCCTTTGGCACCACGGGCTACATGAAGTTTGTGAAGGTGTTTGAGCTTCTCGGCGGCATCCTGCTCATCCTTCCCAAGACGCGAAACCTTGGCCTGCTGTGCCTGGGCCCCATCATTGTGAACATCCTGGCCTTCCACCACTTTGTGGCAGGAGATGGCATCCTGCAGCCGATGCTCATCGTCGTCTCCGCGCTGGCGCTGTTCATTCTGTGGTCTGAGCGCAAGGCCTGGGCCGGACTGCTGAAATAGGCTGGAGCGAAGAGCCACGGACCCAAGGGCGATGACTGCGTCCTTGGGGCTTGATCATGGCTGAAAAGAGCCGAGCCCGTGCGCTGCGCGGGCCTGCAGGCATTTTTCGTCACCCGCATCCACACTGCGGCAGGGCGTCGTTCGCTGATCATAGATCCGGCAGGAGACACACGTGCCCACCTCCCCCTCCAGGTTCACACAGCGCACGGGCTTCTGCTCCGTGCCGCGAAAGCACACCTGCCACGGGCTCACCTGCACCAGCAGGCTCTCATCCAGCCCGCGCTGGGCCGCCTCCTGCCAGTAGAAGGAGACGCGGTAGTGCGCACAGCACGCACCGCAGCTCTGGCAGGGAGAGATGGTGGGAGATGAAGAAGCGGCGGCCATGTGCAGGCAGTAATGACCATTGGCGGGCAGGAAACAAAGCGGAAAAGAAAAGCTGCCGATGATCCTAAAAGAACAAGCCAGGCACAAGGCTGGCCATTTACTTGGCCGTTTTGCCAAGCAGTTTGGTTTCAATTCAAAGAACCCTGCTCATCCCGTCGTAGCTCTCAACTGTCATGAAAACCATCCAAGTGTACGATCCTGCCATGTGCTGCTCCACCGGCATCTGCGGTACGAATGTGGACCCCGATCTGGTCAACTTCGCCGCCATGCTTTCCCAGCTGTCCGGACAGGGGGTGAAGGTGGAGCGCCAGAATCTCGGGCAGCAGCCCATGGCCTTTGCGCAAAATCCGGCGGTCAAAGACGCGCTGCAAAAGGAAGGGACAGCCGTGCTGCCTCTGATCTTCCTCGATGGAGAGATTTACATGAAAGGCCGCTATCCCAACCATGATGAGCGCCCGGCTTTCTTCCGTGCCGCACTGGGCATCAAGGAGGAGGCCGCATCATGAAGCTGCCACCCTATGTGCCTGATCCCGCCACGGCTACCCGCTTTCTCTTTTTCACCGGCAAGGGCGGTGTGGGAAAGACCTCGCTGTCCTGCGCGGCGGCATTGAAGCTCGCCGAGGCAGGCAGGCGCGTGCTGCTGGTCAGCACTGACCCGGCCTCCAATCTTGATGAAGTGCTGGAGACCCGGCTGACCAATCACCCCGCTCCCATCGTCGGCGCTCCGGGGCTGGAGGCCATGAACATCAATCCCGTGGACGCAGCCGCAGCGTATCGTGAGCGGCTCATCGGCCCCATGCGCGGCCTTCTGCCAGAGGGGGCGCTGCGCAGCATGGAGGAGCAGCTTTCCGGATCATGCACCGTGGAGATCGCGGCGTTTGATGAATTCTCCGGCCTCATCGGCAATCCCCAGGCGGTGCAGGGCTACGACCACATCATCTTTGACACCGCACCCACCGGACACACGCTGCGGCTCATGAGCCTGGCCAAGGCTTGGGACCAGTTTCTGGAGAGCAACACCAGCGGCACCTCCTGTCTGGGTCCGCTGGCTGGTCTGGAAAAGCAGCGTGTTATTTACGAGGCCACCGTCCGCACGCTGGCAGACGCAGCGGCCACCACGCTCGTGCTGGTCAGCCGCCCTCAGGGCGCGGCCTTGCGCGAGGCGGAGCGCACCTCCAAAGAGCTGCGCGCCATCGGCGTGGGAAATCAATGCCTCGTCATCAACGGTGCCTTTGAAACGCCGTGCGCGAAGGATCCCACCGCGCAGGCCATGCAGCAGCGCGGCATGGCCGCCCTGGAGGCGGCAGGTGACTTCATCCGCAGCATGCCCAGCTACATCGTGCCATTGCGTGCCATCAATATTCTCGGCATCGCCGGGCTGCGCGTGCTGCTGGGTGGCGAGACACCCGGCAGTCTCACGCCTCAGGTGGCAGAGAGCTGGACTCCACCCCAAATGGAAAGCCTGGCAGACCTCGTCAGCGCCATGGAGCAGCAGGGCCACGGTGTCATCATGACCATGGGCAAAGGCGGTGTAGGCAAGACCACCGTGGCCGCAGCCATTGCTGTCATGCTAGCCCGGCGCGGCCATTCCGTGCATCTCAGCACCACCGATCCCGCCGCGCATGTGGCCCAGACACTGCATGGCCGGGTGGAGGGGCTCACGCTCAGCAGGATCGATCCCGCCGAAGAGACCGCCGCCTATCAGCGCGAGGTCATGCAGGCCCAGGGTAGCGCGATGGATGACGCCGGCCGTGCGCTGCTGGAGGAGGATCTGCGCTCTCCGTGTACGGAGGAGATCGCGGTGTTTCGCGCCTTTGCTCGCGAGGTCGGTCAGGGCGTGAGCCGTTTCGTGGTGCTAGATACCGCACCCACCGGGCACACCCTCCTGCTGCTGGATGCCAGCGAGGCCTACCATCGCGAGCTGGAGCGTCAGGCGCGCAGCACCCAGCCCGAGCAGGTGCTCAGGCTGCTGGAGCGTCTGCGCGATCCCGACTTTACCCGCATCCTGCTCGTCACGCTGCCGGAGGCCACGCCGGTGCATGAGGCCGCCGCTTTGCAGGAGGATCTGCGCCGTGCGCGGATCGAGCCCTTTGCGTGGGTCATCAATCAAAGCCTGCTGCACAGCGGCACCTGCGATCCTCTGCTGCAATGCCGCGAGGCTTCCGAGCGCCGCTACCTGCTTGAGGTGGTGGAAAAGCAGGCGCACCGCACCGCATGGCTCCCCTGGCAGCCGGAGGAGCCCGTGGGTCCGGACGCACTCGCCCATCTGGCCTCATCCAGACTCCAGACCGCAATGGTGCCTGCCTGATCTTCTCAGCTCTTCTGTGCGATGACGAACACGTGCATCTCCGGATGCTGGTCATACTCCAGATGCCGCAGGATGCAGCCAGCAGATGCCAGCACCTGCAGCGTCTGCGGAATGCCGGGGGTGCTGTAGTGCATGGGCGGGCCCATGCTGGAGTCCTGCTTCTCTCCGGGCTCATCCAGACCACCGAGCGTGAAAATGAGGATGCCGCCAGGAGCCAGCGCGCCGCACAGCCGCGTGATCACCTCCGCACTCTGCACCAGCGGCAGGTGCCAGATGCTGTCCCACGCGGTGATGAAGTCATACGCCCCCTCCGGCTCCCACTGGCACACATCCACATGATGAAAGGTGACGCCCGGATGCCGCTGCCGCGCCAGCTCGATCATGCGTGCGGAGATGTCCAGCCCCTCCACGGCATAACCATGCTGTGACAGCAGGCGGATGAAGCGCCCGTGGCAGCCGCAGCCCACATCCAGCGCCCGACCACCGCCCTGCTGCTTGCGGAACCTGAGCGCGTGCTCGTGCTGGCGCATGCCGTTGGTCTCCAGATGCGGCTCCAGCCACTGATGCGCGATCTCATCATAACTCCGGGCAATGTCTGCAGGCTGCATAGGCCGCGCAGACTCAGGGGGGATGCTCCGCACTGCAAGTGTCTGCTTTCCAGTCTTGTGCAGCCGCAGCCTATTTGAGTAAAACCACCACGCCGCTGAAATGTGGCTGCGCTCTGGCACGTCACTGATGCGCCCCAGTCGCCCTCATCATCCGCCACATCAGCTCATGTCTTCTGCCTCCACCAAATGGTACTCCTCTGTCACCCGCTACCAGTGGCTGGTGCTTCTCGTGGCTTCGCTCGGCTGGGTGTTTGATGCCTTTGAGGGGCAGATCTACAATCTCACGCGTGCCGACATGCTGCCCGATCTGCTGCATGTGAAGCCGGACGATGCGCTGGTGAAGGTGTGGGGAGAGCGTTTTCTCGGCATCTTTCTTCTCGGTGGCACCTTTGGCGGCCTGCTCTTCAGCTCGCTGGCGGACAAATGGGGACGCAATCCGGTCATGGCGCTCACCATTCTCTTTTACTCGCTCTTCTCAGGCGTCACCGCCTTTGCCAGCGAGATCTGGCAGGTGGGCGCGCTGCGCTTTCTCGTGGCCATGGGCGTGGGTGGCGAGTGGGCTGTGGGCGCGGCGCTGGTGGCGGAGGTGTTTCCCAAAGAAGCACGCGAGCGCGCAGGCGGCATCTTCCACGCCACCAGTGTGGCGGGCCTGTGGCTGGCGGCGGCGGCGGGTCTGTATGTGGGCGCGCAGTGGCGCACGGCCTACCTGCTGGGCGTGGTTCCAGCGCTGCTGGTGCTGTGGGTGCGTATGAGCATCAAGGAGCCCGAGGCATGGAAGGAGGCACGCGCGACCAAGGCGAAGCGCATGGGCAGCTTCAGCGAACTCCTCGGCACACCGCGCTGGCGCTCGCGCGCGATCTTCGGCGCGCTGCTGGCCATGGTGGGCCTGGCCACCTTCTGGGGCGTGGTGGTGGCGGGGCAGGACATCGCGGCGGATTTCCTGAAGCGCGTCAAAGATCCCGAATGGGCCAGCAAATCCAAGATCGCCTTCGGCTTCATCCAAACTGCGGGCGCGGGTGCTGGCATGCTGGCCTTTGGCCCGCTGAGCGCACGCTGGGGCTGCAAGAAGACCTTTGTGGTGCTGCATCTGGCCGCGCTGGTCATGACACCCGCCATCTGCTGGCTGCCCTCGTATGCAGGCAGCTACACGCTGCTGCTGGTGCTGCTGCCGCTCTTTGGCTTCTGCGCCCAGGGCATCCACGCGGGCTATGCGGCCTACTTCCCCGCACTCTTCCCCACACACCTGCGCGCCACGGGCTCGGGCTTCTGCTTCAACACAGGCCGCCTGCTCGCCGCGCCGGTGCTCATCTGGCTGAGCGCCTGGATGAAGTCCACGATGGACCTGCGCGTGGCCATCACCAGCCTCGGCGGCTTTTTCCTGCTCGGCCTCATCTTCCTGGCTTGCCTGCCGGAGACGCATGGGGAGGATCTGCCGGACTGAATGCAGCTATGCAGCTCCCAAGCATCATTCCAGACGCATCTTGGGCATCCAATAGGATGTTTGGGCATAGCCCTCCATTCATCTGAAGTCTTTCGCACTGCAGCTCTCCAGACGTAGCATCCTGCGTCACGAGCGTGGCGTGCAAGGGGCCGTCCATGTTTTGACCCACGTTAACCACCGTGGTTTTTCCAATTCGATCCCGCCACACATTACGACGAATCGGCGTGGTGTGATCATGGCCGCAGACGACAAGTTCGGGCTGATGCTCTTCGATGGCATCCCACCACCATTCATGGCCTTCGACAGCTGAGCCTGCCAGGGTGAGCTGCGTGCCAGTTGGCGGTTCATGCATGATCCAGAGCTGATTTGCGAGGTCGCCATGCTCCGCCACGAGGCGGGGCAGCCAGGCCGAGTAGTGCTTTCCGCCGAGCGGCACACCCTCGCTGAAAGCCTCTTCCTGACCCATCGCGCAGGGAAAACCCACCACGCCCACTTCTCCGATCATCGTAAAACTGCCGTGCAACCGCGAAGGACTCCTTTCATGCAGGGACTGCCAGACCTGGGAAAACTCCAGCCAGTTCTCGTCTTCATGATTGCCCCGCACGAAGAAAAGAGGCTGCTTGATGCTCTGCAACTCCACCGCGCAAAGCGTAGGCGTGAGCTGTGGTGTCTGACCATACGGCAGCATGCCGGTGCCATGCAGGAAATCGCCCCCGAGGATGATGGCGTCTGGCTTGACTTCATCTGCCAGCTTGATCAAAGCAGCGTAAAGAACGGCGCGCTGATGCAGGTCGGTGGCAATCAGAATACGGGTAGGCATGGCACAGGTGCCATGCATTACCCGGCCTTGATGCAGTGCAAGAGTTTCCCGCTGTAGGTTTCCAGAAGCGCGTGGTCTTTGATAAAGCGCGAGGGAGAGGTGCTGGCCACGGCTAGGGCGGCCAACTCTGAGTCCGTCAGCTCCTCGACAGGTCTGCCAAACAGGCGTGAGGCCAGATGATGGATGCCCAATCCACCTGCACCATCATTCATGAACGCACAGTACAGCAGATCACGTTCTTCCCCGCTCAAATGCCAGTATAACGATCCTGTCCATAATAGCGCACGTGCATGCCGGTGGTTAGAGTTGGTGTCATCCAGCCCGAACTGCGAGAGCAGGCATCTGGCGGTGAACTGGTCAGGAACGCCTTCCGCACGAAGGCATGAAATCAGAAAAGGCGGCATCGTGGGAGTCGCCGCTTTTTGCGCCTCGATGATCTTTCGGATCTCTGGCAGCCGGGGCCGGAAAGATCGCACATCTGATCGCAGAAACAGCGCGCCCAAGCCTGCGGCACACAGAGCCACCACCGCGAGCGGGATCTGCCAGAGCAGCAGGATGATGCGCCGGATGATGAGAGATGGTTGCATAGGAGGAGGCTGCGTGCTGCGCATCATCCGACGACACAGGGAGGGATTTGAGGCTTGCATGGAAAATGGTGCAGCTTTGCACTTTTCCAACAGCGGGTGTGTGAAATGAAGGTGAAGCGGACTTCACAATCAGTCCCTGCTCGCTACCTACTCGCCCACGCACCAAAGGTACTCCTGGCGCACGGGGCCGGTCTTGGCGGAGCGCAGGTAGATGCGGTTGTCGCAGATGGCTGGCGTGCTGAAGCACTCGTCTCCGAGCTGGTTCTGCGAAAGAAGGGTGAACTTCTCCGGTGTGGCCTCAAACACCGAGGTCACGCCGCCCTTGCTCGTCACGTAGATGCGCGAATCGGCCATGACGGGTGAGCCATAGAATTCGCGATCCACTTTCTCCGACCACAGCTCCTCGCCGGTGGCGGCTTTCCAGCAGGCTGCGCGTCCGCCATCACCCACGGCAAAGACGTGGCCGTTCTTCACGATCATGGACGGCACGTAAGTGCGCGTGACGTTTTCCCACGCGATCTTTCCGGAGCCGTCTGCCTCTACCGCCATGGTGTGGTTCTTGGGATAACCACCACCGAGAAAGACGCGGCTGCCATCAGTGACGGCTGTCACCACGGTTTCCTCGGTGCTGCCATCGATGCTCCAGAGCTTCTTGCCGGTGAGCGGATCAAAGCTTTCCACTTTGTTGCAGCCCGCCAGCACGGCCTGCGTTCTGCCTGCCGCCTGCACCACGGCCGGAGAGGCGTAGTTGGCTACGGGCGGGCGGTCCTGCTGCCACACGATCTCACCCGTCAGCTTGTTCAGTCCGGTCATCTTTCCACCGCCGCGATGATCGGCTGAGACGAGCACGATGGACTGGTAAATGACCGGAGTGGAGCCAAAGCCCTGATGCACTTGAAAGTCGCACACGCGGCGCTGCCAAAGCTGCTTGCCGGAAAAATCCAGCGCGGTGGTGAAGATAGCACCGTTGTTGAGAAAATTGACAAACAGGCGCTCGCCATCGCTCACCACATCGGATGAGGCCTGCGAGGAGATCTTGTGACCTTTGGTGTTGAGGTTGCCGCGATGCACCACGGCCTCCCAGAGCTTCTTGCCAGTCTTGCGGTCAAAGCAGAGCACCAGCTGCTCCTCGGTCTCCACATCAGCCGTGGCAAGATAAACGTGATCTGCTACAAGGGTGGGCGAGCCGTGCCCGCGGCCACGCACCTCGGCCTTCCACAGTACGTGTTCGCCTTCGCTCCATTTCAGCGGCAGCTTTTGCCCCGCTGCGGCATGGCCATCCATCGTGGGCCCGCGCCAGGCCGGCCAGTCGGCAGCAAAGAGGGCAGGGGTGATGAGCGCGGAAGCAAGCAGCAGAGCGTGGATTTTCATGGAGGCTGTGCACTACGCCATGAAAGCGATGCCGCTGTCAAATCAGCGTGATTTACTGCGCTCAAAACCTCAGCATCTCCCCCACCGGCAGTGGCCTGCCCTGGCGGATGGATTCTTCGGCGACGAGGCACAGCCCGGCGCTCCACAGGCCGTCTAGGCCGGTGGCGATGGGCTTCTTGCCGCTGCGCACCATGTCGATGCTCTGGGCGATCTCCTCGCGCAGTTCAAAGACCTCGCCGCTGTGCTTGGTGAGCTTCACATTTTCGAGCTTCTCACCATCAAACACCTTGAGGAAATACTCGGGCTCCAGCGTGCGGTCCAGCGCACCGCTCCAGGCCGCCCACAGCGCGCCCTTCGTACCGCTGACCTTCACGGTCTGATGATGCTCAAAGGCCGCCAGCGTCTGCGACACCACGGCGTAGCTGCCGTTGGCGTATTTAAACATGGCGCTAAAGTTGTCATAGAGTGTCGGGCGCTGCGGATCACGGGAGTTGGCATACGCATGCAGCTCCACGGGATCGCCGCTGCTTTCCAGATACCAGCGCGCCAGATCAAAGAAGTGGATCGGCTCCTCCAGCACCCAGCTGCCCACGCGGCTCTGATCGTAGCGCCAGCCGCTTGCACCCAGGCGGTAGGGCTTGCGTGAGAGTTCCACCAGCACGTACTGCGGATCGCCGATGGTGCCGGCGTCGATGATCTCCTTGATGTGCCCCCACTGGCTGGAAAGGCGCAGCTCATGTCCTACGGCCAGATGCACGCCGTGGTCGCGCGCGCCTGCCACGATGGCCTTGCAGTCATCCAGCGTGATGGCCATGGGCTTTTCCAGCAGCACATGCTTCTTCTTCGCCATGGCTGCCAGCGCGATCTCCCGATGCGTGTGGCTTGGCGTGGCGATGTCGATGATGTCAAACTCCGCCTGCGCGATCATCTCCAGGCTGTCGGCAAAGATCTGTGCTTCTGGATACAGCTTTCGCGCTTCCTCTCGCGAGGCCTCCGAAGGCGCGGAGATGGCCACCAGCCTGGCTTCAAGATTACCAGCGATGGATTGGGCATGAAACTTGCCCCAGGCGCCGAATCCGGCGAGTGCGAAACGAACAGGTGCTGGCATATCAATCAAGTGCGAGGTGCGGTGGTCAGCGGTGTGACAGGATCAGGAACGCGGCGGCCCTGCAGTTCATTCAGGCGGCAGGAGGGCAGGCGTGGCAGCACGTGCTTGGCAAAGAGGTCGCACTCTTCCAGATGCGGGTAGCCGCTGAGTACAAAGGCGCGCATGCCCATGTCCATGTAGCGGTTCAGCTTGGCCAGCACCTGGTCCGGGTCTCCCACGATGGCGCTGGCGCAGCCGCTGCGCGCCAGGCCGATGCCGCTCCAGAGATGCGGCTCGATGTAGAGATCCTTGCTCTGTGCGCGCAGTTCGTCCTGCCTCTTCACGCCCGCGCTTTGGCTGTCCTGCGAGCGGGCCTTGATCTCCGCGCCTTTGGCGGCATCGAGCTTGGAGATGAGCCGGTCTGCGGCGGCGCGTGCCTCGGCCTCCGTCTCGCGCACGATCACATGCGTGCGGAAGCCGAAGTCGATCTTGCGCCCATGGGCGGCGGCTTTTTCAGACATGACCCGCATCGTTTCGGCGATGCGGTCCTCCGTTTCCGGCCACATGAGAAAGACGTCGCAGTGCTTGGCGCAGAGCTCCTGGGCAGCAGGGGAGATGCCGCCAAAGTAGAGCAGGGGCCCACCGTTTTGCTGATAGGGCTTGGCCGGCTCGGTATTGGGCAGGCTGATGTTGTAAAACTCCCCCTTCCACTCAAAGGGCCCGTTCGTACGCCACAGCCCCTGCAGGATCTGGATGATCTCGCTGGCGCGTGCGTAGCGCACCTCGTTGCTCTCCTTGATGCCCGGCATGTCGGAAGAGATGATGTTGATGCACAGGCGCCCTTTGGCGATGTGGTCCACCGTGGCCAGCGCGCGCGCCAGCATGGGCGGCCAGACCTCCCCCATGCGCAGCGCCACCAACTGGTTGATCTGCGCCGTCTGCGGGGCCATGGCGGCGGCAAAGGCCAGCGCATCCTGCCCGGCGATCCAGCCCGAGGGCAGCAGGATGTTCTGGTACCCGAGCGTGTCGGCCTTTTTTACGATGTCACCGCAGTGCTCGTAGCTGGAGCGCAGAGAGCCGTCCGGAATGCCGAGAAATTCATAATCATCTGAGCAAAGAGCAGAGAACCATGCGACTTCACACTTGCGCTCCGTTGTGCGGATGGGTAGTTCAGTCATGAAGTAATTGTAGAGTTGCCCGCACTGATCCCGCTGGACAGCTAGAGATCAACACGCTTTTTGTTCGAATGCGAAAAAATCCAATTTTCCAACGTGAGACCCTCGGGGCAGCCGTGTTGCACGTGCGCAGCGGCAGGGCTACTTCCCGCACTACTCTTGCCAAGGCGCTGGCTATTTCGCCTTCCACCACAGGCTTGTACATCGACCAGCTCATCGCCGACGGCTATCTGGATGAGTCCGGTCTCAATCAGGGGCCCATGGGCCGCCCACGGCGCATCCTCACCACGAGGTCAGATGCGGGCTGGTTTGCCGG
Organism: Prosthecobacter vanneervenii; assembly: GCF_014203095.1. Taxonomy (NCBI): domain Bacteria; kingdom Pseudomonadati; phylum Verrucomicrobiota; class Verrucomicrobiia; order Verrucomicrobiales; family Verrucomicrobiaceae; genus Prosthecobacter; species Prosthecobacter vanneervenii. The sequence continues at coordinate 846,828 of NZ_JACHIG010000001.1, read as the reverse complement.
TGTGGAGTTCAATGCCCAGCGCATCCAGGCGGCGGGTGTGGATTTTTCCGGTGCCGTGCAGGCATCGGTGGAGACGGCAGTTCCGGCGGATGCCACAGCGGAAAGCGTCATCAAATCCATCCTGAGCTGCGTTGCACGGCTGGGCACAAAGATGAAAGGCTCGCTGCTCTTTGCGGGCCTCGGCGTGCCAGGGCTGGTCAATGCACACTCCGGAGTGGGGCTGCATTACGCCTTCATTGCAGACTGGAACAACGTGCCGGTGGTGGAAATGATCGGCCCCAAACTGGGCGTGCCCGTCATTCTGCAAAACAACCTCCGCGCCATCGCGCTGGCAGAGCGCTGGTTCGGTCGCGGGCATGATCTCAATAACTACATCATCCTCGGGCCGCGCAGCGGTTTTGGCGCGGCGATTGTTCAAAATGGGCAGCTCATCGAGGGGGCGCACTTTACGGCGGGTGAGGTGGGGCGCTGGCCCTGGCCGCTCGGCGGTGACCCCAAAGGGGCCACACAAGAAATGCACCACGCCTTGAGTGCACCGGCCACCTGGAGACGGCTGGCAGGTGTGGGGCCGCGGGCCAAGCAGCCCGAGGATCTGCGCGCTGCTCTCGCCGCCGTGGCAGACGTCACTGGCAAAGCTTGGGATGAGGTTTGCATGGACTATGCCCGGGTGATTGGTTGTCTGCACATGATCCTGGACACAGGCGTTTTCATACTGCATGGGCCGCTCACGGTTTTGGGAGAGCGTTTCTGCCAGTCCATCTCTGAATCGGCCTGTCAGCTGATGCCTGCACTGCGCGATTCAGGACTTCAGGTCGTGCACTCGACCTTGGGAGATAATGCCGGGGCGCTCGGGGCTGCCAGCCTGGCCATGGAGGCTTGGATGCCAGCCTGAACTGGATGCGGCAGCATCTCTTTGTTCTAGAGGTGATTTCACAATCTATTTTCACAGTTTATTGGCTGTGAGGCATTTGTGCGCGCCATTGACATGGTGAATCCCGTCTGGCTCGGCACCTCGCGGTTCTGAGAATTATCCCTGTGGCCGCACTCAAAGGCAGCGTCTTCGTCATGGCTTAGGCGCTCTGTAATCGCTGGAGCGAATGAAAATCTCAAAACTAAAAAAAAGATTTGATGGATTTATTGATTTGAGAGAATATTTAACTTATCTAAATAATCAATAGGTGCACCACTTGCCATGAAAAGGATCTTTTATTGCGCTCTCTGCGTTGGCATTGCCTTTTGCCATAGTGATGCCGCGCCCGCCGGTTATGGCGTCATGGGCGTTCCCCCACCCGGTTATGGCACCATGCCGCCTCCGCCGGGCTATGGTACTACGCCCAGCGTTCCGTCCTATCCCAATTCGCTTCCGCCTTCCACGGTGACGCCCAGTGTCACGCCACCACCAGGCTACGTTGATCCCTACGCCTCAGCTCCTCAGCCAGGGGCCATGTCATCCTACACGCCGCAGGGCGTGACTGGATACAACAACACCCCGCCGGTTAATTCCGGAGCGTATGCCACCAAGCCCGCCGGATCTAACATCGTCAATTTCAACAACATCGAGGCTTACTACCGTTACATGGCCCCGAAAAATGGTGACTTCGCCGGTGCCAATACCATCGGTGCCACGCTGACGGTTTCCCTCATGAATCCTCTCTACTTGAAGTTTGGTGCTTCTTGGGGAAGCGGTCCGGGGGGCGGCGGCACTGTGGGCGGAGCCACCAAGGCCAACTACGACTTTGCTTCCATTCAGGCTGGCGTGGGCTTCCATACCGCGCTCATCAACGATAAGCTGACTTTTGTGGCAGAGGCCGGTCTCGTCTATGCCAGTCTGAAAGCCACCAACACCTCTGTGGGCTTCAGCGACGGTTCCATCTACGTGCGTCCCGCCCTGCGTTACACGCCGCTGGACTGGCTGGAAGTGCAGGCTGGTGTGACGGTGAGCAGCGCCGACAAATATGACAGCAAGACGATCGACCTTACCGGGTATTTCCGAGTGCTGCCCATGTTTGATGTAGGGGTTGGCGGCGACTTCGGCAACGTCACCCGTGCTTTCCGCACCTCCCTGCGCCTGCGCTGGTAGCCGTTTTCCCTCGGGCAGGTTGCTGCATTGGACTTACGCCTTCTTGGTCTTCACCGGCTTTTTGCGTCCTGCGTTGCAGGTGCTGCAGATCTCGCAGCTGAGACCGTCGCAGCCACGTGCCGTGCAGAATTCACGGCCGTAAAAGATGATCTGCAGGTGCAGCTTGTTCCATGACTCTTCGGGAAAGAGGCGCTTCAGGTCGCGCTCGGTCTGAGTCACGGATTTGCCAGTGGTCAGGCACCAGCGCTGGGCCAGGCGGTGAATGTGGGTGTCCACCGGAAAGGAGGGTACGCCAAAGGCCTGCGCCATCACCACCTGCGCAGTCTTGTGTCCCACGCCCGGCAGCCGCTCCAGTGCCTCCAGAGAGGCTGGCACCTGGCCGCCATGCTCCGTGAGCAGGATGCGGGAAAGTTCCTTGATGGCCCGCGCTTTCTGCGGTCCCAGCCCGCAGGGCCGCACGATGGCTTCGATCTCCTCCAGCGGTGCAGCCGCCAGTGCTTTGGGGGTGTGGCCCAGCTTGAAAAGCGCAGGGGTCACCTGATTCACCCGCACGTCGGTGCACTGCGCGGAAAGCAGCACCGCCACCAGCAGGGTAAAGGCGTCCGTGTGGTCCAGCGGCACGGGCGGGTCAGGGTACAGTTCTGCCAGACGACCCCGAATGTAGTCGGCGCGCTCCTGCTTGGTCACGAGAAAGGGGAAGGGGTGGAAAACCGGCCGTCTGTCCAGACTACGAGCTGGTCTGGATGCGCTCCACCATGCGGCGGATGTGCGGGTAGGCGGTGCGCTCCTTCATGATGGACAGGCTCTTGGAGAATGAGCCCCAGCGCAGTACGCGGATGTTCACATTGCGCACACCCCAGGCCTTCATCGTGGCCTTGTCGGGTTTGTACAGGTCGATCGTGTTGGTGCCCACCAGTGCGGAGCCGTAGTCGTCCACCTGGTAGATGTAGGGCAGGCCCTCGATCTGGAAAATGGTGCCCACGGGATAGACAGACCAGTCCGCTGCGGCACTGCGCACGTTGCCGTATTTGAGCTGGGTGCCCACCGCCGTCTTGGCACCATAGACGATGTGGTCGGCCTCGCCGTGGGTGTAGGCCGTGGTGCGTACAGAGGTGATGCGTGTGTTGCGATTAAACAGCCCGGAGCTAGAGCATGCGGCCAGAGAGCAGGCGCAGAGCAGAAGTACGAATCGGGAGAGGTGTCGCATCGTTATTACCAATATGCTGATTATTAACTTTTCCTGTACAAGAGTTATTGTGGGGTATTTCGAGATTGAAATCAATCTTTGATTTTCTGAGCACTTTTGCCACACGGGGCAAACACGCCCTGCCACTGTGGCCTGCGCAGACCCAGCGCAGGGTAGGGAGGCTGGTCCCCAGCCTCCGTCGGGCGTCTCCTCGCTTCGCCTGCTGCAAATTCGCGAGGCCGGATGTCGTGCCTCACTTCCCCAACTTGGCTCCCGCCTCCACCTCCCGGGCCATCACTGCCAGCCGCCTCCAGCACGTCCACAGGCCACCAAAAAAAATCACCGTCAGCGCAGTCAGGATCCCCCACCGCTCCCAGCCCAGCAGGTGTTGCATCAGCTCGATCAAAATGCCCCCGCTCAGCACGGCCATGCGATGCTGCTTGGCCATGGGGCCGCGGAAGTCATGCTTTGCGGTTAGGGAGGCCCCCAGCACACGGAGGTAGGCCGTCCAGACCGACACCACAGCGCAGCACCAGCCCATGGGGATGACGTGAAAAAGCTTTACCACCCCCGGATCTCCCGCGCCGCTGTAGCCAGCTCCTACCAGGATCAGCACATCCGCCACGCGGTCCGGCGCATCATTATAGATGGCCCCCACGGGCGAGCCCTTGCCTCCCTCCACCGCCACCATGCCGTCCATCAGATTGCACAGCAGCCGGAGCTGGATGCAGACCAGAGCCCCCAGCCAGGCCCCAAGGGTGCCCGCCGTGGTGTTCTGGTCTCCAGCCACCATCAGGCAGCCCATCGCCCCGGCGGCAAAGACCACGCTCAGCACCGAGATGGCATTGGGCGTCAGGCCGCAGCGGGCCATCCAAGCCGCCAGCGCATGGGCCCAGCGGGTGTCGCGGGACTTCAGGCTGCGGCGGGAGGCCAGGTGCTCTTCAGGCACGCTCATTCAGGCGGCGGTGCTCGGTGATCAGCGTTTGGTGGATTTCCAGCTCACGACCTTTCCGCCAACAAACTCCACCACACCGGCGGTATAGGGGACATAAGAGACCGAGGTGCCGCTGTTCCAATATGGGAAGCCGCCAAAGCCATACGGGCCCCAGCCGCCGTAGCCGTAGGGGCCCCAGCCTCCGAAGCCCATGCCCAGACCCATGTTCATGGAGCGCACTGGCTGCTGCCCTTCATAGGTCCAGTTCTCGCTCTCCCGGCCACGGTTCACCCCGACCGACACGCTGTCCGGACGACCCCAGGCGAGGAAGACGGCATCCCGTCCCATGCCCTCGCAGATCAGGCCGTGGGTCACGAGATGGCGCTCCTTCGGGCTCAGCTTGGTAAACATCTGCGGGTTTTTCTCGATGCGAGTCTGCGGTGTGGAGGAGCACTGCACAAAAAGCACGGCTGCAGCCACAGCCAGGCATAGGCGGGTGAGAAAGGACGTTTTCATGGGGGTGATGGCGGAAGTCTGCCGCCGGTGGGTTGGTTTGTCGAATCTTCTCTCTTAATGACGGCTCTCCCCGCCGGAATGTTCATCTTTGGCCGTGGAAAAGGAGCGCAGCAGCACCCAGCCGCCTGCCAGCACCACCGTGCCGGCAAACCACCAGGGCCAGAGCTTGAGGGACTCCGCAAAGACACGCGGGTCGTCCGCGCTCAGGTGCAGCCGCCCGCCCACCCAGCCCGTCTGCCAGCCAAACAGCAGCGTCAGCGTGCCATAGGCCAGATTGATCGTCAGGCCCCGGAAGCTCAGGGCCGTGGCGCGCTGCGCGGAATCCACGATCTCATTCAGGTAATGGGAGAGGAAGAACTGCAGGAAGCGCATGCTCAGAAACAGCGGCACCACCAGCGCCACCCCCGCCCAGCCCGGCTGCGGGTGCGCCGCCGCCAGCAGACCGCCCAGCACCACCAGTCCCAGCCAGAGAAAATTCTGCCGCACATTCATCACCCGCGCGCTCGTCTCCATCCAGCCCGCCGTCACCAGCCCCAGCAGAGAGACTCCGGTGCCGATCACGCCGTACCATCCTTCCTCGATTCCCACGAGCCGGTAGAAGTTGCTCGCCACCGTCAGAAAGAGCCGGATCATGCTGTCAAATACCAGCCCGAACACGATCAGGGCAAAGGCCGCACGCGTGCGCCACATCCAGCCTCCGGTTTGCAGGATGGAGCCCCACGCCTCCCGCATGCTCTGCAGCATGGGCATTTTCGGCGTGGGCGTGCGCGCCTCCGTCATCCGCAGTGTCACCACCAGACAGAGTGCGGCGGTGCCCAGGCAGAGAAGCAGCGGCAGCTTCATCGTCGTGGTCTTCGCCACGTCCGCATTCAGTCCCATAAAGCGCAGCATGGCCGCCACGCTGTGCGGATCATACAGCACCGATCCCACGATGGAAGACACCACAAAACCCAGCGCCATGCCGCGCGAGAGCCGCGCCATGATCTGCGGCCACAGCGTGCTGCGCTCCGCCTCCGGCAGGGAGTCATAGGCCAGCGCCTCGTCCGCCCCGCTGGCGCAGGCCTCCGCCGCGCCGCTGAGCACGCGGTTGGCCACAAAGAGCCACAGCACCAGGTCATGGTGCCCCGGCTGCATGAGGCAGAGCACCGCCATCTCCAGCACCATCAGAATGCCCGCCGCCACCACCAGCGGCCTGCGGCCATAGCGGTCTGCCAGCGCCCCGGAGGGCACCTCCAGCACCACGCTCGTCAGCGCCCACACCACATTCAGCGCGGCAAATTCGCCAATGCTCAGCCCCAGGTCCAGAAACAGAATCGTGAACACCGGATAGTAAAACCGGCAGTTGAAGAGAATGCGGAACCACACAAAGAGGCTCGCGTTGGAGTGCTGGGGCATGACTCTCTCTTACGCCGCTGACCAGCCTGCGGACAAGCAAAGCTGTCATTTCACACCAGCATTAAAACCGCACCCGCAGGTACGTGCCCAGCACCGACTCATGCTTCCACGTCGTTTTGGTCCGCTTGGAGTCGATCATGTAAAAGATGTCCAGATCCATCGAGCCGGTGATCTTGAAAGTCAGCCCCAGCGGCACCAGACGGTTCTCCGTCTGCCGGCGCAGGTGCAGGTCCATCAGGCACTCATCGCTGGCAAACACACGCGTCAGCGGCCCCAGCGGCTGCGGCAGCGTCCACGCCACCTGCACTCGGTGGCGGGTGCGGTTGGCGGCGGATGGCGCGCCCTGGTTCTCGCGCCACTCCATGCGGTTGCGCCAGTCCACGCGCAGCTGCTGGGTCAGCTCATAATGCGGGTCCACCTCCAGCTCCGGGCGGAGCTGGTCGTAGCGGTCTCCCGTGGCGATGTTTTCCAGCCGCAGCATCGAAAGCCCCAGCCCGAGATCCAGCCACCGTGCGGCGGCATACTTTACGCGTGGGCTCACCATCTGCGCATACGAGCCGTCCACCTCATCGGCAAAGTTGGCCATGAACACACTGCCAGTCCACGGCGGCTTGCGGTAGTAGTCCACATTCGTCCACGCCCACCATTCATCCGCATGCAGCAGCTGTGCTTGCAGCAGAAGAAGAACGAGGATTAGCAGCAGGCGTGGCATGCGTGCTCAGTATGAAGTGCCGGTGATTTCATTCGTCGTTGCATTGATGCGGTCGATCACCTCATCCGTCTCCTCCTGCGTCACGCCCATGTCCAGCAGCGTGTCCACCAGATGGCTGGTAAAGAGCGCAAAGTGGTGCTTGGTGATGCCGCGCCCATGGTGCGCATGCGCCAGCGGCCGGCCGCTGTAGCTGATCGGTCCGCCGGTGGCCATGACGAAGAATTCGCGCTGCATGGCATGCAGCTTTTCCAGCTCCGTGTGTTTGAAAAACGGGCCCAGCTCAGGATCTGCCAGCACACGTACGTAAAAGGCCGGGATGAGTGCGGCGATCATGTCTTCGCCGCCAAGACGTTCGTAGAGAGAAGTGTTTTCGGTTTTCATGCACTTCCCTCTAAGCACAAACTGTGCACGCTTGCTGTGGCAAACCAAGCGCGGCACATTCAATGCCAGCATGCGCTCTGCATCCACGCAAGAACGACACACAAAAGCATTGCGCATCTGGCATTGAATGTGCCAATCGAAGAACCATGCCGTTTTTGCAATCCCTGCATCAGGACAACCCCGTCGCCGCCTCGCTGCTCATTTACAGCATCGTTATTCTCGGCGGCATTGGTCTGGGCCACATCCGGGTCAAAGGAGTGCGGCTCGGCACGGCGGGGGTGTTGTTTGCGGGGCTGGCGGCCGCGCACTTTGGCCTGCGGCCAGACGCGGAGGTGGCGCATTTTTTAAAGGAGTTTGGCCTCGTGCTATTCGTCTTCGCACTGGGCATGCAGATGGGGCCGAGTTTCTTTGCTTCGCTCAAGCGCCAGGGCCGTTTGCTCAATGGCTACGCGCTCGCCCTCGTGCTGCTGGGCGCTGCGGTGGCGCTGGCCGGCGGCTGGCTCTTTGGCATGCCGCTGCCCGCAGTGGCGGGCCTCTTTGCCGGTGCCACCACCAACACCCCCGCACTCGGCGCGGCACAGCAGGCGCTAACCGCGGCGCATGCGGATCCTGTGCTGGTCACGCTGCCCGCGCTCTCCTATGCCGCAGCTTATCCGCTGGCCATCGTGGGCATCATCGTCTCTCTCATCGCCCTGCGCGTTGTCTTCAAAGTGGATGTGGAGCAGGAGGCGCAGCTCTTCCGTCAGGAGCAGGGCGCGGGTGTGGAGCCCCTGCAGCGTTTGAACCTGCGGGTGGAAAATGCCAACCTCAACGGCGTCAGCATCGCCCACGTGCTGGGCATTCAGGAAAACAGCGTGGTCATTTCCCGCCATCGCCCGGCCGCTGCGGTTGAGGTTGCCGCTGCCACGCCAGACACCGTGTTGCATGTGGGGGATGTCATCATGGCCGTGGGTACGCAGTCACACCTGGATCAGTTTCGCCTCATCATTGGCAGCATCAGCGAGGAGAATCTCATGAAGGCCCCCGGTCGCATCACCTACCGCCGCGTGGTGCTCACCAGCAAAAAGCTGCTCGGCAAAACCGTGCATGAGCTGGGGCTGGATCACTTCCACGGTGTCACCGTCACCCGCGTCAGCCGAGGCGATCTCTTCTTCACCGCGCTGCCGGATCTGCGCCTGCAGTTTGGCGATACGCTCCAGCTCGTGGGAGATGAAGACTCCCTCAATGCCGCCACCCGCACGCTCGGCAATGAGGTGCATGTGCTGCAGGAGACCAAGTTTGCCGCCATCTTTGCAGGCATTCTCCTCGGTGTGCTGCTGGGTCTTTACCCGCTGCAAATCGCAGGCCTGCCTGCTCCCGTGCGCCTGGGGCTGGCTGGCGGGCCACTCGTCGTCGCCATATTGATGAGCCATCTCGGGCGCCTCGGGCCCATGGTCATGCACATGCCGCTGAATGCCAACCGCGCCCTCCGCGAGCTGGGCATCATCCTCTTCCTGGCCAATGTGGGCCTGCTCTCTGGCGAGCACTTTGCCGCCACTGTCTTCTCCGCGCAGGGCTTGCAGTGGGTGCTGCTCGGTGTCCTCGTCACCATGCTGCCGCTGCTGGTGGTGGGCTTCCTGGCCCGCCGACTGCACAAGGTCAACTTTATGACCATCTGCGGCCTTCTTTCCGGCGGCATGACGGATCCGCCCGCGCTCGCCTTTGCCACCGCCATGGCACGCTGCGACTCGCCCGCCGTGGCCTATGCCACCGTGTACCCGCTCACAATGCTGCTGCGTATTGTAGTGGCGCAGGTCATCGCGCAGCTCTGCTGAGCCCGCTGCAAAGCCGCCGAAACTGCGCTGAAAACACAAGACTTTCGCCACACTCTGGCGTTTGATATTGGCCGCCCCAACGCATCGTCATGAAGCCCGTCTTTGCCATTCGTCATCTCATCACCGCACTCGCACTCCTGGCAGCCCCCGCCGTGCTGCGCGCCGCAGACGCCCCGGGCAGCCCTCCCGGGTCTCCTCCTGACCTGCCGATGCCCAAAAACATGCCGCCGGAAATGCAGAAAAAGGCCGATGAGATCAAGAAGCATCAGGCCGAGGCGCGCGATCTCCTCCAGGCTGGCAAATTTGTCGAGGCTGAGAAGGTGCTGCGCTCTCTCGTGGCGGAGTTCACCTCGCTCTTTGGTCCGGACAATCCGCTCCTCCCGCAGTGCCAGGGCGCACTGGGAAACTGCCTGCGCGCCCAGGGAAAATCCGCCGAGGCCGTGACGGAGCTGCGTGCCTCCTGGCTGGGCCACATCAAACATTCCGGCGCTGACAAACCCGAGACCCTGCGCATCCACAATGCGCTCGCGGAGGCTCTGCACGAAGACCACAAATATGCCGAGGCCGAAAAGGAGGTGCGCGCTGTCACCGAGGACTTCAAGCGTGTTTATGGCCCGGAGCATCAGGCCACGCTGCTCAACCGGGGCAACCTCGCCACCGTGCTCTGCGACGCCGGCAAATTGGCCGAGGCTGAAACAGAGCTGAGAGACGTCATCCAGATCGACGAGCGAGTGCTCGGACCCAGCAGCCAGCCCACGCTCGTGGCGCGCGGCACCCTGGCCACTGTGATGCGCGATCAGGGCCACCTCTCCGAGGCGGAAAAGGAATACCGCGCCGTGCTGGCCTACATGGACAAACACCCCGGCAAGGCGCACCCCGACACCGCCCTGCTGCGCTCCCAGCTGGCCTTCTGCTTGACCATGGCCAAAAAATACCCCGAATCCCTGCAGGAGGCCGAGGAGGCGCTCACCGTTTTCAAAAACACCTTTGGCCCCGACCACCCGCACACCAAGGAACTGCAAAAGCTCGTGACCGGCCTGAAGGGCCCGCGCAAATAGAGTCAGTCAGCTTCCTTCGCAGGATTCGAAGCCTCACACCCGCAGCAGCGTCACCGCCACACGGCCGCCAAAGCACGCCTCCACATCCGAGCCCGGATCACGTGGTCGCGAGGCATAGCTGGCATTGTACGTGTAGCCTGCCTCCGCCTTGTGGTAGCTCACATTCAGCGGTGACCGCGCTGGATGGCACTGCACACGTGCAGGCAGCTCCGCCGCACCTGCGGGCAGATGGGGCAGATTGATGTTCCAAAACGTGCTATGCGTGTGCTCTTGCGCGTGCAGCTCCCGCACGATCTCCGCCATCCACGCCGCCGTACGTTCCCAGTCCACCTTCAGCTCCCGGATCAGGTAATGGGAGAGCGCCATGCTGCGGATGCCATGATACGCCGCCTCACGCGCCGCCGCCACGGTGCCGGAGATCACGATGTCCTGCCCCAGATTGCCCCCGGCATTCACGCCGGAGAGCACGAGGTCAGGTTTTAAATCCAGCGCAAAGAGTGCCAGCCGCACGCAGTCGGCCGGCGTGCCGTGCACCGCGTGGCGGTTCTCTCCGCGTGTCTCCACCTGCAGCGGCTGGTGTGTCGTCACCCGGTGGCCGCACTGGCTCTGCTCCGTGGCCGGAGCCACGATGCTGTAATCCCAGCCCAGGTGTTTCACCGCATTTTCCAGTGCCTGCAGTCCAGGCGCGGAGATGCCATCATCATTCGTCAGAAGTACGTGCATGAGTTTTTAGGCCAGATCCAGGATCACCTTGCCGCCACGCGCCCCCTCCTGCGCCCGCTTGATGGCACGCTGGTACTCCGCCAGCGGCACGATCTCATCGATGGCCGTCACCAGGTCGTTGGTCTCGATCATCCGCACCAGCGGGTCCAGCACTTGGTAAAGCTCCGCCGTGGTGGCCTTCTCAAACCACTTGGTGATCCACAGCCCGTGAAGCTGCAGGTTTTTAAAGATGAGAAACTTGTTGGGCACCTTCAGGCTGCGGCGGCTCATCGCACCGTAGGTCACCAGGATGCCCTCAGGGCTGAGTAGATCCATCAGGTGGATCGCGCTGTCGCCGCCCACCGCGTTCGTGGCCAGCATCACCGGCTCATGCCCCACGATCTTCTTCGCCTCGGCCACGCCCTCATCGCTGTCCAGCAGCACGACATCGGCGCCGAGTGTTTTCAATTCATCGACCAGCTCGGCACGCCGCACAAAGTTGATCGTGCGCAGGCCCAGGTGCTTCGCCAGCTGGATGAAGGCGCGGCCTACGCCGGAGTTCGCCGCATTCTGCGCCACCCATGCGCCCTTGGGCAGCTCGGTGTAGTACTTCAGCAGCGCCCAGGCCGTGACCGGATTGATGCGCAGCATGCTCGCCTGCACCTGGTCGATCTGCGGCGGCAGCTTGGCAAAGTGGTGCTCCGGCGCCGTGAGGTGCTGCGTCCAGCAGCCCGTGCCCACCAGCGGCATCACCACATCGCCCTTCTCCAGAGACGTCACCTTGTCCCCCACCGCCTCCACCTCGCCGCAGCCCTCATGCCCGGGCGTGCACGGCGGATGCGCCGCACGGCCGTATGTGCCCTCCATGAAATTTAGGTCCGCTGGATTCACCGGTGCATACCGCATACGCACCCGCACCTCATGCCCCTCCGGCGGCGTGAGCTTGCGCTCTTGAAGCTGCAAAACTTCGGCAGGATTGCCGGTGCGGTCGAATTGAAGAAACTGGGACGTCATGGGGGAGGGGATACGCTTGGAAGGGCAGGGGCCGACAATGTTTCCTCACTGTGGGGCGGAGCAGGGGGATGGCAAGTCGCACGGGCAATCCGCCTGCCACATCAATGCACCCTCAAAACAGCTCCATCTGCCCGCCCGGATCTCGCGGCCGGCGGAATGCCTCCGCACTGACCTCCGGCCTCCGGTGCAGCAGCCCGGCTCGCGTCAGGGCCACGCGGAAGAGCGCCGCTGTCTGCTCAGACCACACACCCACGCCTTTGAGCCGCTTGCCAAATTCGCCGTGAGACATCGTGCGCCCCTGTGTCTCTTCGATCCGGTTCAGGATCTTGTCCTTCATCCCCGGAAAGTGCTGGTCCAGCCACGCCTTGAAGACATCCTTCACCGCAAAGGGCAGCCGCACCACCGTGTAGCCGGCAAACTGCGCCCCGGCCGCCTGCGCCGCCTCGATCAGCGCCGGGATCTCCGAGTCGTTCAGTCCGGGGATGATCGGCGCCGTCGCCACACCCACGGGCACCCCGGCCTCATGCAGCATCCTTATCGCCTCCAGCCGCATCTTGGGTGCGGAGGCCCGTGGCTCCAGTTTGTGCGCCAGCTCCGGCTTCAGCGTGGTGATCGAAATGTACACCGCCGTCGCATGGTAGCGCGCCAGCTCCGCCAGCAGGTCCACATCCCGAGTGATCAGGTGGTTCTTCGTGATCAGCACCACCGGGTGTCGGCACTCCGCCAGCACCTCCAGGCATCCGCGCGTGATCCGCAGCTTCTTCTCGATCGGCTGGTAGCAGTCCGTCACTCCGCTGAGTGACAGCGTCACCGGCTTGTAGCTCGGCTTCAGCAGTGCCTCGCGCAGCAGGGCAGGGGCGTTCTCCTTCACCATGATCCGGGACTCAAAGTCCAGCCCCGGGGAGAAGCCCAGGTACTCATGCGTCGGCCGCGCATAGCAGTACGCACAGCCGTGCTCGCACCCACGGTAGGGGTTCAGGCTCGCCGAGAAAGGCAGGTCCGGACTCTGGTGCTGGGCGATGATGCTGGAGGAATGGTCCCGCAGAAACTTCGTCACCACCTTCTCCGGTCCTTCGCCCGGGTCATAGTCCACATGCAGCTCGGAAAAGCGCTGGTCCGGATTCACCGCCGCACCGCGCCCGTGCACACCTCGCCCCTCTCCGCTCTGGGGGCTGTGGGGTGTCTGCATGCACGGTACTACGGCCAGCCTCAGGCGGCGGCCGCTTCAGCCGGGGCAGGGGATTCCTCCGCTGCCGCAGCCTGCGCCGCACCGGAGCGGCGTGCTAGGAATTCCTCCGCCAGCGCGCGGTAGGCCTGCGCTCCACGGCCGGAGTACTCATACTCGATGATGCTCTTGCCAAAGCTCGGCGCCTCGCCCAGGCGCACCGTGCGTGGGATCACCGTCTGGTAGCAGATCTCCGCAAAGTAGTTGCGCACATCGTTCACCACCTGGTTGGCCAGATTGGCACGGCTGTCGTACATCGTCATCACGATCCCCTCCAGCACCAGGTTCGGGTTTGCCCCGCAGTCGCGGATCTGCTGCACCACGCTCACGATTTTCGACAGACCTTCCAAGCCAAAGTACTCGCACTGGATCGGCACCAGCAACTCGTCAGCCGCCGCCAGTGCGCCGGTCATGAGCACCCCCAGGGAGGGCGGCGTGTCCAGGATCGCGTAGTCAAAGTGGCCGGACTCCCGCAGGGGCGTCAGTACATCCTTCAGCCGGCCCAGGTGGTTCCCAGACTGCGCCAGCTCGATCTCGCACCCCGCCAGCTCCTGGTGGGAGCGGATGATCGAAAGATTTGGCAGCCTCGTGCTGCGGATCGCCTGGCGTGGGTCGGCCCCCTCCACCAGTGCGGAATAAATGCTGCCGCCTTCTTCCTGTGCCAGACCCAGTCCGCTCGTGGCGTTGGCCTGCGGGTCTAGGTCCACCAGCAGCACCCTCACTCCCAGCTGGGAAAGGCATGCGGCAAGGTTCAATGCGGTCGTCGTTTTACCGACGCCCCCCTTCTGGTTGGAAATGGCGACAATCCTCATAGGCACTTGGCACTGGACTTTGCAGATAAACCATGGGAGACGCCAGCACGAAATGGAAATCACAGAGAAATGGCTTGGAGACATCGGCGGCTGGGCGGTCATGAAGTCCGCCCGCTCTCTCGTGGACGCAGGGCTGGCCGCCGTCACCAGCAGCGCCGACGGCATCATCCGCGGCACCGCAGGCTCCGGAAAGATGAAATTCACCACCGGCCTCCGCATCCGCACCTCCTCCGATGTGGAAAACCTCTGCACCTGCCCCCATGCCCGCCGCAGCGGCATGATGTGCGAGCACGCCCTTGCCGTCGCCCTGGCCCACGTCCGCCAGCAATCAGGTGGCAGCAGGCCCGCCGCCGGCGCACGTTCCCCAGCCCCGGCTCCTTCCGCCTCCGGACCGCGCGGCGCTGCCAGCCCCGGCCCGGCCCCCGCTCCAGCCAAGCCCCCGAGCCCCACCCTCGCCCCCCTCCACATCCCCGGCCGCTACTCCATCTACCTCCCGGACACTCTCCTTCAGGGCCAGCTCCGCGAGCCCGTCGGCGTTTTCATCCGGTTCGAGCCCGGCGGCAGCGACTCCGAGACCTCCCTCCTCGCCGCCTGGCTCGTCTCTCAGGGCGTCAAGCAGCCGCAGACCCTCCCCATCTCCCTGCGCGGGGACAGCGTGCACACCTTCCTGCAGACCCTCGCCGAGCACCCCCGGGTCTTCATCGGCCGGCCCAATGGCAAGGAGCGCCCCCTCCACGTCGCCCCGGAGCACGTCCGCCTGCCGATGGTCGTCGAGATGGCCGACTCCCAAAACGTCCGCCTCCGATTGGAGGGCGGCCAGCAGTGCCATGTCCTCGGCCCTTGGTGGCTCTGCTTGGAGACCGCCTCCCTCTTCCGCCATCTGGCAGACACCCCAGCCCTCACCACTCTGGCCGGGGATCTTAACCGTGGTTCCGTTACCCGTCCGTTACGCTGGTTGGCTGAGCAGGGCGAGTCCCTCGGCGAATGCTTCCAGCTCGAGCTGCGCGGCCCAGGACTGGAGAAATTCCACGTCGCGCCCGTCCCTTGCGAGTTCGAAATCCAGCTCGACGGATCGTTACAAGTGGTCGATGCGAAACTATTTGCTCGTTACAATTCTCAACGATGGCCCGTGCGCCTTGGTGAGCCGCCTGCATCGCTGTTTCCCATTCAGGACGAATCCAATGCTTTTGTCTTTTACGCTCAAAACGTGGATGAGGAAATCCGCCTTCTCCGCCGCATGGAGAGCCTCGGCTTCAAGCCCGAGGGCACCCTCTGGCGTCTCCAGGGTAGCGAAAACGTCCTCCGCTTTTACGCTTCCGAACTGACACTGTTGCGTAGCGTTGCCACCGTTACAGAAGGTGACCGCTGGCGCTCCGCCACACGCGGCATCCAGCGCATCGCACCCCGCACCCGCTTCGTCCCACCTCCCGGTCAGGCCGAGGGCGCAGGTGGCCGCTCTGGCGGTGGCGACTGGCTCAGCATGGAGCTCGCCTACGAATCCGCCGACGGCTTCCGCCTCCCCCGCACCGAGGTCCTCCGCCTCGTCCGTTCCGGCCAGCGCTCCGTCCAGGGAGCCAATGGCAAGCGTTACATTCTCGACATCGCCGCCGTCGATGATTTGGAGGAATCCCTCCGCGATGTCCCCCTCGAGCTCACCCCCAATGGTGCCCGCGTCCACGGTGCCCACGCCTCCTATTTCGGTCATGCGGATGTGGATCAAAGTAACGATATAAAAGTTACCAGTGATGAGGTCAGCACCGAGATCGGCCCCCTCGCCACCATGCTCCGACCCTACCAGATGGAAGGCGTTTGCTGGATGACCTCCCGCGTCCTACGCGGTCGCGGCGGCATTTTGGCCGACGAAATGGGTCTCGGCAAAACCGTGCAGAGCATCGCCGTCGCCCTCTTTTACAAACAGCGCAAAGGCCCCCAGGGCGGCCCCGTCCTCGTCGTCTGCCCCAAATCCCTGCTCAGCAACTGGCAGTCTGAGTTCGAGCGCTTTGCCCCCTCCCTCAAAGTCCTCCTCGTCCAGGGCTCCGGCCGCGAAAAGGCGCTCCAATCCATCCCCCAATTCGATGTCGTCCTGACCTCCTATCAGCTCATCGTCAGAGACGTGAAGCACTACCAGTCCCTCCAGCTCGGTCTGGTGCTCCTGGATGAAGCCAGCTTCATCAAAAATCCCGACACCGACGCCGCCAAGACCCTCCGCAGCCTCAGATCCACCGGCCGCATCGCCCTCACCGGCACCCCTTTGGAAAACGGCGTGCGCGATCTCTGGTCCATCTTCCAGTTCACCCTGCCCGGCTACCTCGGAAACCAGAGCTCCTTCAAAGAGCGTTTCGAGACCCCCATCCAGTCCGGCCTCGACCTCCCCGCCGGGCGCGCCGCCGCCCTGCGCCTGCAGAAGCTCACACAGCCCTTCTTCCTCCGCCGCACCAAGCGCCAGGTCCTCAAAGACCTCCCCGAAAAGATCGAGCAGATCCTCTGGTGTACCCCCAGCACCGTCCAGAGCGAGTTCTACCGCAAGATCCTCGAAGAAGGTCGGGAGGAGATCAAGGCCGCCCGCCGCCGCTCCGGCCAGGGCGGGGCCAAGATGACCATGTTCACCGTCCTCCTCCGTCTCCGCCAGGTCTGCTGCGACCTCCGCCTCACCGGCGTCCAGCCAGACGTCATCAAAGGCCTCGACCAGGACGACCTCTCTGGCAAATGGCCCGCCCTCCTCGGCCAGATCCAGTCCGTGCTCGAGTCAGGCGGCAAGCTCCTCGTCTTCAGCCAGTTCGTCCAGTTCCTCCGCCTCATGCGAGATCACCTCCAGGCGGAAAAGCTCGACCACGCCTACCTCGACGGCAGCAGCCAGGACCGCCCCGCCCAGGTCGCCCGCTTCCAGAAAGACCCCGCCTGCCGCATCTTCCTCATCAGCCTCAAGGCCGGCGGCTACGGCCTCAACCTCACCGCCGCCGACAACGTCATCCTCGCCGACCCCTGGTGGAACCCCGCCGTCGAATCCCAGGCCATCGACCGCGCCCACCGCATCGGCCAGCAGAAAGTCGTCAATGCCTACCGCCTCGCCATTCGCGGCACCGTCGAAGAACGCATCCTCAAACTCCAGGCCCAAAAACGCGGCCTCGTCGAAGCCGCCCTCAACGACCAAACCCCCATGATGGAAGGGCTTACCGAGCAGGATCTGGAGGAACTGATTGGGCAGTAGACCTGTTCTCGAAAAGAATGTCCGATTGAACCGGCGAGCGCAGCGGCCCCAGTGGCAAGGCGGGAGCGCCGCCTGCTATTTGAAAATAACAGGCAAGCGACCAACGCAGCCCATGGGGCCGCTCCGCCGCCCGGGCAAGGTGACAGGCTTTTTGAGAACAGGTCTAGAATGTCGGGGAAGAGAGTGGCCGTTGCCCAATTCTGGCATGGGTTTACTCCACCCGCTTATGCCAGTAGCCTGGTTCGCGGTGCAGGTGCATCACGGCAATGATGCGGAGATCACTGCCATCAATCCAATAAACAATGGCATACGGGAATCGCTTCAAACGGGCCTTGCGTGCCTCGCCGTCGAATTTTCGCTTCAATTCAGGGCGTGCGTTGATCTCGGCAATAACGATCTCGGCGGCGGTTGTAAATCTTTGGCCCAGTTCGTCATCGATGCCGCCATAATAAAGCGCGGCTTCTTCCAGTTCGAAGACGGCGGCGTCGTGCCAGAGAATCCTCATGCTTGTTTTGCTACGCTCTGGGCGGCAAGTTTGCGACGGACTCCGGCCATGACCTCATCGTGAGCCACGAGCGTGGCGGTTCCCTGGCGGATGGATTCCATGCGGTTTTCAATTTCCGCACTCCAAGCCGGACTCATCTCCACATCGTCGGCATCATCCACACTCTCAATGAGCCGGGCGGCGATGCGGGAACGTTCTCCGGCAGGCAACTGGAGAGCCTGTTCCAGAACAGCGTTAAAGGTCGCGGTCATGGGCAGATTCTATCCGTCAGCGGTAGCGATTTCAACTATGGATGCACCGAGAGTGTGCTTTTGGACTCCTCCAAAAAACAAGGCGCGCCTACCTCCCCAGCTTCTCCTTCAAAAACGAAAATAGGTTCGGGTACTTCATGTGCCCGTAGTCGTTGTTGTAGTTGATCTCGTGCTCGATCCCCTCGGCCTTCAGCTTGTCCGCGATCCCCGCGCCGAAGTTGCCGGAGTGCACCGGGTCTTTCGCTGGCGGCTTGCCCAGGTCCGCGACGCTGTCATAAAACAGCAGCACCGGCGGATCATCCTTGCTGGCCAGCGCATACGGGGAGAAGCGCTCAATCCACGGCATCAGACTCTCCCGCTTGTCCAGAAACTCCTGCATGCTCCCCAGACCAAACGCGTGTGGGCCGTAATCGAGGTTGGGAATCCAGTCCTTCATCTGCTTCGGGTCCAGTGTGGTCTGCGGCACAAAGGCCAGCACACACTTCAGCCGCGTGGACTCATGCGCGATCGGATCAGTACTTTTCGGGTCCGCCATGTCAGGGGAGAATCCCAGCCACAGCACCGTGAATCCGCCTGCCGAGCCACCGCAGCCGCCGATGCGGTTCTTGTCAATGTGCCACTCCGCCGCCTTGCTGCGCACAAACTGCAGCGCCCGCGCCGAGTCATCCAGACACGCCTTAACCGGCGGCGTGATTCCTTCCGCCTGCGCATCCGGGATGAAGCGGTAGTTGATCGACGCCACCGAGATCCCGTCATCCAGGCATTGCTTGAGAAAGTCCGGGTTCACCTTGTCTCCCGTCATCCAACCGCCGCCATGCACAAAGAAGAGCAGGGGAGTCGCACCGCCGTCCGCCGCCTTGGCCTGGTAAAAATCCAGCACCTGCTTCGCATGCTTGCCATACGGCACATTGGCCTGAGTCGGCGCAGGCGCGGCGGGCTGCTGTGCGGAAAGCGGAGCGCCAGCCATCAGGCCGAGCGCACAAAGAAAAGAAAAACGGAGTGAAGGCATGGGGCGGATAAGTGCCATGCATTCATGCCCTCAGAACGGAGTCAAGAGCTTCAGTCAGCGCGCCAGCGTTCTGGAGGAGAGGGATCGTCCCGATCCCTCACGCTCTCCCATGGCCCATCGCTCTCGATCATCCACAAACACGCTTCCAATGGTGGATCAAGATGATCCCCCTCCGTCGCCAGCCTAGCTCCGGCCCCTCCCTCACTTCACCCCTAGCTTCCCGATCTCCTTCGCCCCCAGCGCCCGGTCAAACACCGCGATCTCATCCAGCCGCCCCTCCCAGCTCGACTCATTGTCACAGCGTCCGCCAAAGAAGAAATCCGCAGGCCGCATTGCGCCACCCGCGCTGCTCTCAGCCTCCAGCTCCAGCGCGCCATTCAGATACACACGCACCTTGTTTCCTTCCCGCACCAGCACCAAATGCTGCCACTGCCAGCGCGGCAGCTCCGTCTTTCCTGCCACGGCCGCCTTGTCATCCGCACCGCTGAAGAAGATCAGCCTGCCCGTGTTGCCGCTCTTGCCACCCACGCCCAGGTGATCTCCCAGCAGATTCAGCGCGTGATCATGCCCGCGTGAAAACAACCAGCCGCTGGTATCGCGTGCCTCATTCGGCATCCCGTTCCAGCACCAGAAGGAAACACTGTACTGATCCCCCAGCTCTGCAAACCGTGAGCGGATGCGTGCCCCCACCAGATGCGGTGCGCGGTTCACCTCGCCTCCGGCGCAAAAGGCCGCCGCATGCGGACCGTCCAGATAGTAGGCCACATCCCGCTCATACGTGGCATCATGCCCATGCGTGCTCGCATCCGCCGCCACGGGCCCCGCAAACTCATTCAGCCGCCAGTACGCCGCAGGCTTCAGCGCCAGCACCGCCTTCGTTGCAGCGCCCTCGCTCAGCTTCCACTCACGGCGCGGCTTGCCGCTCACACGCTCCAGCGCCGCGATCGCCGCCGCACCGATCTTCGGCTCCGCATTCACCTCCAGTCCCGCAGACCTCGCCGCCCACGTGTTGTAGCCGCCCCATGCATGCATCTCCGGCGGCGGGATGTAGCCGTCGCCACCATTCGCCAGCTCGATCACCATCGTGTCCTTCAGCGGGCTCGCTGCCTTGATCTTCAGCCCCGTGATCGCGTAGGTCTCATTCGGCGTCGTCGCCACCCCGATCTCCCCGATCCGCAGCGCCTGCACCACGATCTCCGTCTGCTGCCTCTCATTCAAAAGAATCTGCTCCCGCGCATACACCTCCGTCGGCGTCTTCGCCAGCCGGTCCCCCATCTCCGCCACCACACGCTGCGCCCACTCCAGCCGCTGCTTGTCCGGCGTGCGATACTTCAGCGTCATCCGCGTCTCGGCCATCGCCACCGTCTCCGGTACGCTGTACTTGATCTGCGCATAAGCCTTCTGCGCGATGTCCAGCAGCCCGCTCGTGTATTCATCAATGGTCGGCTTCGGCCGGTCCTTCTCCGGCACCTTGTAGTCCACCCGGTAGATGTCTCCGCTGCACCCGTGCGACATGATCCCCACCATCTTCCCCTCAGGATCAATCCGCTTCGCCAGCCCGTCGGAGAAGAGCCCAAAGTAGTCCGCGCTGATGTCCTTGTCCCCAAAGTAGTGCATCGAGAAATTCGCCAGCACCGCCAGCGGCTTGCCCTCCTTCGTCTGGATCGATATCAGCGTCAGGTCCGGGTCCTCCGGTCCGGACTCGCCGGTCACGTCATCCCAGTTCCGGCCGGCATGCATGTTGGCCCGCACCGACTTGTTGCCAAAGGGGTCCTCCGCCAGCCGGTCCGGGCGGCGAATCCACTGCCGCAGCGCGGTGAACTCCGCCGCGTCCGCTTTGCCAAATCCGACACAAGATGGCACCATTTTTGACTGTGCCGTGGCGATCGCCTCCACCAGCTTTTCTTTCAAAAAGGGCGTGTAGCTCGGGTCCGCATCCGTGCCCAGGCAGCCCATCGAGGCCGGTGCCGAGTGCGCGTGCGTGGCGGAGATCAGCATGTGATCCGCTGGGATGCCCGTCTTTGCCGCAGCCATCTTCTTGGCGTCATCCAGCACCTCGCGGCTCATCATGCAGCTGTCTGCCACCACGATGGCGATCTGCTCCTTTCCATCCGCCACCACAATCGCACGCGCATTCACCCGCGTGTTGATCTTGTCCACATAGCGGCTCAACATGCCGCCATTTACCAGCACCGGCAGCTTTGGCGGGGTGATGTCGATGATCGCCGCCCCCGCCTTGAATTCAGCATGGAGGGAGGTCGTGAACGACAGTGCAAGCAGTGGAAGAAAGATGCGCATCATGAGATGAGGAGATACGACGTGGGAGGCGGTGCTTATTATGCCCACTTCGCCTCCTTTTGTGACCTCCCGCCTCCGCGCACCTCACTTGGTCATCTTCAGATACGCTGCCGCGTAGCGTTTGCCCAGTTCGCGGTACGCTGCGGAATCAAAGTGCACCTTGTCACCTTTGTGGTTCAGCCCCTCGGCAGTCACAAAGGCCATGTGCGGCACCTCCTTGGCCAGCTCGCGCGTCGCCTTGTCCACCAGTCCCTTTTCCGGATTCCACGGCACGCCATCAAACATCCCCATCTGCCCGGCGATGAAGGGAACGTCCGGAGCTTTCACCAGCGTGCGCAGGCGCTGCACCAGATCCTCCAGCTTGGGCCTGTAGTTCTCCGCCAGCCCCGTGCTGCTGTCGCTTTCTCCCTGATGCCACAGGATGCCCTTGAGCGTGCCCGCAGGCAGCGCCGTCTCCACCCGCTTCACCATGTCATCCCACGGGTGGCTCTTCGTCGCGGGGTAGTACACCCCCGGCTTCCACGTGTCGATGGGTGACCCGCCCACCGCGCAGGGGATCAGGCCGATCTTCACGCCCGGGTTCGCCTTGGCGATGATCTGCCCAAAGGTCTTGCCCAGGCCCACACCCGCCGCCGGCTTGTCAAAGTGCATCGGGTCCATCGCAGGCACCCACTTGCCCTCCTTGCTCAGCATCAGCACGTTAAGGTTCACCACCTTGTCCTGCTCCTCCACCACGCCACGGCCTGCCATGTTGGACTGGCCCACCAGCAGGAAGAGGAAAAACTTGTCCTTCGCTGGCAGCGCAGCGTCCTGCGCCACAGCGCCGGTGGTGATGATGACAGAGAGCAGATGAAGGAGAAAAGTGCGGCGCATGGTGGTAGGTTGAGTCGTCAGCTTACTCAGGTACTCCGCTCGGCACCTGAAAATATCCGCCCCCGTGCGCTTCCTGCCGTGGCAGGGCAGGGGAGCGCCCGCCAGCAAACTCCCCCGCCAGCCGCTTCTCCCTCCTTGCCACACGCCCCCATCTTGCTAGGCTCCGCGCTCCTTTTTCCGAATCATGAGCGCCCCAGACACTGCCAAGAACTACAAGAACACCGTCCTCCTGCCGAAGACCGACTTTCCCATGAAGGCGGACCTCGTCGCCCGGGAGCCCCAGCGTCTGGCCCAGTGGCAGGAAGGAAAGCTCTATGAGCGCATCCAGGCGCAGACCAAGGGCCGCCCCACCTTCATCCTGCACGACGGCCCCCCCTTTGCGAATGGCGACGTGCACATGGGCACCGCGCTGAATAAGATCCTCAAGGACCTCATCGTGAAGTCCAAGACCATGGCCGGGTTCCACACACCCTTCGTCCCCGGCTGGGACTGCCACGGCCTGCCCATCGAGTTCAAGGTGGTGAAATCCGCCGCCGGTCTCACCCCCGTGGAGGTGCGCCAGCGCTCCGAGGCCGAGGCCCGCAAGTACATCGACATCCAGCGCAACAGCTTCAAGCGCCTCGGCGTCTTCGGCGACTGGGAAAACCCCTACCTCACGCTGAATCCTGAGTATGAATCCGGCATCCTGCGCACCTTTGGCAAAGCCGTGGAGCAGAAGCTGGTCTATCGCATGAAGCGCCCCGTGCTCTGGAGCTACGGCGCACAAACCGCCCTGGCCGAGGCCGAGGTGGAGTACAAGGAAAAGACCTCCCCGGCGGTGTATGTGAAGTTTGCCCTCGTCAATCCGCCCCCTGGCTGCGATGGCGCATCCCTCGTCATCTGGACCACCACGCCCTGGACGCTCCCGGCCAACCTCGCCATCGCGCTGCATCCCACCTTTGACTACGTCAGCGGCACCTTCACGCATGAGAGCGGCCGTGTGGAAAAACTCGTCATCGCCAAGTCCCGTGTGGAAGCCTTTGGCACCGCCACCGGCTTCAAGCTGAACACCGAGCACGCCAACGAGGAACTCAAAGGCACCGCCCTCAATGGCTGCGAAGCGCAGCATCCTTTCCTCCCGCGCACGTCCAAGGTCATCAACACCCTCTTCGTCACCGACGACACCGGTACCGGCGCGGTGCACATCGCCCCCGGCCATGGTGCGGACGACTATCAGGCGGGCCGCGAGCACGGTCTGGAAATCCTCTCCCCCGTGGATGCGGATGGCAAATACACCGCCGAGTGCGGCCTGCCCGACTTTGTGGGCAAGCACGTCTTCCAGAGCAATGAGGGCATCATCGCCCTTCTGGAGGAAAAAGGCGCCATCCTTGGGAATGAGAAATACGTGCATCAGTACCCGCACTGCTGGCGCTCCAAGACCCCCATCATCTTCCGCGCGGTGGAGCAGTTCTTCATCAAGATCGACGACATCCGCGCCAAGGCACTGTACGAGATCGACAAAGTCCAGTGGCTGCCCGCCTGGGGCCGCAACCGCATCTACGGCACGGTGGAGAGCCGCCCGGACTGGTGCATCAGCCGCCAGCGCACCTGGGGCGTGCCGCTTCCCGTCTTCTACTCCGCCACTGGCGAGATCATCATGGACCCCGAGGTCATCTCCAAGGTGGCCGTCGTCATCGCACTGCATGGCAGCAATCTCTGGTTTGAGAAAGACGACGCATGGTGGGCTGAGGAAGTCGGCCTGCCTGCCGGCACCAAGCGCGGCAACGACACGCTCGACGTCTGGATCGACTCCGGCTGCTCCCACGTCTCCGTGCTGGACCAGCACCCCGAGCTCCACGCCCCGGCAGACCTCTACATCGAGGCCACCGACCAGCATCGCGGCTGGTTCCAGAGCAGCCTCATGATGAGCGTCATCGCCCGTGGTCATGCGCCGTACAAGGCGGTGATCACCCACGGCTTCGTGGTGGACACCAGCGGCAAGAAGATCAGCAAGAGCGACCAGGGCAACGCTGGCAAAAACGCCAAGCCCATGACCGCCGACCACTACTACAACACCTACGGCGCCGACATGGTGCGCCTCTGGGTGGCCAGTGTGGACTACCAAAACGAAGTCCCGTTCTCCGAAGACCTCTTCAAGCAGAACAGCGAAAACTACCGCCGCATCCGCAACACCCTGCGCGTGCTGCTGGGCAACCTCAGCGGCGAAAACACCGCCGCCTCATCCGCTGCGCCCGCCTACACCCTCGTGGACCGCTGGATCCTCGAGCGCCTGCACGTCGTCACCAAGGAGTGCGTGGACGCCTACGCGCACTACGACTTCCGCAAGGTCTTCAGCGTCATCAACAGCTTCATCACCGGAGACCTCAGCTCCCTCTACATCGACATCACCAAGGACCGCATGTACTGCGACGCCGCCGCCAGCCCGCGCCGCATCGCCACGCAGGCCGCCATCCGCGAGATCACCGAGACCCTTTGCCGCCTCCTGGCCCCCATCCTGGCCTTCACCGCAGACGAGGCCTGGGAGCACCTCGGCCACAAGGACAGCGTGCACCTGCAGTCCTTCCCGCAGCCCAATCCCGCCTTCCCCGGCAGCGATGCCACCCTGGCGGTGAACGAGCTGCTCAAGGTCCGTGGCGTCATCCAGCAGGCCATTGAAAAAGCCCGTCAGGAAAAGAAGATCGGCTCCAATCTCGAAGCCACCGTGGCCCTCACGCTCCCCGCCGAAGGCTTCGACCACCCTGTCTTCTCCGATCCCGCCACCCTCCACGAATTCCTCATCCTCAGCGACCTCCAGATCACCCGCCGCACCCAGCCATCCATTCCGTCAGACTCTTCACAGTCCTCTGACCTGCAACTGGTGAGCGAAATCATCACCGAACCCACCGCCATCGTCCAGGAGTCCCCACACCACAAATGCGAACGCTGCTGGAAACACCTCCCGGATGTGGGCACCCACGCCGAACACCCGACGCTCTGCGGCCGGTGTGTGGAGGCGGTGGGGTGAAGTTTTGGTTGTTTCATGGATCTATCAACTCCAGTCGTCGATATTGCATTAATTGAGGCTTATTCTCCTCAAGAGGGAGCTTTGCTACGGCAAACTCGACTTCCGGAGTTTTGTGACATAGCGATTAGTCACTATATCCCAGCCAAGTTCTTTTTGACGTTGTTGCAAACGAATCAAATTCGATTGGGAAGGCTGGATGCTCAAAAGAACGATCCGAAAGATGGATGCCTTCCAGATTCCAACATGTTGCCGGCAAAAGGTTTGAACGAGCAGTTCTACGACTCGTTTCCAGCAAAGCGCGATGCGCTTATGTTGGACGAACAACAAAAGATCATTCGCCAGTTGTCCTACATCCACTGCTGGTTCAGAGGACATGCAGAATCGATCGGTATGTGGAGAGATTTTGGGTCTAATGGAACAGGGATATGTATTCAGTCGTCGACGACATTGCTAAAAAACTCTGTTTCTGCTGGATGGCCTCAAGATTTAATCTTCCAAATGCACGAATGCCCCTACACGGAATCATCGGTGCAGTTGCCAGATTTTCTGCCCAGTATAGCCTCCGTCCGAAAAGATGTTGCCTTCAGCGATCAGCAAGAGGTCAGGGTATTGGCCGTGATTGATGTGACCAAGGGGGCTGCTCCATTACCAGGGCCCGACTGCAGGCTGGTTCCGGTTAATTTGCATATCTTGTTAAAGAGAATAATAATCGGTCCGGCAGTGAAATCTCAAGATGAGCACGAAGTTCGTGAAGCCTTGCTTGCAGCCGGCATAAAAGCTGAGGTGTTGAAATCAATCGTTTCTTTCCAGTGACTGGGGGGACGGGCTCAGGCAACAAAAATTGACAAATACCGCTGGGGCCATCAAGGCACTACACAATCAAACCTGCCAAGAACCGCGAAATCGCGTGCATTCGTCGTGAGAATCGATTGAACACCCGCTTCGCGGAAAGTCGAAGCAAGCAAGGTGTCGAGAATGCGTTTTCGACCCAGACGATGCTGACGCATCCAGGCGAAGAAGGTACGCACTGAAAAAGCATCGGAACCGAGTTGATCCACTTCAGGAGATTCCCACCAGATTTCTGCCCGTTCCAAGGCCTGCTCCATGGTCAGTGGCTGGGTAAAACGTTTCGGATCAGTCACCACATGTACGAACTCAGCCAGCACCTGCGGCACGAGCGCAAAGCGATCTCCCGAGTTTCGAAAGCCTTCAAACTTCAACCGCGCTGCTTGGTGGTCGGGATGATCCGCCACCTCAGCGGCCACAAGAAAGCCGGTGTCAATCCCGTGTGTCATCGAGCATCTCCTCCAGCAGATCGTCTTCAGCTGTCAGCGGCTTGAGAACTTTCCCAAGGTGCAGCGGGCCCAGATCAAAGGCGCTGGGCCGTCTGGGCTGCTCCTTGCGCAGACGCAGGGAGTGGACCATGCGCTCCAAATGAGAAAGCTCCGCAGGGTCGAGATGCGGGATCGCCATTTCAATCTCTGTCAGAGTGCTCATGGCACAAAATGATGCCTTTCGCGAATGACGGCAAGCATTCCTTCTGGAAACCCTGCTCGAACGCTTCTTTGCAAGGAGCAGTGAAAACATACGCCAACGAAAACATTCGCTCTGAAAGCAGATTGAGTCAGCCCTTTGCCTACCCATTCAGCCCCGTCCATTCCCGCTCATTCTACTCGACCACCGGGCATTCGCTCTCCAATATCGCGGCCCTGATATGCCTACTGTTACCCGCGACATCTATCTCGGCACCGACTCCGGAGCCACCACTTCCAAGACCGGCGGCGTGTTCGCCAATGGCGAGCCCGTCTCCACGCAGCTCCGCCAGAGCTCGACCAATTCCCAGGCTGGCACTGCCGCAGTGGTGGCGGGCTGGATCGAGGGTGCGGAAGGTTTCCTGAAGGACAACGGCCTCTCCTGGGATCGCGTGGCCGCTGCGGGGCTGGCGCTGCCGGGGCCCTACCAGCGCTACGGTGTGCTGGAGAAATCCTCCAATCTGCCTGACAGCTTCATCGGCTGGAATTTCCACGCCGACTACTCCGCCGCCATCGCCAAGGCCGCTGGCCGCGAGATCCCGCTCTATGTGGGCAATGACGGCGACTTTGGCGGTGTGGGCGAAGCCGCCCGTGTGCGTGGCGACTCCAAGGCCACCGTGCTCCTCCTGGCCCCCGGCTCCGGCCTGGGCGCTGCGTATGTGGATGCCAATGGCCTGCCGCTGAGCGGCGACCACCTCGCAGGCATGGAGGGCGGTCACATGCCCATCCCGCGCCACCTGCTGGGCCACGGCCTGGATGAGGTGCCCGCCTTCCGCTGCGGCTGCGGCCGCGACTGGGGCTGCATCGAGGCCTACACCACCATCTCCGGCCTTGCGCAGTTCCTGGAGTACTTCCTGCCCAAGTATCCCGATCACGAACTCGCCAAGAGCGACGAGACGCTGCGCAGCAAAGGCTTTTCCCTGCGCGGACGTGCGCAGAAGGGTGACGAACTGGCATTGAAGATCTTTGACATCCAGGCCCGCGCGCTCGGCATCCACGTGGCCAATCTCTCCATGGCGCTTGATCCCGGCATCGTCGTGATCGGCGGTGGTCTGGTGGATCCGGACAGCACCACGCCTGAATTCCGCGAGCGTTATCTTGGCGGCATCCGCGCTGCTGCGCAGCCCTACCTCTTCCCGAAACAGCGCGCCGAGCTCCAGATCGTGCCCGCCACGCTGGGAGAGCTCTCCCAGTCCATCGGAGCCGCGCTCGTGGCGTTGTTCTCCTCCAAGGTCTGAAGCACGCATGGCCACGGAGATTGAGCGGAAGTTCCTCCTCAAGCCCGGCCTGTGGCAGCCCGCAGGTCCGGGCCGCCGCATGGCCCAGGGCTACCTCTCCCGCGATCCCGACCGCACCGTCCGCGTGCGGGTGGTGGGTGAGAGTGCATTCATGACCGTGAAAAGCCGCCGCACTGGCATCTCACGCACAGAGATCGAATTTCCCATCGCTCTGGAGCATGCGCAGGATCTGCTGCTGCTGTGCCACCAGCCGCTGATCGACAAAACACGGCATGAAGTGCTGCATGATGGCATGCTGTGGGAGGTGGACGTCTTTCACGGAGCGAATGACGGGCTCATCGTGGCGGAGATCGAGCTGCCCTCCGAAGACACAGAATTCACGCTGCCAGAATGGATTGGCGAAGAAGTCAGCCACGACATGCGCTACACGAACTCCAATCTCTGCGCCGTGCCGTTCAGCGAGTGGTAAGGGAGTTCAATCCTTGGCAATCCAGTTGCGGCGCAACTGGGCAACTTCAAAAGCTCTCCAGTTGCGTCTTCGCCAGCAGGCCTTCGCGCCATGCGGTGGGGATTGCTTCGATGCCATGGGCGGCGCCGAGGAGCATGCCCAGAGCGAGTGCGCGGGCGCAGTTGTCGCCGCCGGCCATGGCGTTTTCGATCACCGCCTGCTCGAAGTCATTGCCGTGATGACGCACGAGCCACAGCACGGCAGGAAGAGCCTGCGGGATGGGGCAGGCACGGCCGAGCTGGCCGATGGCATCTCCACCCGTGGCTGAGTCCGCAGCTTTCAGCGCCCATGCGGGAGCTGTTTCAGAAATGACGCCCTGCAGTTCGCCACCATGCAGCAGGCGATGCGTGGCACGGGCGAGAAACTCAGCGCACTCAATCGTCTCAGGCGAGCGGTGGGTGATGACCGTCTGCTCGATGGCCGCCGCAACGGCTTCGGACTCCGGCTTGTCAGCGAGAAAGGCCATCAGGGGGGCGAGGCGTGCTGGGCCTGCGAGTTCATCGGAGGCTGCACCACTTGTGGCAGCGGTGGCTCCGGCCTGGAGATTGGCCAGCGTGGCTTTGGTGGCCTTGTCCACGTAGTCGTTGTAGCTCGGCCACATGGCCTGCCAGTCGGCGAGGAAGGCGGTGGCATCCCAACGGTGCTCACGCTGCAAGAATGTCAGCAGCCGCAGCGCCTGATCTCCCGCATGGCCCTGCTCACCTGCCTGCTTGTGCGGATGGTAGGAGCTGGCACCTGGAGCCAGGTAGCCCGTCACCCGGCCATGCCGTTGCACGATGGTGTTCGGGTCATAGATCCAGTGCACACCCAGGGAGATGGATTCAGCGATGAAGCTGCCTTGCAGCATGCCGGCGAGGCGGGAGGAAAAGTCAGAAGTCATGGGATGTCATTAGGGCTCGTTGCCTGAGCTGGCAAGAAAGGCGTGTCAGTCGCATTTGAGCTGTTTTCTTGAGTGGAAAGCTGGTGTGAGGCTAAACAGGTTCAGATGCGAGATTCAATAACGCCGCTCGGCTGGCTTTGGACTTGGCATCTCGATCCAAGTGAAGGGGGGGGGCGTTTTAAGCAAAACAATCAAATCTATTTGCAGAAAAGTTTGACTGTAAAAAGTGAATCTTTTATTCATGATAATTCTGCTTATGAAACTAAAATCCTTCATGAAACCATGGTCTTCTGTCTTGAGTGTTGTATTGATGAGTTCGCCCTTCGTGAAGGGACAAGCAGAGCAGGCTGCACCCTTCATGCCCGCGACTTCCGTCAAGCGCCTCTCCCAGGGCTGGTCGCAGTGGCAGAGTGATTGGTTTCATAGCACCACCCAGGGCTCCAAGTTCATGCCGTATGTATTTTTTGTCGCACTCGAGCAGGCGGACAGCCAGAAGCCTTTCAACAGTGCGGAGAACCTGGAAAGATTTCGCTGCATCCCTCGTCCGGCCACGAAGGCCAACCCCGACCATCTGCCCATTGGGTTTGTCGCCGACCCCAGCCCCTCGCTGCCGAGCACACCGTTCAAAGACACACGCTCCATAGGCTTCACCTGCGCCGCCTGCCACACGGCTCAGATCAATTACAAAGGCACCAGCCTGCTGATCGATGGAGGTCCGACTCTCGCAGACATGTCCGCTCTGATCGTTGCTATCAAGGACGCAGTCGTGGCCACCACATCCGATCCTAAAAAATTAGACCGCTTTGCGAAAAAAGTACTGGGCGATGAATACAGCCCGGCCAAGCGCGACATGGTAGAGAAAGAATTGAAACGGACAGCGGCATCTCAGGCAAGCTATCTCAGAATGAACAGGTCCCCTGTGCCCTACGGTTTTGCGCGGATGGATGCCTTTGGCCGCATCTTCAACAACGCCCTCGTGGCCGTCGGTTCCAAAGACCGTGTCGTGCCAGATGCTCCTGTGAGCTACCCTTTTCTGTGGGACACAGTGAGGTCCGACTGTGTGCAGTGGACAGGCAATGCTCCCAACGGCCTCATCGGCTCGCTCGGACGCAATGTCGGCGAGGTGGTCGGTGTATTTGGAGAGATTGACTCCAAGGTGAAGCCGCTTCCGCATGGTTATGCCTCCAGTGTGAACTTCAAAAACTTGATCCAGATAGAAAAATCTCTTCATGGCCTGAAGCATCCGGCATGGCCTGAAGACGTGCTGGGCAGGCTCGACCCTCATAAGGTCAAGGCAGGTGCGGCCCTTTTCAAACAACTCCGCTGCGACCACTGCCATCCTAGGATCAACCCGTTTTCCTGGCTGCCTTTTGTCAGAACCTTCACATCTCATCTGACGAACCTGGAAGATACCAGCGATGAGGAAGGCGTGCATACCGATGCTACGGCAGCCGCCCTCATCCGCGACAGCGTCGCTGACTCTGGCCGTCTGAGTGGTCAGCCCAAGATCATCGATATCTTTTCGAAATACGGCAAAATTGAGCCTGTGAAGGCCATCGTTGACGACACCGTTGTGCGCACGCTCATCGGCAAGCTTGAAAATAAAAAGCTCCCGGTGAGCAACGGCAAGGTGCTGATGTCTGGAAACGGCCTGAACCAAGTCGGGAACCTCAATGACCTGATGCCAATGAGCGCGGAGCTGAAAGCTGCTCAGAAGGCCAGGCAGACCATCCCGCTCGTTTATCGTGCCCGGCCTCTGGATGGCATCTGGGCCACCGGTCCGTTTCTTCATAATGGCTCCGTTCCCACCTTGTATGATCTGCTTCTTCCGGAAGCCAGGCGCCCAAAGACCTTCGCCGTGGGTAATCGCGAATTCGACCCGGTCAAAGTCGGTGCCGTCACGACTCCCAACTCGGAAACTCAGACCTTCGACACCCGTCTGAAGGGCAACTCAAACAAAGGTCATGATTACGGCACCAGCAGGCTCACCGAAAGTCAGCGCCTGGAGCTGCTGGAGTACCTGAAAAGTCTCTGACATTCCCTTTTCTGTCATGCGCACCTCAGCGCGAGCCGGTGGCTAGTCGCCCGACTTTGGCCTTCATCCAGCCGAGCAGGCTTGTGTCCGGCTCGGCGAGGTAGGGAAAGGTGTCTGACACTGCGCGGCAGGGGGCGTTCACACCGTCTCCGATGGGGCTGCCGTGGTTGCGGTTGATCATGTAGGTGTAGAGCTGGTCCATGAAGTCATCTGTCAAAGTCCTGCCGCCGGCTGCAGTGGATCGTATGCCGTTGAGAACATCGGTCTCGATGCTGAAGTAGCCGCGGCGTTGGGCTGAAGACGAAGGTTTGGAAGCATTAATCAGCAGGTAGTCATCCATCATCAGTCTGGCATACGTCGCTCTTTGCTCGTCGCTCCAGTCCGCCTTGCCATCGCTCATGTCGTAAAATGCAAAGTTGCGGATCATTCGCTCACGATAGGCAGCCACGATTTTCCCTCTGGGCGGAAAGGGGCTTTCGCGGTTGTAGGCGTCTCGCAACTCAGGCTCCCCTTTGTGTCCATGCAGAATGATATTTGTCACCTCAGGGCGGCCTATGCGGTCCATCTGGCGTCTTTGCCCTGAAGTTTCATCCACGCTCACACAACGTGCCGCCAGCGCCAGAAGGCCTGCCTTTTTACCAAAAAGAGCGTTCAAATCCAGCTCCACCACCAGGCTCAGCACATTCATACGGCTGATCGTGTTGGACTTCACAGGCGGGCTGATTTTGCCTGCATCGAGCAGGCTTCCAGCCCAGGATGCGTTGAAGAAAAAAGGGTCTGAACGGTGGCCATGAAAAAAGAGCAGGCCGCTTGAGTCCGGCCGGGTGTCGATGACATCAAGCGCCACCGTTCGTTTCATGCCGTTGCCCGCATCGCAGGTCGCCGTGTGGCTCGCATGCTCATGCGGAGTAAAAAAGCGGCAGGTGATGGTTTTTTCACCAGCTTTGTTGATTCGCACCTTGAGCTTGTTCGCGCCATCAGGCACCATCTCAGCCTCTCGCAGGATGAACGAGTACTCCACCTTTGATGAGAAATGGCTTTCCCGCCATGCCAGGGGGTAGAGGTTCAAAACCAGCGTCCACTTCCCGGGACTCGATGGACTCGGGAAGGCGTAAAAATCTGTCAGATCGCTGACTCCATGCTTCGTCGTGACAGGTCCGTCGATGTGATCACTGGCCAACAGCGCCGTAGCGGTGATGCACCCGAGCATAGATAAAAAAGCCTGTTTCATGAGGTTCTCAGGATTCATAGGACAAAACGAAGGCCATGAACAGCAGCAAACACACCGGCTAGCAGCCTGGCAGTCACAGCGCCTCTGCCAATGCGTCATTGAGCGAAAAACCCTCGTGAAAAACTCCGCGCCACACGCTAGAGCATCGCTGCATGGCGGCGCGTCTCTTTTCCCTCAGTCCGGCAGTTGCCGCTTCCACGCCTGGCCAGGCGCATCATTCCACCTAACGCTCATCTCCTCAGTGCAATCCCCATGACTCTCCGCGAACCCGAAACCATCGAACTCTCCACTCCCACCGGCCCAATGCGCGCGCAGGTGCTGCGCCCCGCAGGTGAGGGGCGCTTTCCAGGCCTGCTGTTTCATTCAGAAATCTTCCAAAACACCGGCCCCATCTGCCGCACCGCCGCCTTCCTGGCCGGGCATGGATTCATCGTGGTGCTGCCGGAGATCTACCACGAATACCTGCCCGCAGGAACCGTGCTGGCCTACGATCAGGCGGGCTCCGATGTGGGGAACAAGCTCAAGATTGAAAAACCTGTGGCCGCTTATGATTCCGACAACCGTGCCGTGCTCGACTACCTCAAGGCGCACCCCGACTGCAACGGGCGGCTGGCCTCCTTTGGCCCCTGCATCGGCGGCCACCTGACCTACCGCGCCGCCCTGCAGCCGGATGTCTCCGCCTCCGTCTGCTTTTACCCCACCGATCTGCACAAACGCAGCCTGGGCGCAGGCATGAACGACGACTCCCTGGCCCGTGCTGCCGACATCAAAGGCGAGATGATGCTCGTCTTTGGCCGTCAGGATCCCCATGTGCCCGCCGAGGGCCGTGCCATGATCTACCAGACCCTCACAGCCGCTGGCGTGAAGTTCACCTGGCATGAATTCAATGCCGCCCACGCCTTCCTCCGCGACGAGGGCCTGCGCTACGACCCCGAGCTGGCCCGTCAGGCGCTGGGCATGACGGTGGACTTCCTCCGCCGCTGCCTGAGTGTGTGAGGTTTAAGCAGGGCAGGGCCCCGGTCCTTTACTCGGACGGGGCTTCGCCACCCGCTGCGATCAGGGATGTACGGCAGAGCTTCGCATACATCCCATCCTGCGAGATCAGCTCGTCGTGCGTACCCTTTTCAATGATGCGTCCGTGCTCCAGCACGTAGATGCAGTCGGCGTTTCGCACGGTGCTCAGGCGGTGGGCGATCACAAAGCTGGTGCGGTTGGCCATCAGGTGCTCCAGTGCTTCCTGGATCTGCCGCTCCGTCTCCGTGTCCACGCTGGCGGTGGCTTCATCCAGCAGCAGGATGGGCGGATTGCGCAGCAGCGCGCGGGCGATGCTGATGCGCTGCTTTTCACCCACGCTCAGCTTCACGCCGCGCTCACCCACATGGGTGTCCAGCAGGTCGGGCAGCCGTTTCACAAAGCCGTCCGCATTCGCGCTCTTCAGCGACTGCCAGAGCTGTTCGTCCGTGGCATCGCGTCGGCCGATCACGAGATTCTCACGCACCGTGCCGTTAAAGAGAAAGCTCTCCTGCGTCACGTAGCCGATGTTCCGCCGCAGCCAGGCCTTGTTCAACTCATGAACGGGCGCGCCGTCGATGGTGATCTCGCCTTCGTCATACTCATAGAATCGCGTCAGCAGATTGATCAGCGTGGATTTCCCCGCGCCCGTGGGCCCCACCAGCGCGATAGTCTGCCCCGGCAGCGCCTCCAGCGAGACACCGTGCACGGTGGGCGTCTTACCCGCGTAGCTAAAGCCCACGCCCGCATACTTCACATGGCCGGAGATGCTCGCCAGTTCGCGCCCGCCTGTGGTGTCGGCTTCGGGTTCCGCATCCAGGATGTCAAAGACACGCTCGCCCGCAGCGCGGCCCGATTGCAAAATCTGGTTCAGCTGGTGCAGGCTCTCGATGG
Source organism: Prosthecobacter vanneervenii (assembly GCF_014203095.1). Taxonomy (NCBI): domain Bacteria; kingdom Pseudomonadati; phylum Verrucomicrobiota; class Verrucomicrobiia; order Verrucomicrobiales; family Verrucomicrobiaceae; genus Prosthecobacter; species Prosthecobacter vanneervenii. The sequence continues at coordinate 812,522 of NZ_JACHIG010000001.1, read as the reverse complement.
GGTCATAGAAAAACTTCAGCAGCAGGAGGAAAGCCGTCAGGTCGCCCGCCTGAATCTTGCCACTCATCAGCTCCCGTGCGCCCACCCATAACACGATGACCATGCCGATGCTGGTCAGGAAGTGCATGCCCGGGCGGTAGATGGCCCAGATGCGCATCACATGCAGCGTGGCCTTCCGCAGGGCGTCGCTGGCGCGGTTAAAGCGCTCATGCTCCTCGCGCTCCATCGCGTAGGCCTTGATCTGGCGCATGCCGGACACGTTGTCCTGCAGCAGGGAGTTCATGGCGCTGCTGGCCTTGCGCACCTTGCGGTGGCGGTCGCGGGAGGTGCGCGTGTAGGTCAGCGCACCGGCCACGAGAAAGGGCAGGGGAATGAGCGCATACAGCGTCAGCTTTACATCCGCCTGCAGCATGAAGACACCCACCACGATGATCTGCAGCACGGAGATGAGCCCCTGCTCGATGCCGTCGATCAGCACGCGCTCCACGCTGGGGATGTCTTCGGACACCGTGGTCATGATGTCGCCGGAGGGCCGGTTGTCGAACCAGCGCAGCGGCAGCGTCTGCAGCCGCTGGTAGATGTCGCTGCGCAGGTCGTAGATGACCTTCTGCTCAAAGGTGTTGTTGAGCTGGATGCGCAGGGAGTTGAAGAGATGCTGCGCAAAGTAGGCCGCCAGGGCCCACAGCGCCAGAGGGGTGATGCGATCCCACTGCCTGCCCGGCACCACCACGTCCAGCATCTCCCGGGTGATGTGGGGAAAGACGATCACCATCAGCGTGCCGGTGATGGCGCACGCGATCTGGGCAGAGCCCAGCCAGGGGTAACGACGCAGGTAGGAAAAGACGCGGAGGATGGTTTTCAATCGGGAGAGGATGGGAACTTGATGCGGGCTGCTTAGCAGCTATCTAGCATACGACACACAGCAACAGGCATCTCCATGAAATACCATCTGGCACGCGGTGAGGAACGGCTCGGCATCTTCAGTGATCTGGAGGTGAGCGCCGGACTGCGAAGTGGAAAGTTCCTCCCCACCGACCTCTGCTGGACCGAGGGCATGGCCGAGTGGCTGCCGCTCAAAGAGCACCTGCAGGAGCTGAATCTGCCACCTGAGACTGCGGCTCCCCAGCCGCCACCCATCCCCACCATTCGCGTGGAGGTGCGTGTGCGTGAGGAAATGGCCACGCGCGGCCAGAGACTCGTGGCCAGGATCATCGACTGGATCGCCATCATGGTGCCCCTGCTGATCATGTTCTCCGTCGTGATCGATGAGAACTTGGTCAAGGAAGTGCAGGCGCACCCCAATGACCAGAAGATGCTTGTGGAGCAGCTGCAAAAGCGCGTCGAGCAGCTTCAGACCGCCCAGGACCCCACCATTCTGACCACCAGCTGGATTATCCTCCTCCTCATGATGGTAAACTTTGTCATGCTTGGACTGCGTGGGCAGACATTGGGCAAGTTCCTGATCGGCATTCAGATCGTCCGTGCTGCGGACGGCTCACGCGCTGGTTTCCTCAAGGCTGTGGTGCTGCGGGAGGTGGTCTTCTTTGTCATCGGCAGCATCCAGTACATCGGGCCGGTGCTGTCACTCGGCAATGTACTGATGATCTTCCGCGAAGACCGTCGCTGCCTGCACGATCTCGTGGCTGAGACGGTTGTCACCGCCCGCAGGCGTTGATCAGAAGTTCAGGCCTGAGCTGCTCTTCTGGTACTTGTTGATCTCCTGCATGCTCTCCCGTTGTTCAGGCGATAGATTGCGCAGTTTTTCACGGAACCGATGCGTGACTCCTAAAACGAAGCAGGATACATCCGCTACGAGGATGACCATGGCTACAATGATACCATAACGCTTAAGCGTTTCGTCGATCACCTTGTTCTTGTTGACCGAAAAGGTCTCCGATTTGGAAAAAATCGACTGAAAGAGCCTGCGCCAGCCACGGGGTTCTCTCGCGATGCTAAATGCCCAAATGAACAAGGCTGTCAGAATGACGCAGCCAATTTGATGTTGGATGGGAATTGATTGCATGGAGAGGACGACAGTGCCGCAAGGCATTGCTAGTGCGATTTATAGATGGCCCCACTACTGTGTGCAAATGCCGATTTGTCACACAGCTGCGAATTGATCCCCTGCCGGGCCTGCGCCCAGGGAGACCACCCGCGCCTGACCGTTCGCTGCCAGATGAGTCAGCATGTGGAAGGCATCCTCGGCATCGATCCCAAGCTTTCCAGCCACTTCCGCAGCCGTACGGCCCGTGGCCGTGAGAGCGCCGCGCACCTGGGCCAGCTGATTCAGAAACTCCGTAGCCGCTTTCTTACCGGCCTCCACGCCGGGCTGGTGGTAGGCATTGATGTTCACAAGGCTGGCGTAAAAGCTGACTGCACGCTCAAAGAGGCCGATGAGAAGGCCCAGATTGAAGGCATTCAGCTCCGGAATGCTGAGGGTGATGGACTCACGGCCCTTCTCGGCCAGCGCCTTGCGCGTGCCACGCAGGAAGCCCTGCAGGTAGTCACCGCTGGTGAATCCAGGCTCCACTTCAAAGGCAGCGGCGTCGCGTGCCTTGCCCACTTCGATGAAGGTCACAAAGAAATTGTTCACCCCGTCACGCAGCTGCTGCACGTAGGCGTGCTGGTCGGTGCTGCCTTTGTTGCCATAGACGGCGATGCCCTGATTCACCACCTTGCCGTCCAGATCGTGCTCCTTGCCCAGGCTCTCCATGACGAGCTGCTGCAGATACTTGCTGAAGAGCACCAGCCTGTCCTTGTAGGGTAGGACGACCATGTCCTTGAGTCCCTGGCCTTTGCCAGCGTGGTACCACATCAGAGCCAGCAGCATGGAGGCATTCTCCACAGCGGGGCGCTGGCGGGTTTCCACGTCCATCGCGGCCGCTCCGGCCAGGAACTGGCGCACATCCACTCCCTGCAGCGCGGCGGCCAGCGTGCCCACGGCGCTCATCAGGCTCGTGCGTCCGCCCACCCAGTCCCACATGGGGAAGCGCTTCAGCCAGCCCTGCGCGGTGGCGTGCTTGTCCAGCTCGCTGCCCACGCCGGTCACAGCCACAGCATGCTTGGCAAAGTCCAGCCCAGCGGCCTTGTAGGCCCTCTCGGCCTCCAGCATGCCATTGCGGGTTTCCTTGGTGCCGCCGGATTTCGAGATGACGATCGTAATCGTCGTCGCCAGCTCATCACCGATTTGGGCCATCACTCGGTCGATGCCGTCCGGATCCGTGTTGTCGAGGAATGAGATCTCCATCGGCGGTGTCGCCGGGGTGATGGCATTGGCCACCAGCTGGGGGCCCAGTGCCGAGCCGCCGATGCCCACGACGAGCACACGGGTAAATTTCTTGCCATTGGCCGCCAGCACCTTGCCTGCGTGAATATCTGCCGCGTAGTCCAGGGTGGCGGTCAGCGTTTCGTCGATCTCCTGCTTCAGCTCCGCAGATGGGGCCAGCTGGGAGTTGCGCAGCCAGTAGTGGCCCACCATGCGCTTCTCATCCGGATTGGCGATCGCACCGCCCTCCAAGGCCACCATGTCCTTGTAGGCGGCCTCGATACGCCCAGCCATTTTGGTCAGGAGATCATCCTCAAAAGCCATGCGGCTGATGTCGATGGAGAATCCCAGGTTGGAGTAGCGAACGAAGTGTTTTTGAAAGCGGTCCCAGTGGCTCATAAGCGTCGTTTAAGGAGCATGCGCGATGCCACGGTGCAACCTCTTTGCGCCGTTGACGCAATCCTCTCTCTGAGACATGCTCGCGCACCATGAAAGCCGCTCTCTTTGCTCTCGCCATTCTCCTTTCCGCCATGACCACCCTCGCCACCGCCGCAGACGCTCCCTACCGCCACGTTGTTTTCTTCAAGTTCAAGGACAGCGCCTCTCCGGCGGAAGTTCAGGGCATCGAAAACGCCTTCATCGAACTGGCCAAGAAGGTCAACACTGTCACCGGCTTCGAGTGGGGCACCAATGTCAGCCCTGAGGGGCTCAATGACGGCTTCACTCACTGCTTCCTCGTCACCTTCAAGGACAAGGCTGGTCTGGAGGTCTATCTTCCACATCCTGAGCACGCTGCCTTCGTCTCCAAGCTCAAGCCCCTCCTCGACAAGGCTTGCGTCTTGGACTTCGTGGCCAAGTGATCATCCGCCGCACACGGCGCAATCATCGTGTTTGGGCAGTCTGACTTTGCGAAATTGCAGGCTGCCCAGATCCATCGAAAGCAAAGTGCCGCAGAGCGTCTCGCCGATGCCGGTGATCAGCTTGATCACCTCCATGGCCCCGATGCACGCGGCGGTTCCCGACACCGCTCCAAACACCGGAAACTGCCGCTTCCAAGTGGGAGGCACCTCCGGCACATAGCAGGCCAGGCAGCCGGTCCGGCCGGGGACAAAGGTCGTCACGCTGGCCTCCAGCGTGTGCATGGCGCATTCCACCATCGGCTTCCGTGCACGCACGGCGGCGGCGTTCAGCGCCAGGCGCTCCTGAAACATCGGCGCGGCATCCACTACGATGTCTGCCTGCGCCACTAGGGCATCTGCGTTACTTTCGGAAACATTCTCCGCCACGCCTACGATATCGCAGTGCGGATTGAGATCGCGCAGACGTCGCACGATGTTTTCCATGCGCGGCTTGCCGATGTGGTCATGCGTTTGCAGCAGCTGACGGTTGAGGTCGGAGGGCTGCAGATCGCCGCCATGGGCCAGCACCAGCTTTCCGACGCCCGCCGCCGCCAGCTCCAGCGCCACCAGACCGCCCAGCCCGCCTACACGGGAGACCAGCACGGAGGCGGCCTTGAGTTTTTTCTGTCCTTCCTCGCCCATCCCAGGCACCCACATCTGCCATTCGTAAAGGGCTCGTTCGCTGGTGGTAAGCTCGGGGAGTTCAGGCATAGAGGGCACATGAGAACGAGAGGGGGGCTGCCATCTCGCGCAAAAATATTTTCACCTTTTTTCAACGCTCCGCCAAAGCCCGAATCTAACTCATCAACAGTTCATGCGGGGATTTCAGCCCTCCATTAACTGGGTCTTGAGAGTGATTGGTTGTTGACTCAAACCCCCTGCTTCACCGCAGGTCAAAGTTGAGGTTGATCAAACCAGGGGTCGGGCGGAATCGGGAGCCGCCCGGCCCCAAACTTTCTCAGGCCAAGGAAGTGCTCATCATGGCATCTCAGGCACCCGTCTGCGTCGCCTGTACCCATGCTGTCTCTCCACAAAATTCGCGTGCTTTGGCGGCGATCTCGGCGGCCTGCGCATGTGTTTCGGTGATGGCAAACATGGTGCTGCCGGAGCCGGACATCAGCGCCGCATGCACCTCCGGCTGCTCCAGCAGCCAGGTCTTCAGCGTGGGCAGCAGCACATACTTCTCATACACCGGCCGCTCCAGGTCATTCGACATCGCCCCCCACGGACAGATTTGCGGCGCGTAGAGCACGCCGGGCAGTTCCTTGGACTCGGCCCAGCGCTTGTAGGCCCAGGGCGTCGGGATGGGGAAGGGGGGCTTGATCAGCACCAGCGGCAGCTGCCAGGGGAAGTCCACTGGCGTCACCTGTTCGCCACGGCCAGCGCCATCGGCGGCTGGTTGATCGAGAATGAAACAGGGCACATCGGAGCCGATCTGCCCACCGAGCTCGATCAGTTTCTCCAGCGAGAGCGGCCTGCCTGCCAGTTCGTTGGCTCCCTTGAGCACCGTGGCCGCATTGCTGCTGCCGCCACCCAGGCCTGCGCCAGCGGGAATTTTTTTCTCCAGATGAATGCGCCAGGAGGATTGCTTGCCGGTGCATTTTTCAAACGCACGCAGAGCTTTCATGGCCAAGTTGGACTCATCCAGCGGCACCGTGGGATCTGAGCAGCTCAGGGACACGTCCGTGCCCGCACCGCGCATCTCAATCTCCACCGTGTCGCCCAGCGCTAGGCGGCACAGCCGCGTCTGCACCTCATGAAATCCATCCGGGCGTTTGCCCAGAATGCGCAGCCACAGGTTGATTTTGGCAGGAGAATGAAAGGTCATGTTTGATGATGATCAGGCGGTGCGCCCCAGCAGCGCCAGCATGCGCCCGGTGCGGCCTTTCTCCATGCGGTAGGAATAAAACCGGTGCAAATCCAAAGACGTGCACAGGCCGGTGTCGTGGATCTGCGCCTCTGGCACTCCGGCATCCCGCGCCTGCTGTCGGATCTGTGCGGCAAAGTCGATTTCATACGCCGGTGGACGTATGCAGGGGCTGAGCTGCACATGCACATCGGCGGGATCGCTGCCAAAGTGCTGCTGCATCTTTTCGATCGCCTGCGTCGTGATGCCCATTTCTGAGCCCTTTTTGCCGGAATGCACAATGCCAAAGGCGCCGGTGCGCGGATCGACCAGATACACCGCGCAGCAGTCTGCCACATAGATGCCGATCACCAGGCCGGGGGTATTGGAAACGATGCCATCGGTGCCTGCGATGGCGCTGCTCGTGGGCTCGGTCAGCACCGCGACTTCCTTGCCATGCACCTGCTCGGCAATGCAAAGCGCTGAGCCTGAAAAGCCCATTTCCTCAGCCTGCGCACGATGCCACTCCCACAGCCGGGCCACCACCACGGCACGCTCTTCATCCACAGCAATGTCGGGATGTCGCAGCGTAAAGCGGTGCGTAAAGCCCGGCACAGCCGCCAGCGTGGGAAAGGTCATCCAAAGTTGATTGTCACTCATTCCGGAAACTGTTCTGCCACGAAAAACAAAAGGCGCACGGACAAAACCGTGCGCCTTATGCAAAAGAAATTCGTGAGAAGGATTAACGAGCCGCTGCGGTGTCCAGCGCGCGGTAGGAGTCCATGAAGCTGCCAGCGTCCGCAGAAGATGTTTCGCTCATGGCATCTGCGATCTGGTTCTGCAACTCATCGCGCAGGCGGGTCACCAGCTCGATCCCACGGGAGGTGATGCGCACGAGCACCTTGCGGCGGTCATCCACCGCGTGGGTGCGCTCCATGAGGCCGAGCTTTTCCAGGCGGTCCACCAATCCGGTGGCGGCAGCGGTGGAGTGGCCCATCTTGCGTGCGATGTCTGTCATGGTCAGCTCCTTGGAAGTGGCAAGATAGCTGAGCAGGAAAAACTGAGCGAAGGAGATGTTATCTCGGTTCAGCTCCCGGGAGAGATTCAGCAGGAACTCACGCTGACTGAACAGAATGAAATCTGCCAGTTTGGCGTGGTCTTTGGCTGGGCTTTTGGTTCCGTTGATCATGTGGTGGTCCTTAGAGCTATGGTTTCCGGGAAAATCTCGAACTGCGGTTAATGTAACAAATCACAAAGGTAGGATCAAGATAAAATCATAGAATCCATAAGTTTTTACTCAGTCCTACTGTGAATTTCTTATTTGTGAGAGGTTAATGTACGCTTATTATTATCGATGAAAGGTAATTTAGCAAACACTCTTTCAGGCTTGCTGATTCGTCAATGGCCGCAATTGGGGGTTATTGCAGAGATTTGCCTTTTGTTTCTGGCGCGAACCATACCAGCACCATGCCCACGAGGTAGATGCAGGACAGCACGGAGAAGGCATGTGCTTCAGCATGAGTGCCGCCTGAGGCACCACCGAAGAAGGTGGTCAGATTTCCCAGCTGCAGCGCACCCACGGCGGCGATGAGGCGGCCGAAGTTGAAGCAGAAGCCCTGGCCCGTAGCGCGCACGCTGGTGGGGAAGAGCTCGGGGAAGTAGAGCGGGAAGAAGCCGTAGAACGAGGCCGTGATGCCGCCCAGCAGGAAGGCGGTGATGATCAGGGACTGCGGTGCACTGTCTCCGGTGAAGGGCTTGTTGAACTGGAAGAAGGCCAGCGCCGAGGCCAGCGCAGTGGCGCACAGCAGCGTGTAGGTCACGCGGCGGCCCAGCTTGTCAGCGATCAGCGGGGTGATCAGGGTCACGAGAATGGCGCCCAGCGCCGTAGCGATGACGATGTAGTCGATGATGGGAATCTTGGAACCCTGCGGTGCCAGGCCGGAGGCCCAGCGGGCGGCCTGCTGAGCAGAGCCCCAGGTGCCGAGCAGCGCCACGGCGGCCAGTCCGGCGCCGATCAGCAGATTGCTCATAATCGTGCTGCGCTCTGCCGCCTGCGTGCTGCCAGCAGCCACGGAGCGTGCCATGTACTGACGCACCGGATGCAGATAGCCCCACAGCGCGATGGCCAGACCCACCAGTGTCACCACACCAGCGACGAGGTTTCCCTGTGAGCACATTGGCGACCACACGTAGATGATGCCGATGGCAGCCAGGCAGGCGATGAGCACGCCCAGAAGATCCATCGTGGCCCAGTGCGAGGTGCTTCCAGCCTTCTTTTCCTCCTCCCACTTGTGGGACTCGGGCACGAAGACCAAGATGAAGAAATTGATCAGTGCAGGCAGTGCGCTGCTGACGGCGATGAAGCGCCAGGCACGGTTGTGCAGCAGATAGTCGGTGTTTTCAGGAGACAGGCCCATGGCGTGAATCCAGCCGGTGACGATCTCCAGGCTGGCATTGAGCTGCAGGCTGATAAGGCCGGTGAGCAGGAAACCAATGTTGGAAGCAGCTCCGATCATGCCGGCGATCCACGCACGGTTTTTGCCGCCCCAGATTTCATTCACCAGCGCCACGCCCAGCGCCCACTCGCCGCCCATGCCGAGAGAGGCAATGAAGCGCAGAGCGGCAAAGTGCCAGGCCTCCGTGACAAACGCGCACAGGCCGCTGAAGATGGCATAAGTGAAGATGGCCAGTGTCATGGCCTTTACGCGGCCCAGCTTGTCTCCCAGCCAGCCAAACAGCACGCCGCCGGACGCCGCACCCACCAGGAAGACGGAGATGATGACCGTGAACCACTGACCCTGCACCACCGCCGTCGCCTTGGGCAGCAGGTCCTGCAGTGCGGGCTTGCCGATCAGCGGGAACAATCCCATTTCAAAGCCGTCGAAGAGCCAGCCTAGGAATGCTGCGACCAGGGCGGCCACGGCCCCGTTGTTGTTGTTGGATTTGGTGTCGGTCATGTCGGGTGGGATGTGGGAGAGTGATTGGAGGAGGTGCTTGAACGTCGTTGGCAGGGCCTGCCATGCAAAAAACAGGCCGCTGGGGTGCAGCGGCCTGTGATGGCATTCAGTGGAAACTCATGCGGCTATTCCTTCGCCACGCCGTTGTTCCAGGCGGCGAACATTTCTTCAACCGTGGGGATTTCCAGCGGGCGCACGATGCGGAAGCCCAGCCAGGTGGCATCCGTGAGGTACCAGATGCTCTTCGGCAGCTGAGGGTCCTGCTGCTTCCAGAGAGGATCAGAGGCCTTGCGGGCGGAGCTGCGCAGCAGTTCGGCATCGTCATCGTAGGTGCCGCCGCGGGCCACGTGTGGGTATGGGGTCTTGGAGCGAATCCAGTCATTGCCCAGCACGGAGGCACCAGGCATGGCGGGGGTGTACTGGTCCAGGCACCATTCGCAGACGTTGCCGTAGATGTCGTGCAGGCCCCAGGGGTTGGGCTTCTTCTGGCCCACCTTGGCGTACTGGAAGTTGGGGGCATTGTCGAAGTACCAGGCGTATTCCTTCAGCTGGGACTTGTCGTTGCCAAAGAAGTAAGCCGTCTTGGTTCCGGCGCGGGCGGCGTACTCCCATTCAGCCTCGGTGGGCAGGCGGTAGAAATGGCCGGTCTGGGCGCTGAGCCACTGGCAGTATTTGTTGGCAGCGTGCTGCGTCATGCAGATGGCCGGGAAGCGCTCGCGGCCCATGCCGAAGTCCATCGGCTGGTAGGGCGGTGTTGGCTGGGAGATCAGGTCTTCCGGCTTGTCGGTGGGTTTCCAAACCTGGCGGGAGCCGTCTTTATTGCGGCCGATGCTGGTCAGCTGATAGGGCTCGTATTCGTCCCAGGTGATCTCGTATTTGCCCATCCAGAAGGGCTTGATGGTCTTTTTCACCTGCGGGCCTTCGTCTTCGCCACGGCCTTCTTCGCTGTCAGGGCTGCCCATGGTGAACTCACCGCTCTTGATGACCACCATGCTGTAAGGCGCGCCAGTCTTGGGCACCTTGGCATCGTAGGCCTTCATGTCGGCTTCCTTCTTCTCCTTGGAGGTCTGCACGATGAAGGCGTGGATCTTCTTCACCAGTTCCATGTTGTCCGGGTTGTTGGTGGCCGGGCCTTTCTTCTCCTTGGCCGTCAGCTTCACGTCATCCGGCCAGGGCGCGCCCTGCTGGATCCAGAGCTTGAGATAGTTGATGTCTTCCTTGCTCAGCGGGCCGCCGCTCTTCTTTGGCGGCATGAGATCATCTTCATCTGCAGCCAGGGTGGTCAGGTGGTAGATGGGGCTCTTGAGATCAAAGGGCGTGATGTTCGGCGCATTTTCACCGGAGCTGAAGGCTTCCTTCTTCGTCGTGATGATCCAGTCGCCCTTGGCCTTTTCGGGGTTGTGGCACGAGACGCAGTTCTGCTCCAGGATGGGCTGGATGTGTTTTTCAAACTTGATGCGCGGAGCCTGCTCCAGCACCACACCTGCGGGCCACTCGGCACCCTGCTCGATCCAGGTTTTGATCACTTCGATCTGGGACTTTTCCAGCGCGCCTTCCTTCTTGGGCGGCATGGCCATGTCTTCGTCCTGGCCCAGCAGCAGCGTGGTGTAGATCGCGCTCTTTTTCAGGTCGCCCGGGGTCAGGCCCGGGCCGTTTTCGTTGCCCTTCTTGATGTCTTCCAGCGTGTGCATGCGGAAGTCGCCTTTGTCTTCTTTTTCGCCATGGCAGTGCGTGCAGGCACCTTCGAGAAGGGGCTTGATCTGCTTGTTGAAATCAACCTTCTCCGCAGCGCTCAGCAGCGCGGGAGCCAGGGCCAGTACAGACAGGATGGGACGGGGAGAAAACATGGGGCGTGGCGATAGCATAAGCTTTGGGGGATGTCCAATACGAGGAATGGCAGGGAAAATTGCGCGTCGATCCCCCCCGGTGCTTCAATTCACGCTGCCGTCCAGCCCGCTTACGACCGATGGAAAGCCGAGATGGCCATATTGGCCTGTCTCAGGCGTGAGGCGATCTCGTGGGTCATTTCCTGCAGCAGCTTGATCTTCAGCGCAGGATTGCGCTCGTTTAGCCCGTCAAACCACTCTTTGGAAAGAACCACGCACTCCACCGGCTCCATCACCACCACGTCCGCCGAGCGTGCCGAGCCATCCAGGAAAGCCATTTCCCCCACCGTCATCCCGGCGGTCAGCACGTCAATCCTCTTCCGCATATCTTCCGAGGTGCGCAGCTGCACCTCCACCGTGCCCCCCACCATGACAAACATCTCGGTCGCTATCTCCCCTGTGCTGATCATCACCTGGTCCTTGCCGTACTGCCGGCGGGGCAGCTCCTGCTCCAAGAAGGCGAGCTCCTCTTCCGAGCAATGGCGGAACAGAGTGCAAGATTTCAGCTTTAAGGGGGCATGCGGACGCCACGAAACACCCGTCACCTCCAGCAGCAACTGGTCTTCACATTCCTCCAGAGCCGCATCCATCGTGGTAAAGACGTCCTTGTCCGAAATGCCTACCGTACGCAGGGCTGCCAGCAGCCTGCCCGGCTGGCAGAAGATCACCCGCACCCCCTGCGAGGCCAGCCTCGTGCCCAGATTCGCCAGCAGAATCAGGCTCACGGAATTGGCATAGACCACCGCGCGCAGATCAAAGATGACGTGCTTGCACTCATGCGCGTGATCGCAGGCATTTCTCACGACAGGCTCGATGGTGGTGAAGGTCAGCCCGCCCTGCAGCTCCATGATCTTGATCAGCGTGCCATTGGCGCGCAGCACCTCACGCGCCTGCGGGGGCAGGCGGCGGCGGGAAACCACCTCGCCGCCGTGGTACTCCAGACGCACCGCCGTGCGCGGTGTGGCGGCCGGATTCATCATGTGCAGCGCCAGCTCGCGGGAGAGATCCATGCATACTTTGATGCCGCGGTCGCTGTTGCCCTGTTTGTCCAGAGGAGGAGAGAAAATGCCGATGCCCAGCTGCCCGGGCAGTACGGCCAGGATGCCTCCTCCCACGCCGCTCTTGGCTGGCAGGCCCACGCGGTAGATCCACTCGCCAGACCAGTCATACATGCCGCAGGTGGCCATCACGCCCAGCACATTGTCCACATACTCAGAGGCGATGGCGCGCTTGCGCGTCACGGGCTGGATTCCTTGGTTGGCAATCGTCGCGCCCATCAGCGCCAGGTCACGGCAGGTCACTTCCACGGAACACTGCTGAAAGTAAGTCTCCAGCGTTTCATTCGGGTCCTCGTCCAGGATGCCGAAATTCCGCAGCAGCCAGCCGATGGCGCGGTTGCGGTGGCCGGTTTCGCTTTCGCTTTGATACACTGACTGGTTGATCTCCAGATCCCGCCCCGCAAAGCCGCTGAGATACTCCACCACGCGGTCGATCCGGCTCTTGCCGTCCTTTTTCAAAACCTGCCCCGCCGTGGCGATCGCACCCGCATTGATCATCGGATTGAAGGGCGCACCGCTGCCTTCCTTGAGGCTGATGGCGTTGAAAGCTTCGCCCGAGGGCTCCACGCCCACGCGGGAGAGCACGTGCTCCTCCCCCCGATCCTCCAGCGCCAGGCCGTATACCAGCGCCTTGGAGATGGACTGGATGGTGAAGCTCTGCCGGGTGTCTCCCACTTCATACACATGGCCGTCCCGAGTGGCGATGCAGATGCCAAACCATCGAGGGTCGGCCTTGGAGAGTTCAGGGATATAGTCGGCAACCTGGCCCTCCATGCTGGAGGCGTAACGAGAATGCAGCAGTTCGATGTACTCTTGGATGGGAGAGAGCATCCAAAACCACAAAGCATCAGGTGTGCCGACTGAGAAAAAATTCTGTAAATAGACTCAGTCTCAGAGGCAAATCGTTTGGAAAAAAGTCTGCGCTCATTCAGTATTCATTATCCATCACCATGACCGCTCTTCGCACCTGCCTACTCGCCCTCTGCCTGCCTCTCAGCGCTTATTCAGACCAGATTGTGCTGGTGGCCGGAGGCGGCACGCAGGACGCCGTGGACATCGCCGCCACCGATGCCGTGCTGAAGGAACCCTTTGGCACCGCTTTTGATGCCGGTGGTCACATGTGGATCGTGGAGATGGTTTCTGGAAACCGCCTGCTGCAGGTGGACGGCGGCGGCACCATCCAGCACGTGGCGGGGCAGCTGAAGCCCGGCGACAGCGGCGATGGTGGCCAGGCCATCCGCGCGCAGTTCAATGGCCCGCACAATCTCGCCATCCTGCCCGACGACAAAGTCCTCATCGGCGACACCTGGAACGGCCGCGTGCGTGTGGTGGATGTGAAGGCCCGCATCGTCTCCCCGCTGGAAGGCTGGCGCGCACCGGCTGGCAAGGAGAAAGGCAACGGACCCTACTGCATCACGCTCAATTTTGAAGGCACCAAGCTCTACATCGCCGACCTCCTTCAGGTGCACGAGCTGGATCTGGCCACGCACAAAAGCCGCGTCATTGCAGGCAATGGCAAAAGAGGCCGCCCCGAAGACGGTGCCGTGGCGGTGGACGCCCCGCTTTCCGACCCCCGAGCCGTGGCTCCTGACCGTCAGGGCAATATTTATATCCTAGAGCGCGGTGGCAACGCCCTGCGTGTGGTGGACAAGACCGGCCATATCCGCACAGTGGTGAATGCCAGCGGCAAAAAAGGCGGGGAGGGGGACGGCGGCCCTGCGCTGGAGGCTTCCATGAACGGCCCCAAGCACCTCTGTGTGGATAAGGACGACACCGTCATCATCGCCGATGCCGAGGCGCATCTCGTCCGCCGCTACGTGCCCGCCACTGGCAAGATCGAGCGTATTGCCGGCACTGGCAAACAGGGCAGCGCGGGCTTGAATGGAGATCCCACCCAGTGCCAGCTCTCCCGCCCCCACGGCGTCACCATCCATCCCCAGTCCGGCGAGCTCTACATCACCGACAGCTACAACAATCGCGTGCTCAAGATCGTGAAGCAGTAAACCAAGTTCCAAGTCGCAGGGAGCTTCCGGTCGAAGGGGCATTCAGCACACCACGGGCATCCACCTTCTGACAATAGCCCCAACCTCCTCTGCGGGCGAAGCCAACTTGAAACTTGTAACCTGAAACCTGTAACTACTTCCCCGCTTACCTCCGCCCCTTCCTCACGGGCTCCGTATTGATCTTGAGCACCAGCGGGCGGTGGTCGCTGGCTTTAATGAAGTCGGGCTCGGCGTGGATGCCGGAGCTGCGGGTGTCGATGAAGGGGCGCAGCAGGCGGCTGGTCAGGCAGTAGTCCAGCCGGGAATACACGTCTGCTTCGTCCCAGAAATGCGTCCAGACTTCACCAGCGGGATCGCGCAGCAGCAGGTCGGTCATGGCGGTGTCTGCGGTGCGCAGGCCGCCCATCACCTCCGCCAGCGCGGGGTCGTTGCGCTGGCAGTTGAAGTCGCCGTAGGCCAGGATGCGGGCCTTGGGATCCTGGGCAAAGAGGGTGTCGAGATGCAGGCGCAGCAGGCGTGCCTCATTGCGCCGCATCAGGGCCTGATCTGCCTCCTCAGTAGTGCGCATGGACTTCAGGTGCACGCCCAGCAAATGCAGGTCAAAGGTGGGCGTAAGGGAGATCGTCACATCCAGGATGCCGCGCTGCATCGGCAGCGTCTGCGCACCGATCTGGTAGGTCAGCGCGGTTTGGGAGTTGCGCGCCTTGATAGGTAGTCGGGACAGCAGGGCCAGACGGCGGGTTTCGTCTCCGCCGTGCGCCAGCTCCGTGTAGGGCAGCTCCAGGCCTGCCTTTTCCAGACGCTGCTGCAGCTCCGCCAGATCATCGGCGGTGCCAATCTCGCACACACCCAGGATGTCCGGATGAATGGCCGCCAGCGTTTGCACCACACGCTCGCGTTCGGCCTCGGGCTTGTGGTAGGGACGCTGGCCGACGCTTTCTTCCAGGCTCAGCCAGTTTTTCAGGTTGTAGCTGCAAAAGGTGATCTGCCTGGGGGCCTCCTCCGCCGCGCCCAGCGGCACCGGCAGGGAGATGGCCGCCAGGGCAAAAAAAACGGCGAGTCCGAAGACCCGCCGCGTGGATGGTAGGAGTGGCAGCATGCCAGCGAATGGATTCGGCTAGGAATCTTCGACGTTGGCCACCGGCTGGCGCTTCTCCTGCGGAGACTGGATTTTCGGCTGCACGGCCTCTTCCTGGGCATTCTGCAGCTCCTGCTCAAATTCGGTGCGGGCTTTTTTAAACTCGCCCATGCTCTTGCCCAGGCTGCGGGCAAAGGTGGGGAGCTTTTTCGCGCCAAAGAGCACGAGGATGAGGACGCCGATGATGATCATCTCGGGCGTGCCGAGGGGGCCGATAGCAAGGATGGATGTGGGGTTCATATGGGTACTAGGTTTGCATTGTTCGTGGTGACGTGCAACGCGGACTTTGAAGTCGTTCCCAGTGGGGCCATCGTCCTTTGCGCGGGGGTGAAAACGACCCGGCGGTGAGGCCGTGGTGTTGTCTTCACTAATTTAAACGCAGGATGGGGTGAAGGGTTAGCAGAAAATCCGCTTTTTTTGGTTATTGGCCTGCGGTGCCGTGGTTCCCTCCTCATACCAGACTTTGCTGATTGCAGAGGCGTTTGGTGCACGTACCAATGCGCCTCCATGATTCACAACGTCTATTTCTGGCTCAAGCCTGACCTCTCTGCTGAACAGCGCGCCACCTTTGAAGCCGAGCTGCAGCAGCTCATCAAGATCGATTACCTGGCGCTGGCCTTTGCCGGCAAGCCTGCTGACACCGAGAAGCGTCCTGTGACTGACCACTCCTTCAGCTACTCCATCGTGCTGAAGTTCAAGAACATGGCCGACCACGAGTTCTACCAAAAGGACTGCCCGCAGCACAAACGCTTTGTGGACACCTGCAAGACCTTCTGGGAGCGCGTGGTGGTGTATGACACCGCCGCTCTGGCCTGAGCCGATCTTTTTCACCCCCTTTCATCGGCCATGTCCTATACCTTCCCCAAATCTGCCGAGCTCTTTGCCCGCGCGCAGCACAGCATCGCCGGTGGCGTGAACAGCGGCATCCGCAAGATGGAGGCGCCGGTGCCTCTGTACTTTGACCACGGCCAGGGCTCGCGCCTCTTTGACGTGGATGGCAATGAGTACATCGACTTCCAGATCGGGCAGGGGGCCATCCTCTACGGGCATGCTCCTGCGGGTCTGGCAGATGCCATCGGCGCGCAGGCGCACAAGGGCACGCACTGGGCGGCGCAGAGCGAGCTGGAGATCGACGTGGCCGAGCGCCTGCAAAAGATGATCCCCGGCGCCGAGCGCGTGCGGTTTAACAACAGCGCCACCGAGGTGGTGCTCTCCGCGCTGCGTCTGGCACGTGCGCACACGGGCAGGTCGCTGATTTTGAAATTTGAAGGCCACTACCATGGCTGGGGAGACGAGGGCCTGGTGGGCTACGCCCCGCCGCCTGACCAGTGGGGCACACCGGAAAACCCCACCCGCCTGCACCCCAGCAAGGGCGTGATCCCCGAGGTGCTGGGCACCTTTGTGGTGGCCCGCTGGAATGACCCCGAGCACCTGCGCCAGCGCGTGGCGGAGCATCACGACCAGATCGCCGCCATCATCTTTGAGCCCGTGCTGTGCAACACCGGCTGCATGCCCGCCGTGCCCGGCATGATCGAAACGATTCGTGAACTTTGCGATGCGAACGGCATCGTGATGATCGCCGATGAAACCATCACCGGCTTCCGCTTTGGCGCGGGTTGCGCGCAGAAGCACCTGGGCTTCACCCCGGACCTGACCATTCTCGGCAAGGCCATCGGTGGCGGCGTGCCTTTTGCCGCTCTGGTGGGCAAGGAGAAGTTCTTTGCCAAGATCATGAGCGGAGAGGTGGTGCACGCCGGTACGCTCAATGCCAATCCGCTCTGCCTCGCCGCCGCCAAGTGGTGCCTGGACCAGGTCATCGAGCTGGGGGACAAGCACCCCGCTGGCATGATCGCGCTGGGAGAGCAACTCATGGCCGGGCTGAGCAAGCTGGCCGCGCAGAACAACATCCCGCTGCGTCCGCAGGGCGCGGGGCTGGTTTTCCATGCCATGATGCTGAAGCCCGGAGCACAGGAGGGGCCCGTGACCAACTACCGCGACTACGTGCTGCGCCAGGATGCGCCCCGCTGGGCCCACCTGCGCCGCTGCCTGCTGGAGGAGGGCGTGCGCGCCATCGAGCGCGGCCTGTGGTTCATCAGCCTGGCCCACACCCAGGCGGACATCGACGAGGCTCTGGAGCGCGCCGCACTTGCATTTGCGCGGCATGCGGCGGATTGGAAGGCCTGATGCTGATCTCAGAGACCTTTTATTCCGTGCAGGGCGAGGGCTCGCTCGTGGGCGTGCCCTCTGTCTTTGTGCGGACCTCCGGCTGCAACCTGCGCTGCACCTGGTGCGACACCCCCTACGCCTCCTGGAAGCCCGAGGGCACCGAGATGAGCATGCAGGAGATCATGGCCATCGTGCAGCGCGAGCCCACGCGCTTCGTCGTCGTGACGGGCGGCGAGCCCATGGTGGCCAAGGGCATGCCGGAGCTGCTGGCACGGCTGCGCGCTGCGGGGAAGCACATCACCATTGAAACCGCAGGCACCATCGCGCCCGAGGGTGTGGCCTGTGATCTGGCCTCCATCAGCCCCAAGCTGGCGCACTCTACGCCCAGCGAGGAAAAGGCCGGCAAAGCCTGGGCGGAGAAGCACGAGCGCACCCGCCTGCAGCCGGAGGTGCTGCGCGCGTGGTGCACGGCGTATGACTACCAGCTTAAGTTCGTCGTAGCCACCGAGGCAGATGTGGCGGAGGTGCGCGCGGTGGTTGACTCCATCGGCGTGCCAGTGCCGCCGGAGAAGGTGCTGTTGATGCCGGAGGGCATCACGCAGGAGGCGCTGCGCGCGCGGCAGACCTGGCTGGTGGACGTGTGCAAGCGCACCGGCTGGCGCTACTCCCCACGCCTGCACATCGACCTCTTTGGCAACAAGCGCGGCACATGAGACGGCGCCCGCGCACAGGCAGATCGCGTTTTCTCTGGTGGCTGTGCTGCGCGGCCCTCGCGCTGCTGCAGCTCTGGGACAAGACCCGCGTCAAACCCGCCACGCCGCCCAGGCCGGAGAAGGGCAGCCTCTTTGTCACCCTAGGCCATCCGCGCCTCGTGGAAGACGCCAACAATGACGGCGACAGCTTCAAGATCGCCCATGACGGCGGCGAAAACGTGCTGCGCCTCTACTTTGCCGACTGCCCGGAGAAGCGTCTCTATCCGCTGGTGAAAAACCGCATTCAGGATCAGGCCGCCTACTTCGGCGGGCTGAGCATCCCGCAGACCGTGGATGTGGGGCGCGAGGCCAAGGTCTTCACCGAGAAGCTGCTGCGGGAGGAGCACCTCACCATCCAGACTCGTTGGGAACGCGTGTATGACAGCGCGCGCTCGTATGCGCTGATCTTCTTTGATGACGGCGAAGAGCTCTCCGAAAAGCTGGTGAAGGCCGGCCTTTGCCGCATCCACACCAAAGGCACCTGGCTGCCCGACGGCCGCCGCGAAAACGACTTTGAAAACCACCTGCGTGTGCTGGAACGCGAAGCCCGTGCGGCGCATCGCGGCGCGTGGGGCAGGCCACTGCCGGTGCAGTAGCGCTTCCTAGTCCAGCATCTCCACCACCGGCACATCCGCCGGGGCCAGATCATAGCGTAGCAGTTCCTCGTGCTCCACCCACACCAGCGCGGTATGCTCATGCGGATGCGGCTCGGTGCTGCCTTTTGCCAGCTCGCACACAAAGGGGATCAGCTTGATGCTGCCCCAGTCGTACGCATGCACAAAAGGCGCCAGCGCCTGCGTGATGCGCACGCTGCAGCCCAGCTCCTCCTGCAGTTCCCGGTGCAGCGCAGCCTCGGGGGCCTCTCCGGGCTCCACCTTGCCGCCGGGAAACTCCCACAGCCCGCCGAGCTTCTTGCCCGGAGGCCGCTGCGCCAGCATGATGCGCCCGCCTCGAATGATGACGGCACACACGACCGGCACAGGGGCGGGCAGGGCAGGGGTGGCATTCATGCGTGCTCTCTAGCTGGCTGCCGCCACGGCCAGCGCAGCCTTGGCGGTGCGGATGGCGGCATCCGGCATGCTGATTTTGGCCATGCTGGCGCGCATGCGGCGGCCCACGGCATTGTTATTTGTCAAAATGCTTTCTACGGCGGCAGCAGTCTCCTTGGCGCTCTTGGTCACCACACCGCCGTCGTGCTTCACCAGCATCTCCGCATTGCCCTCCTCCTGGCCGGGCACCACGTAGTCGATCACCGCGGGGATCTTGGCCGCCAGCACCTCGTGCAGGATCGCGCCGCCCGCTTTGCAGATCACCACATCGTGTGTTCGCAGAAACTCCGGGATGCGCTTGGTCCAGCCGATGATCTCCATCGTCCCCGGCGGCATGGAGTCGGTAAAGCGGCGCATCACATGGTAGAGCCGTCGCTCATGCTTGCCCACCGGCAGCGTCATCCTGGCCCCCTGGCGGAAGAGCGGCTTCAGCGCCTCCAGCGTGGCAGCCACGCGGCGTCCCGTGGTGGATGGCAGGTAGAGAATGCGCGCGCCCTCGTGCGGCGGCTGCTCAGGCAGCGGCTCGGTAAAGGCCAGATCCACCGGAAAGCCTGTCACGCGCACCTTGCTCTCCGGAACGCCAAAGCCCGCCACCACCTTCTTGGTCTCATCATCAGCCACGCAGAAGAGGCTGCTGCCGGACATGACCCAGACGCGATTCACGCTGATGGAGTCGGTGATGACCGTGCACAGGGGCGGCACGGCCTGCTGCCGCGACAGCGTCTCCAGCAGGATGGCATACAGCGGGTAGGTGCTGATGATGAGCCGCGGCTGCTGCGCCTCGATGCGCTGCTTCAGCGCTTTCACCATGGCGCGCTGCCACAGGGCGTCAGGTCCCGTGACCGAAGGGCGGCCCATCAGGTCATACGTCATGCGCCATCCTGCGGGCCAGTGTGTGATGGCAAACTGGTACAGGCTTTTGCACACGTCCGAGAGGCGTGGCAGCGCCTCGCTGATGAGGTCGCTCACTTCGATTTTTTCGTCGGGACAAAGGCGGGAGAGTGCCTCCGCCACAGAGCGTGCGGCGGTGTTATGCCCATCGCCAAAACCTGCGGTAAGGATCAAAATCACCGCGCATCGCTGGCTGAGAAATGGCTGAAAACAAGCAAAAAGGGCATGCAAACTCGTGGGTTGACAATATTTCGGGGAAGTTAATTATTAACTTATTACCATGACCCGGCAGCGCGCCCGTACCACGAGTCAAATGCTCGCAGCCGCCGTGACCCTCGCGGCGGTGCTCATCATGCTCGCGCCGCTGCGCCGCGGCCCCATGGAAAATGCCGCACGTCAGGCCGGATGGTCGCCACTACTGGACCTCGGTGGCATGGCAGACAGCACCGCCTTTCACCGCCGTGACTCAGCGGCCACCTCCTGCACCGCCAGCGTGCCGGTCCTGTTCCGCCAGCCCACCGCGCCTGTGCCATGAGCACGCGCTTCAAGCCCCCCGGCCAGTGCCCCGCCTGCGGCGAGTGGGTGCCACGCGGTGCCGCCGCCTGCGATGAATGCGGTGCCTGCGCCAAATCCGGCTGGAGCGGCAACACCCACACCGACGGCCTCGACCTCCCCGACGAAGAGGAGTTCAACTACGACGACTTTATCGCCAGCGAGTTCGGCGGCAAAGGCTCCCGTGAGATCGCTGGCAGCAAACTCTGGTGGTGGGTGGCCTTGGTCTTGTTCCTCATTCTCGTTTTCGGGGCAGTCATCCCAGCCTTTCGCTAAAAGCGACACTGCTGCTTCGTCCTCCTACTCGAATTCGATCCCCCCCCCCCGCGCATCCAGGACCATAGCGCTGCGCGTCCCGCCTACGGCTGCTGTCCAGCGTGTTCATTCCTGCTTCTGCTGTTTGTTCACGCCATGATCGAGGACGAGTAAGAGTAGGAGGACGAGTAGGATTATTAGGCTCTACTCCCCCGCACGCTCCCAGCTCTTCCCGTTTTGCACGGCCACCATCGTGAGGTCCACGATCAGCTTCTGCACGTTGCAGTTGGATGCCGCAAAGCTCTTCTGCAGGTCCTCCAGTGTCTGCGCGCCGTAGGCCAGGGGCTGCTGTTTCACGAAGTGATTGAACATCTGGCGGATGAAGGCGCGGTGGCCGTAGGGGCTGCCTGCCACGTAGTTCACGATGTCGCGCGGGCCGGTCAGGTGTACCTTGCGGCCTTCGTCATCGGCAAAGTCGCCCACGGCGTTCACAGGCTTGTTGTTATCCTGTGTGCGCCAGCGGCCGATCGCGTCATAATTTTCCAGGCTGAAGCCCAGAGGATTGATCGTGGAGTGGCAGGACATGCAGGCGTTGTTCTTGGTCAGCTCGGTGATCTTCTCGCGCATGGTCAGCTTCGGATTGAAGTGGCTCTCATCAAAGGTCACCGCCTTGGGCGGCGGGCGCAGGGAGAGGCCCACGATGTTGCGTGTGAGGAAGACACCGCGATGGATCGGCGAGGTGGCGCGGCTGGTGGCCAGGGAGGCCAGCAGGTAGGGGTGCGTGACCACTCCGGCGCGCTGCTTGGGATCAAACGACACCTGCTGGAAGCTGCCGCCCTGAACGGGCTTGCCGTAGAATTTTCCCAGGCGGTCATTCAGCAGCAGGTAGTCCGCCTGCAGCAGCTGGCGGTAGTCAGACTGCGGGCTCCACACCACCTGGTCCAGGAATTCAAAGAGGGACTCGCGCAGATCTGCCAGCACGCTCTCGTCAAAGCCTGGGAAGAGTTTCATGTCCTTGATATTCCCTTCGGCGCGCTCCAGTTCCAGCCACTGATGGAAGAAGCCGTGCAGTTTTGCCTTGGTGCGCGGATCGGTCAGCATGCGCTGCGCCTCGGCGCGAATCTGCTCCGGGGTGCGCAGCTTGCCAGCAGCTGCGGCCTGGATCAGCTTCTTGTCAGGGATGGAATCCCAAAGCGTCAGCGCCAGACGGGAGGCAAAGGCATAGTCATCCGGCTTGTCCGCTTCGCGCAGTTCTGGATACAGAAACTGCGGCGACTTCAGCGTGAAGAGAACCACGCGCTTCACCGCCTGCTCGGGAGTCTTGGCGCTCTTGAACTGCGCCTCGACATAGAGCTGCTTTTGCTCCTCCGTCAGCGGGCGGCAGAAGGCGGCCTCCACAAAGGTGAAGGCAAATTTCCGCAGCTTCTCTGCACGGTCAGGCGCACCGTCCTTGGTGCCGGCCAGTTCGTTGAGATTCTCTACCACATCCTCAGACACCGAGATGGCCGCCTCCGTGGTGGCTTGGTCCCAGGCCTTGGAGATGGAGGTGCCGCGCTCGTAGCCCACGCTGCGGTCATCCGCTGGGAAACTGGTGCGCACGACCATGAGCTCACGCGGGCGCTCGGTGCGCAGCGCATGCTGCGGGATGATCTCAGCCGTGCCGTGCGGCGGCTTCCACCACAGCTCGATGGAGGCGGACTGCTCCTTGAATTTGAAATGGTCCAGCCGCAGCGCATAGGCGCGCCCGCCTAGCAGGTAGAGGCTCTTCTTTTCCTCTCGCACCTTCGGCCCAGCGCTCACCCAGGCGTCGATCAGAGCGTCGTTTTCGCTCATGTCATTGATCCACAGCCGCGCGCCGTTTTCGGTCTTGATCATGAACTCATACACGCCCGTCTCCTGCGCCACCACGCTGCCGGTCCAGGAGTCCTGAAACTGCTCGGCCTCCATCTTCTCCTTGTCCGGGCTGTCCGCACCAAAGTGGAAGGCCACCTGTGCATCCACACGGTCCAGCTTGTAGTTTGGGCGCTTGGCCTTGATGCCCTGCTTGGGCGTGGTGTCCACGGCCTTCTCTCCGGGCTTGGGCAGCTCCACGCCCCGGTAGGTGCCCTTCAGCCCGGCCTCGTCTTTCAGCGGGCGGTCAAACCCCGGCCCCATGCGGAAGCGGCCGATGATGTCCATCACCGACGCCCGGTACTGCGCGATGGTCAGGCGGCTCAGGTCCTGCTCCGGCGGATGGCTGCGTGCCTGCGCGGCGGCGGAATAGAAGGACTCGTAGATGTAGGAGGCGACATTTTTGGCGTCATCGCCCACACAGGTGCCTTCCTTGTCCTCGGGCATGGTGCGCTCGATCTTTCGCGCCAGAGCCTCCAGAGTCAGATCGCCTGTGAGGGGATCGTCATACTTGTCTTTGACGCCCTCGCCTTTGGCACCGTGGCACTCCTTGCACATCTTTTTGTAAATGACGGCGCCGGGATGCTCGGCGGCGGAAGCGTACGCCGTCAGCAGCCCCAGCACGAGAGAGGCAAAACGAAAATGGGGGGATGTCTGAGCCATGAAAAGGGGGATTTGTCTTGGCTAGAGGAATAACCCTGCTGCCGCAACCGTCTTTCAAAAGGCTTCAATTTCCACGCTGCGACACAGGGTGCACTCAATGACATCCGCAGCCGCCGCACCCGCGCGCCTTCTTCTCCGCCAGCTTCTTCTCAATTTCCAGCGAGGTCGGCGTCACCGCCAGTCCGCCCAAAGACGTGCAGCGGTGCTCGCGGGGCATTCTTTCTGCAACGGCCTTCGCGGCATCGATCACCTCATCCAGCGGGATGAGCGGATCAAAGTCTGCCAGAGCCATGTTGGCGCAGGAGAGCGCGTTGCTCGCAGCCATGACGTTCTTGCCCAGGCAGGGGGCTTCCACACGGTTCGCTATCGGATCACAGATCAGTCCCAGCATGCTCTGAAATGCCAGAGATGCCGCCGCGATGGCCTGATCCAGAGTGCCGCCTGCCAGCGTGATGAGCGCCGCAGCGGCCATGCTGGCGGCAGAGCCACCCTCCGCCTGGCAGCCGCCCACCTCCGCGGCAAAGGTCCAGCGCGTGGCGATGAAGACGCCGATGATCCCGCTGGCGAGCATCGCCTGCGCCATCTCTTCCTCGGATTTTCCCATCGCCTCTGCCATGGCGATCACCGCTCCCGGCAGCGCCGCACAGGCACCTGCCGTGGGTGCGGCCACGATGACACCCACGGAGCTCTTCACCTCCATCAGTGCCGTGACATACAGCACGATGCGGTTCAGTGCGCCGCCGTCCAACAGCTTCCCTGCCTGCATCAGCTCATTAAAGCGCCCGCTCTGATGCCCCAGCACTCGATCTTCGTAATGTGTGCCTGCAATGCCGCTGGCGATCGACTTCCGCAGGATGCGCACAATCGCGATCATCTTGTCGATGACTTCACGCTCGGTGAAATTTCCGCGTGCCATTTCATACGCCACCGCGAGTTGCCACAGCGGTGTATGCCGTGCGCCATCCTGCACCAGCATCTCCGCGCAACTGGTGAAGGGTATGCGCATCTCTTTGTGCGAAGGCACTGGCAGCACCGGGGAGAGGCGTTTGACGGCAATGGCCGGAAGATGTGAGGTGCTCATAAATGACGAGCCCTTGACCTGAAGAACCTGTAGATCACCTGCATCGTGACGCAGCACCTCGTCTGCCTCAAATTCTGCCTGTGCGGTCTTCGGCAGCCAGATCAGCGTCTCATGATAGCCACCGTCCATGGACATCGCCATGCCATCAATGCTGAGCACCTCGATCATTCCTCCGCCGGTGGAGATGGCGATCAGCGAGTGCGCCTCATGCGCATTGCGCAGCGTGAGGCGGTAGGTGTTCGGATGCGGGTCTCCCACATCCACGGTCTCAATGTGCAGCGCGATGCCTGCTGCTGCCAACTCCTGCGCGGAGTCCGGCAGCCGTTCGTCATCCGCGTCCCAGCCTAGAAGCCCGCCAAAGAGCCCCATGTCGCTGCCCTGGCTCTCGTGCGTGGTGGGCAGCGAGCCGCTGCGGTCAAACTCCACCAGCACTTCTGCGATGTCTCCTTCCATCAGATCCCGCGCCAGCCTGCCGATGCGCAGTGCTGCCGCGCAGTGCGAGCTGGACGGCCCGCGCATCACGGGACCGATGACGTCATTGAAAATGGAAACGGCGCTCATGGCGGCGGTGGGCTGGTGCTGCGGCCTTCGCGCTTGGACTGCTCCAGCAGGGCTTTCAGCTCTGCGACGATTTCGGGCCGTTTGAGATAGAGATTGTTGGTCTCACCGGGATCATTCGCCAGATCATAGAGCTGGCCTTCCGCCTCGGGGGCCGATTCCGTCAGCTTGTAGCGTTTCAGTTCAAAACTGGCGTAATTGTTTCCTCCTGAGCCGCGATGGTCGATGTACTTCCAGTTTCCTCGACGGATGGAAAGCGTGCGCGCTCCAGCAAAAGCCTGCATGAGCAGATACGGGCGCACAGCTGCCGTGGCTTTGCTTTCCAGCACAGGTTGGAGATTGAAGCTGTCCTCCGCGGCATTTGGCGGCAGCTCCGCACCTGTGATGGCTGCAAGTGTGGCCATCACATCGGTCAGGCAGACGATCTGATCGCTCGTGCTGCCTCCCTTCACATGGCCTGGCCAGCGAACGATGAGCGGCACGCGGTGCCCGCCCTCCCAGGCGTCCCGCTTCATGCCACGCCAGGGGCGTGCACCATCATGTGCATAATCTGCCCGCATGTGCGCTACACTGGTGGTTTCCGGCCCATTGTCGCTGGATAAAAGCACCAGCGTCTTGTCAGCGATGCCAAGTTTTTCCAGCTCCTTCAGCAGTTCGCCCACGATGTGATCCAGCTCTGCTATGAAATCGCCATGCGGCCCAGCCTTTGTTTTGTTTTGAAACTCAGGCGCTGCAAAGGATGGCAGATGCACGGCCTGCGTGGCATGAAAGAGAAAGAAGGGCTTTTTCGGTGCGCGGTTCACATGTTCCTGCATGAACTCCCGGCTCTTTTTCAGAAAGAGCAGGTCCACTTCCTCCATCGGGAAGTCTGGCGCGATAACTCCTGCGCGGCAGTCATTGGCATACGGATGCTTGGGCAGCTTTGACCTGTCCAGCGGACCCTGCGGCGGCACGGGGATATGGTCGCCGTCGATGAACGCATACAGCCAGTCCGTCGTGGGGCAGCAGGCCGTGCCAAAGAAACACTCAAAGCCATGATCCAGCGGGCCGCCCTCGATACGACGAGTGAAGTCGATGCGCTTTATCTCCTCCTTGGCTCCTTTGTGAATGGCCTCGCCCAATGAATCTCGGAAAGTCAGGCCCACATGCCACTTGCCAACGGCGGCGGTGGCGTAGCCCTGTTTTTTCAGCATGGCTGGCAGTGTGAGCCTGCCAGGCGCGATCAGGCTGGGGCCGCCTGCACCTTGAAACACCGTGCCGCCATTCGGCACACGAAAGGCCATCTGTCCCGTCATGAGACTGTAGCGCGAAGGCGTGCATACGGTGGCAGGACTGTGGGCGTCTGTGAAGCGCATGCCATCACGTGCCAGCTTGTCGATGTTGGGCGTGGGCACCTTGGACTGCTCGTTGTAGCAACGCACGTCCCCATACCCCAGATCATCCGCCAGAATCAGCAGTACGTTTGGCCGGTCGGCCGCCTGCATGGAACCGCACCACAGCGTGATCAGTGCGAAAATGAGCCCGGGTGATTTCATGCTTTAAGATGCGCTATTTCTCCAACTCCTGCCGAGTGGCGATGGGAACGTAGCCAATCTCAAGGCCTTTCGGCGGGGTGAGGATCAATGCGGGATCAATGTCCGCCAAAGTGCCAAAATCGGGTGGGGTGAGGTAGTTGCGATCCTTGGTCCACGCGCGGTGCAATTTTTCCACGCGAGCCTGCACCTGCTCGCGCTCCGCATCGGAGAGGTCGGCGTTGAGCATCGCGGGCTGGTCGGCAAAGCGGTACCAGTAATAGGTCACCACGCTGCCATCTCCCAAGCGGGCTTTGAAGGGGCCTGCCACCGGTCCGGGCTTCTTCCAGCAGCTTGTGGCATCTTCTGGCGTGGTGCGCGGCTCCTGCGGTTTTTCAGCGGGCGTGGTAAACTGATGCCCTGTGAGTCCCATCTCTGTGGGCACTTCCTTCGGCGGCAGCACATTCCACTGCGGCTTTTTGCCATTGGCGTTGGTGCCCAGTGCGTAGTATTCCGGCAGGATGACGAGCCCGCCGCTGCTGCGGGTCAGTTGCGAGTCCCACTTGTAAGCAAAGGTGTTCGGATTCGGAGCGAAGGAGGTGGCAAAGGCATTCCAGGCCAGCGGCACCTTTTCCTCCCGTTTCGTTCCCGGTGGGTAGATGCTCCAGTTTGAACCGCCGCCAGAGCGGAAAGGATGCACTACGGAGGCCTCCGGCTTGATGGTGCCATCCGCCGGGGCTCCGCCCGAAAACCATTTTTCCACGTCATTCCACAACGCGGCCTTTTGATACGCTGTAAGCCGGTGCAGCACGGTGGAGGTGCCATCCTTGCCGATGGGGAAGGCTGTGGGTGCCACCCGTGCAAACTCCCTGCCGCCTGCATCCTTCGCGAGAACTGCGGGCACGTGCTGGGTCTCCATCTGGATGGGTTTATTCGGTCCGGCAGGGCGCGTATCCAGCAGCATCTCCGCCCACTCGGGGTGGTCCAGTTTGGACTGCGACCAGAAGAATGGCGTAAAAAAGGCCGCCGGACCTTTGAAGTTTCCGGTGTTGAGAAACAGCGTCCAGCACTGGTTTCCCGTGGGTACGTTTTTGCCTGCGGTAGTGCTCTTCGGATCAGTCAGCGGCAGGGGCAGATAGCCATAGCCAAACAGCTCGCCCCGTGTGCCTTGCTTGAGGTTCAGGCCATCCAGCGGAAACAGCAGCCAGGGGCTGAGCTGCGCCACGCCATACTGGCCGCGTGGTTTTTCCCAGGTGCCTGCGCCGTAACCGGGGCCGTTGGCGATGAAGGAAAAGTTCGGTCCTACGCCGCCCATGATGAACTTGGGCGTGGTGGTGGGGAAGTGGGTGTCGCGCCACCAGCCCAGGCCGCCCTCGATGTCCGTGTAGCATTTGCCCTCCGGTTTTTTTCCTTCCTCATACTGCGGGTGCATCCATGTGCCGCACAAGCCGGTTTGAAACTTGTGGCCCGGATAGGTGGCCACCAGCGGCCAGGCGGCTGCGTAGAGTGAGAAGCCGGCATTGAACTCCTCCGGCACTCTTTCTGTGGGGGCAAAGAGATAGCCAGCCATCTCGCCTTCTCGCAGTTCGGCGGGTGCCACGGAAGCCTGATGTGGATTCAGCAGAGCCAGATTGGCCTCGGCAAAGGCCCGTCCCATGAGCGCGAAGGTCTTGGCGCAGCCGAGGTAATGGTAACCGGCATTGGAGGCACCGCGCTTCCACAGCGCCTCCTCAGCCGGAGAGATCAACTTTGCTTCATACTGCTTCAAATATGCGCGCTTTTCCTCCTCCGTCATGTGGCCGTCGGCATTGGCGTAGTCCTTGTGCTTCGAGTTCAAGTAATGCCCCATCTGGCGGACTTGTGCGCGTTTGTCGTCGATCGCACCGAGTTCCTCAGACCAAAACGGCGCGGTCGGTACAGCCACCACGTTTCCTTTGAACTCGGGTAGCAATGAGGGCGCGGTCATGGCTTCGCGAAAGGCCACTGTTTCTGGATTGGCTTTCAAACCACCGACGCCCATGACACCGATCACGAAGGGCATCTTAGGCGCACTCAGGTCCTTGCGGACATCGCGGATGAACTTGGCGAGCAGGTCGCTGTAAACCGCAAAGCGCCCTGGCTTGCCACGATCTGGATAGGTGTGGCTATCGACCATGTCGTTAAATCCCTGCAGCCAGACGAAGCCTGCGATCTCGTAACCCTGGGTGGCGTCGTAGGCCGGGCACACGCGTTTGGGATCTGCGAGCACACGCTTCACATGTTCCACCATGTAGCGATAGAAGCGCCCTGTTTCCTTTTTTTTCTCCGCTAGCCACAGGTCCATGTCCTTCGGAACACCGTGACCCGGCGGGCCATAGTAGAGCTTCTTCTGGTATTCGTTGAGTTCATACGGCCCCGCGCTCGGCGGGCGGAATTCGGTGTTCAGGCTTCTGCCGCCCCACGCGGTCTTGATGATGAGCACCGGTTCCTTGAGCGCGGCATCCATCGTGAGGCCGAAGGTGAACTCCGGCCCGATCTTGCCGTTCGATTTCGTCGCATCGTCTCGCGCACCAAAGCCAGCGGTAACCTTGCCCGTTCCCTCTCCATTCGCGCTGCCATCATATTTGCCGGTGTAATAGGAGATCCAAGTGTGATCACATATTGTCGGTTTGCCATCAGATGCGCGCATTTGCTTCAGCAGCGGCGCTGTGGCGGGATCATCGCCGATGTAGTCAAAGGTCTCGATCTTGGCGTGTCCTTCCATGTTTGACTGACCCGCGAGGATGAAAACCTTGAGAGGCTTGGCATCAAGCTGGGTGGCCAGGAGGAGGGTGCTGAGCAGGATGGTTTTCATGATGATGTGGCCCAGAGTTTCTGCAGCAGTGCAAACATTTCCGGATCGTGCTGCTTCAGCTCGTCTTTGGTGAAGGGGTAGAAATCATTGCGGGTAAAGAAGGCCTCGCTGCATTCGGCGAAGTATTCCTTCGCATTCGTCATGGCGTAGGCTTTTGCCAGCCGCTTGCGCCCTTCGGAGTCCTGGCGTTGCACGTTGTCGTATTTGCCGGCAGCTTTGGCATGCTGGAAGGCGGCTTCGATCTCTGCATTGTCGAAGCCGAGAACGCGGTCGTGGTAGGAGTGTGCCAGCTCATGCAGGGCAAAGTTGGGCATGCGGCGTGTTTCTGCCTCGAAGATGCTTACATTCGTGAATTCCACTCCCTTTGCCATCACGGGATCGCGCCCGTTTTCCTTGAGCCATTCTGCGCCAGGATGGTACTCGGCGCGTGGGTGTATCTTAGGATACGAAGGATTGAAGTACAGCGGCACTTTGCGCAGCTCCGCCACTGCTTTTGCTGGAACCACACGCACGATTTCCTGGAGCTGCAGTGCCAGCAGATGCAGCGCCTTGCCGGTCAGTTCCGCCTGCTGAGTGAGGAGTTCACGGCTGATGCTCACCTTCCAGCCTTCGATGCTGCGGATCTCACGAGTGGCGTTGGCATCTGCATCGCGCTTCTGGGCTTTGGCTTTGATCAGATCCCGGGCGGCCTGCATGGGCTCGGGCCAGGAGAAAGCGGGCGCTTTTGCAGGATCATAGCCCGCCATGTGGTCGGTGAGGCGGGTGGCGGGCTTGGTGTAGTGCAGTTCGGTGCTGCCAAAGACCTCGCGGCACAGCGCGGCGAGGCCGGGATCATACTCGATGAGCTGGGAGCGCAGATGCACGTGATTGTGATCGTGGTCGTTGACGCGGTTGTCATCAAACCAGCTCTGCACCCCCTCTGCCCAGTATTCGTGGTGGTTCACGCTGGCGTACTTGCCGCGCCAGAGCCCGGCTTTCATGGCTGAGTCGTAGGCGGCTTTGAGACGTGTGTCGAAAGTCGGGTCCACATTGACCATGCCGCGCAGATGGATGCAGTGAGCAAATTCGTGAATGACGATGCATTCCTTGGTATAAGGATCGCCGGGGAGGCCGAGCACGTTTTCCTCAGCGCAGGAGCAGAAGGGGTCTGTCTGGCTGCCGCCAAGGCCGCGCGCGCGGGTGTCCCAGTAGGTTTTGGCGGAGAGGTTTTCGTAGCCTTTCACGGGCTCGTCGGCCAGGCGGGCAAATTCGGGCATGTCGGTGGTGTACTCATCATGCGCCATGATGATCATGCGCGCACCGCTGTCGATCATGGCCTGACGGACGTCCGGACGGTGGTCGAGCATGAGGTTGAGCAGGTAGGCCACCTCCTTGAGGGCATAGGGATTTGTTTTCGCCGTGGCGACGATGGGGAAGCCGTGTGCGCTCTCGCGCTGCGTGTAGCAGGCAGGCACGCCGTCTTTCGACTGTGGGTCATAACGAAACCCCTGAATGCGCACCTTGCTCTCCACTTCCGTTTCCTGCGTGCCATCGACGATAACAAAGCGGTGTCCGAGGGTGGTGCCGAGGATGTTGTCCCTGCCAGGGGCGATTTTGCCATTGGGCACCCGTGTGCCGTCGGGTTTCGCCCAGAAAATCTCGATGGTGCGCGGACCTGCATTGATGATCTGCAACTTGGGCCGGTCCAGCGACAGAGTAGCGGTGGCGGCTAGAGCGAGGATGATGAGCAGAGATTTCATGAGAAGCGGTCTGGAGACAGCAAAGTGAGGGAAAGCGATGGTTTTTCTCCCACGAGCAGATCGCTGACGATCTTTCCGGTGGCTGGGGCGAGGCTGAGGCCCATCATGGCGTGGCCGGTGGCGAGAGTGAGGTTTTTCCAACGCTGGGTGCGGCCGAGGTATGGCATGCCATCGGGTGCTACAGGGCGCAGTCCGCTCCAAGGTTTTGCCACAGAGAAATCGTTTTCGCTGAAAGCGGGGAAGTAGGTGGGAAAGGCACGTGTGATGCCACGGACGCGGCGGTGGGTGATGGATTGATCCACCCCGGCGAGCTCCAT
Source organism: Prosthecobacter vanneervenii (assembly GCF_014203095.1). Classification (NCBI taxonomy): domain Bacteria; kingdom Pseudomonadati; phylum Verrucomicrobiota; class Verrucomicrobiia; order Verrucomicrobiales; family Verrucomicrobiaceae; genus Prosthecobacter; species Prosthecobacter vanneervenii. The sequence goes on along the minus strand of NZ_JACHIG010000001.1, from coordinate 781,213 downwards.
GGTGCCGCCGACGCGGAGGGCACCATCCATGGGAGTGACGGCCAGACGTGCCTCGGTACAAATGCTGCAAATGGTCGGAAGTTGTGTCGGATTCGGCAATGTGAGGCTGTAACCCTTGCCAGCCTGCATCGGGATTTTGAGATTCAGGGATGCGGCCAGATCGGCCGACCAGACCCCACCACACAATACCACCTCCTGGCCTTCGACCTCGCCCTGGGTGGTCTGGACGGCTTTCAGGGTGCCGGTTTCGGTTTTAAAGCCGGTGACTTCGGTGTCCCAGAGGAACTGGACGCCGAGGCGGGTGAGTTCGGACTGGAGGGCAGCGATGAAGCGGGCGGGGGAGAGGTGGCAGTCTTTGGGGAAGTAAACGCTGCCGCAGACGTCCATGGTCACACCGGGGTCGAGGGCGCCGGTGGCTTTGGCATCGAGGACCTCGGCGGGGATGCCGAGGGCATTGGCTTGGGCGGCGGTGCGGGCTTCCTCATCGAGAGTGTGCTGCTCTTTGCAGAGCATGAGGAGGCCGTTTTTGACAAGGCCGAAGTCGAGGCCGATGTCTTCAAAGCACTGGCGGCTGAGGAGGCTGAGATCGCGGAGGACAGGAGCGGCGGCGGCGACGCGCTGTTTGGTGGCGGCTTTCCAGAAGTGGAGGGCCCAGGTGAGGAGATCGGGATCGAGGCGGGGCTTGATGTAGAAGGGGGATTCGGGATTCCACATCCATTTGAGGCCGAGGCTGACCATGCCGGGAGCGGCGAGGGGAATGAAGTGGCTGGGGACAACCATGCCGGCATTGCCAAAGGAGCAGCCATCGCGTTGAGCGGGACTGCGATCAATGACAGTGACCTGCATGCCGCGCCGGGCACAGTAGAGCGCCGTGCTGAGGCCGATGACGCCTGCGCCGAGGATGGTGACGTGGGTGGGCATTGAAGATGAAAATTGAAGAGGCCTCGTGCAGGGTCTTGAATGGAAGCGGGCGCGGAGGCTGCGAATTTAGCCAAAAGGGGGGTGAGAACCTTTGTTTGAGCGCATCTACAGCCAGTGCATTCAGAACACTGCTGGAAGATGTCCAGATGGTCCCATTTCCAGGTCCATGCTTCGCGTAGACTTAGACCTGTTCTCGAATAGCCTGTCACCTTGCCCGGGCGGCGGAGCGGCCCCAGTGGCTGCGTTGGTCGCTTGCCTGTTATTCTCAAATAGCAGGCGGCGCTCCCGCCTTGCCACTGGGGCCGCTGCGCTCGCCGGTTCAATCGGACATTCTTTTCGAGAACAGGTCTATCAGCGCGCCTCCTCGAATTCTGGAACACCTTTGCCGCCGAGGTCTGTGTATTCTTTCAAGACTGCGGCATCGGCGTATTTCCAGTCGGGTGCGATTTCGAGGTTGCGGAAGGAGTCGGGCAAATAGGTGGCTTCCATGGAGCGGCTGTAGGCCATCCACCAGCCGTAGGCCTGGGCCATTTCATCGCGGGCTTTGATTTTTTCTCCGGCTTTTTTGAAGGTCGCGCCGCGAATTTTATGGGCATAGTAGGCGCTGAGGCAGGCCATCTGCCTGACATTGCTGAGGGCTGTTTTCAGAGCAGCATTGCCGCCGCTTCTCATCGGGCGGATGAGGGAGAGGGCCTTGGTGGCGTCTGCCTGCATTTCATCGGCGAGCTGATAGGAGGATTTTTTGCCGCCGCATTTGCCTGCAGCCGAGTCGGCGATGTTGCAGAGATTTGATCCCTTGGCGACATCCTGGCCTGCGAAGCCGCCTTTGGCACCGGACTTGTCGTCGATGGTTCTGAAGCCGGAGCAGCGGCCAGGATCGCTCCAGCAACCCTCGGGATACCAATGAAAGTCTAGCGCCCAGTCTTTCATGACGAGCTCGGTGACCCTGGGCAGCGAGCGCGAGGCGAGAGTCCAGGCGGTGAACAAATCCTTGGCTGGAAGGCCAGGGTAGTGAAGGCCGAGTATGTTTTTAAACACCTCGTCGCTCGTGGCGGGATTGTAGGAAAGCCGGGCCCAGAGCATCTCCATGTACCAGCGGCGCTCGACTTCCAACTGGCCGTTTAGAGATGAGTCCTTGTAGAGCCGAGCGCGGGTGGGATTGTAGCCATCTATGCCGATGTACATTCCGACGACGGATTCTTTGACCGGGATTCCGGCCATGAAATCGCGCACGAATTGTGGATCGCCCCAATTGAGGTAGAAATAGTCGTCGTTGCGGAGGGTCAGAAATGTCTTCATGCCGAGCCGGGCGACCGTCTTGGGATCGGAGGACCACTGAGGTGTGGGCGTGGAGTACATGTGCGCCATGGCATACTTGGAGGAGAATGTGAGAGTGGCCCCGGGCACTGATTTGAGTGGTGCGTAGAACTGACTGACGGTTTCTGGATCGGTCTTCACACCGCGATGAATCAGCTCGAAACGCCGCGAGGGGTTTTCTTTGAGGTATTCAGCAACTGGCTTGCCGTAGGCTTTCCAGGACCACTCGGTGTTTTCCTCCCTGGTGCCGTCCATGCCGTCTCCGGTGGTGATGCCAAAGCCGTCGAGCTCCGGGTAGGTGGCCAGCAGGGCCTTCATGCTTTTGGAGGTGTAGTCGATGGTGGCGGGATTGTCGGGGCTCTTGGAGAGGGCGGGGTACTGGGTGCTGGCGTAGTCGACGTAAATGTTCCAGTCGAAGAAGTAGAACTTCATGCCACGGCTGTGAGCGTGGGTCATGACCTCGCGCCAGAATTTGACGCGCTGCGGGTGATCCATTTTGATGACGGAGCCGTCGTATTTCTGGATGTCTGGGAGGGAGGCCTTGGGATAGTCGGCCACCCTGACCAGGGCGGGAAAAGGATGGTGAACCCAGACTGAAAGGAGGTTGTAGCGATGCCGTGCCTGCTGATCGATCAAGGTCTTCCAAAAAGTCATGTCCCAGACATCGGCGATGGCGGCGCGAGCGGAGTGGGAGCTCCAGCCGCCGACGTAGGTGGGAAGGCGTTTGTCGAGCGGGAGGTTGAGCTTCATGCCACGATACAGCAGGAAGGGCGATTCCTTGCTGTCATAGCTGCCGCCGAAGCCTTTGAAGGAGATGTTTTCGGCGAGTTGAAAACCGCCATACATCGCGCCGTTGGCATCGCCACCAATGACCCAATGAGTCATGTCCGGCTTTGCGGTAGTGCGCAGCACGTAGGCCTGTGCTCCCAGGCTGCCCACGGATTTTATGCCGTCAGGGAGAAGTGAGAGCGCCGCTTTGTCTTCGGAAGTGGCGAGAACGATTTTATTTCCATTGCCAGTTTTTTCGAGGTCGCTGAGGGCGAACGTCTCGACGGACATTTTGGCCTTTTCCAAAGCGGACTTGATGTCGCCTGCGGCAAAGGAGATCTGTGGAGCAGCGGGATTGAAATAAAGGCGGACGGTGTCTGCCAAGGCTGGCACGGGCAGGCCTGTCAACGAGAACAGTGCGCAAGCTGCCGCGACCAGGTGGAGGGAAACGAGCCGGCAGAGTGGTGGTTTCATGGCGGACTTTCTAATGGTGGCTGAGAAAGTGGCAAGTGAATCGGGCGGGCGGATTGTGAAGGTTTTTGTGCTGAAGCGCCGCTGTCTGGGGATGCTGGCGCGTGGGAGGGGGGAGGCTTAAGGCTGAGGGATTCCCGGGGATGTGGGTGAGGCGGAGTTGCAGGATTGCGGGCAGGAGTGCCCGCATCACTTCGACCTATGGCTTGAGATGGCGGACGAGGAACTCCATGCGGAGACGGGAGCCGTAGGGTGTTTCGGCGGCGCCGTGGCCGGTGCCGATGATGGGCATGAAGTCGAAGGTCTTGTTGGCTTTTTGCAGGGCGCCGACGACCTGAGTGGTGGAGGCGGGGTCAACGTTGGTGTCGAGCTCTCCGACGATGAGGAGGAGGTGGCCTTGGAGTTTGTGGGCGTCGTCTTTGTTGGAGCTGCGGGCGTAGCTTTCATCGACAGGCCAGCCCATCCACTGCTCATTCCACCAGATCTTGTCCATGCGGTTGTCATGGCAGCCGCAGTCGGCGACGGCGACTTGGTAGAAGTCGTGATGGTCTAGGAGAGCGCGCATGGCGTTCTGGCCGCCTGCGCTGCCACCGTAGATACCGACGCGGGTGAGGTCCATCCAGGGGCGGGTCTGGGCTGCGGCTTTGATCCAGAGTTTGCGGTCGGGGAATCCGGCGTCTTTGAGGTTTTTCCAGCATACATCGTGGAAGGCTTTGCCGCGGTGGTTGGTGCCCATGCCGTCGAGTTTGACGATGATGAAGCCGAGCTCTGCGAGGATGTGGTGATTGAGCAGGCGGCCGAAGTCCTTGGGGGCGAAGGCGCTGTGAGGTCCGGCGTAGATGTCTTCGATGACGGGGTATTTCTTTGCCGGATCGAAGTGGGAGGGTTTGATGAGGATGCCGTGGATGTCGGTGGTGCCATCGCGGCCTTTGGCGGTGAAGCGCTCGGGCATGGTCCAGCCTGCGGCGAGAAGTGCAGAGGCATCGGCTGTTTCGAGGGTACAGACGAGGGAGCCATCGTGGCTGCGGCGGAGTTCGTGGACGGGTGGCAAGTCGGCGCGGGAGTAGCTGGCGGTGAAGAAATCGCGGTTGGGGGAGAACTCGATGTGGTGATTGCCGTCGCCCTGAGTGAGTTGCTGGAAGCCGGTGCCGTCGAAGTTCACGCGGCAGAGGTGTAGGTGGTAGGGGTCTTCTTCTTTGCGCATGCCGCTGGCGAGGAACCAGACCTGGCGCTTGGAGTCATCGACATAGAGGACTTCGCGGACGGGCCATGCGCCTTTGGTAATCTGGTTTTTGACGTGGCCGGTTTGGGTGTCGTAGAGGTAGATGTGGCACCAGCCGTCGCGCTCGCTCATCCAGAGAAGTTCGCTGCTGGCATGCAGCCAGTGACGCCAGGTTTTGTGGGTGTAGTCGATGAAGGTCTTGGAGGTTTCTTCGACGACGGTGCGGACGGTGCCGGTTTTAGGATCGGCGGCGAGGATGCGGTAGAGCTGGTGGCCGCGCTGGTTGTAGTCGAAGTAGAACTCGTGGCTGTCGGGGGCCCAGGTGAGGGGCAGTCTGCCGGATTCGGTGAAGGGGTTTTGGTAGAGATCCTGCGGCACACGGATGGTGCGGCCGTCTTTGTGGGTGATGATGATTTGCGGCTTGGGCAGGGGATCGCCGGGCTTGGTGTAGTCGAGGACCTTGAGCTTGGGCTGGAGCTGGCCTGTGGGAGTGGAATCGACGATGGTGATCTGGCGCTTTGGCACCTTGTCCGCCTGGCTGGTAACCACGCAGCTGCCGTCTGGGGCACGGTCGCCGGTTTCTTTTTTCGGATGCTCTGCTTTGGCGGGAGTAAGGCCCTTGCCGTCGATGATCAGAGTCTGAAGCTGTGGACCTGCCTCGATGATGGCGAGGTGCTCTCCGGTGCGGCTGGTGATGAGCCAGACGTGGCCTTCGAAGGTGTGCTGCTCGCGCTCGGCTCCGGCGCGGATGCCGCCGTAGCGGACGTGCTCGCCCTCTTGATTGATCCAGAAGAGATCGAGGTCGGAGCCGAGTTGATTGATGAACTTGAGGCCTGATTCCTCGCCGGTGCGGGAGGTGCGGCGGAGTTCGATTTTGGCGGTGGAGGATTTGAGGGCTTCTTTTTCGGGAAGGCCGAGGGCTTTGAGGGTGGGGGCGGTTTTGCGGGTGCCGGTGTTGGCGTCGATCAGGACGAACTCGTGGGTCTTGGGGCCGGTCTGGACACGATACCAGAAAGTGTGGCCATCTGGCAGCCAGTTGGGCTTGAGGCGGTCGCGGAAGACGAGGTTCTCAGTGCGCTTGGGGAGGGAGAGGGCGTGGTCGAAGCCGGCGGCGATGGCGTGGAAAGCAGGAAGTATGCAGCAGAAGAGCAGGGCGGAACCGGTGGTGAGTTTCATGCAGTCGTGGAAGACGGGATGAAGACACAGGGATGCCTGCGGTTCTTGGCGGCTTTACAGGCCTGAAACTGGTATTTCAGCCAAACGGGGGCGGGATCACGCCGCGTCGAGAGGGGAGCCGAAGAGGGGCGGAGGCATGAGGCCGGCGGCTTCGAGCTTTTGAGCAAAGCCAGCGTAAGTGAGTGTGCCGGCGGCGATGTCTGCAAGCGCCGGGCCGTAGGTGCCGGCGGCCATGCGTGCCATGCCGATGACGTCCATCAAAACAGCGCGCGGGATGGCGTCCACGTCTTCGATGGATACGCAGGCCTGGAGATAGCAGCCGCCCTCAGGCTCGATGACGCCGAGGGAGCAGAGCGGGAGCATGCGGCTGATGAGCTGAGTGGCGCGCATGACATCGGAGGTTTTGTCCTCCGGGACATGGAAGGGGAAGACGAGGGAGGCGTGGAGCAGCCAGGAGGTGAGGGGGGCGGTGGTTTCAGAGGCCTCGGGGATGATGTCATTGAGCGGGATGAGGCGCATGGGGACCACCACGCCATTCATGACGGTGGCGGTGATGAGCAGCATTTCTCCGGTGTCTTCATCTGGCGGCAGGTAGGCCACGGGGATCTGGTATTCGGCCAGGATCTGGGAGAGGAAGCGAAGACGGGTGACGGGAGCGGTGGCGGATTCCATGGTGGAGGAGAGTGAATTATTTCAGGCCGGTGTGTTTGATGAGTGACTTCTGGGCGATGGACTCGGTGGATTTGCTGGCCAGCGCATTGACGGTCTGGGTGATCTTGCGGTCGTCCATGCCGAGCTTGCGCAGGGCATTGATGCCGGGGGAGTTTTTTGGCAGGTCGGCTTCGACGATATTGACGGCCCGTTTTTCGGCGAACATGCCGGCTCCGCGATAAGCAGCGGCCCCCTGGGCGCGTTTGACAAAAGCGCCCTGGCACTCATTGAGGGCGGCCTTGGCGATGGTTTCAGAGGCGAGCTTGGGGTCGCGCTGAATCATGACGCAGGCTGCGAACTTGCCGACCTGCCTGCCGTCATTGAGCTGAGCAGCGATGACGGCGTCGTCCACGCCGAGGCCCTTGAGAGTGGTCTTGAGCCCCTGCTTCATGCCATTGAGCGCGGCGAGGTGTTCCGGGGTGAGCTTTTTCTGCAGCTCCATGGCCTGGGCGGGGGTGTTGGAGGCGACCATCTGCATCATGATGTCCTGAGCCTCCAGCGCGAGCTTGGCTTGATTGACATCTTGCTTCTGGAGGTGGCCTTGATAGGCTTTGTAAACGTGGATGCCCGCCTGAGCACCCATGGCGACACAGCCGCCTGCAGCCGCGACACCGCCGCCCACCCCTGAGAGGATGAGGCCCGGTGCGGCACCCGCGCCATAACCTGCGGCACCCGCCACGGAGAGGAGGGCACCGGTGCCCATGGTGGCCACGCCGACCCCGGCGACTGCGATGCCTGCATTGCGGGCAAATTTGAGCTTTTCTATGTTTTTGCCCTGGCGTGCGGTTTCTTCCACACAGTTGAGTGCAAAGGCCATCTCCACGGCCTGGTCCGGGTCTTCAGCGTCAGGGGCAGCCTGCATGGTCTCCTTGGCCGCGACGGAGGCCAAATCCTGGCGCTTGGAGAGCTCGTGGTGCTTGTAAGCGGCGGCGGCCATGCCCGCAGTGCCGCCAGCCACCATGATGGCTCCGCCGACGATGGCGGTGCCGGCGGAGGCGGCCCCGAGCGCGGTGGAGGCGATGGCGCTGCTGACACCGGCTGCGGTGAGGATGGTGGAGGTGGCGCCGAGGGCATTTCCTGCAACGCCCAAGCCCGCGCGGGTGGCATTCATCATGTCACGCACGGTGCGGACGCCGGTCTTGCCGAGATTGTTGTCGAGATTGTGCTTGGCCTCGAGTTTGCGGAATGCCTCGCTGCTGATGCGGGGGTGGGAGTTGACGGCGTTGACGATGTTGTCGAGCTGATTGGCGGCCTGCTGCATCTTTTCCATGTGCAAGCCGAGCTCCTGCTTGCGGGTGTCGATGGCCTGGGTGCGCTCCTCAGGCGTCATGGAAAGGAGCTGCGCATCATCGGGCGTAAGGCCTTCTGGAAGCGGCGTATTTGGGTCAGCGGCGAGTTTAGCGCCGAGGGCGGCGATGTCATCGAGGTGAGCGACCTTTTGCTGGGCTTCGCTCATGGCGGCCTGCTGGAGCTTGAGCATGCCATTGGCATAGTTTCGCAGACCAAGCAGCCCCTGGATCTCGGGGTCTTTTTTGGCGGCTTTGTATTTGAGCTCATCGCGTGCCTTTTTGGCGATCTCCACGCCGCCCATGACGGCGTCTTTGCCAGCCGAAACCATCTCGACGCCATCCAACAAGCCGCCGACGCCGATGCTGATGACGGCAGGCGCTGCCTGGCTGGTGGTCTCTGCGAGAGTGCCGGCGAGCGTTCCTGCATTGGAAGCGATTTCCTGAAGGATCTCAATCCCGGCTTCGATGTGGGTGGCAGTAGGCATGCAGAAAGTGAAAAAGATTTCCCTGCGTTAGACCAACGGGGGCCGGGTGTGACGCAGGAATGTCACTTTTTCATTGAATGCCAGAGCGGAAGGGGTCTGCGGGATCGAAAAGCAGGGTGCTCTCCGCAGTGATATAGGCCGTGCCTGTGATGGTGGGGATGATGGCGGCGTCCGCTCCAGGGGTGTAGCTGGCCTCGAAGACGCTGCCAATGATGCTTTCCTGACGCCAGAGCTGGCCGGGGGCGAGTTTGCCGTCGGCAGCGAGGCAGGCGAGCTTGGCGCTGGTGCCGGTGCCGCAGGGGGAGCGGTCGTACTCGGCACCGGGACAGAGGACGAAGTTGCGGCTGTGGTTGGCGGGAGAGTGCGGAGGAGAGAAGAGCTCGACGTGGTCGACCTCGGGGTAACCGGCGGCGTGGACGGCGGTGCGCATGGCGAGGGCGGCCTGGGTGAGCTGGGGGATGTTTTCGCGGGTGAGGGCGAGGCCGTGGTCGGATACCAGAAAGAACCAGTTTCCGCCATAGGCGACGTCTCCGGTGACGCCGCCTGCGCGGACGGAGGCGGCTTTGCGGTAGGAGGGGACGTTTTGGATGCTGACGCTGCCGTCTTGGTGAAGTGTGGCAGTGACGATGCCGACGGGGGTCTCGATGCGGTGTGTGCCGTGTGTGATGCGACCGAGGTGACGGAGGGTGATGATGAGGCCGATCATGCCGTGGCCGCACATGCCGAGGAGGCCGACGTTGTTGAAGAAGATGACTCCGGCTGCGCAGTCAGGGGACCGAGGCGGGACGAGGAGAGCACCGACGATGACCTCGTGGCCGCGGGGCTCGCAGAGGATGGCGCGGCGGTGGGCTTCGAGGGTGTCTGCGGTGATGCCGCCGAGGACGACGCGGGTGGGCTCTCCGCCGGTGTGGGAGTCGATGATGGGGATGCGGAGCACGGGGGGAGCTGGGAGTTTAAAGTTTAAGGTTTCAAGTTGGGGGAGGTGTGGGTGTGGCGATGTGGCCTTTGGGATGAGAGGGCTGGGTGTGTGTCGAAAGCCGCGCTGAAGCGCCGCGGTGATTCGCTGTGCTCACCCTCCGGGCAACCTTCGGTTGTCTATCTCCGCTGCGCTCCGGTTCCGGGGACGCTGGCGCGAGTGAGGTGGCACGAATGGAGATTAGGGAGACACTGATTTTACACCGCAGAGATTAGAAGACCGCAGAGATGAATTTTGGAATCAGGCCTCCTGGGAAGGCGGTGTGGTGGGGGCTTGCGGAGCGCCGCACAGGGGACTGTGCGGACCACTATTGGGGAGCTAGATCTGCGGGCGCTTGGCGAGGGAGGTGCGGATGATGGTGAGGACTTGGTCGCGCTCGGAGCCGGAGAGGGGGAGGCGGGGCTCGCGGCACCATTCTTTGCCGAGGCCGGTCTCCTGGCAGAGGAGCTTGATGTATTGGACGAAGTGGATGTGGGTATCGAGCTTCATGAGGGGCTGCATCCAGCGGTAGAGAGTGCGGGCTTCGTCCCACTTTCCTGCACGGGTGAGGTCCCAGAGCTTTTGATTTTCCTGCGGAAAAGCGATGCCGCTGCCGGCGACCCAGCCGTCGATGCCAAGGATGGAGCATTCGAGGATGAGATCGTCCACCCCGGTGAAGAGCTGGTAGCGGTCGCCGACGAGATTGCGGAGTTCGGTGATGCGGCGGGGGTTGGCGCTGCTTTCCTTGATGCATGTGAGGTTTGGGATGTCGGCGATCTGCGCGAACATCTCGGGGGTGACGTCGGTGTGGTAGCCGACGGGGTTGTTGTAGAGCATCCAGGGCAGGGGCGTGGCTTTGGCGAGAGTGCGGAACCAGTGCTCGGTCTCGCGGGGATCGCTCTTGTAAACCATGGGGGGCATGACCATGAAGCCGGCGGCACCGAGCTTTTCACCGTCCTGCATGTACTGGATGGCGGCGCGGGTGCTCATCTCGGCGACACCGGAGAGAACGGGGAGGCGGCCTTTGGCGGTGTCGATGGCGCATTTCAGCACGGCGCGTTTTTCATCGGGCTGCAGGCATTGGTTTTCGCCGAGGGAACCGCAGACGATGAGGCCGGAGATGCCGGACTGGATGAGGGCTTCGAAGTGCCGGGCGGAGGATGCGAGGTCGAGGGACTGATCCTGATGCATCTGGGTGACGACGGCGGGGAAGACGCCGGACCAGCGTGGGAGAGAGGAGTTGGGCATGAGGTGGAATTTATGATTTACGATTTATGATTTATGATTTGTCCAGAGGTGGGATAACGGAGGTGCTGGGGGGAGGATGATGGAGGGAGGGTGAAGGGTCTTGATTGCTTTTTGGGCGGGAGGCTGCCAATTCAGTCAAAATGATGGAGACGGGAGGGATATTCTCTGAGCATGGGACGACGGAGGCGCTGTTTGATGCGCTGCCGGATGTGGTGTTTTTCATCAAGGATGCGGCGGGGCGGTATGTGCGGGTGAATCAGACGCTGGCGGAGAGATGTGCGGGCGGGGAGAAGGGGAAGCTGATTGGGAAGAGGCCGGAGGAGGTGTTTCCGGAGGCGCTGGCGGCGAGCTATGCGCGGCAGGATGAGGCGGTGCTGAAGACGGGGAAGCCGGTGGAGCATCAGCTGGAGCTGCACATCTATCCGGGACACAAGGCTGGCTGGTGCCTGACGACGAAGCATGCGCTGCGCGATGCGAAGGGGCGGATCATCGGGGTGGCGGGGATCTCGCGGGATCTGAATGCGCCAAGTGACAAGGCGGGCGGCTTTGCGGAACTGGCGGCGGCGCTGAAGCACATGCAGCAGCACTTTGCGGAGAGCCTGCGCATCGAGGACATCGCCAAGAAGGCGGGGCTGAGCGTGTATCAGTTTGAGCAGCGGGTGCAGCGGCTGTTTCAGATGAGCCCGCTGCAACTGCTGCACAAGCTGCGGCTGGATGAGGCGACGCGGCTGCTAAGGGAGACGGAGCGCACGCTGGCTGACATCGCGATTGAAACGGGGTGGTGTGATCAGAGTGCGTTCACGCGGCATTTCTCGCGCTATGCGGGGATGGCGCCGGGGAAGTATCGGGGATTGAACAAGCAGTGAACTTCATTACTCATCGGGCCGACCATGACTCTTGATTTCATCAATCTGCGCGGACTGGTCGGCGATGCAGGATGATGTTCGAAAAGCATGCGTGGCGACGTTCGGCGGAGGCTTGAGGACAAGCCTCCCTACCTCGTGCGGGGTAGGTGGCCCCTCACCCCGGCCCTCTCCCCAAAGAGAGCGGCTTGCGTTTGGCGTGTGATTGGGGTGGGGAGAGGGGGAGGCTCTGAGGACGGTTTGGACTGCGCCGGACCACGGGTGCATTCGAACGTGCCAGGGCCTACGAAAGCGCCGGAGGACCGGCGCATTGATTCGCTCCGCTCACCCTTCGGGCAGCCTATGGCTGTCTATCTCCACTTCGTTCCGGTTCCAAGACGCTGGCGCGTTTGTGTGAGGGCCATCAAGCCATGAGGGCTTTGATGGGCTTGGCGGGGTTGATGCCGATGAGCTTTTGGTCGAGGCCCTGGAACTTGTAGGTGAAGCGGTCGGCGTTGTAGCCGAGGAGGTTGAGGACGGTGGCGTGGAAGTCGCTGATGTGGAGCGGGTCTTTGACGATGTTGTAGCTGAAGTCGTCGGTCTCGCCATAGATGGCACCGCCTTTGGCACCACCGCCAGCCATCCACATGGTGAAGCAGCGGGGGTGATGGTCGCGGCCGTAGTTTTCATGGGTGAGGCCGCCCTGGGAGTAGATGGTGCGGCCGAATTCGCCGCCCCAGATGATGAGGGTGTCGTCAAACATGCCGCGTTGCTTGAGGTCTTCGATAAGGGCGTGGCAGGGCTGGTCGATGTCCTTGCACTGGCTGGGCATGCGGCCGCCGACGTTGCTGTGGTGGTCCCAGTTGTTGAGGTAGATCTGGGTGAAGCGCACGCCGCGCTCGGCGAGGCGGCGGGCCATGAGGACGCTGTTGGCAAAGGTGCCGGGCTTCTTGGCTTCATCGCCGTAGAGCTTGAAGATGTGCTCAGGCTCGCTGTTGATGTCGGTGAGTTCCGGCACGCTGGCCTGCATGCGGAAGGCCATTTCGTACTGCTGGATGCGGGTGTGGGTTTCGGGGTCGCCGACTTCCTTGAAGTTGATTTCGTTGAGGGCGTTGAGGCCTTCGATGGTGCGCTTGCGCACGCTGCTGGGGACGCCGGCGGGGTTGTTGATGAAGAGGATGGGGTCGCCTTTGCTGCGGAATGAAACGCCTGCGTGCTCGCCGGGCAGGTAGCCGCTGGACCAGAGGCGGGAGGAGATGGCCTGCTCCTGCTCGCGGTTTGTCGGCGTGGCGATGAGGACGACGAAGGTGGGCAGGTTGGCATTCATGCTGCCGAGGCCGTAGGAGGCCCAGGAGCCGAGGCAGGGACGGCCGGTGATCTGATTGCCGGTCTGCATGGCGCAGATGGCGGGCTCGTGATTGATGGCCTCGGTGTGGAGCGAGCGCATCCAGCAGATGTCGTCGGCATTGCGTGCGAGGAAGGGCAGGAGGTCGGAGTTCATCCACATGCCGCACTGGCCGCGCTGGGCGAAGTTGAACTTGGACGGCGCGATGGGGAAGCGCGCCTGACCGCTGGTCATGGTGGTGAGGCGCTGGCCATTGCGAATGCTGGGCGGCAGATCCTTGTCATACCACTTCTGCATCTCGGGCTTGTAATCGAAGAGGTCCATCTGCGCAGGGCCGCCGACCATGTGCAGGTAGATGACGCGCTTGGCCTTGGGCGCGAAGTGCGGGCCCATCGCTCCGCCGCTGGAGGCATTCGCGAAGGACTCGCCGAGGAGGGAAGCGAGGGCAGCGCCACCGAGGACGTTTTTACCGCGAGAGAAGAGCTGGCGGCGGGTGTTAAGGGTGTCCCATTCGTGGAGAAGGCTCATGAGGAGTTAAAAGTTTAAGGTTTAAAGTTGGGGGCGCGCTTCGAGCGAATGTGGATTGATTTGAAGTGCCGCATGCGAAGCTGCCGTTTTCGATCGGCTAGTGGCGTTCGTGTGCTGGTGGAATCTGAGTGTGCCGAGGGGAATTTGCCTCTTGGTATTCTGTGGTATGCGGGATATGGCCGGCCTGCGAAAGCGGTAGCTGCGCTCGTTCCTCGCTCCGCAACCGCACTCCAAATTGGGCGCGTCGCTGCTGCGATGGAGGTTCGGCGGTGGTGAGCATGACGCGGGGAGGTTACTTGTTCAGGACTTCGTCGAGGTTCATGACTTCGTTGCAAAGCATGGTCCAGGCGGCGAGTTCGGGTTTGGCGAGCTTTTCGTCGGCTTTGGATTCGCCGACTTTGAGGAGGGCTTCGGCTTCGGCGGCATTGGCGGTGTAGAACTTGCGCATGTCGGCGAGGCTGGCGGTGAGGATGGGTTTCTCGGCGTCCTTCAGGGGGCGGCAGAGAAGGTGCTCATAGATGGAGGAGAGCCTGGCGGTGTCGTCGCCTTGGACGTTTTGGAGGGTGTGCTGGGCGAGGTTGCGGGCGGCTTCGATGAACTGGGGGTCGTTCATGGTGACGAGGGCCTGCAGCGGGGTGTTGGTGCGGTCGCGGCGGACGCAGCTCATTTCGCGGCTGGGGGCGTTGAAGATGTCCATGTTGGCAGGCGGTGCCATGCGCTTCCAGAAGTCGTAGAGGGTGCGGCGGTAGAGGTTTTCGCCTTTGTCCTGCACGTACTTTTCAGTGCCCATGCCGACGACTTCCCAGATGTTCTCCGGCTGGTAGGGCAGGGTGCCGGGGCCGCCCATGCGGGGGGAGAGGGTGCCGCTGGCGGCGAGGGCGTAGTCGCGGATCATCTCGGCGTCCATGCGGAAGCGCGGGCCGCGGGAGAGGAGGGCGTTGTCGCGATCCTTTTCCAGCTTGGCAGGTGTGATGACGGCGGCCTGGCGATAGGCGGCTGAGGTGACGAGCATTTTGTAGAAGCGCTTCACATCCCAGCCGGTGGCTTTGAACTCGACAGCGAGCCAGTCGAGCAGTTCGGGATTGGAAGGGGCGGAGCCCATGATGCCGAAGTCTTCGCTGGTCTTGACGATGCCGCTGCCGAAGAGCTCCTGCCACATGCGGTTGACAGTGACACGAGCGGTGAGGGTGTTGTTGTCGCTGACGAGCCACTGGGCGAGGCCGAGGCGGTTCTTGGGAGCGTCGGCGGGCAGCTTGCCGAGGGCGGCGGGCACGGCGGCGTCCACAGGGTCTCCCACTTTATCATACTGGCCGCGCATGAGGATGTTGGCCATGGGCTTGGTGTCCATCTTTTCCTCCTGCACGTGGGTGATGGGGCTGCGGGCCTTGATGGCGTCCTGCTCGGCGGTGAGCTTGGTGCTGGTGGCGAGTGCGGACTGGTAGGCGGTGTCGCGGGTGATGAGGTAGTGCTCAAAGAGGGCCTCCTGCTGTTTGGGGCCGCGCTTTTTGGCGGCCAGCATGGTGCGGAGCGGGCCCACTTTGGAGAGCATCTGCACTTCGGTGGCGGAGAGCTGGCGGTCGTAGATGCGGACGTCCTGCACGCCGCCGTCGCTGAAGAAGGCGCCATTGCTGCGCTGGCCGATGCGGGTTGGCGTGGTGGTCTTGATGCTGCCTTTGAGGGCATTGGTGTCGGGCTTGATGGGAGTCTCCACGCCGTCCACAAAGATGTGCACGCTACCTGCTTTGCCTTTGCCATCGTAGGTGACGAAGACGTGCTGCCAGACGCCGGGGCGGAGGGCGGGCTTGGCGGTGGAGACTTTGATGGCGTCGTCCGGCCATTTGCTGACGATGTGGACGGAGAGGCGGGTGTCGCTCTGGAAGAGGTCCCAGCCGCGATAGCCGTTCTTTTCATCCATGCGGGCGAGGATGCTGCCGGAGACACCGGCGCGGTCTGCGCGCACCCAGGCACCGTAGCTGAAGGCGTGGTCCTTTTCAAAGTCGCCCACGTCGCCGATCTCGAAGGTGCCGTTGGGCTTCATGACGGGGGCGGGACCCAGTTTGCCATCGGGCTTCCAGGTGACTTCGCCGACGGCTTTGAAGGTCTTGGCGGTGCCGCAGGTGGCGGAGACCTCGCTGCCAGCGCCCTCATTGAGCGGGACGTGGGCGGCCATGCCCTTGGAGGGCACGTCTTTGTCGAGGTCGTCGGGCTTGGCGCTGGCCAGCCATTGGTCAAAGGGGGCCTTGGCGGCTTTGCGTGAGGCGTCCTGCTTTGCCTTTGCAGCGGCGATCTCGGTGGGCAGCGCGGTCCAGCGTGGGCGGTCTTTGTCTGTGGGCAGGACGAGGATGGGGCCGAGGCCGTCCTTCACATTGCCGTCTTTGGGCTTCTGCGTGGTGTTGCGGAAGAAGGCGGCCATGGAGTAGTAGTCCTTTTGCGTGAGGGGATCGAACTTGTGGTCGTGGCACTGGGCGCAGTTGGTGGTGAGGCCGAAGTAAACCCAGCCCATGGTCTGCACGCGGTCGCTGGCGTAGTTGGCGAGGTTTTCCTCGTCGATGGTGCCGCCTTCGTTGGTGGTGATGTTGCAGCGCTGGAAGCCGGTGGCGATGAGCTGGTCCTCGGTGGGCTTTGGCAGCAGGTCACCGGCGATTTGCTCGACGGTGAAGCGGTCAAAGGGTTCGTTGCTGTTGTAGGCTTTCACGACCCAGTCGCGGTAGGGCCACATCTCGCGGGGTTTATCAAAGTGGAGGCCGTGGGTGTCGGCGTAGCGTGCGGCATCGAGCCAGTAGCGGGCGCGGTGCTCGCCATAGGCGGGGGATTTGAGCAACTCATCCACGAGGGCGGAGTACTTCTTTTCATCCAGCGGGAGGTAGCGGGCCATGAGCTCTGGGGAGGGGGGCAGGCCGGTGAGGTCCAGCGACACGCGGCGGATGAGGGCGTGGTCTTCCGCCTGTGGTGCGGGGGTGAGGCCTGTGGCTTCCAGCCGGGAAAGGATGAAGCGGTCCACCGGCGTCTTGACCCAGGCGCTGTCTTTGACTGCGGGCAGGGCGGCTTTCTTGGGGGCGATGAGAGACCAGTGGGGCTGCCAGGGCGCGCCCTGGGCGATCCATTCTTTGATCAGCGCGATCTGTGCGGGCTTCAGCGTCTTGTGGGAATCCGGCGGCGGCATGAGATCGTCCTCATCCTTGGTGATGAGGCGCTGGAAGAGGCTGCTGATCTCGGGCTTGTTTTTGATGACGGTGGGCTGCTCGCCCTCCTTGGCGGTGAAGAAGCCGGCCTCGGTGTCGAGGCGCAGGCCTGCTTTGCGCGTGCCCGGGTCGGGGCCGTGGCAGTGGAAGCAGGCGTCCGCGAGGATGGGGCGGATGTCTTTGTTAAAGCCGATCGGCTGCGCGGCCATGGCGGAGGAGGCCAGAAGCGTGAGGAGCAGGGTGAGGTCGATGCGCATGAGGGGGGCTACTGAGTGAATACGAAAGTAACTCGGGGTGGTATGATTATGCTTACGGGCTAAGGGTGCTGAATTTTGCGCCGAATCTTGTGGTTGTTTGGGCGGAGGATGGCGCGGGGTCAGACCATGGCGCTGTACAAGGAGAGGCGCTCGGCTTCAGGCAGGCTGCTGGCGGTGATGGCGCGCCAGGCGGCATTGATGTCGATACGGCTCCAGATGGCGGCAAGGCAGTTGCCAAGGCTGATGCGCTCCTCCGGGGTGCGCACACGGGTGAGGAGATTGAGAGCGAGGTCGGGGCGGTGGTGCTTGACGACGAGGATGGTGTCCTTGAGCTCGGCGTCGGTGAAAGTGGCGCAGACCTCCGCGTCGCCGAGCAGGTCGTCGAGGAGGGGGAGATCGCGTGTGTTGCCACGGTGGAGGCTGGCGATGGTGCGCCGGAGCCGCTCACGGCGCAGAAGCACGGGATGACGGGCAGTTTTCATGAGGAGAGAATACGCTGCCGGGTGCAATGGCGTCTTGCATGCGGGTGGCATGCTTGTGTAAAATACACGCATCATGGCTGCGATTTCACCACAGGGATTTTTACGGCGCGTGAGCGGCGCGGAACTGGCGAAGCTCTTTGATCTGGTGCCGGACATTTCGTTTTTCATCAAGGACCGCAAGGGCCGCTTCATTACGGTGAACCGACGCGGCTGCGACTACTGCGGCGTGAAGAACGCGAAGGACGTGATAGGCAAGACGGACTTTGACTTCTTTCCGCACAGTCGCGTGGCAGACTACAAGGCTGATGACGAGATGGTGATGAGCACGGGCAGGCCGATTGTGAACCGGCTGGAGAGCGCGCCGGAGGCGGAGGGCTCTCCGCGACTGGTGATCTCCAGCAAGATCCCGCTGAGGGACGAAAAAGGCGTGATCATCGGCATTGCGGGATTCTCCCGGCAGGTGGAGCAGGTGCGCAGCGGCAGCTCGGGGGAGGCGCGGTTTGCGCGGGTGATCGAGCACATGCACCAGCAACCGGATGAGGCTCTAAGCAGCGCGGAGATGGCGCGGATGTGCGGGCTTTCGCAGAGCCAGTTTGACCGCAGCTTCCGGCGTGTGTTTGGCTCATCGGCGCGGCAGTACCTGCTGCGCGTGCGGGTGGAGGCTGCGTGCCGACGGCTGGCGGAGACGGAGGAGACCGTGGCGGCGCTGGCGGTGGAGCTGGGGTTCTACGATCATGCACACTTCACGCGGTGCTTTCACCGGATCATGGGGCTTACGCCGGCGGAGTACCGGGAGCAGAGGGTGCCGAAGGGGACGAGGAGGTGAAGGGGGGAGGGGGGGAGGAGCCGTTGACGGTTGTTGACGATGGTTGACCGTTGTTGACGGTGGTTTTTGGCGCTGTGAAGATGGCATGCTTGAAACCGGGTAATCTTTTGACCGCATGACCCAATCCAAACAGGGCTGTCTTATCGCGCTCGTGCTATTAGGCGCGCTGGTGCTGGCTTTTTATTGGGTGGGACGTCCTGCTGGATGGAGGGAGATGGCGAAGATGACGGGTGTGAAGGTTCCGGCGGGCGCGGTGATGAGTGCAGTGCAGCATCCGACGGAGGTGGAGTATCTAGGAACGATTGATTTGAAGTCGGATGCGGATGTGAAGGACTTCATTCGCCTGAACGGCCTGACGAGGGCGATCGAGCATGTGCAGGATGATGGATGGCTGCACCGGGGGAGTCTGGCTTATGACGTGCCGAAGGAACGTTATGCCGACACATGGGCACTGTGGGCACACAGTGACTTCAATGCCTGGGAGTTCATCCTTGATCCCATCACGCGGCGCGTGCGGTATTTGGTTCTAGTTCCCGATTATGCGGGTGACCTGCCGTTTGATGAGCGAAGCGATGTCAGCAAGGCAGAGAAGCGGTGATTTTACACTGCAGAGATTGGAACGACGCAGAGTATGCCAGATGGGGGCGATGTTTTTTAGAGAGGTGCGCCCGCTTGCTGATTAAACCGGCGTGTTGCGGCTAACTGTGGTTTGGGTGGTTGTGGGTCTGGTGGAACGAGGACGAGTTCGAGTAGGAGGACGAGGACGAGGACGAGGACGAGGACGAGGACGAAGAGAGTGGCGAGGCGTTATGCTGCGCGGAATTCGGGGGCGCGTCTGGCTTGTGTGAGTTGTTCGAAGGCGTGGCCGAGGGAGAGGATGTGGGCGTCTGTTTTGGCGGTGCCCATGAAGGAGAAGCCGATGGGGAGATGGTCCACGAAGCCGAGGGGGACGGTGAGGTGGGGGTAGCCGGCGACGGCGGCGGGGGTGCTGGCGACACGCTCGTGGGTGTCGCCGTGGGCGAGGTCGATTTTGCCGACGGGGTCGTTGGTGGGGCAGATAAGGGCGTCGAGGCGGTGCTCGCGCAGGGCGGCGTCGATGCCGTCGGGACCGGCGAGGCGGCGGGCCTCGGCGCGGGCGGCTGCTCCCTCGGCGATGATGTCGGGCATGCCGAGTTTTTCCGCCTGCTCGAAGAACTCCTGGCCGAAGTGCGGCATTTCGGTGTCGCGGTGTTTTTCATTGAAGGCGATGAGCTCGGCGAGGGAGCGCACATCGCCGCCGCGCTGAGCGAGGTAGGCATTGAGATCCTGCCGCAGTTCGATGAGCATGGCCTTCCAGGCGAGGGAACCGGCCTCGCGCATCGTGGGAAGATTGACGGGATCAACGATGACGGCCCCGGCGGCGTGGAGTTTTTCGAGGGCGGCGTCAAAGAGGGCGAGCACCTGCGAGTTCTTGCCGCAGTGGCTGCGAATGACGCCGAGGCGTGCGCCTTTGAGGGCGTCGGACTGGAGGTCGGCGGTGAAGTTGTCCGCGAGGGTTTGCATGAGCAGTGCGGCATCTTGCACTGTGAGCGTCATGGGCCCGGCGGTGTCCTGCCAGTGGGTGATGGGGATGATGCCTGCGCCGCTGATGAGGCCGACGGTGGGCTTGAACCCGACAATGCCGCAGGCGCTGGCGGGGCTGACGATGGAGCCGTTGGTTTCGGTGCCGATGGCGGCGGGTGCGAGGCCTGCGGCGACGGCTGCTGCGGAGCCGGAGCTTGAACCGCTGGCGCTGTGGGTGAGGCGGTGGGGATTGCGCGTGAGGCCGCCGCGTGCGCTCCAGCCGCTGGTGGAATGGGGTGAGCGGATGTTGGCCCACTCGCTGAGGTTGGTTTTGCCGAGGATGACTGCCCCTGCGGCGCGCAGGCGCTGAGCCAGCGGTGCGTCCTTGGCTGGGCGATGCATGCGCAGGGCCAGGGAGCCTGCGGTGGTGAGCATGTCGTCGGCGGTTTCTATGTTGTCTTTGATCAAGACGGGCAGGCCGTGAAGCGGGCCGGGAGGGCAGGAAGTGGCGAGGGTGCGTGCGGCGGGGTTGAGTTCCAGGATGGCGTTTACACGCGGGCCTGATTTGTCGATCTGCGCGATGCGTGCGAGGCAATGCTCTGCGATGAGCAGCGGTGTGGTCTGTCCGGAACTGAGCAGGGCGCGCAGGTCTGCGAGGGTGGCGTAGGGCGGGGGAGGGAGGTGTTTTTTCCCGCAGGAGGCGGGGAGCGCGGCTGCTGCGGCAGCGGTTTGGAGCAGGCGGCGGCGGGTCATGGAAGACAGCATTTGGCAGTCTCAGGCCTTCTTCAAGCCGGGACCGAGACATCACATAATTTCAGTCCTCTGTAGTTTTTATGATTGTCTCCCGAAAGCCGACATGATAAAAACCGCGTCTTGTTTGTGAAATTCTCTTTCGTTTCCCTGGCCGCTGTTTGTCTTGTCTCCGTTTCTGCCCTGCAGGCAGAAGAGCCCATGCTGCCGCAGTCTCTCGGTCCGGTGGGTGGCTATCACACTGCGGACGGGCCGCGTGGCTTTCTGAAGCCTTCCAAGTCCATCAAGCCGCCGGTGAGTACTAGTGCACCTGCGCCTGCGCCCGCTGTCGTGCAGTCGCCCGCGGCGGATACACGTCTGCGCCGTCTGGTGGTGGTTTCTGGTACGATGAGCCCCGAGGCGATTCGCGATACGATCCTGGCTTGTGGCCAAACACGCATGCCGGTGACCACGGCAGGTGGCGTGAGCGCGCCTGCGCCGATGCTCTCAGACTTGGCCGGGCTGTTTGGCTCCACGGTGGATGAGGACACGAAGAAAAAAGTTTTGGATACCGTGCGCAAGGGCATGGGATCCGGTGCCAAGCCGCAGCGTGTGGAAGTGGTGGGCTGGCTGCCGAGCGAGGGCGTGATGGCCGTGGCGGTGTATCCTGAAAGCTGAAGGCGCTTTCCATGGCCACCCCTCCGGTAACCCCAGCCGCTCCGCGAGTCCTGCTGGCAGAGGAGAGCCTGCCCTACCGCCGAGTGATCCGCGAGGCGCTGCAGGCCTTTCGTGTGTGCGAGGTGGACGATGCGCCCAGCGGGGAGCGCGCCTTTGAGATGGCGCTGCGCCGGGAGTATTCGCTTTTTCTTTTTTCCCTGTCGCTGCCGGACATGGCGGGTGACATGCTGGACCGGCTGCTGAGCAAGGCCTACCCGCTGGTGCATCCCGGGGTGCATGCGGCGCCGCCGGTCATCTTTTTGGTGCAGCCTGCGGACATGATGCGATATCAGGAACTGCAGCGCGATGTGCGTGTGCGCGGTAGCATTCCGCTGCCGCCCAAGCTGGATGTGCTGCTGTCTGTGACATCCACCCTGCTGCCTGCGCGCTCCAGCCCGGCGCTGCCACCTTTCCCCCCTCATGTTTCCTGATCCCTCCCGTCTGAATATCAAAGTCTGTGGCATCACCCAGCCGGAGCAGGCGGGCGTGCTGTTTGCACTGGGGGCGGATGCGGTGGGCATCAATCTCTGGCCGAAGTCAAAGCGCCACATGCCGCTGGAGACGGCGGTGAAGTCTCTGCAAACGGTGGCTGCCAAGAACGCGCTGGTGGCGGTGCTGGTGAATCCGGATGATGCGCTGCTGGCGGCGACGATTTCCAGCGGTCTGTTTCAGGCGCTGCAACTGCACGGTGATGAAACGCCTGCGCAGGTGGGGGCGCTGATGGAGCGCGGGGTGAATGTGATCAAGGCGCTGCAGGTGCGGGATGCGGCCTCTTTGGCACAGATCGGCGACTACCCCTGCACGGCGATCCTGCTGGATGCTTACAATCCGGGGACCTATGGCGGAGGCGGGCATGCCTTTCCCTGGGAGCTGGCGGTGCGTGCGCGTGAGATGTTTCCACAGAAGCAGATTCTGCTCTCCGGCGGGCTGACTCCTGACAATGTGCGGCAGGCGGTGGAGCAGACGCACCCGGTGGCGGTGGATGTGGCGAGCGGTGTGGAGTCTCTGCCGGGCAGCAAGGATCTCATGATGGTGGCGCGGTTTATTGCGGAGGCGCGGGGGGAGTAAAGTGGCGAACCGGCGGCGGAATGGCGGGCAGACGCTGCTGGTGGGCGCGGTGTGGAAAGAGGGCAATGGGTTTGCTGCCCGACTCTTGATGCAGCAACCTAGGGCGGCCTCGCTGAGGCTCGGCAGGCCCTAGACCGGTTCTCAAAAAGCCTGTCACATTGCCCGGGCGGCGGAGCGGCCCCATTGGCTGCGTTAGTCGCTAGCCTGTTATTTTCAAATAGCAGGCGGCGCTCCCGCCTTGCCACTGGGGCCGCTGCGCTCGCCGGTTCAATATGACAATCTTTTCGAGAACTGGTCTACGTATGGCGGGCATGCAAGTGCTGGCTGCCTGATTTGCCTCGAAGTCTTCACCTGAATACAAAGTGATCTGTCATTTATGCAGGCCGCTCTGGCTGGCGCTGCGGCAATCGTGTTGCAGCCTGTGCTTGTGGAGTGTGCAGCATTCGTCATGCTGTGAGCGTATTTCTTTTCAATCATGCAGCCTGATCCCTTCCGCCTCCGTCTTACCGCTCTTGTGGGTTTTCTTTCCGTCGTGCTCGGCGCCAAAGGGGCGCATGGAGAGCTGCATCAAAAACTGGTGGCGGCAGGAGAGCTGACGCACTGGCAGACGGCGGTGCAGTATCATCAGCTCTACTCCATTGTGCTGCTGGTGATGGTGCTGCTGGCGAGTGACAAGCCGCTGATGAAGTGGGCATGGAGGCTGTTCTTTGCGGGCTTTGTGCTGTTCAGCGGTTCTCTGTATCTGCTGGCGTACACACGCATTGGCTGGCTGGCGCATGTGACTCCACTGGGTGGTCTGAGCTTCATGGGTGGATGGCTGCTGCTGGCTATGGCGGCCAAGGGAAAGTGAGGGTGAATGAGCAATCTTCACAACATGTGCAAAAACACGTTGCGCACAGTTTGAAGCTTGCTCCTTTACCGGCCCTCCCAAACGAGGCTCGGTAGCTCAGTCGGTAGAGCAGGGGATTGAAAATCCCCGTGTCGGCGGTTCGATTCCGTCCCGAGCCACCTCTGTAAACACAGAGGTCGGTATTGTGTGCGACTCAGCAAAACACACACGACTGCCATGAGCAGATTCTTTTCGGCAGGCGAATACTCAATGGCTTCGCGGACTGGCGGACGGGACATCAAACCATCAAGCGGTTCGCATTCTGCCCCGATGTGCGATCAAGGGGAATAGGGAAACCGACAGATGACGGAGACGCCTCTGCGTGCGCCCTTTTTGACGATGAGGCTGCCCTCGATGAGATTGGCGCGGTAGTCCATGACGCGCATGCCTATTCCTGGATGAGAGGCGGCTCGTTTGCTGAGGCCACGGCCGTTGTCCTCGATCTTGAGAACGGCGTTTTCCTCCCCCTTTCTCTGAAGGGAAATGCGGATGCTGGAGGGGCGGCCGTGGCGCAGGGCATTGTTGGCAGCCTCCTGCGCGATGCGATAGATGTGGGTCTCTTTTTCCGGGTCCTCGACCTTGATGTCGGGGTCCACCTCGCAGGTGCATGAGGTGCGGTGGTTGGTGCGGATGGTCTCGGCGAGAAGGTGGAGAGCGCCGCCGAGGCCGCGATTTTTGACGGAGGCGGGGGAAAGGCTGTGGGACATGTGGCGCACCTCCTGGATGGCCTGCTGCATGAGTTGGTAGATGCGTGCAGCGCTTTCCCGCTGGCTGCCGGTGAGCTCTCCGGCGAGGGCTTCGATGAGGCTGGAGATACCAGTCATGGTCTGGCCGATGCCATCGTGCAGATTGTGGCCGATGCGGGCCTGCTCCTGCTCGGAGATTTTGAGGATCTCTTTCTGGAGGCGATTGCGCTCCGTGAGGTCAGTGCCGGTGATGATGATGCGGTCCACGCCGCCATCGGGCGTCTTGGTGATGATGCTGGAGAGGGCGACGATGTGGCGCCTGCCATCCTTGCTGAAGATGGAGACCTCGCGGGTGTCCATGTTTTTTCCGGCGAGCATGTCCGTGATGCTTTTCTTGGCCCAGTCTTTTTCCGCCTTCTCCATGAAGGGGTGGTCCCAGGGGGGAGGTTTGCCCACGATCTCCTTGCGGCTGAAGCCGGTGAGCTGCAGTGCGGCATCATTGGCGTGCATGATGTGGCCGCGGCGGTCCATGAGGATGATGATGGCGGAAGTGTGGCTGGCCAGGATTTCATTGAAGCCCTGTTCACGGCGATAGTTTTCCTCCGCGAGCTTGCGGCTGGTGATATCCTCCACCATGACGAGCATCTGGTCGGCGCGGCCGGTGAGGGGGCTGAGGAGGGAGGCATTGAGATTGACCCAGACGAGCGAGCCGTCCTGGCGAAGGCAGCGCTGCTCCAGATGAAACTCAGGGATGGCTCCGGATTTGAGCTGCTGGTACATGCGGCGGTGGCGGGGCCTGTCTTCTGCATGAGTGAGCTCCTCCGCAGAGAGGCGCAGCATTTCCCGGCGGCTGCGGCCGACGATGGTGGCATAGCGGAGGTTGACATCAATGAAGCGGCCGGTTGCCAGATCGACGAGCCCGACACCCACGACGGCCTGCTCAAAAATAGTGCGGAAGCGCACCTCGCTCTCGATGAGAGCCTGCTCGGCCTGCCTGTGCGTGGTAATGTCCTGGAAGGTGCCGATGAGCTGCACGGTGCGACCATTTTTCCGGATGGCGGAGCCCTGAGAGCGAGCCCAAAAGAGGCGGCCTTTCGCTGTGATGACGGGCAGCTCCACATCGTAGGCTGTGCCGTGGTCGATGGCTTTTTGAACGGCCTCACGGATGATGGGACGAGCCTCCGGGGTGTAAAAATCGATGGCCTTCTCGACGCTGGGGGCCTGGGTAGTGCCGATCTCAAACAGCCGGCAGGTCTCCAGAGACCAGAAAAGCCTGCGGGTGGCCACATCCAACTCCCAACCGCCGATGCGGGCCATCTCTCCGGTGCGCTCCAAGAGCTCAGTGGTGCGCGCGAGGGAGCTTTCAGCCTCCTTGCGTGCGGTGATGTCCTGCATGATGGCGACGCATCGGGAGGGGGGCTCTCCCTTCTTCCACATGGGAGAGATGGTGAGGCTGACCCAGGTGGTGCTGCCGGCGGCATGGAGGCAGCGTATTTCCATGGTGCAGGTGGGGATGAGCCCTGACCTGAGCTTTTGCATCATTTCCTGCAGCTTCTTGAGGTCTTCGGGATGCGCGACCGCCTTGAAACTGCTGGAGAGGAGCTGGCTGCGGGTGAGGCGGGAGATCTCGCAGGCGCGCTGATTGACGCTGAGAAAGCGTCCGCTGCTGCTGTCCACCAGCGCCACGCCCACGGCGGCCTGCTCAAAGATGGCGCGGAACTGGGCGTCGCTCTCCTGCATGGCTGCCTCCGCAGCCCGGCGTGTGGAGATGTCTGTGAGCAGGGCCATGGCGCCGACGTATTCGCCAGCGGAGTTGTAGATGGGATTGGTGGAGACAAAGGCCCAGAGCGGGGAGCCGTCCTTGCGCACGTATTTGAACTCGAAATGGTCGGAGATGCCGTTTTTCCGGTTTTTGATGTGGGCATTGAGCAATGCGCGGCCCTCGTCGTCGAGGAAGTCGCTGATGGGGCGGCCGAGCATTTCCTCCGCTTTGTAGCCCATCATCTGCGCCATCTTGGGATTGACGTAGTCGGTGAGGGAGCGGGCATCGATGGTCCAGACGCCTTCGAGCGCGGTTTCCACGATGCGGCGGAAGCGTTCTGCGCTCTGCAAAAGCGCCTGCTCGGCCTTGCGGTGTTCGGTGATGTCGTGGACGAAGCCGGAGAGGTGGGTGACGCGACCGGAGACATCTGCAACGGGCGTGAGAGAGACCTGGCCGTGGCGTGTGCCGGACTTGAGTGTCGAGATGTCGTCCCAACGAATGGTCTTGCGCGTGCGGATGGCTTTGCGGCAATGCCTGACCACGCGATCTAAGCCGGGCTGTGGCAGCAACTCTACCAGGGGGCGGCCGATCACGTTTTTTTTAAGGCCTGTAAGCTCAAGGAAGCGGAGGCTGGCATTTTGCAGACGGAAGACCTGGCGGGGCCCTACCGAAATGCTGAAGAGTGCGGCATCTGCATGGAGGTAGATCTTTGCTAGGGCGGCGGCCGAGGAGGTATCAGCCTGAGATGCCGAGGCATAGGAGACTTTGGGGGGCCTGGCGGCTGCAGTCTTGCGTGGGCTCTTCATGCAAAAGGTCGCCAATTTTTGATTGGCGATCTGTTTATAATCAGAAGTTTACGATGAGGCAAGCCTGATAGCTTATGGTCTGCTCACACAGTCGCTGCGCTGGCGACGATGGATTCGGCGAGGCCGGGGATTTTGCCCAAGGTGCGGGCTGGGGTGTCGCGCATGGCGGGAACATGAAGGGTGTCTTGCCCTACGCTCTGAACAAGGCGGTCCAATGCCTGAGCAAAGGCGGATACGGCAGCGCTTTCCTCCGCCAAGTCATGGTGGAGGCCATTGAGAAGGGCTACGTGCTCGTAGCGCTGCAGCCATTCGGCAGCGCGTGGGCGGTAGCGTTCGAGGATGAGGCGCAGGAGGCCCTCGGCGGAGCGGGGCTCGGCCTCGCGCAGCACCTGATAGACGAGGCAACGCGCCACATCTGCGGCAGCGGTGATCAGGCCGGGCTCGTTGATGCCGATCTGGTCGTGAGCCAGGCTCCGGTGGCGGTGCTCAAAGTGGAAGCCCAGGTCCACCTGGCACTGCTGCTCTCCGGGGAGGTGGCGGAAGGCCTCGCACAGTATCGCGATCTCCAGGCCCCAGCCGCCTGGCAGGCAGAAGCGCTCAAGCGCGGACATGTCTGCGGCGAACTCGCCGGAGAGCGGGTAGCGGAAGCTGTCGAGATGCTCAAGAAGGGGCTTGGAGCCCAGGACGTCACGGCAGGCCTGGACGAGGGGAAAGATGAGAAGGCGGGTGACGCGGCCGTAGAGACGGTCGGACACACGGCTGTAGTAACCCTTGGCAAAGCTGTAGCTCATGCGGGGGTGGAGCAGGGGGTAGCAGAGCCGCCAGAGGAGGTCCCGGCTGTAGTTCATGATGTCTGTGTCATGACTGACGATGATGCCTTTGAACCCGCGTGCGTGAAGGTAGGCCACGCCCATCCAGATATTGGAGCCTTTTCCGGCGTGCGGTCCCGCCAGCCCGGCCTGATCCATGCTGTGGTAGACCTGGGAGAGCTGCGGGCCGTCATTCCAGAGCACGTGAGCTGTCTTGCCACGCAGGTGCATGCGCAGCATCATGAGCGCGCGCTCATGCTCGGCGGCGTTCATGCCGTTCATGCTGAGAACCACCTCGGAGATGTGTCGGGCCTGGGAGACCTCCTCAAGAATGCGGGGAAGGGCAGGGCGCTCGCACTCGGCATAGAGGGCGGGCAGCAGCAGGGCTACAGGCTTGTCCTGCGCCCATTCGAGCATCTCGGACTCCCTGGCCGAGCTGTCTGCATGGGCGAGGTGGTGGAGGGTGGGGATGCGGGCGTGCTGATAAAAATCTGCCATTGAGGTCGGGAGCCTCTCTCAATGACACAACCCGGCGCTGCGTGAAACGAAAATGTTCAAATCTGCGCGGTGATGTCGCCATCCTGATGGGAGGAGGGCTCATTGCTGCCGTTGAGGGCCAGGGTTTCTGCAGCGGGATCGATTTCGACCGTCTCGGCCTCGATTTCGATTTCCTGGCGCCATTTGCGCGAGACCCAGGGGCGAACCAGCCCATACATCAGGTAGCTGACGAAGAGGACTGCGGGCATCCAATGCCAGTTCATGATGGTGAAGACGATGACAAAGATGGTGACGAGCACCCAGTGGAAGGAGCGCTTGGTACGCCAGTTGACGGCTTTGAAGCTGGGGTATTCCAGATTGCTGACCATGAGGTAGGAGAGCAGCGCCATGAGTCCGGCGAGTGCGTACTTCCAGTTGCCGATCTCGCGCTCGTTGCTGTCCAGCCAGATGATGAGGAGGGTGAGGGAGGAGATGACGCCAGCGGCAGCGGGGATGGGGCAGCCGCGGAAGCCTTTCATGCTGGATTTGGCATCCGCTGCGGCCAGGCAGTTGAAGCGCGCGAGGCGCATGGCTCCGCAGACAAGGTAGACGCAGGAGATGAGCCAGCCGAGGCCTTTTGGGGTGTCGATCTCTTTGAGCACGATGTCATGGACGAGCAGGGCGGGTGCCACGCCGAAGGAGACGATGTCTGCCAGGGAGTCGAGCTCACGGCCAAAGGGGCTCTCGGTGCCGCCCATGCGCGCCACGCGGCCGTCCAGGGCATCAAAGAGACAGGCCAGCAGGATGAAAACGATGGCGTAGTGATAGTGCTGGTTCATGGCCAGATGCCGTCCGTCAAAGATCTGCAGGATGGCGACGAAGCCGCAGAGAATGTTGCCCGCTGTCATCAGCGTGGGCAGGACCGGAATACGTGGCTCGTTTTCGGGAGACATGGGGACAAGGTGAATGCAGAATGCGGAATGTCGAGCCGAATGCCGAGTGCTAAATACCTGAGCGAAGGCTGCGGAATGTGCGGGAGGCTGGATCATCCGTGGGGGCATGATCATGTGGAGATCAAAGAGCACGGAAAAGCGAAGAAGTAGTGTATCGCAGGGCTATAGGAGCGCCCCCTGACGCTTGCATTGGCTGCTTTTACCATTATGGCATCTGTTCCTTTCGTTTTTCACCACCATGCCGACTGCTGAACTTCCGCCTCTCTTCGGAGACATGACCATGAGCCAGGTGCTCCAGGCCTACCCTGGGGCGCAGCGGGCTTTGTTTGCGCGTTACCACATCGGCGGCTGCCGGAGCTGCGGCTTTCAGCCGGGGGAGACGCTGGCGCAGGTGTGCGAGCGGAATGAAAACATCCCGGTGGCGGAGGCGGTGGCGCACATCCAGGAGAGCCACCAGAGCGACTCGTCGCTGCAGGTTTCCCCGCACGATCTGGTGACGCTTTTGCGCACCAAGCCGGACCTCCTGCTGCTGGACGTGCGCACGCGTGAGGAACACGAGGCGGTGAAGCTGCCCGGCGCGCGCCTGCTTACCCAGGAGCTGGTGCAGGATCTCTTTACCAACGGGGACAAGGCGCAGACGTATGTGCTTTACGATCACACGGGCTCACGCTCGCTGGATGCAGCGGCCTATTTCATCGGGCACGGCTTCTCGGAGACGAAGTGCCTCACGGGCGGGATCGACGCCTATAGCTGTGAGATTGATCCAAGCCTGCCGCGTTATCGTATCGAAATCGAAGACTGATTTTTTCCCATGGACGAAGCCGCACTCCAGCAAGCCCTGAAAGACACCCAGAACCTGGGAGAGATGCCCGATGCCGATGCCGTGGGCACGGTGGGCAGCCCGGACTGCGGAGATATGGTGCGCATGTGGATCAAGTACAAGGAAAAGGACGGACAGAAGGTGATCGACAAGGCAAGCTTTCAGAGCTTTGGCTGCCAGACGGCCATCGCGGTGGCCAGCATCGCCACGCAGCTCATCCGTGGGAAGACCAAGGAAGAGGCGCTGTCCCTTTCCGCCGAGGAACTGAGCAAGCCCCTGGGGCCGCTCCCGCCCATGAAGATCCATTGCGGACAGATGGTGGAAGGCGCCCTGCGCGCTGCACTGGAGGCCGAGCAAAAAGCTGCGGCAGTGCCAGCCGCTGCACCGGTGGTGGCGGATCAGTCCGGGACTCTGGCGGATGCACTCAGCGCCGCAGGCAAAACTCAGGGCAAGATCAAGATCGTCCTCACCAGCGAGAGAAAAGATTAAAAAATAAAAGATCAAAGCTCAAGACTGAGCCAAGAGCTTCGGCTGGCATCCCCTATGAAACGACAACCCTTGAACTTGAAGATCTGCTCCATGCAGTGAAAGGCACGGAAGCCTCAGATCCATCCGCTTTTATTTTTTATCGTTGATCCTTTTCCATTTCTTCCCCCATGAACTCCTCCATTGAACTCAAGCGCGAAGTCGATGCGATCCAGATTCCAAGCGGCGATCTGATCAAGCTGCCTATCGGACTCAAGGTCATCATCACCCAGTCGCTTGGCGGCACTTACACCGTGGCTACGGATTTTGGTCTGGCACGCATTCAAGCGGTGGATGCCGATGCGCTGGGGATCGACCCAGAAGCTAGCAAGAAGGAGCAGGAGAGCACCTCTTCCAATATCCCGGCAGACATCAGCGATCTCGAAGGCCAGGTGTGGAACCAGCTTAAAAACGTCTATGACCCCGAAATCCCGGTCAACATCGTGGATCTCGGTCTCGTCTATGACTGCAAGGTGGAGACGGATGCCGAAGGCAAGAACAAGGCTGTGGTGAAGATGACGCTCACGGCCCCCGGCTGTGGCATGGGACCGACCATTGCCGCCGATGCTCAGAGCCGTATCATGACCATCGAAGACATGGATGACGCGGCTGTGGAACTGGTGTGGGATCCTGCGTGGAATCAGGGCATGATCAGCATCGAAGGGAAGATGAAGCTGGGGATGATCTGAGAGCTGTATTGATGCTGGATGGCGTCCTATTGCTGACGCCATTTAGCAGCATCAAATCTGCAGGCTAAATGTCGCACCAACTTGGTCTATGTATTTTGAGGATCTTTCCCTGTGCGACTACCATTCGGGTCCTTATGCATCCTGTTCTTGGAGTGTGCCTTTGCTAGCGATTGGATGGCTGGAGCATCCTCATTCATTTTCGAAAGGCGGCACATTGCATGAACTGAGTCAGCGGCTCGAGGAATTTACGTATGCCTCACGGAAGTGCTATCCATCCTATTGTTTTCGTGGGGTGCATCAGTGCTCGCATTGTCTGCTCGGGGAGAGGGGGAATCCCAGGTCTGTTCAAACCCATGTGAATCTCTGGATTCCTGGTGAACGGGTCGTTTATATCGCACCGGCGCTCATCATTCATTACATCGGGGATCATGGCTATCATCCCCCGGATGAGTTCATAGCAGCGGTTATGCGATGTCCAGAATATGGCTCGTCTTCCTACTGCGATGCGCTTCAAGCGGCCAACGTGGGACTCCCGCCACCCTTGAAGCTAAAGGATCAGGTCGATGCTGAATTTAAAGAACAGTTGGAAAGGGCCTTGGCTCTCAGGGGTATGCGCGCAACCCCGCCTGGAACCGGGGCCTGATCAGCATCGAAGGGAAGATGAAGCTGGGGATGATTTAAGGAGGGGGCGCTCGAACCACACTTTCACGACCTAGTTGTCCGTGCCATGTCAATCCACATGTGCGGGCAGTGCGCCGGGGACGTTCTTGAAATCAAAGTTCGGGACGGCTTCGGCGGCGAGGGTGGAGATGCGGTGATGGAGCTGATAGACTGCTGGGCGGGTGTCTTTGGCGGAGTCCGTGTAGCGGTTGCACAGAAAAATAACGAAGGTGCGGGAGAAGGGATCGATCCAGAGCATCTGACCGGTCCAGCCGGTGTGCCCATAGCTGCCGATGGGGAAGAGGGCGCCACGAGACAGTGAGTAGTGGTGTGGCGGAGTGCGATAGGGGGTGTCGATGTCCCAGCCAAGGGCGCGACGCACGGGCAGGTTTTCAGCGTCGGGGCTGGTCAGTCCCGCGGGGCTTTGCACACTGGTCATCAGCCTGACGGTTTCGGGCTTGAGGAGACGCACGCCATCGAGTTCGCCGAGGTTCAGCATCATGCGGGCAAAGCGCGCCAGGTCTGAGGTGCTGGTGAAGAGGGAGGCGTGTGCAGCCACGCCACCAGCGAGCCGGGCCACGGTGTCGTCCGCCAGCCCGCGCTCCGGTGCGCTGGAGGGGGCGACACGTTTCAACAGAGTGCCAGCGGGACGGAAGACGCTGTCCGTCATGTGGAGTGGGCGGAAGATTTCTGTGGTGCAGAATTCATCGAATGTCCTGCTGGTCACGCGTTCGATCACACCGCCAAGGAGCATGGTGCCCACGCTGCTGTAGGCAAATCGCGAGCCGGGCTCAAAAAGCAGCTTGGTATGGCAGATCTGTGCGATGGCCTCGCGATGCGTGGTGAAGAGCTGTGTCTTGGGATTGAGATTCACCGGCAGGCCGGAGGTGTGCAGCAGCAGATGGCGGAGGGTAATTTTGTCGCGCCCTTCGCCATTAAACTCGGGCATGTGCTGCGCAACTGGATCGTCCAGCATGAACAAACCGCGCTCGATGCAGAGCATCGCTGCACTGGCGGCTGCCACGACTTTGGTGATGGAGGCCACATCAAAAAGGGTGTCCTCGGTCATGGGCTCGGCTGCGGGCTTGAGGGCGCGCAGGCCATAGGCTTTGTGATAGGCCACGCCCCGACTCTCGATCCAAACAGATGCGCCGAGCATCGTTGAGTCATTCACGGCCTGCTGGATGATCGAGTCGAGCTCTGCGAGCTTTTCAGCTCGAAGCGCATTGGAGTGCTTTTGCGGCAACTCTTCGGCGAAAGCCGCGAGTGCCAGCGCCATGAGCGCAGTCAGGCTGAAGAAAGGTTTCATGGGGGCGGCGAGTGATTCGCGGCGGGAGGAAAACGAGGCCCCATTGTCTGCTGTTTCAGCCGGGGGTAATATTCGCGGCTAACACCGACGAAGAATGGCGGACAGGGAGGGATTCGAACCCTCGGTAGCTGTTTAGGCTACACACGCTTTCCAGGCGTGCTCATTAGACCACTCTGACACCTGTCCAAATTTGGTTGCTCCGGGAAACGGAGAGCGCGGATAGTGGCGCAGTCAGGAGTACTCGCAAGCGATTTTGGCTGCTGTTTTCACTTTATCCGTTTCAGCCGCTTAGTTTGCAGGATGATCGGTCTTCTTCCACTCGTGCACGATGTAGGTGCTGGCAGAGCTGCCGAGAGAGGCGATGGCCTGTTCTTTGGTGAGATTGGGAGAAGTGGAGGTCACGGTGACCTTTTGTGTGCCTGCCTTATCACCGGGGACGATCTGCACCTTGGTCACGCCTTCGAGTTTGGTGAAGGAGGCGGTCACATGGTCTTTGCAACCGGCGCATACCATGCCGGTCATTTCAGCGATGTAATTGACGGTTGCGTCTGCAGCCAGGGCTGGCAGTGCACAGAGAGAGATGAGAGCGGCGAGGAAGGTCTGGCGGTTCATGGATGGGGGAAACAAATAAGCGATGACTTTCTCGCGCCAAGTCCAAGTTTGTGGCCGGTTGCTTCGTTGAGAGGAAAGATTTTGATCAATAAAGATTTTTCGTGCTCCCAATCGCGTTTTGACGTGTTTATTTTTTCACCAACCATGAAATTCACCCATTTCCTGACTCTTACCGCCGCCACGCTGGCCACCACAGCGTCTGCACAAACTGCCGCTCCTGGGGCCACGGAATCTCCAGCGCCTGAGCACAAGGTGATCCTGACGCCTACCCAGACCACGCATATTCTCAAGGAGCTGGAGAAAGTGGAATCGCAGATCGGGAAGGGACGAGGGTCGATCTTTGGGGCGGCCGTTGCCAAATTTCGCGAGGGCATGGCCAGCCCAGCTGCTGCAATGGCGCTCTACCTGGACTGCTACAAGCTGGAGCACTTTGACCGTAAGAACCTGAAGCAGGCAGACTTCATGGACTGGCGGAACAAGAATGAAGCAAAACTCAAAGACGAGGATTTCAAAAAGGCGCTGATGCTGCAACTGGAGTACCTTGTGCTGACCATTCAGGCTCAGGATATCGACGAGCCTAAAAAGCTGGCATCGATTGTGCCGGCGCTGCAGGCCTTTCTAGGCAAGGCGGTGATAGCCATTCAGGGAACGACGGCACATTCGGCCTCCGGTGCTGTGACTGACAAAGATGCCAAGGGGGGTAAAAAGGGAGGTGGCAACGTTCCAGCAGGTGACATTCTAGGGACTTTGAGACAGTCCGTGGCAGAGTCTGATTTTGCCAAAGCTTATTCGCTGGAAGACTTTCTCAAGCGGGAGGATTGGGAATACCAGCCTCTGAGTGTGCGGGGAATTTATTCCAATGCCATCTTTCCTTATTACCTGGCTGAAAAGCCGACTGAGCTTCCTGCCCAATGGGATTCCCGAATCAGTGCCGAAATGGCAATTCGCAAAGCCCTGATGAGCGAGACCGAATTCGTGGAGTACAGCAAGGATGCAGGCCCTCGTCTTCAGTGGGAGAAGAACAACTATCTCGTGGAAAACGATGTTAATGCTGTCAATGCGATGGCCGATATGCTGAAAGTCATTCAGACCTATCCCAGCCATCCGGATGCCAATACTTGGCTGAAGGCATTCCGTGAGCTTGTGAAGAATGTCTCTGAACCGGGCGCAGTGCCGGAGGTTCCTGGGGCTGAAAAGCCAGCTGCCCAGTAGTTTGTAGAATGGCTTTATGCACCGCTGGCTAGCCTCCGTCGTTCGCAGCTTTGGACCTGCACTGGCGGGGGTGGCGTGGGCTCTGAAGACGCAGAAGAACCTGCAATTTCATGCCGGTGCCACGGTGCTGATGGTTGTTTTGGGATTCTGGCTGGGGCTTGCCACTTGGGAATGGTGCGCCGTCACGCTGGCTGCTGGCATAGTGTGGGCTGCGGAGCTGATGAACACGGCGCTGGAAGTGCTGGCAGACCGTGTGAGCCTGGAGAGAGAGGAGGCCATCCGCCGTGCCAAGGATGCGGCGGCGGGTGCAGTGCTGATGGCGGCAGTGGGAGCGCTAGGCGTTGGGCTGATGATCTTTCTGCCCAAGCTGTGGGTGCTGCTGTGAGATTATTCCGTCGCCGCCTTGACGCAGCGGAGCACACTTCTATGATGCGGCGCTTTTTTACGCCCCCAAACCCCACACCGAATCATCCCGATGGCCATTCTCGTTGAAACTGACACCCGTATTCTTGTTCAAGGTATCACCGGAGATTTCGGCTCCCGTCATGCCAAGGCCTCCATCGACTATGGCACACAGCTGGTGGCAGGTGTGACTCCGGGCAAGGGTGGCCAGGTTTTTGAACACAGCGGCAAGAAGGTGCCGGTGTTTGACACCGTCTCTGAAGCCGCCCGTGAAACCGGAGCCACGGTGAGCGTGATTTTTGTGCCGCCGCCCTTTGCCGCAGACGCCATTCTCGAAGGCGTGGATGCCGGTCTGGATCTCGTGGTGGCCATTACCGAAGGCATTCCTGTGAATGACATGATCAAGGTCAAGGCCGCCATGAAGGGCAGCAAGACCCGCCTGATTGGCCCCAACTGCCCTGGTCTTGTGACCCCTGGTCACGGTGAGAAATCCCACGGCGGCTGCCGCATCGGCATCGCTCCAGGGTACATCCACAAGCGTGGCAACGTGGGCGTGGTCAGCCGCTCCGGCACCCTGACCTATGAGGCGGTGTGGCAGCTTACGACCCGTGGCTATGGCCAGAGCACTTGTGTGGGCATCGGTGGCGACCCCGTGAATGGCACCAACCACCTCGACGTGCTGAAGATGTTCAACGACGATCCGGAAACCGAAGCGATCATCATGATCGGCGAAATCGGCGGCAACGCCGAGGTGGAAGCCGGACGCTGGGCCAAGGACAACTGCAAGAAGCCCATCGCCGCCTTCATCGCCGGAGCCACCGCTCCTGCCGGACGCCGCATGGGCCACGCTGGTGCCATCATCGGCGGGGCGGACGACACTGCCGCAGCCAAGAAGCGCATCCTTGCTGAGTGCGGCATCGCCGTTTCCGATTCTCCTGCCGACATGGCCACCACGCTGCTGAAGCGCTGGGGCAAGCTGTAAGCTCTGTTGGATATCTCAGCGGTCTGAAGCTGAGTCTGCACCTTTTGGCCGGCATCTGTCTGGCATCGTGGGACGAGTGTGGCGATAGCCCGCTCGTCTTTTCGTTTCCACGTAGGAGTCCAGGCCCTCGTAAACAGTCGGTTTGGAGGCAGGCTAGGCGGGAACACGAACCGCCTTCGAGGCCAAACAAGCCCAGCCTGCACAAACACCTTGGTGTACTCATCCGGCGAAAGATCGCACCATTAGGTGCATAAAAAACCGGGTGGCAGATTGTGGCCTGCGCACCCGGTGGGGTAAGTCGAGGAAGAGAGAATTACTTCTCCAGAGATTCCTTGGCAGCCTTCCAGCCGGAGATGCCGGCGGAGAGATGCTTCACGTTGGTATAGCCGAGCTTGTTGGCAGCGTTGGCGGCAGCTTTGTAGGCGCTGCAGGCAGGGCCGCCGCAGTAGGCCACCACGAGGGCGTTTTTGTCAGCGGGGAGCAGGCTGGCGAGGCTGTTGCCCTGGGTGGCGAAGTCGATGGCGGTGGGCACATGGCCGGCCTTGTAGGAGGCGGCGCCGTTCACGTCGATGACGGTCACCTTCTTTTCAGCGATGGCCTGCTTGAGGTCGGCGATGCTGATGTCCGGGAACTCGGCGGCGAAACCGGCGGTGGCGGCGAGGGCGACAACAAGAGCGATGAGTTTCTTCATGATGGTATCTTGGATGGTTAGAGTTGGAGGGTGCGCTTTAAATCTGTGCGCGTCAGAGGCTCCGTCTTCCGGAGCAAAGGGGGGGAATGGTCTAGGGTACGGTACAGGGTCTGGATGAGATGCGAAGGCGGTCCGCTTTATTCCCGAAAAAAGAACTTTTTACATAGCTGACGACCAAGGCTCCGCAATGTGGGCGGTGATGGCTGAAAATGATCTGTGGCTCTGGGGGCATTTGGCGATGGGGCGGCTGCGTCGGTCGGGCAGTCTTACAACGCTCTTAAATACGGACGGCTTTGCCAAAATATGCAAAAGTTCTCACAAGAGCGGGATGAAGAGCCGGGCAAAGCCATTGCGCAGGCGCTGGGAGACAGGGGTGGCGTCCAGCATGTCCTGGGTGATCTCGCGGCTGTGTGCCAGCTTGGCGTCCATTTCTTCAGCGAGACGGCGGCAGAGTTCGGCATCATGGCAGGCCAGATTGAATTCGAAGTTGAGGCGCAGGCTACGAGGGTCCCAGTTGGTGGAGCCGAGGAAGGACCAGACGCCATCCACCAGGAAGATCTTGGAGTGGTCAAAGGGGGCTGGGGATTCGTAGATGCGGCAGCCGACGGCGAGCAACTCGGGGTAGAGCGTCTGCGAGGCCCAGCCAACGAAGGGGATGTTGTTGGCTCCGGGGGTGAGGATGGTCACCTTCACTCCACGAACGGCGCACAGCCGGAGAGCGGCCATGAGAACCATATTGGGCAGGAAGTAGGGGGTTATGATCTTGACCTCCTCCCGGGCTGCATTGAGCGCGGCAAAAAACGCGGCAGGCATCACCTCCAGGTCCTCGTCCGGGCCGTCCACGATGCCCAAGGCGCTGGTGTTGCCGGTGGCATTCAGCTCGGGGAACCACAAGGGGCCCTCAAGCTGCTCCAGGGTGCAAAAGGCCCAGTCCTCGGCAAAGACGCGCTGGATCTGCGCCACACAGGGGCCGGTGACTTCGAAGTGTAGATCGTGCACGGGATGTGATGGCTGGCGAGAGACCATGTTTCCCTCCCGGATATTCATGCCGCCGGTGAAGGCGGTACGGCCGTCAACCACGAGGATTTTGCGGTGGTTGCGCAGGTTCATGGTGATCAGGCGCAGGATGAGGCGGCTGGGCATGAAGCGCCGCACGGTGACGCCGGCTTTTTCGAGAGCCTCGATGACGGGAGGCCATGAGTAGCGGGTGCCGGCATCGTCCACCATCACACGCACCTGCACACCGCGCTTTACGGCTGCTGACAGGGCTTCCACAAATTCTGCGCCGATGCCCGTGGCCTCGAAGATGTAACTGGCCAGGGTGATGCTCTGCTGTGCGCTGCGTATGACCTCCAGCATGCGCGGCATGGCCTCGTCTCCATTGCGGAGGATTTCGAGGTGGTTTCCGAGTGTGAGACTGAAGCGCGAGATGCGGTCCAGCGTGCGTGCGAGCTGCTGGTGCTCCTGCATGGTGCAGCTGCCCGAGTCTGTGATGGGCAGCGGATACTCTGGGACGGGATCGTGCCAGGGCTCGTGCATGCCACTGCGATAGCGCCGGCCGCTGCGGCGGAGGATGTTAATGCCAAGAAAAAGGTAGAGAAGCGGGCTGAAGAGGGGCTCCACCACGATGAGCGCCGTCCAAAATGCTGCCGAGCGATAGTCCCGATGCCGCAGCAGCAGGTGCCCCAGAGCCAGCAGTGCGCCGATGATGGAGACGAGCGCCAGTGTGTCCGTCCAGAAGGTGTGCAGAAACCAGCTCATGATATGGCCACCAGCATGCGTGGAGTGTTGCGAAGGGTCAAGTGTGCCAAAAGCGGCTCTTTATTTCCACAGGGTCTGCTGCGTGAGGAGGGGCATTCCAGCTCTCAATGATGCTGTGGATCATGTATTTTCAAACCGCCTCCAGTAGAGCAGAGCAATGGGGACCATGCTCAGGCATTCCTGCCCGGCGGCGGCCACGCCACCCATGGTGCGTGTGCTCCAAGCCCCGAGTACGAAGGAAATGGCGATCAGCACGGCAGAGCCCAGCGTGAAAACTGACAGAGGTGAGATCGTGCGCCGGGAGGGGTGCGTCTCAGTGCATAGCAGGTCGATGAAGCGTGCGGCACTGAGCACCAGCACGACGATGGAAAGCCAGCGGATGTCCGGGCTCTCGCTACCGGAGAGGTAGTCGTACCCGCCGTGCGCGGCCACGGCCAGCAGGAAGGTCATGATGAACTCCTCTGCATGCGCAAAGCGTGTGAGCAGCATGTGGTAGAGGCTGTGCGCACAGATGCCGGTGAGGGAGATGTGGAGGAAATTGGCGGAGAGAAAGCGGGTCCAGGCCACGCTGCCACCGAAGTCCTGGTAGTAGCCGATGTTTTCCTCCAGAGAAAAGCCCAGGCCAATAAAGGCTCCCGTCAGCAGCGCGAGCCCGGGCGTGCGCCGCCATAGCAGCCATGGCAGAAAAAGGGAGAAGAGCAGCAGCTTGCAGCCTTCTTCACGCAGTCCCACACCCGTGAGGTAGTAAAGCAGGTCATGAGGAAAGGGGGCCTCAGCTGTCATGCCCTGCACAAATTCCTGATAGGCCAGTATGGTGAGCGTGGGCCACACGCTCAGGATGCCTGCAGTGAGCGCACCCATGGGGCGCAGCCAGCGCCAGGGCTCGGGCTCGGTGTGCTGCACCAAGATAAAATACCAAAGCGCCGCTGCAAAAAAAGCCAGTGCCAGCATGCCGTAGGGGATCTCGTTCAGGCGCTGCCGCAGCAGACCCCGCCACTGCAGCCACACATCTCCCAGCAGGGAGCCTGCGTGGTGCTGCAGCCACGGGTGGCACTCCTCGATCCACCCCGGCTGTGCGGCGATGGCGCGAAGCAGGGGCAGATCCCGCTGGGTGATGGCGAGGCGCAGGGCCTCTTCCCGCGCGCTAGCTGCATCCACAAAGTGGAATCCTTCCTCATAGAAGGCATGCGCGGCACCCGGCAGGTCGTGCAGACGTTTTTTGGTGCTGCCAAGAAGCTCGGCAGCCAGCATTAACGGCGGTTTGGATGCGGCCTGTTGCGTCAGCGTCCGCAGCGCCTCCGCATCCCCGGCCAGCGTTGCGGCCAGAAAGCTGCGGAAGAGGCCCGCCGGAGAATCCGTGCTGGCATGCAACTGAATCAGATGCGCCAGCTCATAGCCGCCGAGCATGCCCGTCTGGCTGAAGGTCTGGTAGGCAGTGACGTCGCCCTCGTCCGTGAGGGCTGGGAGCTGGTCCAGAAGCAGCCGCAGCCAGCGGGCAAAGGCCCGTGGTTGCGGCGCGCCTTCCTGGCGCAGGTAGTTAAATTCTTCCTGCAACTGGCTCAACTCCGGCGTGATGGCGTGCACAGCGGGCGTCTTGCCCTGTGGCATGCTGCCGACCACGATGACACATGCGATGATGACGCCGCTGGCGATGATGCCCGCCGCCGTGCGCAGAAGGAACTGACGATCTCGTGAGAGGCGGTGGGTGCTGGCGCGCCAGCCGTGGTGCCAGGGGGGCTCTTCGCTCATGCAGCAAGGGGGGCGGGGGCTCAGGAGTCCGCTTTTTTCCACCAGTCCGGAGACTGCTCCCAAGGGGCACGTGTGTCCGGCTCCTGCTCCTGAGCGGTGGTCTGACGCTCCTGGGAGGCTGCTGCCTCCTCTTCTTCCAGCTCCATGAGCAGCTGCATGTGGGGCTCCGGCTTGGTGGTGCGCCGCCAGATGAGCCAAGCCCACATGGCAAAAGCCCCCAGCAGGAAGAACAGAGTGCCCAGTGTGAAGAGGACAAACCAGTCTGAGGCCTCCGCCCACTCCCTGGGGATCTTCATGGTGCCACCTTCAGGCCTGGAAAAGAAGGGGTTGAGCGAGTGCATGAAGGATAACTGCGGCCTGCGTGGCTGCGAGGATTCAATTTTCGTTAAAAACCAGCCGCATCGGGATCATCTTGGAGAACTGGAACCCGTGCTGCTGGAAGAAGGACTGTGAATCTGCACTGATGCGGTCTGTCAGCAGCGTGATACGGCGGAAGCGCTTTTCCCGGGCAAACTCGATGGCGTGCTCCAGCAGCCGCCCGCCATAGCCCTGGCGGCGGTGCTCCGGGTGAACGATCACGTCTTCCATGATGAGCACCAGCCCACCTTCGGCGGTACTGATGGTGAAAAGCAGGTTGATCATGCCTATCACCTTGTGGTCGGTGCGAAGCACGAAGATACGCCCACGGTTTGGCTGCTCCAGGATGAGGCGAAGGCCGTGTTCCTGCTTGGAGCGGTCTGGCTTGAAGTCCTCCTCCTCGCTGAACAACGCCATCAACAGCTCCACCAGCTGGGGGAGGTCTTCAATGGTGGCGGGCTCAATGTGGGGTTCGGTGTCAGCTTCAGGCATGACCTTCAGAATAACGGGCCAGCGACCAATGGCAATTCATACAATGGGCTCGTTTTCCCTTGAGTTTTCTTCAGCAGCAAGAAAAAGCCGCATTGCATTTTGGTTCATGCAATGCGGCCAGAACAGACAGGGAAGCCTTTTTGGATTAACGGCGACGGCGGGCAGCAAGACCCACGCAGCCCATGAGGAGCAGCATGGCGTGTGAAGGCTCGGGGACAGCAGCATAGAGGTTCATGCTAGCGTCCGGGGCGATGCCGGTGGCTTCAGCCGCAGAAGCTGCCGAAGCGATGGCAAGTGTGGCGAGGGTGAGGATGTATTTCATGAGTGAAGGTTAGGGGGGAGACATGATTCCAATTCATGCCGATTTAATAATTTTATGAAAATCTTGATGCGAAGGCAATAAAAAATAAAGAATATCCTTATCTTTATGTCATGCTTTCCGCTTTAGACGTGAAATTGGAGCCATGACGATGGCGGTGGCAGTCACTACTGGAAGAAAAAGCAGGCATTCCCTAGCACAGATCCAGAGGGCTTCCGAAGTGCCCCAGCGCTGCCAGGTGATGCCCAGCGAGAGGGTGTACTGGATGGCGGCTCCCAGAATGAACCACAGTGCGACACGTGGCTGCATGGAGCTGGTGGGTTGCAAGTGCTGATAGGTGCGAAAAAAGCTGACTATCAAGGCGATAACCACAGCCTGAGACAGCCAGGAGGTGCCGCCCGCCCTCAACCATGCCCAGGTGCTGGCAGGGGCCCAGTCATAGAGTCCGTGTGCTACGACCACGCAAAAAAAGACAGTCCAGAACCAGGCCCATGGCCGCGAGTGGAGGCGGGCTGCCATGAACGCCGCTCCACAGAGGGCGGTGGCCGTCATGTGCAGCGCCGTGGTGGAAAAAACGCGACCCACCAGCAAAGTGGGTTCCGCATGGCCGCCGAAAAACCAGCGATTTTCCGCCGTGGCAAAGCCTAGGCCTACCAAGGCTGCTGTGAGCAAGGAGCTGCGCGGAATAGCTGGTTTTGGGGACAGCCAGAGCAAGCATGGGATGGCGAAGAGGAGCTTGAACAGTTCCTCGCGCAGCCCCACATCCTGAATGAAAAGCATGAGGGTGCGTCCGCCAGAGAGCTGCTGCAGGGCCGGGGCCAGAGCAGGGTGCACGGTGACAAGATACCAGCCGACCGCACGGAAGCTGCACCACCCTGCCGCCAGTGGGAGCAGCGGCCAAAGCCAGCGCCAAGGAGCGCGGCCAGGGTAACCCAGCAGAACGAGTACTCCGTACCAGATGGTCAGGCCTGAGAGTGTGGCGGCATTTTGATAGAGCATGTCACTCATACTAGAGTGCAGTGGAGCCGCCGCCAATCCAGTTCATCAGCGCATGCCCAAGGCATGCAGCACCGCCTGCACAGCTGAGTAAAAGAGCCAGGCATAGAAAGCCCAGCCGACGATGATGAACGTGGCGACCATGCCTGCCAAAATGAGCAGGCCGAGGTAAAAACGCAGCGTGCTGCGTTCCACCTTCGCACTATGGCCAGCCTGCCAGGTGTGCAGCAGGTGGAGGTTGCGCGAATTGGATTTGAAAAAGATGGAGGCCAGCGCACCAGCGCCAGGGATGAGGCCGAGGAGGAAGTTTGCCCCCATGTTGAGCGTCATGCGCAAAAAGACGGGAATGGAGACGCCACTGCGCAATGCCTCGATGAGGATGATGAGCCCCGCGCCTGATGCCACGGTGTCTCCCACGCCAGGAAACAGGGCCAGAATGGGGTCCAGCCCTATCCGCACATTGGTGCCGGGCAGGCGCAGGAGTTCATCGAGATACTTTGCCAGGATCCTTGCTGTCGCACGGTCGCCGGGATCGGCGCTGGCTGCGAGCTTTGCCGCGATGGGATTGATCTGCGCAGGCGGCAGAACCTCGTCCACTTTGAGATCAGGCGTCGGGGCAGGCATGCGTACTGGATACGGGTTGCACGCCTGGGTGACAACTGGAAGAGAGGACTGGAATTGGAATCAGGGTGCGCGCCAAGAAAGGGCGGAAGCCCGAACGGTAAACGCAGAACCTGACTGATCGAAGCTGATGATGAAAGGCAGAGGGGCCTGCCTAGCCCTTGCTGGGCAGGTCCACGAGCATCTGTGCGTTGTTGGGGTAGCGCTCCAGCAAGGAGATCACACGCTGGATGGCTTCCACGGGCTTGTGCCCGGCCAGGCCACGGCGCAGCATGTGGATTTTGTCCAACTGGAAGGGCTGCAGCAGCAGTTCTTCACGACGCGTGCCAGATTTGAAGATGTTCACGGCAGGGTAGATGTACTGCTCGGCGATCTTGCGGTCCAGAACCAGCTCCATGTTGCCGGTGCCCTTGAACTCCTGGAAGATCACATCGTCCTGACGGCCGCCGGTTTCGACCAGCGCGGTGCCGAGGATGGTGAGGGAGCCCGCGGTGCGCGTATTGCGCGCAGCGGCAAAGAGGCGGCGGGGGATCTCGAGCGCGCCCACAGCCAGACCACCGCTGCCGGTGGCACCGCCCTTGGCGATGTTGTTGAAGGCACGGGCCATGCGGGTGATGGAGTCCATGAGCATGAAGACGTGCTCTCCGCACTCCACGAGGCGCTTGGCGCGCTCGATGGCAAAGGAGGAGATGCGTGTGTGGCTCTTTACGTCCTGATCGTTGTTGCTGGCGAAGATTTCCGCATTGGGCAGGACGCGTTTGAACTCGGTCACTTCTTCAGGGCGCTCGTCCACCAGCAGGATCATGAGGTGCGTGCCGGGATGATTCTGGAGCACAGCTTCGGCGATGTGCTGCATGATGGTGGTCTTGCCAGCGCGTGGCGGAGCCACGATGAGGCCGCGCTGGCCGCGACCCACTGGCGTCATCATGTCGATGACACGGGTGGTCAGGCGGTCCTTCACCGTCTCAAGCTGGTAGCGCTTGTTGGGGTTTACCGCCTTGAGTTCTTCGAAGAGCGGCAGCTCGCGCATGGCCATGGGGTCACGGCCATTGACCTCGGTCACTTCTGTGATCTGCGGGCCGCGCGCGCCCTTGCACTGCACGCCGGAGACCTGCATGCCTTCGCGGAGGCCGTATTTGCGGATGAATTCAGGGGCGATGAAGGCATCCTGCGGATGCTGGGCGAAGGAGAGTTCGCGACGACGCAGGAAGCCGTATCCCTTGGGGGACATTTCCAGAATGCCGTTGGCAGGCTCGGGCGGGCCGAGTGGCAGCGGGGGCTCGGGCTCGTAGTGCTGGCCACCGTGGGACTGAGGGCTGCCGCCATTGCCATTCGGAGCGCCGTGGTCACGGCCGGAACGGCGCTGGGAATCGCGCTCGGCGCGGCGCTGCTTCCAGCGTTCAAACTTGGCCTTGCGGCGTTCTTTGGCCGTCATGGGACGCGGCTGGCCGTTTGCGTCCAGGACAGTGTAGCGGGAGAGTCCGTTGTTTTCAGCGCCAGGGGTTCCGGGCGTCGTGCCAGCGCCAGCTTCTTCAGCCTCGTCGTCATCGGCATCCGCCTCTGAAGCATTTTCAGCTGCTGCAGGTGCGACGGCGGCCTGAGGCACAGGTGCAGCGGCCACGGGGGCAGGGGCTGGAGCAGGTGCGGCAGGAGCTTCGGCAACGATGGCAGGCTCAGGGGCTGTTTCGACTATTGCAGGTGCGGCGGCTGCGGGCGCCGCCTCCAGGAGGTTCAGCTCGGGTGCTTCTGCATCAGCCGTCTTTTTCCGTGGGGTCTTGCGTGCCACCTTGGCCTTGGCTTTTACGGCGGGCGTTTTTTCTTCCTGCACTTCCTCCACTGCGGGCGCCGCTTTGACTTTGGCGGTTTTCTTTGCAGCGGTCTTTTTGACGGCTGCT
This sequence comes from Prosthecobacter vanneervenii, assembly GCF_014203095.1. Lineage (NCBI taxonomy): Bacteria > Pseudomonadati > Verrucomicrobiota > Verrucomicrobiia > Verrucomicrobiales > Verrucomicrobiaceae > Prosthecobacter > Prosthecobacter vanneervenii. The sequence goes on along the minus strand of NZ_JACHIG010000001.1, from coordinate 736,658 downwards.
TTTTTGGCCGGAGCTTTGCGCTTGGGCTTGGGGGCTTCGAGCTCGGCGATGTTTTCTTCAGACATAAGCGGGATGGAAAGGGGATTAATCGAGCTGATCGGCAATTGAGTCGTCGATTTCAAAATTGGCGTGCACGTTCTGCGTGTCGTCGTAGTCGTCGAGAACGTCGTAGAGGTTGACGAGTGCCTTGGCGGTGGCCACGTCGCTGATGGTGATGGTGGTCTGCGGCTGCTGGATGAGCTTCTGAGAGCGTGAGTTGAGCCCTTTTTCGCGCAGAGCACCTGCCACCTGGAAAAGCTGGTCTGTGGCGGTATAGACGACCCAGTCGTCGCCGTCTTCCTGGATGTCCTCGGCTCCTGCTTCCAGGGCGGCTTCCATGATCTGATCCTCAGTGCCTGCAGCTTTGTCGAGGCGGATTTCTCCAAGGCGCGCAAAGAGGTAGGCCACGCTGCCAGAGTCCGCCAGAGTGCCCTGATTTTTGGAAAGCAGGACGCGGATGTCGTTGAAGCTGCGGTTGCGGTTGTCGGTGACGACTTCGATCATCATGGCGACACCGCCTGGGGCATAGGCTTCGTAAACGACTTCCTCGATCTGAGCTCCGCCCAGCTCTCCGGTGCCTTTTTTGATGGCGCGGTCGATGTTGTCGTTGGGCATGTTGGCCGCGCGAGCCGCCAGGATGGCGCTGCGCAGGCGTGCGTTCATGTCAGGGCTGCCGCCGCCATGCTTGGCTGCGAGGGTGATTTCCTTGGCCAGCTTGCTGAAGGCATTGCCGCGCTTGGCATCCGTGATGGCTTTGCCACGCTTGATTTTGGACCATTTATTGTGGCCTGCCATGATGAGAACGATGTCGGTTGGGAATGCAACGGAAGGTGTGCGGCCATGTGCCGACCTACCGTGCGGTGGGGTTTGGGAAATGTGGGGGGCGGGGGGGAGAGCGGCATCGCCGCGATGTGTACCGGAAGGAATGACGGCCACGCAGCAGCTGCGGGGTCGCGTTTCAGCAGCACCAGGCTGGGAAACTTCGGCAATCCTGCCGGGAACAACACCAAGTGTTCACCAAGTTGAGAGAACTTGGAACGGAGGAGAGTGTGCGAGATGCCGGGCCAGGATGCAAGATGTTTTTCACAGGCGGGGCTAAAGAATGCTGTAGCAGCACATACGCCCGGACTCTCCGTGGCAGCAGGGAAGGTTCCTTTTTAACGCAGCTTTCCCTACCTTGATTTTTTCTTCGTGCCTTTGCTCCCTCCTTTGTCGGACGCTGATGTGGGAGCGGGTTTGTCTGCAGGAGGTGATTCCATTTTCAGCACCTTGGGAGGTGTGGGAGCGGGGCCTTCCCAGAGGAAATGCTCCAGGCGGATCTTGGTAGCACGATCACGCGCCTCGCTGGAGCGGTCTCCCGGGCGCTGGGCTATCTGCTCTGCCAGACGTGCGGCTGCGTCCCACTGGCGGGTGGCTTCGAGCAGGTCCACGCCAAAGAAGCCTGCTTTTGAAAACCAGATGTAGTCAGCCGGACTGGCGGGCGGTGTCATCTCTGCGGCGCGCAGGACATTGTAGCAGGCTTCCAGCGCCTCAGTGTCGCGACGGGCATCATGATGCACGGATGCGAGGGTGAATCCGGCGCGGGCCTTCCACATGAAGGACAGTGAATGATCTGCGAGGAAGGCATCCAGCAGATCGGCGGCTGCGTCCAGGCGAGCAGGTTCGGTCTTGCCCAGCAGGAGCAGGAGTTCGGCCTTTTCACACTGCGTTGTGAGGCGCTGCTCATGGTCCAGTGCTTTCATGGCCAGCACCTGATCCAGGGCGGTGAGGGCGGCCAGATGATTGCCCTGCAAGCGCTCGGAGAGCGCCTGCTGACGGCGTGCGGCCACAGCCAGCGGTCCATTTTTCTGAGCCAGTTCATCCCAGATCTCCAGAGCTCGCGCACGACCTTCGACGCTCATGACTGATGTGGCGGACATGGCGGCGAAGTAAAGGGCGGTATCTGCGTGCGCAGTCTCCGGATACTCCTTGGCGATGATCTCAAACTCCGTGCGTGCGTTGGCGTAATCCTCCAGGCGGTAGTAGGCTCCGGCGATCTTCATGCGCACCTCTGGAAGGAGGGGGCTTTTGGGCCAGGCTTTGATGAAATCTGCGGCATCAGCCACCAGTGATTTGAGCTCTCCCGAGGCATCCTTGATCCAAAGGCGGGTGTAACCGATGCGCTCACGCTGCGCAGGAGAGAGCTCGGCGGCGGTGGTGGCATTGTCGAGCGCCTTGCCTGCTTCATCTATGCGTGGCGGAGCGGAGAGCAGCAACCATTCTGCCAGCGCGATACAGCCATCCGCGAAGCGCTGGTGTTTTGGATAAGTGCGGATGAAGGCACGCAGGGCCTTCTCGGTCTCGGGGCTGCGCCTTGAGGCGAGGTAGAGGGCTTTTTCCAGTTCCAGCGTGGCTGCGGAATCTCCGGTGTCCTTGCCAGCGGAGCCATTGGTCACGACCTCCAGCTGGCCCAGCAGGCTCTGGTAGAGTGCGGAGTCGCCTGCGGAGACGGCGGCTACAGCAGCATTAAAAAGTGCGCGCCTGCGCTCGGTGAGGGTGGCGGCCACATTGGCGGCGCTTTGGAAAATTTCCATCGCCTGCTTTGCCTCGCCGCGCCTGAAGAGAATGCCGCCTACGGCAAAATCAACCGGTACCGGGGCGCCGCCAAACTGCCTGCGCCAGGCATCTGCAAGCGCCAGCACCCGGTCATCCGTGTGGTGGCTGGCGTAGAGCTCCATGGCCAGATGCATCGCTTCGCGGTAGCGTGGATGAGAAGGATTCATCTGCAGCAGGGCCTCGAGCATGCCAAGGGTCTCGTCATCCCGCTTCTGAGCGGCCAGCCATTGGGCGGTCAGGTAGAGGGCATGCCCGCGAAACTCCGCCGTGGCGGCTGCCAGCACCGGTGGTGGATCCGGCTGCTGCTGGGCGGTGTTGCCAGAGGAGACCCAGCGAAGCACCAGCTCTGGCAGCGTGGCTTGAGAAGAGGTGGCCTGGTGGATGCGGTTGAGCAGATCAAAGGCCTCCGTCCACAGACTGGTGTCTGCGGTGGTATCGAGAAATTTGAGCAACAGCTCCTGGGCCTCTGCTGCGTGGTTTTGGCGCAGCAGGGCCTCCATCTGGAGCAGTGTGGCGGCCTGATGCATGTGCTCTCCGCCAGCCTGGGAATTTCTCACCGATTCAAGGATTTGCTCTGCCTGCGTGATTTGCCCGCTCTGCAGCAGTGCGCGTGCGCGGAGGAATCGTGCGGGGGCACTCTCGTCTTTTGACGAAAGGCCGGCAGGCGCCCTGTTTTCGTCGAGGTCGATTTCGCTGAGGAGCAGCCGAGCGCGGGATTGCAGTGCGGAGTCTGATGATGTCAGCAAGGCCGAGGCCACGCTGCGTGCCTCGGCGTTTTCCCCCATCGAGGCCAGTATCTGGGCCAGAAGCAAATCGCTGCGGGGATGTCTGGCTGAAGCGCCCTCCTCGGACAAGGCGGTGCGTGCAGCAGTCAGATCTCCGATCAAGGCAAGCGCCTGTCCGCGCCAGAAGAGCTCATGATCGAGGTCGTAGGCATCTGCTAGTGCCAGAACGCGGGCACCATCATCGGCACGCGTCCATGCCTCGGCGGCAAATGTAGCCAGCTCGCGCGTTTCCACACGGGTCCAGCCTTTTTGCTTGAGCAGGCGCTCAGCTTTGACCCCTGCCACACCGGGCAGTCCGTCTGCCAGAGCCTGATGTGCCGAGAGGTATTCGGAAGTCTCCGACAGCCCCGCCGCGCTGAGTGCGGCAGGAAGAGCGAGGATGGCTGCGGTGATGAATAGACTCCGAGGCGTAGGCATGCTGCGGCGACCCTATCTCAGCATTGGGCGCACGGCAAAGAAGAATGCTGCGCCTCAGAACTGATCGAGCAGATACTTGATGATGTCCGTAGAGGTCACGATGCCGACGAGTTTGCTGCCAGAGACAATCGGGACGGAGTGGAAGCTGCCGCCTGCGAGGATCTCCGCCGCCTCACGAACGGTGCCGGTTTCCGCCAGAGTGACAGGGTTTTTCTGCATGATCTGCTCCAGGGAAAGGGTGTGGTCCAGCGTGGCGTCCACGGTGCGCTCGTCAGTGTGGAAGGCATCGCCAAAGCTGACGCGCAGGATGTCGCTCCAAGTGATGATTCCGACGAGCTGGTCGCCGCTGACGACGGGGATATGATGGACGCCGTGCTGGCGGACGAGGGCGCGCACCTTGGAGATCGGGTCACCGTGGTGTGCGGTGACCACGTTGCGGGACATGATGTGGGAGATGGGATCGTTGCGTTTCATGGTTGGTCATGAAACATGCAGCCGATGCCCGGGCGCTGCTCCGCGCCGTTTGGGGATGGGTGGCCGGATGTTGTGCGGTGATGGATGATCAGAGGATTTCCACCACAACCGCACTGGCATTGTCCCGGCCGGATTCTGTCACGGCATAGTCCACGATGGCCTTGGCATCGTGCTGCGCCAGCATGTCTCCCAGGCGATGGTCCCAGATGCCATCGATCACGCCGTCTGTGCAGAAGAGGAAGCGGTCGCCGCGCTCATACTGCACGGAGCCCACCTGCGGCTCCAGGTTTTGGCTGCCAGCACCGAGCACCTGCGTGAGCACGCTCTTGCGAGGATGGGTGCGTGCCTGCCGTTCGTTGATCTCGCCCTTGCGCATGAGCCAGCCCACGTAGGTGTGGTCATGCGTCAGCTGCTTCATTTGTCCGCCTTTGGGCAGCCAGTAGATGCGGCTGTCCCCCACATGGGCAAAGTGCATCCAGCCCGGGGTGAACCAGCCGAGGCTGAGGGTGGCCCCCATGCCACGGCACTCTTCGTAGTGGCGACCCAGATGGAGAAGGTCTTTTTGGATGGAGTGGAAGAGCTCGATGAGCACATCGCCATAGCCCACGGTCATGTGCTGTGCAGACTGCTTGAAGCTCTTGGGCAGAAGCCGGGTGATCTTTTCAGCCGCGATCTTGCTGGCAAATTCTCCGGATTTTGCGCCGCCCATGCCATCGCTCACGGCGAAGACAAAGTCTCCGGTGTCCAGGTGGGATTCGCCGATTTTGCCCAGGTAACGCATCTCGCGGGCATCGAAATTGAGAGCCAGGAAGGTGTCCTCATTGTTTTGACGTACACGGCCGGGGTGGGTCATTCCGGACCAGTGAATGTGTGAAGCTGTTGCAGGTTGGGTGTCGCTCATGCGGCAGGAGGCGGAGACGGGGCGTCGAGAATGGTGGCGAGTTCGAAGTCGATGAGGCAGAACCGGCCGTCGCTATGGCGATAGGTCACGTTTCTGGTGAAGGGATCCTCATGGCGCACCCCGTAGTCACGTTCCAGGCTGCCGAAGAGATCCTTGAGCTTGGCCTCGCTGATACGCTCGACCACCGAGCCGCAGTTTGTCGTTACGAGATAGAGCTGGTCCGGGTGGGCCTCCAGCACTCGTGGTACATACTCGCAGCCGCGTTCCTCCAGCACCTTGAGCACCTTCACCTCGTTGGCGAAGCGGTCCGCGGCATTGGAGCCGCGGAAATATTTGTGCACACGGCCGTCGTAGCCGATGCGGACGAGGGCGCGCTGGGTGTTTTTGGCTTCTTGCATGGTGCGGAGTACTCTTGGGTGCATGCACCCGGGGTGCAAGTGTCTTCAGGTGGTGGATAAGAGAGGCTAGATAGGGCCGTCACTAGGAGGATAAAAATGCAAGATGTGGAAAATTTGTCTCGCGTCTGGCATGGGAAGTGCTCTTTTCGAGGCCGCCAGTGCTCGGGGCGGTTTTACCGCCTCTTTAATTGGCGAAAAACACACACAAGCAACCATGGCCAAATACAAACTCGAATACATCTGGCTGGACGGTTATCAGCCGGTCCGCAACCTCCGCAGCAAGACCCAGCTCAAAGATTTTGCCAGCTTCCCCAAGCTGGAAGAGCTTCCCGATTGGGGCTTTGACGGTTCTTCCACCCAACAGGCCCCTGGCGGCAGCTCTGACTGCGTGCTGAAGCCTGTGGCCGTGTATCCTGACAGCAGCCGCAAGAACGGTGTGCTCGTCATGTGCGAAGTTTACAATGCCGACGGCACCCCTCACTCCTCCAACGACCGTGCCACGATCCTTGACGATCCGGACGCCTGGTTTGGTTTCGAGCAGGAATATTTCCTCTACCAGGACGGTCGCCCCCTTGGCTTCCCTGAGAACGGCTATCCCGCCCCCCAAGGCCCCTACTATACGGGTGTGGGCTACAAGAACGTTGGCGACATCGCCCGTCAGATCGTCGAAGAACACCTTGACCTCTGCCTTGACGCAGGGATCAATCACGAAGGCATCAACGCCGAAGTGGCCAAGGGTCAGTGGGAATTCCAGATTTTCGGCAAGGGCTCCAAGACCGCTGCCGACCAAGTGTGGGTGGCCCGCTACCTGCTGAACCGCCTGTGCGAAAAGTATTGCGTGGACGTCGAGTACCACTGCAAGCCTCTGGGCGCCACCGACTGGAACGGCTCCGGCATGCACGCCAACTTCTCCACCAAATACCTGCGCGAAACCGGCGGCGAGCCCTACTTCCTCGCCCTCATGGCCCAGTTCGAGAAGAACTGCATGGAGCACATCGCCGTCTATGGTCCGGACAACCACATGCGCCTTACCGGTCTGCATGAGACCCAGAGCATCGACAAGTTCTCCTGGGGTATCGCCGACCGCGGTGCTTCCATCCGTGTGCCGCACAGCTTCAAGAAAAACGGCTGGAAAGGCTACCTGGAAGACCGTCGTCCGAACAGCCAGGGCAATCCTTACCAGATCGCCTCCCGCATCCTCAAGACGATCTCCGAAGTTCCGAAGCCCTGATCGGCTTCAGAGTTCTGAACTCTCCCCGAACGCCGCCTGGAAACAGGCGGCGTTTTTTTGCGCCGTGCCTAGGCGCTCTTTTTCATTTTTTGCTTATCACTTTTTGACTTTTCACGCTACGTCAGGCGTATCCCAACCCCTCCCATGCCCACCGAACAAGACATCCGCACCGCCCTTGGCCAAGTCCGCTACCCAGGCTTCAGCCGTGACATCATCTCTTTTGGGCTGGTGAAGGGCATTCAGATCGAGGGAGCCAATGTGACCGTGGAGATCTCCGTGAGCACGCGTGACCCCAACATTCCCCGCCTCATCCATGAGCAGGCCATGGACGTGCTGAAAAAGGTGGCTGGCGTGAAGGAGGTGAAGCTGAACTTTGACATCAAAGACCCTCCTGGCGCAGGCACTACCGCGTCTGAAAAGCTCGGCAAATCCAGCATTCCCGGTGTCAAAAAGATCATCGCCGTGGCCTCCGGCAAAGGCGGCGTGGGCAAGAGCACCGTGGCATCCAATCTTGCCATTTCCCTCAGTCAGAGCGGTTTGCGTGTGGGGCTCTGCGACTGTGACCTCTACGGACCCAGCATTCCGCTCATGTTTGGCACGGACGAACGCCCCTACCAAAATGACGAGCAGCAGATCATTCCTGTGGAGAAGTACGGTGTGCAGCTCATCTCCATGGGCTTCCTGCTGGATGATGGCTCTCCCGTGATCGTGCGTGGTCCCGTGGCGACGCGCTACACACAGCAGTTCCTCCGGCAGGTCGCGTGGGAGAATCTTGATGTTCTCGTTCTGGATCTGCCGCCCGGCACAGGGGACATTCAGCTCACCATTGTGCAGACCGTGGCGGTGGATGGAGCCGTCATCGTGACGACTCCGCAAGAAGTGGCTCTCATTGATGCGCGCAAGGCGGTGGGCATGTTCCAGAAGGTGAATGTGCCGATCCTGGGCATCATCGAAAACATGAGTTATTTCCTCTGCCCCAGCGACGGGCAGGTGTACCACATCTTTGGCAAAGGCGGCGGTGAGCACGAGGCGAAGCGTCTTGGCGTGCCGCTCCTGGGGCAGATCCCCATTGAGATGCAGGTGCGTGAATGCGGCGACCAGGGGCACCCGATTGCGCTGGAAGATCCGGCCAAGTCCGCCACTTCCAAAGCCTTCCGCGAGATTGCGGAGCAGCTAAAGTAGCGCTCGGTCTTCAGCATCATTAATTCCTCAAGCCGCACCCGGCTCAAACAGGGCGCAGAGATCCTGCCGGATGTCTGCGCTTTTTTCTGAAGCGCTGGGCCTGCCTCTTACGATCATTCTCGCCTTCTGGGAAAATATTTTCCAAGATGCCGGGGACTCAGCCGTGATGCCCGCTGAACACACCCACATGAGTGACTCGCACGATCTCTTCCTCGAAACTCTGCAGCGCTACGAGCGGCCCCTCATCCGCTATGCGCATGGCTACACGAGCGACCTGGAAGACGCGCGGGACATCGTGCAGGACGTGTTTGTGAAGCTCAGCCAGCACATCGCCACGCTCGACAAGGAACGGCTGGCCCCATGGCTCTTCACCGTGTGCCGGAATCGGGCGCTGGACCACCAGCGCAAACATCAACGCCTTGTCGTCATGGAAACTGAAACTCTCGATCTTGAAACGTCCGCTGATCCAGCGCCGAATGACGCGATGGAGCAGAGGGAGACGGCCACGGCGCTGCGTGAGCTGATTGAAACGCTGCCGGTGAGGCAGCGCGAGGCGGTGCGGCTGAAGTTCATCGCCGGGCTGGACTACCAGCAGATCAGCGCCGCCATGCAGACCAGCATCGGCAACGTGGGCTACCTGATCCACCACGGCGTCGCCGCGCTGAAAACCAAATGGCAGGCCCTGGAGCAGCCGCAAGCGGCCAGACTGAAACCCGCCCTCGCCTAATACCCCTCTTAGCTTTTTAGATCATGAAACCGGAACAAATCACCGCGTGGGCGCTGGATGAAGCCAGCCCCGAAGAATGCCAGCATCTGGAGGCGGCCCTGCTTGAAAATCCCAAGGACAAACTCAAGGCTGAAGAAACCAAGGCCTTTTGCGACTTTCTGATCAGCGAACTGCGCGATGACTCGCTGGCGCTGACTGATAAGCAGCGCAGCGAACTGAAGGCGCAGCCTGTGGTGAAATCGTCTCGACCATCTTCTGTGAGCGGAACGTCTGCACTCAAACCACCTGCGCCCCGCGTCACGCGCTGGAATATGGGTATTATTGTGAGGCTGGCCTTGGCGGCGTGTTTAGTGCTGAGCGGGTTTTGGACATGGCAGTCTGCGGCGTCTCGTCGGCATGAGGCCTTGACGCATGAGATGGCAGTCGCAGACAAACCGACTGTCAGAGTCAGTCTGCCCAAGGTGGTGGATGTAAAGAAGCACTCCAATGTGGAAGCTGCGACAAGGCAGGCTGGGAAAATCGTTCCATTGGAAAAGCAGACGGCTGTCGTGGCAGGCAAGCTGCCGGCGCCTGCAGCACCGCAAACAGTAAAGGTCTCAAGCTCTGTGGCTTTGAACAAGAATCAGGGGGGGGTGACCACCCGCGATGTGGGTGAATTAAAAAGACTGCAGGATCAAATGGCTTACGAGTTGAGTTTTGTGGGAGAAACACTGGTTCCCAGTGGTCAGGTTTCGAGTGCCGCTCAGAGCATCGGCACTGCCACAGCTGGCATGCAGCCTTCGAACGGAAAGCTAATGCAGAGTGGAACGGGGTTGGTGACTTTGAACGGTATTTCCAAGCCCAGGAGAGTCTCAGAAAATGTGCTCATGGAGGGAGGAGTGGAAACAATAACCAATGGTCTGCTGGGCCATAGCGCCACTGTTGGTTTGATTAAAGATCCGACACCGATGGCCAAAGCTAGTGCAGGTGTTCAAAGCCTTGCAGACAGCACTTTGGACAAGGATCTGAGTCTGACGACAAATGCGGCCAATCTTCTTGTTTCCGGGGTTTCTGGCGCGGCAGCCGTTCTTCCTTCGATTCCCACCCCGCATGGCTTGCTAGAAACTGGCTGGATTGCTGCTTTGAGCGGAAGTGACAGACTGATCAAAGATTATGCCGCTGACGTGGGTGGATCGTATCTGTATGGAAACACCTTTGCCTCTTTGTCTGCTACAAACGCTTTCAGCGGTGCCTTTGCCATCGATGGAGGATTTTTGAGCCAGACCTCCTGGATGCCTGCAATGTTGCAAGCTGGTGCGGCTGCAGATGTGAACACCTTTGGCAGTACGGCCCGGGCCCAAGCTGGCGGTTATGTTTTTAATTCAGGCGCCATACTGACTTCGAGCGCTGCTGTCATAAATGGGGGGCAGATCGTGAGGTTTGACGCGAACCCCATTCACGAGCCCGAGTTAGCTGCGGCGAAGAATTCCAACAACAACGCATACTTCAAACTCGAAGGCTATGTAGAAAAAAAACCTGCAAGTAGCAGTAAAGCCCTGGCTTACACGACAGGCGGCGTCCCCGTAGCGCTAATCACGCAGCCACATCCCGATATCAGCTATCCTTCCCACGATTCGACTTCGAGCATCGTCTCCAAAGAGATGTCGCAAAAGCAGGAGGTCGCCACGACTACACGCAAAACCGATGCCTCCGGAGAATCTTATTCCCGCATCGTTGAAAACGAGATGAAGGAGGTGGCGCGGGAACCGCTGTCGACGCTTTCCATTGATGTGGACACGGCCTCGTATGCGAATGTGAGGCGGTTTTTGAACCAGAACATGATCCCGCCGCCGGATGCGGTGCGCATTGAGGAGCTGGTGAATTATTTCCCCACGGAAGAGGAGGGGCCTGCGCATGGTGCCAAGGAACCTTTTGGCGTGCGCATTGAACTGGCGCCATGCCCATGGCAGCCGGTGCATCGGCTGGCGCGAATCGCCATCAAAGGACGTGAGATGGACAGGAACCGCAAATCCAGCAATCTCGTTTTCCTGGTGGATGTCTCCGGCTCGATGAGCGAACCGGCGAAGCTGCCGCTGGTGCAGCAGTCCCTGCGCATGCTGGCTGAGCAGCTCGGGGAAGGGGATCACGTAACGATGGTGGTCTATGCTGGCAGCAGCGGTGTGGTGCTGCCGCCCACGAGTGGGGAGAAGAAAGCGGAGATCCTGGCTGCGATCGACCATCTCAGCGCTGGAGGCAGCACGCATGGCAGCGCGGGGATCAAGCTGGCCTATGAGCAGGCCGTGGCCGGGTTCATCAAGGGTGGTGTGAACCGCGTCATTCTTTGCACGGATGGGGACTTTAACGTGGGTGTCAGCTCGCCGGAAGAACTGGAAAAGCTCATCAAGCACAAAGCAAAGACGGGTGTCTTTCTCAGTGTGCTGGGTTTTGGCAGCGGCAATCTGAAGGACCGCACCATGGAAACCCTGGCCGACAAGGGCAATGGCAACTACGCCTACATCGACAGCCTGAGCGAGGCGCGCAAAGTGCTGGTGGAGCAGATGAGCGGCACGCTGGACACCATCGCCAAAGACGTGAAAATCCAGGTGGAGTTCAATCCCGCCCTGGTGCGCAGCTACCGCCTCATCGGCTATGAAAATCGCCTGCTTGCCAAGGAGGACTTCAATGATGACACCAAAGACGCAGGAGAGATTGGCGCTGGGCACAGCGTGGTGGCATTGTATGAAGTGGTGCCTGCTACGCTGCCTGCTGGCGCAGAATCTCGCCCCGCAGTGGACAGTCTCAAGTATCAGACCCCTGCCGTCGTGCCTGCTCAACTGGCGAAGGCTGCCCAGAGCGGTGAGGTGATGACGGTGAAGCTGCGCTACAAGGAGCCGGACAGTTCTCTGAGCAAGCTTATCGAAGCTCCAGTCAAGGACGAAGGACGGACGCTGACCGCCAGCAGCTCGGAATATAAATTCAGCGCCGCTGTAGCCGGATTTGGCCTCCTGTTGCGAGACTCCGCGTACAAAGGCACCTTGAGCTGGGAAACCGTGCGTCGTCTGGCCATTGATGGAAAAGGCGCTGACAAGCTCGGATACCGTGGTGAGTTTCTACAGCTCATCGACAAGGCTCGTGGGCTCAAGGAGACGCAGAACTGATGGGGTGAAGGGAGGGGGTATGGGTTAAGACATCAAGTCATGACTTCTGGTCATGCCTGATCCTTTGGCCTCTTCCCCTTGAAATCCATCCGGCGCTTCGGTATGGGAGCGGCATGGAACTCATCAACAATACGCCAAACGTCCCTGCTGCAGTCGGCCCCTACTCCCAGGCGGTGAAGCAGGGGGGATTGCTCTTCTGCTCCGGCCAGATCCCTATCGATCCAGCGGCGGGCAAGATCGTGGCCACTGATGTGGAAGGGCAGGCGGTTCAGGTGCTGGCCAACATCCGAGCCTTGCTGGAGGCCCAGGGGCTGGGCATGAGCTCTGTGATCAAAGCCACGGTCTTTCTGCAAAGCATGGCTGACTTCCCCAAGGTGAACCCGCTTTATGAGGCCGCTTTTGGAGGGCACAAGCCTGCACGTTCCACCGTGGCAGTGGCAGGGCTGCCCCTTGGTGCGCTGGTCGAGATCGAGGTGATCGCGGCGCTGGCCTGAGGTGACTCTGACGGCAAAGCGCCAGCCGACTCGCTGGCGCCATACTGGTCAGAGCTCACGGGGTGCCAAGATCAAGAACGCAACGGAAGCCCAGATCGGCGCGCGCTGCACTCTTGAGAGCGTGGCTTCGTGCTGATGTCAGCAGGGCGTCTTTGTCGTGGCTAAGCCAGTTGCCGCCGCGGATCACACGCTCCTCAGCAGCACCGGGCCAGGCGTCTTCACACCATTCCGAGACATTGCCGCCGATCTCGTAAAGACCCAGGGGGTTAGCGCGAGCGCTGTCCACAGGTGCGGTGTACGAGTAGGGATCGTTCGCGCCGGGGATCTTGGAGGCGTCCAGGTTGGCTGTGAGCGCCGGGGGCTTCCAGTCGTCAGCCTTGGGAGTCCACGGATAATGCGTTTTGTCTGAAAGGTGGCGCTTGGCGGGGTCTGATCCCTGCTCGTTTTTGAGGCCTGCGGCGAGGCTCCACTCGGTGTCTCTGGGAAGGCGGTAGGAGGCTGTGGCTGGGATGAGCTTGCTGGCGCGGTCTTTCTCCGTCAGCCATGCACAGAAGGCGGTGGCATCCTCCCAGGAGACACCGGCTGCAGGGTGATTGCCGCCCAGGAGGAAGGACGGTTTCTGGCTCCAGACACGGTTTGTGGCGCGCATCCAGTTTTCGTAGTTCTGCACGCTGGTCTCGGTGGTGCAGACAAGCACCGGGCTTTTTTCCTGCAGGGGGACAAACTTCATGCCCAGGGCGTTGAGGAATGTGCTGCCATCTGCGACGGCGGGTTTGAGACTGGCGGGATCAGGGAGGCCTTCGTCGTCTCCTTTACCCTGCATCTTTTTGCGCAGTGCCTCCACGGCGGAGGCATCCACCTTGCGGCTTTCGGTCATGGCCTTCATGCGCTCTTCCAAGGCCTGCTTTTTCTCAGCATCTGAGGCTGCCAGCAGGCTGGCGGTGCGGCGTTTGTCCTCAAAGACGCAGCGGAAGCCGATGGTGGGTGCACGCAGGTCTGCAGGCGCGACGTATTGGTAGGCAGAGGTGAGGCACTCGGAGCGGAAGTAGGCCCAGGAGCCACCACGCAGCACTCCATTGGGCTGGGCGCGCACCTCCAGGGGCTGCGTCCACTCCCAGACATTACCGGAGAGATCGAAAAGCCCCTCGGCGCTGGGGGGGAAGCTGCCGACAGGGGCGGTGTAGGTGTAGCCATCTTTGTATCCTGGAATTTCGCCATCGGCCAGATTGGCTGTTTTGGAGCTGGGCGGCCAGTCCTCGCCCCATGGATAGATGCGATCATCCAGCAGACGCTCTTCAGCGGTGAGGCTGTTTTTTTTCCGTCCGCGGGCCAGGCCCACCGCAGCATCCCACTCCTCGGGCGTGGGCAGGCGGTAGCTCTGAGTGCCATCGATCAGACGCTTTTCGCGTTCTGTTTCCGTGAGCCAATTGCAGAATGCCACGGCGTCCTGCAGGTTAACCCCCACGACTGGGTGCTCCGGAGACTGCTCAAAGTGAGGCTGATAGGTCCAGGGATACTTCTTGTGCCGCAGAAACTCGTTCCACTCCGACAGACGGGTCTCCCATGCTGCAAACTGCACAGTGGTGCCAGGAATGCTGATAAATTTGGCTCCCAGGCTGCTGGTGTGCTGGGTGGCTGCTTCTGACTGAGGGGCGTTCTGTCCAGCTGCGATGGAACAGGCTAGCAAGCAGATGGTCAGAACTGGCAAAGACGAGAGAGGCGAGCGCATGGGACTGGAAAACTAAAGGGAAATGCATTCTGCTTCACCCAAAAAATGAGCGTCGCAGCCAAGATGATATGCTGACATTGCCGGTGAAGAGTGTCACATTCCAGCAGTGATTCGTGTCAAACTGTTAACATGCGTTGGAAGTTTATTCTTTGCGCTGTGAATCAGCATGGTACAGTCACACTCCTTTTTCTGGAAAATGCCGCTCCAACCCCGGCAGAGCATCTGGCCGCCAGGCAGGCGACCAATGGCGGCAGCTTGGCTGGAATTTTGATCGTGAAGCGCCAAGTGCCATGAGGGATCTCTCCGCCTTTTCAGCCTCAGACTTTGACCGTGGGGCACCCCGATGGAAAGAAGCAGCATGGCTGGCCGCCAAGTGGTTCTTTTTCCAGACCTCCGTGCCCTGGCCTTCAGCGCTGCGTGTTGCACTGCTGCGCATCTTTGGTGCCAGTGTGGGCAGAGGGGTTGTCATTCGGGCGAATGTGAATGTCTCATTTCCCTGGAGGCTGACCGTAGGAGATCACGTGTGGCTTGGGGAGGAAGTCATGATCCTTAGTCTGGCACCGGTGAAGATTGGGGCGAATGTGTGTGTGTCTCAGCGCGCTTTTCTGTGCACGGGATCGCATGATCATCAAAAAAAGACTTTCGATCTGGTGGTCCGCAGCATCGCTCTAGGTGCTGGCTGCTGGGTAGCTGCCCAGTCGTTCATTGGTCCAGGGGTTGAGGTGGGAGCTGGCAGTGTGGTCAGTGCAGGAAGTGTTGTCATGAGTTCGATTCCTGCACATGTGCTAGTTCGAGGAAATCCGGCGCAGGTGGTGAAATCTTTGGAAGCAGCGGATATGAGAGCTGTTTCTGGTGAGAGTGCAGACTTCCAAAAAGAACGGGGATGAAAGGCGTCATTCTCGCAGGCGGCGCGGGCTCGCGCCTTTATCCGCTCACGCAGGTGGCCTCCAAGCAACTACAGCCGGTGTATGACAAGCCGATGGTCTATTACCCGCTCACGGTGCTCATCGCTTCGGGCATCAGGGAGATCTGCCTCATCACCACCCCGCAGGACCTGCCGCGGTTTAGGCAACTGCTGGGAGACGGCAGGCAGTGGGGCGTCGAAATCGAATACCGCGAGCAGCCGCAGCCAGAAGGCATCGCCCAGGCGCTTTTGATTGCGGCTTCGTTTATTGGCGACCATTCCGTGACACTGATCCTGGGAGACAACATCTTCTTTGGCGGCGACGCACTGCCACGTGCCTTTGAGGAGTTTCGTTCAGGCGCGACGATCTTTGCCTACCACGTCAATGACCCCGAACGCTATGGTGTGGTGGAGTTTGATGCCCAGGGATGTGCGGTGTCACTGGAGGAAAAGCCTGCCCAGCCGCGCAGCAACTACGCCGTGCCAGGTGTCTATCTCTATGACAATGACGCCGTGCGGATCGCCCGCACCCTGCGTCCTTCAGCCCGAGGCGAACTCGAAATCACTGATGTAAACAAGGAGTATCTGCGCCGTGGTACACTGCGTGTGCAGCGCCTGAGCCGTGGCACTGCCTGGTTGGATGCAGGCACCAGCAGCAGCCTGCACGAGGCCTCCGCCTATGTGCAAACCATTGAAAAACGCCAGGGCATGAAGCTTGGATGTCCGGAGGAGGCGGCGCTCTACCGGGGATTTCTTTCCTTGGATCAGTTTGAAGTGCTGCTCGGAGGCATGCCGCGTTGTGAGTACCGAGATTACCTTTCCGAAGTGGCCGCCGAGGTGCGCCGCGTTGGCCTGAAAAGTGCATGAATCTTCTCGTCACAGGCGGTGCGGGGTTCATCGGCTCCAATTTTATCCGTCATGTCATCGACAGGTCTGAGATCTGCAGGCTGGTCAATCTGGACTGCCTTACCTATGCGGGACATCTCGCCAATCTCGATGGCATTCACGGAATCCATCCGCGTTATGCTTTTGAGCAGGTGGACTTGCGCAACAAAGAGGAAGTCTGCCGTGTCGTCCGACAGCATGAAATCACGCATGTGGTGCATCTGGCGGCGGAGTCGCATGTGGACCGCAGCATCGCAGCACCTGCGGATTTCATCTCAACGAACATCACCGGCACCTTTAACCTGCTGGAAGCCTGCCGTGGCGCATGGTCTGACGCACCTCATGCTACAGCGCGGTTTGTACATGTCAGCACGGATGAGGTCTATGGCTCCTTGGGGGCTCATGACCCAGCCTTTACGGAAAGCACACCGTGTGCGCCGAATTCCCCCTACTCGGCCAGCAAGGCAGGGGCCGACATGCTGGTGCGCAGCTACCACCACACCTACGGCCTTCCGGTGGTGACGACGCGCTGCTCCAACAACTACGGCCCGAATCAGTTTCCTGAAAAGCTCATCCCAGTGGTCATTCAGAGCGTCCTGGGCCGCCAGAATGTGCCTGTGTATGGCGATGGCATGCACGTGCGCGACTGGCTGTATGTGGGAGACCACTGCCAGGCGCTGTGGTGTGTGCTCACGACCGGAGCCGCTGGCGAGACGTACAACATCGGCGGAAGCAACGAGCGTGCGAACCTGCATCTGGTGCAGGTGATCTGTGATCTTATTGATGAAATCCAGCCGGCCGCAGGAGGGAATTCACGCAGCCTCATCAGCTTTGTGCCCGACCGTCCGGGGCACGACCGCCGCTATGCGATCAATGCGGGCAAAATTCAGTTCGAACTCGGGTGGACCCCTGCGCACACCTTGGAAACAGGACTGCGTGAAACTGTGTCCTGGTATCTGCAGAATCAAGACTGGCTGCATGCCGTGACAACAACGACGACGACTTTCTAATGGAAGAACTGGTCATCGAAGCTGGACAAGCGAGGGCAAATTACTGGCGCGATCTCTGGCGTTTCCGTGAACTGCTGGCTTTCCTGGCATGGCGTGATCTGCTGGTGCGTTACAAGCAGACCGCCATAGGCGTGGCGTGGGCACTGATCCGCCCGCTGCTCACGATCCTGGTGGGAGCTGGTATTTTTGGCGGACTGGCAGGACTGCCTTCAGATGGAGTGCCTTATGCGGTCATGGTCTGTGCTGGCATGCTGCCGTGGTACTTTTTCAGCAGCGCCATGAGCGAGTCTGCCAACAGCCTGGTGGCCAGTTCCAGCCTGATTTCTAAAATTTACTTTCCGCGTCTGATTCTGCCGCTGAGCACCATGCTTGTGGCCTTGGTGGATTTTGCCATCTCTCTCGTCATTCTGGCTGGCCTGATGGCCTGGCATGGAATGATGCCCACGTGGCGGCTGCTGCTGCTGCCAGCTTTTGTTCTACTGGGACTGCTGAGCGCCATGGGGCCGGGGCTGCTTTTCACCGCACTGAATGTGAAATACCGCGACTTCCGCTACATCGTGCCGTTTGCCGTGCAGTTCGGGCTTTATGTCACCCCGGTTTTCTATAGCACCAGCCTGGTGCAGGATAAGCTGGGGAATTGGGGGCGGATGCTGAATGCCCTCAACCCTGTCGTGTGTGTCATCGATGGCTTCCGCTGGGCCATCTGCGGAACGGTGCCGCTTCATTGGCAGAGCTTTCTGGTCTCCTCAGTGCTTGGACTGGTGCTGCTGGTGGCCGGTGTCGGCTGCTTCCGGCGCGTGGAACGAACCATCGCTGATATCATTTGAATCCACCCCCGATGTCTCCTCCAAGGCTGCTCTGTGCCTGGACTCAGGATGATGTTCTGGCTCAACGTTCCGGATACCATGTCATCGCAGACTACCTGCCTGCAGAAAAAATGGTGGAACCCCGTCGGGATCCCTCCGGTTTGGTGGCGAGATGGCGTACGCGGCTCATGCGCCGTCTGTGCTTCTCCCGCTGGTGCATGGGGGGGAGTATGGCGGTGGATCGCAGATTGCGTGCGGAACTGCGCCAGGGTTTTCAGGGAATCATTCACTATCTCTGGTGCGACCGCGATTTTGCCTTCCTGGATAGAGAACCAAAACGGGCGGGGGTCAGCCTTGTGGGCACCTTTCATCACCCGCCCGATCAATTGCGGGAGATTGTCCGCCGCCCGCAGGGACTGCGTGTCTTTGACGCCATTATTCTCATGAGCAGCACTCAGCAAGACTGGTTTTTGCAGCAGGGAGTTTCCGAGAAACGCCTGCACGTGATACCGCATGGAGTGGATACGGCCTTCTTTTCTCCTCCTGTAGCGAGTGCAGGGGGGGGCGGTGTGCGTCATGTGCTGGCTGTGGGTGCGACCGGGCGCAATTTTCCGCTGCTGAGGGAGGTGGCGGCCCACTTTGGGCAGAGCCCGGATATCCGCTTTGTCATCATTGGGCCGGAGCATGAGAGAGCCGCCTTTGCAGGCATGCTCAATGTCACGTATCGCACAAGGGTGCCAGATGAGGAACTGCTGAACTGCTATCGCAACGCGGACTGTCTTCTGCACCTGACGACCCAGGCTACGGCCAACAATGTGATTCTGGAGGCTCTTGCCTGCGGCGTGCCAGTGATCGCCCAGCGAGTGGGTGGTGTGCCCGAATATCTGACCCATGAATGTGCGGTGCTGACGGAACCCGGCGACTTTCCCGCGCTGGCGCATGCGCTGGAGTCTCATCTGGCCAATCCAGCTAATGTCCGCCGGATGTCTGCGGCAGCGCGACAGCATGCGGAGTCGCTTTCCTGGGAGCGTGTGGCTGCGCGAACGATGGAGCTCTACTTGTCTCTTCAGGCATGAAATCAGAAGGGTCATCAGGTGGCTGCTCGGCGAGTGCCATCTCCGTCTCAGGGCTGGGAAAAAGGTACCAACTGGGGACTTCGCCACAGCAGGGCTACCAACGGCTCAGCGAGTCGCTGCTGCAATGGGTGCGCAATCCTGTCAAAGCCTTGAGCGGAAGCAGGAGTGAAGCCGAAGATTTCTGGGCGCTGCAGGATGTTTCCTTCGAAGTGAAGCAGGGGGATTCAGTGGGCATCGTGGGACGCAATGGCGCGGGTAAAAGCACGCTGCTGAAGATTCTCAGCCGCATTACGGAGCCTACGACCGGGCGTCTGGTGCTCCGTGGGCGTGTGGCATCGCTGCTGGAGGTGGGGACGGGTTTTCATCCGGAACTGACCGGGCGTGAGAACATCTACCTCAACGGAGCGCTGCTAGGGATGCAGCGCAGCGAGATACGATCCAAGTTTGATGAGATCGTGGCTTTTGCTGAGGTGGACAAGTTTCTAGATACTCCGGTCAAACGCTACAGCAGCGGCATGTATGTGCGGCTGGCCTTTGCCATCGCGGCGCATGTGCAGCCGGACGTGCTGATCGTGGATGAAGTGCTGGCCGTGGGAGATGCGGTGTTTCAGCAGAAATGCCTGGGACGCATGAGCGAGCTCTCCAAACGGCAGCATACGACGGTGCTCTTTGTCAGCCACCAGATGGAGGCGCTGCTGCGCCTGTGCCAGCGAGGAATTCTGCTGCATCAGGGGCGCGTGGTGGCGGAGGGTACAATGGAGGCGGTCTCGCGCGAGTACCACCGGGCGTTTGCCAGCGGACGGACGAGTGCAGACTGCCGCACAATGCAGCGGGCTGCTTTTCTACGTGGGCAGGCGGTCATTGATGAAGTGGAGCTGGAGGCCAATGGCGCAGGCGTGCCCTTTGCGCAGCGGCTGATCTTCCGTGTGTACATCTCACGCCGAGGCGAGGCGTCTCAGATACATCTCTGCTGGGCTATTTTTAGCGCTGGTGGACATGAGGTGGCTTCTTCCAGAGTGGCGCTGCCAGATCAGAGCAGGGGAGGGCGTTTCTCAGTGCCGCACCTGCGCCTGGCTCCAGGGCGTTATTCGGTGAATTTTGGGATCAAATCTGAACGCGGAGATGAAGATCTGGTGGAGCATGCGCTGATGTTTGATGTCATGGCCAATGAAACCTCTGCTGAGGTCTGGGCTGACAGCATCCGTGCCAGCACGATCCCCGAGACAGAACTGCTGGAGGTGCTGCCTGCGTGAATCCTTTTTCGATGATCAGCCTGCCGCTCAATGTCCGGCTGGAGCGTCTGCTGCGGCGAGTGCCGCTGCTGCGCCGACATGCGCGCCGCATCGCCTCATGGAGCTTTGTTCCGCACGTGGGGGCCTTCAGGTATGGCCGGGACCGAGTGGTCGAGTTCAACGGACGCAACTCGCAGTTTCACGCTTTGTATGATCTGCAGTATCAGGCAGGCTACGAACTGGAGACCTGTGTACTGCTCTTTGCCTTGCTGAAAGGGGCAGGTGCCTTTGTGGATGCGGGCAGCAACTGGGGGTATTTTGCCCTCTTTGCCTCGGCTCTGCCGGCTTTTGCGGGCAAGACGTTCTGCTATGAACCCAGTCCCACCACCTATGCCGACCTGCGTCAGTGCATCGCGCAGGCGGGGCTAGATCAGCGTGTGGTGGCAAGAAATCTCGGGCTGGGGGCTGCTGCCGGACGACTTAGCATGGTGGAAAGCGATGGTCTGAGCGGGCTGGCCCGGCTGAGCTCTAACATTGATGGGGCGCTGGTGCAGGTGACAACGCTGGATGACGAAGCCATCGCGGAGGTGGAGGTGATCAAGATTGATGTCGAGGGCATGGAACTGCCGGTGTTGCAAGGTGCTGAAAAGACGATTCGTGAACAGCGCCCTTGGTTGATCGTGGAAAATTTCCTCCACCATGATTCTCCCGACGAAACGCTGAGGCCGATTCGCTGGATGAAAGATCATGGCTATGAGGTGCTGATGCCTGCAGCCTGTGTGAAACACGGAGGCACCCTCGTGCCGCACCACTATGGCAGCCCGCCGCCTGCTCATGCAGGTGATGTGGACTGGAATCAGATGCAGTTCATGCGAATCACGGAGGAAAACCGGTTCATGTTTCCTCATCAGCTCAACTTGCTTGGCTGCCCACAGCAAAGGCTCTCGGAGCTGCCGGGCCGGATCATTGTGTGAAGACATGGATCAAAGCATTTCCTGCATGGCTCAAGTTTTTGCATCCCCAGGTGCTGCGAGGCCGCCTCATCATAGTAGAGCGCAACGGCGGGCTGGGAGATCTGCTATGCCTTTTTCCGGCTTTGGGAGCTCTGCGCAGGCAGCAGCCGGGAGCACGAATCATGGTGCTGACATCGCAGGTGTTTGTGGACTTCGTGCGACAGGCAAAAGTGGCCGATGTGGTGCTGGCATCGGACACACGGGGCATCGCATGGCTGCGCAGGCTCGCGCGCCCATTGTTCGACTGCCATGCCTTGTTGCCGGACGAAATGGTGCCACCTCTGCCGCGTGGGCGCATTCATCTCATGGAGGAGTTTGCGCGAATTCTCGGCTGCGCTGGACAGTCGCTGGAATATCCGCGCATGTGCGTATCTCCCAAGGCACAGGCGCGCGTGCGCAGACTGTTGCAGAAGGCGTGTCTTGGCGACCGGCCTCTAGTAGTGGTGCACAGCGGGCCCACGTGGGCGGTGAAACAATGGCCCGTGAGTCACTGGCAAGAGCTGTGTGTACGCCTGCAAAGCGAATACGGGGTGACCGTCATCCAAACCGGGGTGGACAGCCATTCCGGAGATCCTACGGTGTGTGCACCACGCATTTCCGGGGCTCAGGATTGGATCAACAGGCTGAGTTTGGAGGAAACAGCCGCTCTGCTCGCTCAGGCGAGACTTTTCATCGGCGTGGATTCTGGTCTGCTCCATCTGGCCAATGCTCTGCAAGTGCCTGCTGTAGGATTGTTTGGCCCGACCGATCCAGCCTGCTTCATGCCGCCAGATCGCGTGGGCAGGGCGCTCAGCGATGCCTCTCTGCCATGCATCGGCTGCCATCACCACGCATCCGGCCCGCTGCACTGGCGAACCGGCTGCCCGCAGGATGTGCAGTGCATGAAAGGGCTGAACGTGGATCTGGTGCTGCAACGCTGCCTGCCGTTTCTTTTGTAACTCTGTTTTGCTTTTGAAACCGCGGAAACATGAGGCCGATTTTGAGTGCGTATTCTAATGGCCATACACTGCCTGCCAGCCGGCGGAGCGGAAAAGTTTTTCACCACTCTGGCGTGCGCGCTGGCGCCTCGGCACGAGCTCCACTGCTACATTCCGTGCCGACAAGGAATGGATGCCGGGATGATGAAGAGGCTGGCAGGGATTCCAGTGAAGTCGATTCCGCTTTTCAATGACTTTGGCTACAAGGTTTTTTTCAAGCTCAGGCAGATGATCATGGCCCGCTTTCCGAGCATCGACATCGAAGCACGCGTGCATGCCTTCGTGCTGCGCAGGCTGAGAAGACGCTGGCCCTTTGATGTGGTGAATACACACCTGTTTTACGCCACCCGCTTCTGCTGCGAAACCTTTGCGGAGGATAGTGTGCCCATCATCGAGTCTGATCACGGGCACTACGCCTTTCTCGAAGCCAAAGACATGCCGCAGGCACGTTCCATTTTCGGTCGGCTGAACACCTTGGTCTGCCCATCCAGCGCCAATCTGGAGTTCAGCCGACGCTTTCCCTGGAATGACAAGCTGAAACGCAGTGTGATCCCCTATGGCCATGAACGACAGGTGCCAGCTCGCGAACGTTCCGCACAGCCAGCGGTCATCACTCTTGGGATGGTGGCCCGAGGGGTGGTGTGGAAAGGCTGGAAAGAGGCGCTGGCTGCGGCCCGAGTGGTGCGGGAGCGGGTAAAGGCACCGTTTCGGCTCGTCTTTGTCGGGGCGGGCCCCTGTGTGGATGAGATCGCCATGAGTCTCTCGGAAGAAGATCGCCGCTGGATCGAGATCACCGGGCATCAAGATGAGCCGGAAAAATGGATCGCAGATTTCGACATTGGGCTGCTGCCGACTTATCTGCCAGGAGAGAGTCTTCCGAATTCGATCATCGAATACCTCTCGCATGGGGTGCCCGTGATCGCGACGCCCGTGGGTGGCATCCCAGAGATGCTCTCTACGCCACAAGGACCTGCGGGTATCCTCGTGGAGCAGGAACCCGATGGCAGGGCAGGGGTGTCCAGCCTGGCAGAGGCCATGACTGCCCTGATCACCCAGCATGATCTGCGAGCCCAGCTTTCAGCCAGGGCAAAGATGGCGGCACGCAGGTATGACCTAGGCTCTTGTGTAGAGGCCTATGAGCGAGTGATGGCCGAGGCTGTCCGATCGAACTAAGCGTGATTTTTTGCAGCAGGATTCAGATGAGGGTCTTTCATCCAGCTTTCAAACGCCCCCTGTGTGACCAGCGGAGGCTCTGCCCAGTAGGAGTGAATTTGCAATGCAGCGCCAGCCGCATTCAGAAGCCAGTCGATCGGTCGATCAAATGGCGGCTTCGCAAAATGGCTGGCCAGCACACGCTCAGCACAGTTCGGATGGATCAGGTAGGCCTCGGTGCAGCGGGAGCAGCCACCGCCACCCCACAGCAGGCCTGGCTTCCAGCCGCGCCAGTACGTCCTCCTGCCTGTACGCCGCAGCCACCACGGCACGTGCAGGGAGCAGCCCAGGCCCACGTAAAACAGATCCCACCTGGCGGGAAGCTCTGTGAGGCAGGCTTCCAAAGCAGAAACAAAGCCGGGGCGAATCAGCACATCATCTTCCAGGATCAGGTGCCAGGCATCCGGCTCTGCAGCGACCTCTCGATAAACCGCCAAGTGCTTCAAGATCAGCGAGATCGAGCCTGCCGCAATCGACTGCGGGTCTCCCCAGTCACCGCGATCGTAGGCGCCGTTCGCCAAAACGTCCTCGCGGTCATGCACCGTCACCCACGCGACAGGAAAACGATCAAGCCCATGATCCCGCAGTGCCTGTTCCATGTGCATTCGCCGCTCCTTGAGACGTGTGTAGTGAATGACGTGCACACGCAGGTTGTCCGGAGTCAATTGAGTGGCTGTGGGTTGCATGCGCGTCATCTGAGGAGTGTTCTTTGCCACACGCGCGCCTTGCATCCAAATGCAAAAGCTGCTGTGCAGTCACTTTGGCTGGCCGTTTCAGACTAATCGTAGGGATGAGTAAACCTGCGCTCAAAAAGCTCTCAGTAGTGATGCCAGCCAAGGATGAAGCAGGCTGTATTGTCTCTACAGTCAAGCATCTCAATCTGGAATTAACCCTGCATGCTGTTCCGCATGAGATTCTTGTCGTGGATGACGGCAGCACAGATTCGACTTGGAATCTGCTACAGGATCTTCAGGCATCAGTGCCTGAACTCCGTCCCATTCAGAACCAAGGACGCTGCGGGTTTGGCTGCGCAGTGGCCCAAGGATTGGATGCCATATCGGGGGATGCGGTGGTCATCATGATGGCGGATGAATCTGACGATGTGCGCGATGTCGTGCGCTATTGGAAGCTCCTGAATGACGGATGGGACTGCGTTTTTGGAAGTCGCTTCATCAAAGGTGGCGGCGTCATCGACTACCCCTGGCTCAAGCTTCGACTCAACCGCCTGGCTAACCTGCTGATCCGCCTGGTCTTCAACATCAAGCTCAACGACACGACCAATGCCTTCAAAGCGTACCACAAAACAGTGATTGATGGCTGTCGGCCGCTTCTCTCACCGCATTTTAATCTAACCGTCGAACTTCCTCTAAAGGCGATCGTGCGCGGCTACACATGGACAGTAGCACCCATCACCTGGAGAAACCGTCACACCGGTGTCGCCAAGTTAAAAATCCGTGAGATGGGAAGCCGATATTTTTTCATTGTTGCTTACGTGTGGCTCGAGAAGTATTTCAGCCGTGGGGATTATAGGCGGCTGTCTGAGAACTCATTGAGTCAGAGTGGAATTGCTTCGCGATAAATAAAGGCGTGCTTTCGGAGGTCATTAAGGTGTCTTTAAATTCGCTGTCCGCTCGCCTAAAGCACTGGAAAAAACCACTGTTTTCTTTTGCGGTTGGGCAGCCAGCCGTGCAGTTTTTAAATCTCCTTACGGGCTTTTTTTTGCTGCGATGGCTTGATATAAAAGAGTTTGCCATGTTTAGCATGGCGTTCGCGTTTCAGAGTGTGGTGACTCAATTGTCTGATCTTGGATTTTCCGGTTCTATTGTCTCTCTGGCCGGCGAGCGAGTGCACGACAGGTATGTGCTAGGAGGCTATTTGCGTTCAGCTCGGTATTGGCGTTCTAAAATTCAGATCGTCGTTCTCCTGCTGGCTGCTGTGGCTTATCCAGCCGTTACTTGGGGGCAAGCATGGGGTGTCCTAAACAAGACCTTACTTTTTTTTACAATCATCCTTGGAGTAATGTTTCAAGGGTGGAATATGTACGGAGCTCCCTTGCTTGCATGTCGGGATTTGTTAGCCTATTACAAGCCGCAGGTTGCGGCTGCCTTGTTTCGAATTATAGCATGTACATGTTTCTGGAGTGTTGGTTGGCTGAACGCTTGGGTTGCCTCGCTTATTGCCGCACTTACGCTCGGTGTGATAGGTTTAGCCTATAAAGTTTCTTCTGTGAATTATGCAGAGGTGCTCAAAAAAAGTGAGCCTGAAAAAAATGCTCATATGTTACATTATTTGGCCCCTTTGATGCCGGGTGTAGTTTTTACTGCACTTCAGGCACAGATTCAGATGGGGGTTGTTTCTATTTTTGGCTCTACACAAAATATAGCTGAAGTTAGTGCGCTGGGACGTCTTGGACAGCTTTTTGTTCTAGCAGGTGCTTTTTCAAATGTTTTTGTTCAGCCTTATGTGGCTAGGTTGCCGCGGTTTTTGTTGTTAAGACGTTACCTTCAGATAGCAGCAATTGCTTGCATTTTTTCGATTGCAATTATCAGCTGCGGCATCTTTTTTCCCGGCTTGTTTCTTTGGTTTCTTGGCCCGAATTATTCAGGTCTTCAAAATGAAGCTTTTCTTACTCTAATCATTGGGTGCATCAACATGTTGGGAGGAGTATTGTTTGTTATGCATGCTGCACGTGCTTGGCTCTTTTGGTGGTCTCCCTTTGTTTATATTCCTACAATGCTGCTGACGCAGGTTGTTTGTATTTCGCTCATGGATTTGAGCCTGACTTCGTCAATCGTCTGGCTTGGCCTGATTATATCTGTTGTGTCTCTCGCTATTCAGGCGATTGCCGGGGTTTACGGTTTTAATCTAAAAACTAAGTCGCGCTAGAGTATGAGTTCAACATTAAAAACTTTCGTTTCACAAATAATGCTGTTCACCCGCTTGGGTGAAACGCTACTCCATAAGCTGACGTTTGTAGTTTTGGGAATTACATCGCTGTGGACAGTTCAGCGAATACTGCGTCGGATTGGTCCATTGCCGGAATCGCTTAGGCAACTGCGAGTTTGGCCGAGAAATATTAAAGGATTGAGTGTATGTCTCGATCCAACAGACATATCTCATATTATCATATTTAAAGAAATATTTGTTGATAAAATTTATGACTTGGATGGGGTTCCATTCGTGCCCGATTTGATTGTGGATTGCGGTGGTCATATAGGGCTATTCTCCTTGCTTGCTCGGCAGCGGTTTCCTAGCGTTTCAGCAATGGTGTTTGAGCCTAATGTTGCCAACCTTCATTATCTTCATTCCCAAGTTGAAGATAATAAACTTGATGTCAATATTGTACCAGCAGCTGTTTCAAATTTTGATGGAGAGGCTCAATTTCACGCTGGGTGTAGTTGTTCTGGGGGTATTCAAACAAACTCAAACTCGCCTTTAAATGTAGACAAGGTTAAAGTTGTTAACTTATGTCGGCTGTTGTCAGAGCTGCGCCCTAAGCTATTGATTTTAAAAATGGACATAGAAGGTGGGGAAGAAGTGCTGCTACCAGAAATCTTGCCTCTCCTGCCGCAGAAGGCTGCTATATTTTTTGAAACGCATGATGGCGATGCGAGTTGGGTTAAGCACAGTCGAAACCTACAAAATGCAGGTTTTATCGTCTCGCAAACATCAAATCGTGACCGCTATTGTGATGGTTTTGCATTGAGGGTATAAACGCATTGCGGATAATCCAATTTCTAAAAAAATTTATGCGTCTCTTGCTGAAGCAAATTCTTCCACCTTTCGTGCATTCGTTTGGAAAAAAAATCTATACTAGTTTTCGCGGGCAATTGCCGCTCGATCCTAAGGTGGAGCCTCTTAGGAAGGCGCATGATCTCTTAAATCGAGATTGTGATGATTCCGAACTTGTTCTGCGGCAGGGCTTGCAGTTTCGACTTCACCCGGAATCAATCGAGCCCTTTCTTGCATTTTGTTACCTCTACCCACCCATGGTCGAGGAGATGGATTCTTTCCTTAGATTGACTGCCGGTAAACGGCGCTTGTTAGATGTGGGGGCTCTGCATGGAGTGTTTTCGCTCGCTTTTATTGGAGCTGAGCCGGATCGTCGGGCTGTGGCGGTCGATGCATCGCCGATTGCCTTCGCCAGGCTGCTATACAACGTCCATCATAATGCGGCAGGGAAGGTGACACCTGTCGAGTGTGCGCTTTCCTCTCAGAATGGAGTAGTGCGGATGCATTATGAATGGGAGCATGCTGTGGCGGCCGGCGGGGATGAAAGAGGAACTTCGGGAGCCATTAGTGTAACAAGCCGACGCGGAGATGAGTTGTGCGATAGTTTGTCCTTTTTGCCAGACGTGATCAAAATTGATGTTGAGGGACACGAAGTTAAGGTCTTGAGAGGATTGGAGCCCGTCATTCTTTCTACACGCCCAACGATTTTTTTAGAGATTCATCCTGGAAGAATTCGGCAGGAGCAGGACACATTGGAGTTGCTTGTCTCCATGTTTGAGAGTTGGCATTACGAGGCTTTGCATTTTGACGGGAGGATTGCTGGCAACGAAGAGATATGTTGTCTGGTGACAGATGAGCGTCTTGTGCTGAGACCGGTCGAGATCAAACAGAGAAACTGATGAAGAAGGCAGGAAAAGCAGAATCGACCTGGTTTCTGGCTGAAATGGCAGTTTCCGAGCAGCATGGCGGAGGTGTTACCCTATGCCGTACATTCGGGCGTAATATGGATAATTTTGACGGTATGTTTTGCTTGTCAGATTTTCATGATGTAGCGCCCCATCTTCGCGAGCGTAGCGTCAAATGGATGCCTTTTTTCCGCTCTAATTTTTGCAGAGGTATCCTTGGCTGCCGCTTAAGCGAATGGTGCTTTCGACAGACCTGGGCCGAAAACTGGCATGCCCGCCAGTGTGCCAGGCGTATTCATGATTGGCTCCCTTCGGATGGTCCCAAACCGCTTTTTCTGACTTCGCCTCAGACGACGCTTGCCATCCGCACGATGGAAAAACTAAAGAGCTTGCGCTCTTTGAGTTATGTGACCTGGATCATGGATGACAACTGGGTGCAGGGAGATGAGCGCAGCAAATGGAGTTATTCTCCAAGGGTTGAAGTATTGCTAAGGACCCACCTTCGGAACGCGGAGATGGTTTTAACCATCAGTCAACAGATGGGAGAGCACTATAAACGTCTATTTGGCGTCGATTTTGAGGTTTTGTTTGCACCATCACCCAAAAATGAGATTCGTGTGCCTTTAGACTTTGTGCCAAACCGTAAACTTGCTTATTGTGGTTCTCTGAGTATTTGGCCAGGTGATGCGTTGTCTAGGCTGATCCCATTTCTGCCAGAACTTGGCTATAGCTTGGACATTTATAGTCATCATTCACTGCCGTCAAATTTGCAACATTCGCATGTGCGTAAACTTCCGCCGCTGCCCGCAGAAGACGTGCAGGCTACTATGAGCAAGTATGATGCGGTTCTGCTGCCAATCGGCTTCACTTCTGCCACATCAAGCTATACGAACTTCAATATTGCCACCAAGATGGCAGAGTGTCTCGGCAGCGGGACCGTGACAATCGCAATCGGTCCCGAAAATGCGGCGATGATTCGGTATTTTAGAACACATAATTTAGGGGTTTGTGTTTCTGACGTGAGTCTTCCGAAGCTCAGGCAAGCATTTCAATTGGTCGAGAGTCTGAAGATGAGAAACCAGCGTATCGAGAATGATCTCGCACATGTGCAGAGCCACCTGACACAAGAAAGAGTTTTCAAGCACTGGAGAGCAATCCGAGATCGGATTTCACCCACCTCTTATTTTTAATGATATGTCCCGTTCGCTCATTCTATCAGCAAATTACGCGGGAAAAAGCATAGAGCTTCCCGAAACGTTTCTCCGGAGTATTGCTTCCACGGCTACCAAATCAGATGTTGTTCTCATAGCCAATCATGGCACCCAGGGGGATCAAGCGCGACTGGAAAAGTTATTGGCTGGCGCGCGCATTTGGGTGCCGATACCCAAACAGCGGTACCGTGTATTCAGACGTCTTGCAAACACCTTTCGTCCTTTTGCTCGAATCGTGGCCGCGCAACTGCGTGAAGCATGGCGGAAGAGGCCCGAGAGACGGCCTTTGATTGAGCATAAAGCAGCCTACTTGCTCAATATCACATGTTCGCGCTATTTTCTAGCCCGACAGTTTTTGCTGCATTCGGATACTTACTATGATCATGTTATGCTATCAGATAGTCGTGACGTGGTTTTTCAGAGGGATCCCTTTGACTCGCTCTCCGATGGAGTGACCACTGGACTTGAGAGTGTTCTTGTCAAAGAACAGGCAGGTAATGTGGGATGGCTCCGTTTGCTATACGGTGATGACTCCAGCTTTCCGATGGAAAGTGTGCTTAATCAGAAGGTTATCTGCTCCGGAGTCACCTTGGGTGATACGGCTTCGGTAGCTGCTTATCTGGAGAAAGTTTGCGCGGAATTTATGGAGAGGCTCCCTCGCATGATCCATACTCCTTACCTTGATCAGGGAGTTCACATTGGGTTGCTGCGGACGGGGCGAATCGAGCATGCAAATATGGTTTCCAACGGTCAGGAAGAAATTGCCACGCTTGGAACAAGTGATCTCAGTGAATTTACGATCAATGATGAAGGATGTGTTTTTGCTGCGAATGGCAGACTTGTCAGGATTGTGCACCAGTACGACCGGCATCCAACTCTTGCACAAAAAATTTTGGCAAGATTTTCGTCAAACATGTGAATAGCAAAGACCAGCTTCTTTCCGCATGCATCCCATTATTGATAGAGTTCTTGTTCCACTGGATCGCTCGCTAGCGGTGGACTGGATTTGGCGGCCGATCGAAGCCAGCTTGATTCGTTTTGTGCGCGGACTCCAGCGCCGTAGAACTGCTGTGCAGATTCAACAGCTGTTGAAGCGTTTGCAAACTTACCCTGAGGTTTTGCAGGGTAAGTTTGCTGGAATGCGTTACGCGTCCATCGAGGCAGCCTGCAGCGCCATTTTTCCCAAGCTTTTAGGCACCTATGAAACCGAGCTAGATGAAGTTTTTGAATCTGTTTTTAAACGCAGCTACGATATCATTGCAGATGTAGGATGTGCTGAGGGCTACTATGCAGTCGGACTGGCCCGAAGATTTCCCACGAGCCAGGTTTATGCATTCGATATTGATCCTCGTGCGCAGCGTTTATGCAGAGACAATGCAAGCTTGAACGGTGTCAATGGCCGTGTGGAGGTGGGCGGGGGAGTGAATGCCGAGCAATTAGCTGCTACCGTCAGAGGACATCGTGCTCTGGTGATTTGTGATTGTGAAGGTTTTGAAGGCAGTTTGTTTACAGGGGATACGGTTGCTGCATATAGCATGTCCGACCTTCTGATCGAAACTCATGACTTTATCGAGGCTGGGCTCTGCAGTAGAATTAGTGGTTTGTTTTCTAAGACCCACCGGGTGCATGTGGTGCACAGCATTGATGACTTGCAAAAAGCACGCACTTACCAATGCAGTGCTGTGGATTCTCTAGACTTTGAAACCAAGGAACTGGCCTTTGCTGAAGGACGTCCGGTGATCATGCAGTGGCTGTATTTGACACCGCACGAAAATATTTGATGTGGCTTTCGTGCCTTATTTTGGATGAAAATTCACCTTGTTAGTGCATACTCTGCCCAAGGAGAAGCATCTGTTTCTGCATGGCTGGAAAAGTGCGGATATCTTGCCAGTCATCATCTTGTGCCGAGTCCGGCAGATGCAGATCTAATCCTTTTTGCAGAAGTCTATGCGGGTTTAGATCCTTACTTTTTTGATGTTCTAAGACATCCTGTTTATCGAGCCTATCGGCAGAAATGTGTGCTTTATCACATCAGCGATGTGACACAGACATTGTGCCGAACCATATCGCCATCTATCGACAAGAATCATCCAAACGCCCACACTCGGCGTTCGTTCAGCTATCTGGTGCGAGTACATGACAATCCTTACTTGGATGAGATTCCGGAGTCTCAAATCTTTTTAAAGGAGCGTCGTTACCTATTTTCTTTCGTTGGGGATCCTAAGACGCACCCGGTTAGGCAAAACTTGCTGGCTTTGAATCATCCCAGAGCGCTGCTGAATGCTGTTACAGGTTCTTCCGCCACGCAGATGGGCCTTGATGAGCGGGAACCGTTTCAGAAAGGCTATCTCCAAACCATTCTCGACTCAGAGTTTGTTTTGTGTCCACGAGGGATCGGGCCTGCCTCAATGCGTTTGTTTGAGGTTATGCAACTTGGTCGCGCCCCGGTGATCATCAGTGATGACTGGCTGCCTGTGTCAGGAATTGATTGGGAAGAATTTGCTCTTTTGGTTCCTGAAGCCCAAGTGGGTCAGATTCCTCAGCTGTTGGAGCAGCAAACGCACCGTGCGTTGGAGATGGGGAAGAGAGCTCGTGAAGTGTGGATGGAAAACTTTTCGCCACAGCGTGCTCTAGAGGGGCTTTTCAAGCGTGCCTTTGAGCTCGTTCAAATACCCATAACACGACGAGAACAAATAAGGGATGTGCTTCCGCTGTGTGCTCTACGGCATTGGCGAACATTGGCAGCCTGTCTCTGCCGCAGTTTGCAGCATGGCAATTGCGCTGGCTTGCCTCGGGCCAAAGGTGAGAAAGTGTCAGCAACTAAGTCATGAAACTGGAATTTATAGCCACGCTAGCAAGTCCTGAGGTGCGCCTTCGTTTTCTTGCCATGGAGCGTTCTTTGCGCGCTGTGGGTTGTGACCTGCCACTGCGTGTCATCCCCTACCATGAGGGGCGCTTCGATCTTCCCCGTAATGCGGAATGGTGGGAAGATGCAAAGCTTTGCGACTGGCTGATGCAGTGGAAGGCGCATCCAACGATGCGCAAGTACCAGTGTCTTTTGGAGAAAAACTTTCAATTTGTGGATTCTGATGTGATTTTTCTTCGCAATCCCAACGAAGTGTTGGCGGCATGTGAGGGCTTTATCACTTCATGCGGACATTGGAAATATCCCAACGAAACCCTCACGGCAGAGTCTGAAAGTCTTGTGTCTCAAAAATCCACAAACTGGCAGTTGAGCATCTTTAATACTGGGCAGTGGGCTTGTGACAGACGTCTCTATTCATTTGAGCAACTTCGTGAGCGCTGTGAAGCCGAAGGCTTCAGAAATACATGCCTGACCTTTCCTCATCATGAGCAGCCTGGCATCAATTTACTTGTCAACACAAGCGACGTAGTCATAAACAATGTGACTCTACCTCCGCTGAGGATGGAATCCACTTGGGCAGGTGATTACATTGACGCCCATTTTGAACGTTTCTGGGTAGACAATCAACGTAAGCCCTATCTCATCCACTGGGCTGGCTGTGACATGTCGAAAGCACGCCCCATTGATCGGCTGATGGAAGATTTTCTGCTGTCTGACGAACTCGATGCGTGGAGACAGGAAATAAGAAGTCGGTCTGAAAAGACGAAGGCCATAGAGCGAAGCTTGCGGGGACGTTTGCGCAGGTGGAAGCGCGCAGTAATGGCGGGCGCTCGAGAATTGAGCAGATCCTAAGCGATGTGCGCCTCCTGTTAGCCTGCTAAATTCAAACACATAAAATTCGATTTTTGTGCTCTCACGACTTAAAACTTTAATTCAAAGACGAATCGCTGCCAATCGACTTGGGTTGTCATTTCAACGTGCTGCTAGCTTTTGCACTCCGCGGCAAATAATAGATCGAAACGGAATGGTGACCGAACTGCACCTTCCGGCTGATGCGGGGACACGTGGGACTTTTATTGATATTCTTCTCGATGACGTCTATGGCCTTCATCGGCTTCCGCGATCAGTTTCAACCGTTATGGACATAGGATGCCATGCAGGCCTGTTTGCAGCACACGCCAGACTGACATGGCCGGATGCAGTGATTCACGGCTATGAACCCAACCCTCAAATGGGCCCGTATTGGAAGCGACAGGCCGACAGCTTTGGATACACGGTGTATCCCGAAGCTGTGGGAATGGTGCCAGGATTCGTTTCCATTCATGAGTCGAGCGATAGCGTCCATGCGCGGTCTGAAACAGTTGCTTCGAGCAATATACCGCAAGTTTCGTTTGGTGAGGCTGTCCATCGGATCGGTGGGAGGGTCGATCTTGTGAAACTGGATTGTGAGGGCGCTGAATGGGACATCCTTCGGGACGATGCTTCGTGGAAGCGAGTTCGCTTTTTGACCATGGAGTTCCACCTATGGGCTGGCTATACTCTAGAAGCCTTGAAGGAACGACTTCATGCGATGAATTGGAAGATAAACGGATGCTTTTATCAAGGCTCTGATTTTGGGATTCTCAGGGCTGAAAACATCGGTTTCAATTTGGATGCAAGCACCTTGGGGTGAGTTACACTTAAATGTCGTAACCTTGTCCTCAGATTCATTTTGAGGTTCGTTATGCGATCTGCACCTTCGTGTGCCATTCACATTTTACCTCATGTGCCTTCATCTGCATGTGGGGTTGCTGACTACGCGTGGAGCTTGGCAAAAAGACTTCGAGAAGATGAGCAGGTGGAAAGCATTTTTATTGGGGTGCAAAATGCAGAGGGTGGGGCAGGGCATGCTACAGTGGCCTTTCCTGCCGAAATTCTCCCATCACCAAGCTCTGCGGCTTTGCTTGAGGTGATCGAGAGACATCGAGAAAACGCTGCTTGTTTGATATTACATTTCTCTCCTTACGGATACCAAAAGCGTGGCGTTGCTCTATGGCTGGCCGAGGCATGGAAACAGTTGTCGAGTAATCTACGCATTCCGCGACGAATTGTCATGTTTCATGAAGTGGCTGCATCCAGTTCCCCTCTGCAAAGCGCATTCTGGCTCCGCCCCTTACAACATAGGGTGGCCCGCAGCTTGTTGTTCAACTCTGACTTTGTCATGACGAACTGTGAACTGAACCGTCGCGAAATTCAGCGCAGCTCGCGGTCGGTAAATGCAAACGTGCCGATTCTGCCAGTATTCTCCAATTTTGGTGAACCATCTGAAATGCGTTCATTTTCAGCCCGCGAGCGTCAAATCATCCTCTTCACCTCTAATCTATCCTCTCAACATGGCATCAAAGATATATGGAGTGAATTGCAAAATGCGGTCGTTCAGGCTGGAGCTCAGCGGATTGTGATGATTGGGAAAAGTGTTGTCATCCCTTCAGAATTTTCAGTCCCAGTTTATCAAACTGGTTTTCTCACGATGGAGCAGGTTTCGCAGATGCTTGCTGAATCCGCATTTGGATTTGCATTTGTCGGTCCTCAGCTTTTCGCCAAATCTGGTATCTTCGCCGCTTTTGCAGCTCATGGCGTGATCCCTCTTGTGCCTGTTCCAGACGCTACACTTTGGGATGGCCTCCGAGCAGGAGAGCACTATGTCCGCCCAGTGAAGATGTCAGACCTGTCTGATCCAGAAGCAATTCAGCGATCTTTGCAGTGCTGGTATTCAGGACATAGCCAGCGTGCGACTGCTCGACTCTTTGCGCAGCAAATTTTAACTCCTAGTATCGAGTAAAGCTGGCATGATTGATGTGGTTTATTCTGGCGTTCACACCGCCTTTGAATGTGCACTTGCCGCTCAAGAAATAGGGCTTTTGCGCGAATTTTATTGTTCCGTCTATGACGCCCCAGGGTGCTGGGGTGGGGCGGCAAGCCGCCTATTTGGCCGTGAGCGTTTGCGTAATAGGAGAATTGACGGATTGGATGTCAAATATGTTCATGAAAATCCTTGGCCATTGCTGGCGAATGCTCTACGCCAGCGATTCGGCGGTGATTTAGAGTCTATGCAGATGTTTGCATGGTTTGATAAATCCTACGCCAAGCATCTTCACAAATCTCCACCTTCTGCACTGGTCACAACAGAGCGTTGTGCACTGGAATCGCTTAAAGTAGCTCGTAGCCTCGGAATTCGTAGTTTGCATGATTGTCCACAACTGCATCCTGTTGCCTTGGATTTGTTGATGAAAGAAGCAGCTGATCGTGCCGGAATGAAATGGGAGGGTTTTTCAGACGGACCTGCAATGATCGAGCGCAAAATCGAAGAATATGCTCTGGCGGAACACTTGATGGTGTATTCTGACTTTCAAAAAGAAAGCTTTATATCTCAAGGTGTTTCGCCAGACAAAATTTTGGTAAACCCGTTATGGGTTGATGTTGATTTTTGGCACCCTCATGAGAAACCGCATTCCAAGCCTGTGAATTCTCCGCTCAAGCTGTTGTTCGTTGGAGAGCTCTCGTTCCGCAAGGGATTGCCATTTCTATTTGAGGCGTTGAAAAAGTTGAATGCACCTGTTCAGCTGACACTGGCCGGACGTCCTACTGGCCAATTTCCGATTCCAGACCAAGTTGGCAAGGCAAAGCTCAAAGCAGTTGGCGCCGTAACAAAAAATCGCCTGCGTGAACTCTATTCAGAGAGCGATTTAATGGTTTTGCCTTCAGTAGCAGATGCCTTTGGCTGGGTGGCTGTGGAAGCTATGGCGTGTGGTATTCCAGTGATTCTAACGGAAAATTGCGGTGCTCCGGTACCTGATCCTGCGTGGCGTGTGTCAGCACTCAATAGTAACGCCATTGCCGCCAAGCTACACTATTATCTGGATAATCCTGAAAAGCTCTCACTTGATGCTTCATTGTCCAGAGCATTTGCGCGGCAATTCACACCGAAACGTTTCCGGGAAACGATGAGAGAAGAATATTTCAAGCTGCTGGCATGACCCTTCGGCCGTGCTTCACACCGAATAAAGCTCTTTCTTCAATGCGATTGGTGGTTTATTCCCCGTATTTTCACCCACGGCTGGGAGGTGTTGAAACGGTCGTCCAGGTGCTTGCTACGGAATGGGTTAGCATGGGGCATCAGGTCACCGTTATTACTGATACTCCTAATCCTAAGCCGGATGTCTTTTCATTTTGCGTACTTCGCCGACCAGGTTTTCTAGCAACTGTTGCTGCATATAGAGCCGCGGACGTTGTTATTTTCGCAAACATTAGCTTATGGGGACTGCTGCCATTGTTATTTTGTGGTTCACGGAGACCATCTTGGGTTGTCACCCATCAAATTTGGTATGAAAATCCTGGGCATCCGGTCAAACTTCTCGACCGCATTAAAAAAGCGCTTGCTCATTATGCATCTGCCAACATTTCATGTAGTCAGGCTGTAGATCGGTTTCTCGGTCTCAACGGCTATGTCATTCCCAATCCCTACGACCAACAATTGTTTCGACTATTACCGGAGGTTCTGCGTAACCGTGATCTTGTTTTTCTGGGACGCTTGGTTTCGGATAAAGGCTGTGACTTGCTTTTGAACGCACTGGCTCATTTGCGTGAGCAAGGGGTTACTCCCAGCCTGAGTATCATCGGCTCGGGTCCCGCTCAGTTTGAATTGGAGGATCAAGTGTTGAAACTGCATCTTGACTCACAGGTCCGTTTTTGTGGAGCACAATCTGGTGAGGCGCTGGTAAGTCTGCTAAACGAACATCGCATCATGGTGGTTCCCTCACGGTGGAATGAGCCTTTTGGGGTTGTTGCATTGGAGGGTATTGCTTGTGGGTGCACTGTTATAGGCTCCAGTGGCGGGGGGTTGCCTGAAGCCATTGGCGCATGCGGAATCACTTTCCCGAACGATGATTATCGTGCATTGGCCGGTGTCATCAACCAAGTACTAAGGGGACCGCATAACAACTTGTCAGAGCCTGTCGCCACTGAAAAACATTTGGCTTTGCATGATTCTTCACAAATTGCGCGGCGTTATTTGCAAGTATTCCAGCAGTGCGCGCAGAAGACATAAACACTTAATGACTAAATTTATTGGTATAGTGAGTATAATGCAATGCCCCACACATGCAAGTAAGCCCATTTGGCAAATAAGGAGTGCTGGAACTCATTGTCGAAAGTGGCAGTGCGGCGGTCTGAAGGCAATGAGTGAAGATAGACTGGTCTAGATCAATTCACATGTCGAATGTAAAGGGCTTTGATATTAGACTTATAGTTATATTTTTTTATGGAAACATAATTAAAAACTCTCTAAATATCTTTCAAATCGAATGTAGATGTGGTTTTAAATTTCAATACCCTTACTAATGAGTGCTTTGGCCCAATGGCTTAGACGTTACCCTGTATTGTTTGATCTGCTTAATCGTGTCAATCGTCGTTGTCGAGATGCATCCCCTATTTACAGGGAGTTGAAAAAGCATCTGCCAGTCGGCAGTCCCTTCACTTTTCTTCAAATCGGTGCCAATGATGGAGTTTCTAAGGATCCCTATCGGGAGTTCATGATCCGTCGAAATGCCCGTGGTGTTGCTGCGGAGCCGGTTCCAGAATACTTTGAGTCTTTACGCAGGAACTATCGTTTTTATTCTCAGGTCATTCCTGAAAACAGTGCGATTGGCTATCCTGCTGGTCAGTTGCCTTTCTATACATACGCTCCTGAGTATCTTGCAACCCGCAAAGATTCTATGGAGCTTACTATGCTCGCCAGTTTCACGCGCGAAAAACTGCTGTCATCACTCAAAAGTAATGAATCTGCGAACGGATGTATTCGGGAAATCATCATTCCTGTATGCACAGTTGAGCAGGTGATGGAGCGTCATGGTTTTAACCGCTTCGACTGCTTGTTCATGGACTGCGAAGGCCACGAAGAAAACATCATCTCTAATCTTGAATTTGAGCGTGTAAATCCGCGCTTAATTGTTTTCGAGCACACTCATCAAGGTGAAAAAAATAAAATCATCGAAGCTCGGCTAGCTGAGCGAGGCTTTTCGTTTGTTCATCTTGCTTTTGATACCATAGCCAGCCGAAGATTGTGAGTGATTAGTTGAGGTCACAGATTGACGTTCAATAATTGAGGCGCGTATATGTTTAATATTCATTTTTCTCGCTTCTAGTGTTTGTTTGAACCTTCTGGGTTGATCTGGCACCTTGGTGATTAAGTGCATGCAAACATCTAGTTAAAAATAATATTTACAAAAGTATTGGTGAGTATATCTGAGGTATAATTTGTTGTTGCAATCGATATTCTTCAAGTTGTTTGTGTTTTCTACATCTAGCTCAGAGGTATTGATTAATGTGCTGAATTTTAATGTATAATATCAAATTTGATATGCAGCAGATCTAACTATCTGCATGCCCAGGCAATAACCTAGCTGGAAAAAATTTTAAAAAATTTAATTCTGAGATATGAAGCTTTCAATTTCACAGATGATGACATTAGGTGCTTTTGGCGCCGTAGTCATTATCTTTCTAGCCATGATGAACTGGCGGAGAGCGGTTCACGCGGCGCTCATAGTTGCGCTTTTAGAAGGTGCCATCCGCAAATGGGTCTTCCCCCAAGGGTCAGAGCTAGTGTACTTTTTCAAGGATATCATTCTGCTAGGGGCATACATTAAGTTTTTCATGTTTCCTGATCCTGATATTCGAGCTTGGCGTCTGCGAATACCTGGAACCTTCATTGCTTGTGTCTGTATAACATTGAGCGTTTTTGGGGCCGCAAACGTAAATATTGGTTCGCTTCTGCTGGCTGTTTATGGGTTGAAAATCTATCTCTATTATGTGCCATTGGCCTTCATGGTGCCGCTTTTGTTTCGCAATGAGCAACACATGACAAAGTTGTTGTTCAATTACTCTTTGTTCGCTATCCCAATCTGCTTGCTCGGAGTTGCGCAGTTTTTTGCTGGCCCTGATTCCCCTATAAACACTTATGCAACCAGTGATTTGGCTGGCGTTAAGGATGTGGCTACGTTTGGTGCAGGCGCTGCGGTGCGCGCACGAATCACTGGCACCTTTTCTTACATTGGTGGACACAATGTGTTTGTGCTTGTGTTTTTTATCATTTCCATTTGCCTTCTTACAGCTATGGAAGGGCGAAAGCGTATGTTATTATTATTTGGCAACCTGCCATTACTGTTGGGAAATGCCTTCATGACGGGTTCGCGAACAGCAGTTTTCAGTTTGGTGGCTGTTGGCACGCTTGTTGGCATGACTTCGGCAGTGAGCAGGGTTGGAAGAGCCAAAGGCTCTTTATTCTATCTAATCATGGGTTTCGCTGTGGCCAGCGCAGGCGTTGGAGTCTTCTTCAAAAAGGCCTTCGACGCGTTTGAGGTGCGGCGTAAGACAGCAGGAGACACGGTTCAAGGACGCGCCTATCTTCATCACTTAGCTGCTATTCGAGCTGCAGCTGAAGAGGTTGATCTGATGGGGTTTGGTATAGGAACCTCACACCCAGCAGCTCTTGGGATAAGGCGGGCGCTTAAGATTGCGCCGATTAAAAAAGAGTGTCCCTATTATGACAATGAAATTGGTCAGTGTCTCGCAGAGTTAGGATGGCCTGCTTTTATTATGTGGTATGCCTTTCGTGTGATGATGCTTATCCATTGTTTTAAAGCATTTAGTCTGACACAGCCTTCTATATTTCGTTCTCTCGCGCTCGGCTTTTTCTGCTATCATCTCCTGCAATTAACCAATCAGATGGTGCTGAATCATACGGCAAACATTTTTTTGTGCGCAACTTGGGGTTTTTGCCTCATCCCTCGAATGGAGAATTTAGTGAAGCGCCGTCCAGGCTCGCTGCAGATGTCCTCTCATCGTGAAGGTGCGCGACGGCAATGTATGACGCGCGAGAGTCGTCAGCAGCGACCAGCGCTCAGAGGGTGACAATCGATGAGTAATAGGATTGTGGCAATCTCTGTAGCCGTCCCGGCCTGCAGGCGTAGTGCTGAGTTGCGTTCGACTCTAGAGCGTCTGCATGCTTGTCATCCTGCTCCGGCGGAAATTCTGGTCCATTTGGATGGTAACGACAATAGCTTGCGCTCACTTGTTGAGACAGAATTTCCTTCAGTGAGGGTGCTGCACTCGGATTCTTTGATTGGCCCTGGCGGAGCTAGGAACAAGATGATGCAGGAGGCTCGTTATGATTGGGTTGCACATTTTGATGATGACTCTTTCCCACACGATGTGGATTATTTTGCAAGGGCATGGAGTTTGATCACAAGATTTCCTGATCTTGCTGTTTTTTGTGCTTCCATTCTTCCGTTTGAAAATCTGAATGAATCGGATTTTTGGCTGCAAGCCTACTATCCGGGGTGTGGCCATTTGATGAATCGTGCATGGTTTCAAAAAACAAAAGGATACCTGCGGCTGCCGGTAGCGTACAACCTGGAAGAAGTTGATGTAAGCATTCAGCTTTGTGACTTGGGCGGCCGGTGTCTGCAGTCAGGCATGTTAAGGGTTTTTCATGATCATCCTCCTGCTCCCAGAGAGGATGAACAGACTCAAGCTGCAATAATGATCAATACGATAATTTTTCCTTTGTTGCGCTTTCCGTTGCTCCTGCTGCCGCAGGCATTTGGAAGTGTCTTCCGTAGAATGTTTAGGCTGGCTCTATTGGGTGAGTGGATGGTTTTAAAGACCACATTCATTGAATTGCCATCTGCCCTTCGGCATTATTTGCCAATGCGCTTCCCTGTCCGATTCTCAGCAGCTTTTTCTTGGCTCCTGCTGCGCCACAGACCTGTTAGGATCAGGCCTGTTAGCTCCACCATGAAATATGAGTATTGAATCCATACATGTCTGGGTCCCTGGAATTCAAGATGGAGCTGGGGGGATTCAAGCATTCTCACGCGTCTATGTTCAAGCCCTTGTCGAGGCTTTCCCGGGAATTAAGATTCGAGTTTTTGTCAAAAATGATCTTCCTTCGGATTCAGATCCTCTTCGATTAAAGGGGGTGCAATTTGATTCAATGGCAAAGTATCCTCAAAGATTGCGGACTTTGCTGATGATGGTCATAGGGCTTGCTGCCGGTTTACGTGAGCGTCCGCGATGCGTGCTCACCACGCATCTTCACTTCCAACCGGCAGTCCGCGTGCTGCACTGGCTTTGCGGTATTCCTGTGATGAGCGTGTTGCATGGAATTGAGGCCTGGAATCTACGAGGCGGACTTCGTATCTGGGCCATGCGTGCAGCAGATCATCTCATGGCGGTCAGCAATCACACGCGGACGGTGGTGGTCGATTCTTATGGTCTTGATCCTCGTCGAATCAGCGTGGTGCCAAACACATTTGATGAAGCGAGGTTTACGATCGGTCCCAAGCCTGCTTACTTGTTGCAGCGCTATGGTCTAATGCCTGACCAACCGGTGATAATGACGGTGAGCCGATTGGTTGTAGCAGAGCGCTACAAGGGGCATCGTCAAATTTTACAGGGGTTGGACGGTCTACGGAAAAAGTTTTCGGGACTTCGGTACCTCATTGTGGGATCTGGTGATGACATGCCACTTTTGCGCGATCTCGTGAAAGCTTCCAATTTGGAAGATTGTGTTGTTTTTGCCGGGCATGTCCCCACAGCCGAACTCCCTGATCACTATAAATTGTGCGATGTTTTCGCCATGCCGAGCAGCAAAGAGGGGTTCGGCATCGTTTTTCTGGAGGCCATGGCCTCAGGAAAACCAGTGGTCGCTGGAAATTTAGATGGCTCAGTTGATGCTTTGGATCAAGGTCGGCTGGGACTGCTGGTAGACCCGCATGATTCAGTTGAGATCGCTGAAAAAATTGGCCTGGCCCTTGAGCAGAAGCCAACTGAGGCGCTATGGAATCATCCGAAAGAGCTGCGCGCAGCGGTGATCAGCAAGTTTGGTTATCAACGCGTTGGCCCGATGATGGCGGGGGTGGTTGAACGACTTATTCAGGATCCATCATTTGCTGCCTCCTCATCTGAAGAAATTGGTGGTCATGATATCGTTGCTCCCAAGCCGCATATTGTCATTTTGACTCAACTGACATCTCCTTATCAGGTTGAATTTTTCAATGCACTTGCCGCATCACAGGAATGTCACTTGGAGATCATTTATCTCACGAGTCAGGACAAAGAGCGGCAGTGGGCTTTACCTGGCATTTCTCACAGCCATCTCATTCTTTCCGAGACGCCGGATATGAAGCTTGATGCTTTGGATGCAATCCGTGTTGCGGATTTGGTTGTATTCAATTTCTACACCGATATTTTTGCTCTGAGAGCGATCAGGGAGCGTGTGAAAACGCGTCGTCCCTGGGTCTTTTGGGGGGAGCGTCCTGGCGCTTATCAGGCAGGCGTTTGGGGGGTCATTGCGCGGTGGATACTTCTCAAGCCACTGCATCGTAATGCGGCCCCGATCTGGGCGGTGGGGGATTTCGGGATTGAAGGCTACCGGCGAGAATTTGGCGGCAGCCGCAGCTACTCTAACATTCCTTATTTCTCCAATCTCAGGCGCTTCATGGAGTTGCCGTTGCGTTCTGCGCGCGTGCGCACATTTTTTTATTCGGGCGTCTTCTCACATCGCAAGGGGGGGGATATTTTGGCGGATGCTTTTACCCAGGTCGCTCAACTGCGCCCTGACGCGAGGCTTGTTCTCATGGGGGCAGGACCTCTCGAGGTGGCTTTGCGACGCCAGTTGCAAAGGTTTGCTTCCCAGGTGGTATGGCTTGGCTTTCAAAGCTGGGACGAACTTCCCTCCGGTTATGCGCAAGGTGGCATCTTCTGTTTTCCCTCACGCTACGATGGGTGGGGGCTTGCTCTGGTGGAGGCTCTTGCTTCTGGTATGCCCGCGATCGGAACGAACCGCACTGGTGCGGCCATTGAGTTTCTTTCATCAGGACATGCTGGACGATTAATTTTAGCAGGTGAAGCTGACATGCTGAAAAATGCCATGCTTGACCTGCTCAATCTGCCCGACAAAGAATTTGAGCGCATGCAGAATGACGCCCGCCGTGTAGTTTCATCCAATACACTAGAACAAGGTGTAAGGCGCTTTATGGCTTCTGCTTCGGATGTGCTGGAAAGGCATAAGGCGAGGGTGAAAATTCCAGTTCGATCGCTCTAAATTTAGCGTTATTATGTGTGGCATCGCAGGAGTGCTGAGCTCGGAAAAAATGGATGGTGGCAAGTTGTCAGCAGTTTTGCAGCAACTTATTGCTTCCTTGAAGCATCGTGGACCCGATGACAACGGCACCTGGATAAATGCATCGGGCACTGTCGGATTGGCGCATGTGAGGCTGGCCATACTTGATTTGTCCCCCGGTGGTCATCAGCCGATGCACACACCTGACGGACGTTTTCACATCACCTTTAATGGGGAAATTTATAACTTTAAAGAGCTTCGGAATGAACTGGAAAGAGATGGGGTGCCGTTTGCCAGTCACTCGGACACCGA
This sequence comes from Prosthecobacter vanneervenii, assembly GCF_014203095.1. Classification (NCBI taxonomy): domain Bacteria; kingdom Pseudomonadati; phylum Verrucomicrobiota; class Verrucomicrobiia; order Verrucomicrobiales; family Verrucomicrobiaceae; genus Prosthecobacter; species Prosthecobacter vanneervenii. The sequence continues at coordinate 693,247 of NZ_JACHIG010000001.1, read as the reverse complement.
GGTGCTTCTACGCTTGTATGAAAAACATGGCCTAGCCATGCTGCCCAGGCTGAGAGGCATGTTTGCACTAGCCATTTGGGATGAAAAAAACCGCCGTTGCTTTCTTGCAAGAGACCCACTTGGCATCAAGCCTCTTTATTATACCACGAGAGGCGGAAGGCTGGCGTTTGCCTCGGAATTGAAGGCTCTGCAGGTGTCTGGTTTTGCAGGCAGTCAGCTGGATGCTGAGGCATTGGTGCGGTACTTTCAAATGGGGTCTGTGCAGGAGCCGCACACGTTGCTGGCTGATGTCCATTGTCTTGAGGCTGGTCATTATTTGATATGGGAGCAGGGAAGATGTGCTAAAAGCTGCTACTGGCGTGTGACATTCACCTCTGATGAAATGAGTGGGGGGGATGCAGTTGAAACGGTAAAGCAGGGGCTGATGGAAAGCATTGACGCTCACTTTGTCAGTGATGTGCCGGTTGGGATTTTCTTGAGCGGCGGCATCGATTCGACTGCGGTGCTGGCACTGGCACGTGCGTCAGGGCATCACAAAATCAGCACCTTTTCCATCGGTGTTGATGATGCCGGTATGGATGAAAGCGCGCCTGCCGAACGCACTGCAAAACACTTCGGGGCAGATCATCACGCAATGCGTCTGAATGCCGAAAGGGGAGGGGAGTTGTTTGCCAGATTTCTGTCAGCCATGGATCAGCCCAGTGTTGATGGTTTCAACACCTACGCTGTTTCTGCTTTCGCGAGGCAGGGCGGTATGAAAGTAGTCTTGTCTGGCCTGGGAGGAGACGAACTCTTTGCTGGATACAAAAGCTTTGATGCCGTTCCTCGCCTTCATGCACTGAATCGTGCAGCACACTGCATCCCTCTGGCAGCTGGTATTGCTGGCTGGGCGTTGGAAAGAAATTTCTACTCTGCAAAACTCAGGCGTGTTGGTTCTATGCTGCGCCTCCCTCCCACAGTGAAAAATTCTTATCGAGCCTTTCGGGGCATACTTTCCTTCCACACGGCAAAGCTGCTGGCTGCACGATATTTGAATTGCTCGTACGATAGTCTGCCGGAGCTTCCGAATCATCATATCAAGGTGGAGGACATACGTAACGCTGTCAGCAAGTGTGAACTCACCCTTTATATGCGCAACCAATTGCTGAGGGACAGTGATGTCATGAGCATGTCACAGGGACTGGAGTTAAGGGTTCCGCTTGTTGACCGAGTTTTCTTTGAAAAGATTGCCAAAGTGCCGGCATCGCTTCGTCTTCGAGCAGGTAAACAGATGCTTTTGGATGCCGTTCCGGAGGTGCCTGAATGGATCAAAAACCAGCCCAAACGCGGGTTTGTATTTCCCTTTGAGAAGTGGATTGAGCAGCAATGGGGGCAGGAGTTTGCAGCTGCGACTCAAAAGCTGCCTTTCACAAACCCCACATGGTTTACACGCTGGGCTGTCTTCATGCTGGATCACTGGCTGGAACGTTCGGCCGGCCATGCGCGTGCTGCCATAGTCTGATCTGCCATGCGCATACTTCACGTCATGCCTTCGATGGCCCCCGCTTTCGGGGGGCCTGTCGCAGCTATTCATGTGATGGCCCGTGGGTTGCAGGATGCTGGTGTTACGGCGGATATCGTGACGGTGCATCCGCAGACTCGTTCGAGAAATGAAATCGAAGAAGCCCGTGCAGGGGTTAGCTGGCGATCTTTTCCACTACAGCTGGCTGGCTATGGAATTTCGTTGTCTTTGAAACGCTGGCTGCGGGCGCATGTCGGTGGGTACGATTTGGTTCACGTACATGGAGCATTCTGTTACTCCAGTTTCATCGCCCAGAGTGAAGCTAGGCGTGCTGGGGTGCCTTACGTCTTGAGACCCTTTGGAGTTCTCAATCGTTGGGGAATGGAGCGTCGCAAGGCATGGCTGAAGCGACTGATCTTTCGGTGGCTGGAAAAACCGGTGATGGAGAATGCGGCTGCGCTGCATTTTACGAGTGAGGATGAGGCTGCTGACGTGGCCCGTTTGAAGATCAAAGCCCCTGGTCACGTGATTCCGCTGGGCATCGATCTCTCACCCTATGAGCATTTGCCTTCTCCGCGTCTGTTTGAATCCCGCTTTCCTGATTTTGAAGCGGAAAAAACAGTGTTGTTCCTTTCTCGAATCGATGTGAAAAAGGGCTTGGATTTGCTGTTGCCGGCTTTTAAAAAAGTTCTCTCCTTTATAGGCGGCGTGAAGCTCATCATCGCAGGTGATGGCGATCAACTTCTAATGGCAAAATTACAAAATCAGGCTATTCAGCTGGGGATCTCAAAAAGTATTCTTTGGACCGGCTTTCTTTCAGGAGATACGCGTCTTTCGGTCATGGCCAAGGCCACAGTTTTTTGTCTGCCATCCCGGTCTGAAAATTTTGGCATGGCCCTGCTTGAAGCCATGGCCTCCGGAGTGCCATGCGTTTCTACTGATCAAGTGGCTCTTTGTGCCGAGGCGGCCAAGGAAGGGGCTGTTTGCATGACATCGGTATCAAAAGATGCTGTGGCAGATGCTTTGATCATGCTGCTGCAAGATGATCAGCGACTCAATGAGCTGGCCTCACGGGGGCAAGCCTACGCCGCAAAGAATCACTCCATGAGCGCCGTAGCCCGGCGGTTGAAACTGTTTTACGAGGGACTATGCAGCACATTACCGCGGCCTTCCGAGAGGAAATACCTCGAAGGGTGAACGCGACCCCATACAATTGATTGGCATGAAAAAAGCACTCATCACCGGCATCACAGGGCAGGACGGTTCCTATCTGGCGGAATTGCTACTGACCAAGGGATATGAGGTCCACGGAGTGATCCGTCGTTCATCCAGCTTCAATACAGGACGCATTGATCATATCTATGCGGATCCGCACTTGGAAGATGTCCGTATTAAACTCCACTATGGAGACCTCGCTGACGCCGTGCAGATGGTGAAGCTGCTCTATGAACTGCAGCCGGATGAGATCTACAATCTCGGGGCTCAGTCTCATGTGAAGGTCTCCTTTGATGTTCCGGAGTATACTGGAGATGTGGATGGGCTGGGCACGCTGCGCATTTTGGAGGCGATCCGAGAGTCTGGTCTGTTGAGAAAAACACGCTTCTACCAGGCTTCATCCTCGGAAATGTTTGGCAAGGTCCAGGAAGTGCCGCAGACAGAAAAAACGCCATTCTGGCCACGTTCTCCTTATGGTTGTGCCAAGGTTTTCGCCTTCTGGTTGACGGTGAACTATCGTGAAAGCTACGGGCTGCATGCTTCGAACGGCATTCTATTCAATCATGAATCTCCCCGGCGGGGGGAGACCTTTGTCACGCGTAAAATCACTCGGGCGGCTACTCGTATTAGAATGGGGCTCCAGGACAAACTTTATCTTGGCAATCTAGACGCCAAGCGTGACTGGGGCTTCGCGGGAGAATACGTGGAAATGATGTGGTTGATGCTGCAGCAGGATGTGCCGGATGATTATGTAGTGGCAACCAATGAAACCCACAGCGTACGAGAATTCTGCCAGGAGACTTTTGGACTGCTTGGCCTTGATTGGGAGAAGCATGTAGTGCACGATTCCCGCTATGAGCGCCCCGCAGAGGTAGACCTGTTGATCGGCGATCCCATCAAGGCTCGCAGGCAGCTTGGCTGGGAGCCAAAGGTGCGATTTAAGGATTTGGTCAAAATAATGGTGGATGCCGATCTCAAGCTGGCTGAACACGAGGCGAAGTTGAAGAGTCTCTGAAGCACGATGAAGTTGTTTATTTCCGGACACAAAGGCATGGTAGGGGGCGCGCTGGTGCGACGCTTTCAGCAAATTTCCGGCGTGACGATTGTTACGCGTTCTCGTCAGGAACTCGACCTGTCGGACCAGGCTGCTGTGGCTGCCTTCTATGCTGCGGAGAGGCCGGATGCTGCCATCATAGCCGCTGGAAAGGTTGGCGGCATTCATGCCAACAGCACCTACCCGGCAGAATTCATTTATGAAAATCTCGCCATTGCCAGCCATTGCATCCACAGCGCCTGGACTTCGGGGGTCAAGAGGCTGCTGTTTCTTGGCAGCTCATGCATCTATCCCAAGCTCGCCCCGCAGCCCATCACGGAGGACAGTCTTATCTCTTCTGCGCTTGAGCCTACCAACGAGGCATACGCGATTGCCAAGATTGCGGGAGTCAAAATGGCTGAGTATTACCGCAAGCAGTATGGTGTGGTCTATCACTCTGCCATGCCTACCAATTTGTTTGGCCCCGGAGACAATTATCACCCGCAGAACTCGCATGTGATGCCTGCTCTGATCAGGCGTTTTCATGAAGCCAAAGAAGAGTGCCGAAACGAGGTGCCTGCTTGGGGGACAGGCAGCCCAAGGCGTGAATTCCTGCATGTCGATGATTTGGCTGACGCCTGCGCTTTTTTGCTGCAGCTCCCAGATCCGCCAGATCTCGTCAATGTGGGATATGGGTCGGATATCACCATTCGGGAACTCGTGGAATTGGTGGCTGAGACCGTTGGGTACAAGGGCAGGATCGTCTGGGATGAATCCAAGCCCGATGGCACACCGCGCAAGCTGCTGGACACATCCCGCATCAACAGTCTCGGGTGGAAGCCGCGCATTCCTCTCAAGGAGGGGCTGGCGCAGACCTATCAGGCATTTTTGGAGGAGCTTAAATCCAATCGCCTTCGCAGCTGATTCATGAAGATCCTTCTGGTCAATCAGTGCTTCTTCCCGGACCATGTGGCCACGGCGCAGCACCTCACTGATCTGGCGCATGAAATGGTCCAGGCGGGGCATCAGGTAACTGTGGTGGCGTCGTCTCGTGGCTACGACAATCCAGAGATCCGCTACCCCGTGTGTGAAAAGTGGCGCGGTATCGACATTCGTCGCATTTGGACGCCTGGGCTCGGAAAGAAGGCCAAATGGCGGCGGTTTGTGGATTTTGCAGCCTTCTGGGGAAATGCGATGCGCATTCTCTTCTTTCTCCCACGGCACGATGTCACAGTCTGTCTGACCTCGCCCCCGCTGATCTCCACTCTGGGCACCGTCGTTGCCCGTCTTAAAGGAGGGGCTGTTGTTCCTTGGGTCATGGACCTGAATCCTGATGAAGCCGTGGCTGCGGGCTGGCTTAAAGCCGGGGGCCTGGTGGAGCGCGCGCTGACGTTCATTCAGAACTGGAGCTTTCGCCGTGCTTCCCGCATCATCGCACTGGATCGTTTCATGGCAGACCGGCTCACGGCCAAAGGTGTCCGCCCCGAGGTCATTCACACCGATGCGCCATGGTCTCACGATCAGGCTGTGCAGTATGATGTGGCTGCGCGGGATGCCTTTCGTGCCGAGCACGGAATTGCTGGAAAATTTGTGGTCATGTATTCCGGGAATCACAGCCCCTGCCACCCACTGGATGATGTGCTGGCAGCAGCAGACCAGCTAAAAGGGGAGGAGAGGCTTCATTTTCTCTTTGTGGGTGGTGGCAGCGAGTTCAAAAAGGTGCAGTCGTTTGCCAGGAGCAAGGTTCTCCAAAACATCACCTGTCTTCCATATCAGCCCATGGAAAAGCTCTCCGGCTCTCTTTCATCCGCAGATCTTCATCTGGTGGTGATGGGAGATGCTTTTGTGGGGATTGTGCACCCGTGCAAGATCTACAACATCCTCACTCTTGGTATTCCGTTCCTTTTTGTGGGCCCGGATCAAAGCCACGGCTCCGATCTGGCGCGGAGGCTCGGCCATCCTGAGCACGGGCGGGTGGCGAGAAACGGGGATGTACCGGGCATTGTGCGGCAGATCCAGGAGGCTGTGGCGCTTGGGTCACAGCCCGTCAATCCGGCCGCCAGGACACTTGGCGCGGAGTTTTCCCACTCGGTGCTCTGCCCGCGCCTGGTGCAGGTCATTCAGCAGGCTGCAGCACGCGCTTGATCAGTTCGTAACTGGCCAAGCGTTCGGCGTCGGGAAAGTCGTGGTCTGAGTCTGGGTGCGCCACCTGCAGGTGCGACTCTGCTCCGTGGAGTCTGAACAATGGCAGAGCTGCGCTCACAATCCGGTCCACGCTCTGCCAGCGGAAGTTGGCATCCCTGAGCGGTGCGTTCACATAAAGGTAACGCGGAGCCAGGCAGGCGATGAGCTCGTAGTGGTCCCATGGGCAGTCCTGCGGATGTCCCAAATAGTCAGCCATACGCATCATGTAGCGTTCCTGCACGTAGCCTTTGATGTTGCCGCCGTAGTAGTCCAGCAATGAGTCAAAGCCGCAGCTGGAGACGATGACTTGAATACGATCGTCAAAGACAGCGGTGAAGATGGCATTGTGCCCGCCCAATGAGTGACCGATGGCGGCATAGCCATGCTGACGGTCCACGTAGGGCAGGGAGTCCAGATAGTCCAGCCCACGCAGATTGTCCCAGATGGCCTTCATGGTGCCGCTGGGCATGTGCAGCGCCTTGAGGTCCGGCTGGTAGTCCGCGAGTAGCGGATAGCTGGGGGAAAGCGTTACAAAGCCCCGCTCCGCCAGCTCCTGGGCATACTGCCGGTGGGGCTTGCCCCCGAGCCCGACAACCACCTTGAAGCCGATTTTATTCTCTGTCGGGTGCAGGCACAGCACAGCAGGTGTTTTCTTTCCAGCCAGTGCAGCTTTGGGGATGCACAGATAGGCTGGCACCCGACCTCCCGGCTGAGAGGTATAGGTGATCAATTTCCGCACATAGCTGCCGCAGTCGGTTTCCTCCAGTGTCTGCGCATCCAGTGCACAGCGCATTT